>NZ_CP097332.1:2795931-3494914 GCF_023516435.1 Jatrophihabitans telluris | reverse complement strand
GCGGTGGCGACGAGGTCTGGATACACGCAGACGGCGGCCACCGCCGGGGCCGTGGGATCGGACGGGTCGGGGCGGGCGGCTTTGGCGCACAGCGACCGGACCTTGCCGTGGGTGTCGGCGCCCTCGAGCGTGGTCAGATCGACCATCCGGATCGCGGTGTCGATGGCCCAGGCCTTGGCGGTGGTCTTGATGCTGCGCGTGGCCAGCGAGGCGGCCCGCGCCTCGGCGCCGACCTGATCGACGCCGGGCAGGCCGTGCAGGAAGCGCCGGAGGGAGGAGTCGTCGCGGGTCACGTCGGCGAGTTGGCCTCCGCCGGGGCGGGCCGGGCCGGCGGGCGCCGACGCGGACGCCGGACGGAGGACGGTTTCAGTCACCGCGCCAGTCTAGGTCGCATCCACGGGCCCCCTCCAGGCAAGTTCTGCCGTCGGAGGGGGGCGGCGGTCAGCGGAGATCACCAAGAGTCGGCAGGGCGCCCAGCCACGGGCGGCCGACCGCTAGGCTCCCGGGCGTGCAGACCGTCGTCGTAGAGCATCCCATCGTTCGCAGCCGGTTGTCCGTGATGCGGGACGAGACATCCAGCAACGCCGAGTTCCGAGCGGCCCTGCGCGAACTGTCGACCTTGCTGGTCTACGAGGCGACCCGGGACCTGCCCCTGACCGAGCTTGACATCACCACTCCGGTCGGGCCGACCAAGGGTCACACGCTGGCCAACCCGCCGCTGATCGTGCCGGTCCTGCGGGCGGGGCTCGGCATGGCCGAAGCCGCGTTCAATCTCCTGCCCGAATCGCAGATGGGTTTCGTCGGTCTCGCCCGCAACGAACAGACCCACGATCCCGAGGCCTACATGGCCTCGCTGCCGGATTCCCTGGCGGGGCGTCCGGTCATCGTGCTCGACCCGATGCTGGCCACCGGCGGTTCACTGGCGCACTGCTGCGAACTGCTCAGCACCCGTGGGGCCACCACGATCGTCGTGGTCTGCGCGTTGGCCGCGCCCGAAGGCGTCCATCGGATCGAGGCATCGGGACTGGTGTCGAGCCTGTTCACGGCGAGCATCGACGAGGGGCTGAACAGCAACGCCTACATCGTGCCGGGCCTGGGCGACGCCGGCGATCGGCAGTTCGGGCCACGCTGAATCGCGCTGGATCACGCTGAATCACGCTGAATCTCACGAGCACGTAACGCTGAGTAGCTACTGGGCTACGGCCTGTGTACTCTACGTACATGCGTAAACGCTTAGGGCGCAGCCGAAGGCGCCACTGTCTGGTCGGTTTGTCGGTTTCGACGGCGCTTCTCGGCGGCCTGCTGGTGACCACGAACGTCACCTCGGGCGCCGCGGCCTCCACCTTCGTCTCCACGTCGGTGCAGGAGGCGCCCGACTACGCCTCGACGGTGTTCCACGACGCGTGGGACTACTCCAACCCCAGCGACGTCATCCTCGACAAGGGCCCGACGACGAACGTCACCAGCGCATCGATGTCCAAGGGCGTCCTGGCCTACACCGCCGGACCCGGCTCGTACATCTCACCGCTGTGGGGCGGTTACCCGGGTTCGATGCGGATCGGCCGGGACGGTTCCGCGGCGGGCAACCAGCTCAGCGCCGCGACGTACACCCGGATGCACCTGCACGCCTACGCCTCGAGTAACACCGGCGCGGCCCTGTTCTACTTCATCGGTGACGGCCTGAAGACGCTGGGCGGTGTTCCCTTCACGCTCAAGGCGGGATGGAACGACTACGACCTGCTGATGCAGAACAAGTTCCCCGGCCGGGCCGGCTACTCCGGCAGCATCACCGGGCTGCGACTGGCGACCAGCCCGCACAGCCCCACCCGGATCGGCATCGACTTCCTCCGCGTCTACCACGTGGCCAGCGCCTCGACCCTCACATGGCGTTCGCCCAGCGGGCGCCCCGCCACGCTGCACTGGTCCTCCGACTCCAGTTCCCCGACCGGGGCCAACAGCACCAGCGGCGTCGTCACCGGGACCGCCGGGACTGCCTCGACCGTGGGATCCTCGGGCACCGCGAGCGTGAACGTCTCGGGCTACCCGGCCGGGACCCGCTTCTACGCCGTCGACTCCTCCGGCCAGCCCGTCGGGACGTCCCTGCGCATCACGAACCGTCCGGTGGTCACCGTGATCAGCCCGGACGCCTCCGGCTGTGGTGACTGGGCGACCTCGGCCCTGGGACACCCGTGGACCTTCACCTCCTCCGGGAGCATCGCCGGCACCGTCAACGCCCGGTCGATCAGCTTCGCCAAGGGTGTGCTGTCGGCCACCAACGCCAGGCCGACCATCAACGACCCGCATGTGTTGTTCAAGGTGGGCAAGGGCATCAACGGGACCATCTGGAATCGGCTGACCCTGGTCACCGGCTACGACGGTTCGTTCAATCTGGCGGACACGGCCGGTGGCGGCACCATGGGCCGCATCATGTGGAAGCTGGCGGGCAAGTCCGGCATCTCCCAGACCAACGACCTGCTGACCTACAGCGGCAAGCGCACGATCGTCGTCAACATGGCCCAGCCGACCTCCACCCTGACCGAGAACACCGCTTCGATCCGGTACCCGTTCGCCTCCGGGCGGCGAGTGAGCGAGCTCCGCTGGGATCCCAACGAGGATCGCGGTGCCCGTCGCTGGCACGTGTACTCGATCCGACTGGCCCGTGACTGCACCGCTACCAGCTCGTTCGCCGTCAGATGGCAGGACAAGGGCGTCCAGGCCGGCGCCGTGGCCACGGTCCTCGCGGTCCAGGGCAGCAAGTCCTACAACCTCGGCGCCGTCACCGAGAAGTCGGGTGTCAACAGCCTCGCCGCGAATACCCGATCGCTGCCGGCCGGTCGTTACACGATCCGGGTGAGCGTCACCAACGGCGGCAACGCCAGTGCCTCGCTGTCGGGCAGCCCGTTGGTGGTCAGCCACTAGCTGGCCCTGGGGCGATGACGTCCCGTTCGATCCGTACGCCCGGCGCCGGCCGGCAACCGTCTTGGTTGCCGGCCGGCGTCAGCGCTTTCGGCACGGTAACGACAACGTAGCGATCCGGTACGAAGTCCGTTGGGACGGTTAGAGTCCCGCAATCACGGCAACACTGAACAGGACGGGCCGCACCCGCCGCGCATGCGGGCTGCGTCCACGGTTTCGTGAGATCGTCTCGGCGGTGCAACAGGGCGGGCCGATCGCGACGTCTCACCTACGGCAGACACAATCGACAGGTTTGGGGCAGGGCATGTTCGAAGAAGTCCCGGGCGAGCGCAGCCGGCTCTCCCGGCTTCGCGCACGTCGCTGGGTGCTCGGACCCTTCGCCGTCGGCGGCGGGGTCGCGGTCGCCGCACTGAGCGGCTCGGTCGCGGTCGCCGCAACGGTGATCACGGCCTCCACCGTCGGCCTGCCGGTCGGCTCGCGCCCTCACTCCTCGCAGGTCGTGGTCGCTACCGCCAGTCACTCGGCGAGCAGTCGCCACACTCTCGCCGGTACCGGGATTCCCGGCCGTCCGAATTCGCCCGCACTCGATGGCCGGCAGTCGAGCAGCCCGGTCAGCTCCTCGATCAGGCCCGGTATGTCCCCGGCGGACTCCGATCCGGCGGGCGGGGTGACCGGCCCGGCAGCGACGGTCTCCGGGGCGGTCCCGTCGGCCGCTGGCTCGCCCTCCCCGGTCGACCCGCCGGGCTCCAGTCCGTCCTCAGCCCTTCCGAGCGGCTCGACTACCGCGTCCCCGGCGCCGGTGGGCAACGCCGTCATCTATGTGACCGGCTTCGACGCGCAGAGCTCGCAGGTCCTGTTCCGCTACGCCACGGCCCGTCCGGGCGCCGGCGCCGGTGGCACCACCCGCTACGCCGTCATCGCCTCCTCACCGCGCTACCGGGCCGGCCTCGACCCGCGGATCACCGTCACCTCGGGCACCACGATCTGCCCGCCGGCGGGAAATCGATGCACAGCGGCGCAGTTGATCGCCGCTGCACCGAACGGGTTCTTCGCCGAGGCCGCCCTCGACCGGGGACTGCTGCGATCGGTGATCGAGCGCGACAACGCGGGCTACGGCGGGTTCAGCCCGGCGCCGAGCACGACCACGTCGCCCAGCCCGTCGGCCCCCAGCTCCGCCCCAGCGAGCAGCGCGGCCCCGAACAGCGGCGCCGGTCCCCAGGCCGCCGTGGCTACTCCGAGCCCGTAACCGCCATCGGCTCCGTCCGGGCTCCGTCCGGGCTACGTCCGGGCTCCGTCCGGCTGGGCTCTCGGCCCGCGCTCAGCCGGGTGGCAGGCCGACGATGTCCTGGATCTCCGCGGAGAGCCGGTCCAGCCCGGCCTCGGCCGCCTCGGGTGAGGCGTCCGGAATCACGACCTCCAGGTAGGCCTTGCACTTGGGCTCGGTTCCGGACGGGCGGACGACCACCCGCCCGCCGTCGAAGCGCAGGATGACGACGTCGTTGTCCGGAGCTAGGTCGGTGATCGTGACGGCCCGGCCGAGCAGATGCTCGGGCCTGGCGGACCGAAGCCGGGCCATCGCCTGGGTGATCAGCGACAGGTCATCGACGCGCCACGACAGCTGAACCGTGGCGTAGAGCCCGTACTCGCCGGCCAGCTCGGCTAGCCGCTGCGGCAGCGACGATCCCCGCGCCTTGAGCACGGCGGCGTACTCGGCCACCAGCAGCGCGGCAGAGATCCCGTCCTTGTCGCGCACCAGGCGGGGCGCGACGGCATAGCCGAGGGCCTCCTCGTAGCCGTAGACCAGGTCCTCGGCCGCGCGGGAGATCCACTTGAACCCGGTCAGGGTCTCGGCGAACCCGACCCCGTGCTTGGCGGCCATCGCCGACAACAGGGTCGAGGAGACGATGGTCGTGGCGTAGGTTCCCCGCACCCCGCGGCTCAGCAGACGGTCGGCCAGCAGCACCCCGACCTCGTCGCCGCGCAGCATCCGCCAGCGCGGCCCGGCCTCGGTCTGGAACCGGGCCCCGACTGCGCACCGGTCGGCGTCCGGGTCGTTGGCCAGGATCAGGTCGGCCCCGTCACGATCGGCCAGGGCCAGCGCCAGATCCATGGCGCCGGGCTCCTCCGGATTGGGAAACGCCACCGTGGGGAACTCAGCGTCGGGCTCGGCCTGCTCAGGCACGGACCGCGGCGCTGCGAAGCCCGCCCGGGTGAACACCGCCCGCACCACCGCGGTGCCGACTCCGTGCATCGCGGTGTGCACGATCGAGAGGTCCCGGGGCGAATCGGGCGCGACCAGCCCCGCCACGGCCGCCACGTAGTCGTTCACCAGGGACTCGCTCAGTACCTCGTAGTCCTCGGAGAGCTCGATCGCCCGGGTCGAGGCGACGCCACGAATCGCGGCCTCGATCTCGCGGTCCATCGGCGGAACGATCTGGGCCCCGTCCGCGGCGTAGACCTTGTAGCCGTTGTCCTGAGGCGGATTGTGCGACGCGGTGACCATGATTCCGGCCACCGCACCGAGATGGCCGACCGCGAAGGCGAGGACCGGGGTCGGAAGCAGCCGAGGCAGCAGCCGGGCCTGGAACCCGGCCGCCGAGCAGATGCGGGCCGAATCCCGGGCGAAGGAGGCCGAGCCGTGCCGTCCGTCGTAGCCGATCACGACGATCCCCCCGGCATGACCGGCCGTCTCCAGGTACGCGGCCAGCCCGGCGGCCGCGCGGCGCACCACGGCCGTGTTCATCCCGTTGGGCCCGGCCCGCAAGGGCCCCCGCAAGCCGGCCGTGCCGAAGGTGAGTGGCCCGGCGAAGCGATCGGCGAGGTCGGCTCTCGCCTCGGCGTCCTCGTGCTCGGCACGGGCAAGCAGTGACTGCAGCTCGGCGACGGAGGCCGCATCCGGGTCGTCGGCGATCCAGGCGGCGACGGATTCGGCCAAGTCAGCGGGCAGGCTCATTCGATTCCTCCCTTGTCGATCAGGCTGTTGTGCCGGTGCCGGTGCCGGTGCCGGTGGAGTCGTGTTCGAACCCCGCGGTGACCTCGTCGATGCCGAACTCGGCCTCGGTGTACTCGCCGCCCACCCGCGCGTCCAGCGCACCGCGATCGGCGACGTCGAGCTCCGGCCGTACGGCGGCGGCGTCGTCTTCGGGGACGAAGCCGATCTCGGCGCCAGCGTCGAGGGAGAACCAGCGGTGCCGATTCGCCGACACGCCCCAGATGAGCCGGTACCCGAGGTGGGGGTGGGTCAGGCACGCCGACACCAGGGCGGTGACGTCCCCGGGCGAGAGCCAGGTGGCCAGGGCCCGGCTGTTCGGTGGCTCCTCCTGGCAGGAACCGATCCGCAGGCAGGCGACGTCGAAGCCGTACCGGTCGACGTAGTAGCGCCCCAGTGCCTCGCCGAACACCTTGCTGACGCCGTAGAGCGTGTCCGGTCGAGCGGGCGTATCGGCGGGCAGATCGGCACCGGCGGAGAGGTCGTCGTGCGGGGTGAAACCGACCGCATGGTTGGACGAGGCGTAGACCACCCGTCGCACCCCTGCGGCCCTGGCGGCCTCGAACAGGGTCACGGTGCCGTCGATGTTCGCCGCGCGGATGACCGGCCACGGCGCCTCGGTGGGTTGTCCGGCCAGATGCACGACCGCGTCCACCCCGGCCATCGCCTGGGTGAGCGCGGCAAGGTCGGTGACGTCGGCGACCACGTCTGCCGGCGGTACCCGATCGAAGGTGCGTAACGCGATGCCGCGTGGCGGGAGCCGAGCCGTGAGCATCCGTCCGATCCGGCCCGACGAACCGGTGAGCAGAACGGTCACAGCCGGGCGAGCAACTCGGCCAGCAGACCACCGGCCCTGGTCGCCGCAGCCTTGCCGGCGGCCAGCACCTCCTCGTGGTTCAACGGCTCGCCGGTGATCCCGGCCGCGAGGTTGGTGACCAGGGAGATGCCGAGCACCTCCGACCCCTCGGCGTGGGCGGCGATCGCCTCCAGCACGGTCGACATGCCGACGAGGTCGGCGCCGAGCGTGCGGGCCATCCGGACCTCGGCCGGCGTCTCGTACTGCGGACCGGGGAACTGGGCGTAGACGCCTTCGGCCAGGCTTGGGTCGATCTCGAGCATCAGGGCCCGCAGCCGCTTGGAGTACAGGTCGGTGAGGTCGACGAACCGGGCCCCCACCAACGGGGTGGCCCAGGTCAGGTTGATGGAGTCGGAGATCAGTACCGGATCGCCGACGTTCATGTCCGCGCGCAGCCCGCCGCAGGCGTTGGTCAGAACGGTGACCCGGCACCCCGCGGCGGCCGCGGTCCGCACCCCATGAGCTACCGCACGCACGTCGCGGGACTCGTAGTAGTGGGTACGGCCGAGGAAGGCGAGCACGCGCTTGCCGCTGACCTCGAGCGACCGGATCTTGCCGGAGTGCCCGGCCACTCCCGCCGCCCGGAAGCCGGGCAGCTCGGTGTTGTCGAACTCGACGTGGCCGCCGGCGTCCTCCGACATCCGGTCCACCGCCGGGACCCAGCCCGAGCCGAGAACCAGGGCTACGTCATGCTGTCGCACCCCCGTCAGCTCGGCCAGTCTGGCCGCAGCGGCACGGGCCTCCTCGCTCGGATCGGAGGCAGAGGCAGTTGAGATAGGCGCGGAATCGGTCACAGCGAGGCAGCCTAGCCGCAGCCCTGGGAGCAGGCGAGAGATCTGCCACTCGGCTGCGTTTGCTCGCTGGAGGCGGACATACGATCCGCGCCATGACTGTGCCCGAGACCGATCCGGCCGGCACGCTGTCCGTGGCGACGGACTTTGCGCCGGCCACCGCCGACGACTGGCGGGCGGCGGTGGCCGCGGTGCTGGCCAAGTCTGGACGCACCGATGTCGCCGATCCCGAGGCGGCGTTGACGACCCGCACCGACGATGGCCTGATCCTGCGACCCCTGTACACCGCCGCCGATCTGCCGGCCGGCGCCGCATCCAGCCTTCCGGGACAGGCTCCGTTCACGCGGGGCGCGACCGTCGACGCCGCGACCGTTGGTGGTTGGGACGTCCGGGCCTTGATCGAAGGTCCTGACGCCGAGCAGGCCAACCGGGCGCTGCTGACCGACCTGGAAAACGGTGCGACCTCGGTGTGGTTGCGGGCCGGCGAGGGCGGCGTGCCCGTCTCCGAGATCGCACAGAGCCTGGCCGGGGTGTATCTCGACCTCGCCCCCGTGGTCCTGCAGGCAGGCCCGGAAACGACAGTCGCGGCCCGGATCCTGCTGAGCGCGGCGGCCGAGCGAGGCGTCGCGGCCGCTGAGTTGCACGGCAGCCTGGGTAGCGACCCGATCGGTGACCTGGCTCGAGTCGGTGTGGATCGTCCGGTCGACTTCACCGAGCTGGTGGCGCTGGTCAGCGATGCTCCGCATCTCGGAATCGCCGTCGCGGACGGCACGATCTACGCCGAGGCCGGCGCCACGGCCGCGGAGGAGGTAGCCCTGGCCACCTCGGTCGGCGTGGCCTATCTGCGGGCACTCGTCCAGGCCGGGCTGGACCTCCACGACGCGCTGGGCCGGATCGAGTTCCGCCTCACCGTAACCGCCGAGCAGTTCACCTCGATCGCCAAACTGCGTGCGGCGCGCCAGGTGTGGGACCGGGTCGCCGAACTGTCCGGCGCGGGTGTGGACCGCAGCGGCCAGCGACAGCACGCCGTCACCTCGGCCGCGATGATGACTCGCCGCGATCCGTGGGTGAATCTGCTGCGCACGACCATCGGTTGCTTCTCCGCCGCGGTCGGCGGCGCGGACGCGATCACCGTGCTGCCCTTCGACTCCGAGCTGGGCGTCTCCGACGACTTCGCCCGGCGGCTGGCTCGCAACACCTCCTCGATCCTGCACGACGAGTCGAGCCTGGCCCGGGTCGCCGACCCGGCGGGCGGCTCGTACTACGTCGAGTCGCTCACCGCCCAAATGGCCGACCAGGCCTGGGACATCTTCACCGAACTGGAGCGGGGCGGGGGAGTCCACTCGCTGTTGCGCAGTGGGGCCCTGGCCGCCCGCTTGGCCGCGTCCTACGCGACGCGGCGTGATTCCATAGCGCGACGCCGCAGCCCGATAACCGGCGTCAGCGAATTCGCCTACCTCGACGAGCCCGCGGTGCCCCGGCTCGCCAAACCGCATGCCGGTAGCGCCGGATTGTTGCCGCGGATCCGGTACGCCGAGGACTTCGAGGCCCTGCGCGATCTCAGTGACGCCGCACTGACCGAGCGGGGAAGCAGGCCGCGGATCTTTCTTGCCGGTCTCGGCGGCCCGGCCGCGTCGGCGACCCGATCGGCCTTTGCGGCGAACCTGTTCCAGGCCGGCGGGATCGAAGCCGTCGCCGGCTCGGGGTCCGTCCCGGAACTCGTGGACCAGTTCCGCGCGAGCGGAACGCCAGGCGTCTGTCTGTGCTCCAGCGACCGGGTCTATGACGAGCAGGCCGCCGCCGCGGCGACCGCGCTCAAGGCGGCGGGTGCCCGATTCGTGTGGCTGGCCGGGCGCGTCGGTGTCGGTGCAGAACTCGATTCTGAACCCGGTGCCGAATCCGGTGCCGAATCCGGTGCCGACGGCTACCTCTACGCCGGGATGGACGTCGTGACCGTGCTCCGATCCGCCCTGGCCCAGCTGACGGAGGAGGGCCCGTGAGTACCGAGGACACCGCGGCCACTTCCGCAAGCCAGCCGGTCACGAGGATCCCGGACTTCGGTTCGGCCACCTTGCGAAGCTCGAAACCCGCTGCGTCGCAGGCCAATCGCGCTCCGCGGGCGCCGGCGTGGCACACGCCCGAGGGCATTGTCGTGCCGCCCGTCTACCGCGCCGAGGACCTGGCCGGCGTGGACTTCTTGCAGACCTACCCGGGTATCGCTCCGTTCCTACGCGGGCCGTACCCCACGATGTACGTGACCCAACCGTGGACGGTGCGCCAGTATGCCGGTTTCTCCACCGCCACCGAGTCGAATGCCTTCTACCGTCGTAATCTCGCGATGGGTCAGAAAGGGCTGTCGGTCGCCTTCGACCTGCCCACCCACCGCGGGTATGACAGCGACAACCCCCGTGTGATCGGGGACGTCGGCATGGCCGGCGTCGCCATCGATTCCATCTACGACATGCGGCAACTCTTCGACGGTATTCCGCTGGACCAGATGAGCGTGTCGATGACCATGAACGGTGCGGTGTTACCGGTACTGGCGCTGTACGTGGTGGCGGCCGAGGAACAGGGCGTGAAGCCCGGACAGCTGACCGGGACGATCCAGAACGACATCCTCAAGGAGTTCATGGTTCGCAACACCTACATCTACCCGCCCGCGCCCTCGATGCGCATCATCAGCGACATCTTCTCCTTCACCAGTCGGCAGATGCCGCGTTTCAACTCGATCTCGATCTCGGGTTATCACATCCAGGAGGCGGGTGCCACGGCCGACCTGGAGCTGGCCTACACGCTGGCCGACGGCGTGGAATACCTCCGGGCGGGACTGGACGCCGGTCTGACCATCGACGCCTTCGCGCCGAGACTGTCGTTCTTCTGGGCGATCGGGATGAACTTCTTCATGGAGGTGGCCAAGCTGCGCGCCGGGCGGCTGCTGTGGGCCAAGCTGGTCAAGCAGTTCGGCCCGGTGAGCGAGAAGTCCCTGTCGCTGCGGGCACATTCCCAGACCTCGGGCTGGTCACTGACCGCGCAGGACGTCTTCAACAACGTGATTCGGACCGGCGTCGAGGCCATGGCGGCGACGCAGGGCCACACCCAGTCCCTGCACACCAACGCCCTCGATGAGGCCCTCGCTCTGCCGACGGACTTCTCCGCCCGCATCGCCCGCAACACCCAGCTGGTATTGCAGCAGGAATCCGGCACCACCCGGGTCATCGACCCGTGGGGCGGCTCGGCCTACGTGGAGAAGCTGACGCACGACCTGGCCCGATCGGCCTGGACGCACATCACCGAGGTGGAACGCGCCGGCGGGATGGCCCGCGCGATCGACCAGGGCTTGCCCAAGCTCCGGATCGAGGAGGCCGCGGCCAGGACGCAGGCCCGGATCGATTCCGGTCGGCAACCGGTGATCGGCGTCAACAAATACCGGCTCGATACCGAGGAACAGCTGGACGTCCTCAAGATCGACAACGCCGGCGTCCGAGCGCAGCAAGCCGAGAAGCTGCGACGGCTCAAGGACGAACGCGATCACAACGCCACCGCCCAAGCTTTGAACGCCCTCACCAACGGAGCCGGATCGGACGGCAACCTCTTGGCGCTGGCTATCGACGCGGCCCGCGCCAAGGCCACGGTCGGCGAGATCTCCGACGCGCTGGAGGCAGTGTTCGGCCGGCATTCGGCCACGATCCGTACGATCTCGGGTGTGTATCGCAGCGAGGCCGAATCCGGTGGGACGGACGCCCGGAGCTCGATCAGTCGCGCGCGGGCGGCGACCGACACCTTCGCGGCCGAGCACGGTCGGCGCCCGCGGATCCTGGTGGCCAAGATGGGCCAGGACGGCCACGACCGCGGGCAGAAAGTGATCGCGACGGCCTTTGCCGACCTCGGTTTCGATGTCGACGTGGGCCCGTTGTTCCAGACCCCGGCCGAAGTCGCCCGGCAGGCGGTGGAGGCCGACGTGCACGTCGTCGGCGTCAATTCACTCGCGGCGGGCCACCTCACGCTGGTGCCGGCACTGCGAGATGAGTTGGTGGCACAAGGGCGATCGGACATCGTGATCGTGGTGGGTGGTGTCATCCCGCCGCAGGACTTCCCGGCCCTGCGTTCGGCCGGTGCCGCGGCGATCTTCCCGCCGGGATCGGTGATCGCCGACTCGGCCCTCGAGCTGCTCGCGGCGCTCGAGCGGCAGTTGCCGACGGCCTGATGGACACCCCGGACGTGCCCGCTGCCGGTGACCTGAGTGCCGGGATCCGGGCGGGGGACCGGGCCTGCATAGCGCGGGCGATCACCCTGGTCGAGTCGCGCCGGGCCGACCATCGCGAGCAGGCGCAGGCCCTGATCGCGGAACTGCTCCCGGCGACCGGCGGCGCTCGCCGGATCGGCGTCACCGGGGTACCCGGCGTCGGCAAGTCCACCTTCATCGACACGCTCGGCATGAACCTCATCGACGCGGGGCAGTCGGTCGCCGTGCTGGCGGTCGATCCGTCCTCGGCCAGGACCGGCGGATCGATCCTGGGCGACCGCACCCGGATGGCGAGATTGTCCGTACAGGACAGGGCTTTCGTGCGCCCGTCGCCCAGTGGCGCCACCCTCGGCGGCGTCGCGCGGGCCACCCGCGAGTCGTTGTTGATCATGGAGGCGGCCGGCTACCAGGTGGTCCTGGTCGAGACCGTCGGTGTGGGCCAATCGGAATACGTCGTGGCCGGCATGGTCGACACGTTCCTGTTTCTGACGCTGGCTCGGACCGGGGACCAGCTGCAGGCAATGAAGCGCGGAATCCTCGAACTGGCCGACGTGATCGCGGTCAACAAGGCGGACGGGGCGCACGCGGCAGAAGCGGAGCGGGCGGGTCGGGAACTGTCCTCCGCGCTGGCACTGCTCGGCCCGGACGAGGAGCAGTGGCGGCCTCCGGTGCTCACCTGCTCCGGACGGGACAACATCGGCCTGGACGAGGTGTGGTCGGCCCTGCAACGGCACCGGGCTCACCTCGCCGAGCAGGATCGCTTCCACGCCAAGCGCCGCCGGCAGTTGGTGGATTGGACGCGCTCGATGGTCACCGATCGGCTGCTCGCGGTACTGGACACCAGCGCCGGCCGGGCCGCGGTGCACCGCGCGGAGGCAGCCGTGCTCGCCGGCGAGCTCACCCCGGAGCAGGCTGCCGCCGCGATCCTTGCCGAGGTCTCCTGACCGGCAGTGTGGTGTCGGTGCCTGCGCCTAGGGTGTCGCCATGGCAACTCCGCAGGGGCCGCTGGCCCGATACCAGGCGCTGTGCATCGACACGGTCGATCCGATCGCGGCGAGTCGTTTCTGGGCGCCGGCACTGGGCCTGACCGCCACGATCGCCACCGACGGCGATGTCAGGCTCGAAGGCCCCACGCCGACCCATCTGGTCTGGCTGAACAAGGTGCCCGAGCCCAAATCGGTGAAGAACCGCCTGCATGTCGACGTGTTCACCGGCAGCCTGACCGAGCTCGAGGCGCTCGGCGCCCGCCAGCTGCAAACCTTCGCGCGCTGGACGATCATGGCCGATCCGGAGGGACAGGAATTCTGCGCCTTCGTCCGGCCCGCGCCGGTTACCGGTCCCCGGCTGAAGGATCTCGCGGTCGACTCCAACGATCCCGAGCGCATCGCCCGGTGGTGGCAGCAGGTACTCGGTGGCACGCTCGACCGCGACCCCGAGGAGCCCTGGTGGTGGCTCGACGGCATCGAGGGGGCGCCGTTCGAATCCATCGACTTCGGCGAGGTGCCCGAGCACAAGTCGGCGAAGAACCGGTTGCACATCGACATCGAACTGGCGCGGCCGGACGATCTGCTCGATCTCGGTGCCACCCTGATCCGCCGCCCGGACGACGACATCAGCTGGACCGTCATGGCCGACCCGGACGGCAACGAGTTCTGCGCCTTCGAGGTACCGCCGCCCGCGTGATGTGGGCGTTCGTCGGCGTGGTGACCGCCAGTAGGCGATAACCTGAACAGCGTGCAACCGGTCGCTGAACTCGCCTCCAAATGGCTGGCAACCCACGCTGACGATCTGGTCGACTGGCGGCGGGACCTCCACCGGCACCCCGAGGTGGCCTACACCGAGCACCGCACCACCGAGCTGATCATGACCACGCTGCGCGGCTTCGGACTGAACCCGAGCCGGTTGGCGGTCGGTACCGGGGTGGTGTGCGACATCGGCGACGGACCGACGTTCACCGCGTTGCGGGCTGACATCGATGCCCTGCCGCTGCCCGATCACAAGATCGTCCCGTACGCATCCCAGGTGCCAGGGGTCTGCCACGCCTGCGGCCATGATGCGCATACCGCGATCCTGCTGGGTGTGGCCGGCGTGCTGGCCGGCGCGGCCACGACCTGGCCCGGCTCCGTCCGACTCATCTTCCAGCCCGCCGAAGAACGCATGCCCGGTGGCGCCATGGCGGTCGTCGACGCCGGCGCGCTGACCGGCGTCGAGAAGATCTTCGCGGTCCACTGTGACCCGAAGCTCGACGCGGGCAAGGTAGGTCTGCGGGTCGGCGCCATTACCGCCGCGTTCGACCAGATCGAGGTGCGGCTGTCGGGTCCCGGTGGGCACACCGCACGTCCCCAGCTGACCGTCGACCTCGTCTACGCCCTCGGCCTGCTCATCACCGAACTACCGGGACTACTGTCCCGCCGGGTCGATCCCCGTTCTGCCCTGTCCCTGGTGTGGGGCACCGTATCGGCCGGTTCCGCGGCGAATGCCATCCCGCAGAGCGGATCGATGCGGGGAACGCTGCGGATGCTCGACGGGCACCTGTGGGAGCGCCTGCAGCCACTGGTCACGCAGCTGGCCGCCGACATCGTCGCGCCGACGGGGGCGAAGGTGGAGGTCCATTACGAGCGCGGTGTGCCCGCGGTGGTCAACGATCCCTCGCTGGTGGCGCTCCAGACCCAGGCGGCCCTGGCGGCGCTGGGTTCGCACGGCGTGTCCGACACCGCTCAGTCCATGGGTGGCGAGGACTTCGCCTGGTACCTGCGCACCGTTGCGGGTTCGATGGCCCGCCTGGGCGTGCGGGTGCCGGGAACCGAGGGGGGCGACCTGCATCAGCCCAGCTTCGACATCGACGAGAGTGCGCTGGCCGTCGGGGTGCGCTTCACGGCCGCGATCCTCGACGAACTCTGGAACCCCCAGGACTGATCCCGCACCCAGGGAGCAACCTCTGAGTCAGCCCGTCTGAGCCGGCCCGTGCGTGTCAGCCCAGCTGGGGTCACGCTGGATTCAGAAGCCGATCGAGCGGCACGGTCGGTTGCGTAGCTCGCTCACGTAGTCCTCCGGCGCGCCGGCAGTCTCGGCGGCCTCGGCGATCAGGCCGAGGTAGCGGGCCGAGGGAAGTCCGCCCTCGTACCCGTCGAGCACGTAGGTCCAGGCCAGGACGTCCCCGGCGAGGGTGGAAACCCGAAGGGTCGAGGTGCCGTACAGCCCGGTGTCGGCGCCCTCCCATTTGTCCAGGGCGATGCGGTCGGCTTCGGTGATGTCGTACAGCGCGACGAAGACCCCACTGCCCAAGGGATCGTCGTCCGGAACGACCGTGGCCAGAGCGCCCTCCCAGCCGAGGTCCTCGCCCCCGAAGGTGAGCCGCCAGCCTGGCAGCCAGCCCGTCTCCGCGAACGGCGAATGCGGGCACCGGTTGCGCATCTGCGCCGGGTCCATGTTCGAGCCGTAGGCGGCGTAGAGGGGCACGGTGGCTGAGCTTATCTAGTCGGCCCGGCGGCCCGAGCATCAACCCTCTGCGGGACAATGGTCGGCGTGAGACGGATAGCGATCATCGGCGGCGGACCGGCAGGCTACGAGGCGGCCACTGTCGCCGCTGATCTGGGGGCCGAGGTCAGCCTCGTGGAGTCCGACGGCGCCGGTGGCGCCTGCGTCCTCTACGACTGCGTCCCCTCCAAGACGCTGATTGCGACCTCGGAGAAGGTGACCGCGTTCCGGGACGCGCCCAACCTCGGGGTGTGCTCGAGCTCGGTGAGCGAGGTCGAGGTCAAACTCGAGGTGGTCAACCGGCGGGTGCGGGATCTGGCGGCGAGCCAGTCGGCCGACATCCGCGAGCGTCTCGTCAAGCAGGGCGTCAACGTGATCGCCGGCCGGGCGCGCTTCTCCTCCGACCAGCACGGCCGGACCTATCGGATCGAGGTGGCCCCCGACCTGGCCGAGGGCGCCGCGGTGGAATCCATCGAGGCCGACGTGGTCCTGATCGCCACCGGGGGCACACCCCGCGTGTTGCCTGGTGCCGAGCCCGACGGTGAGCGCATCCTGTCCTGGCGCGATGTGTACAACCTGACCACACTGCCCGAGCACCTGATCGTGGTCGGGTCCGGCGTAACCGGGGCCGAGTTCGCTTCCGCCTACAGCGAGATGGGGGTTCCGGTCACCCTCGTGTCCAGCCGCGAGAAGGTGCTGCCGGGCGAGGACCCCGACGCCGCGGACGTCATCGAGAAGGTTTTCACCGAGCGCGGCGGAACGCTGATGAAACAGGCGCGGGCCGCGTCGGTGCTCCGCCACGGCGACGTCGTCGAGGTCGGTCTGGTGGACGGCCGTTCGGTCACCGGATCGCACGTGCTGATGTGCGTCGGGTCGGTGCCCAACACCGCTGGGCTGGGGCTGGAGCACGTTGGTCTGGCCACCAGCCAGGGCGGTTTCGTCGATGTGGACCGGGTCTCGCGGACGTCGGTCAGCGGCATCTACGCCGCCGGAGACTGCACCGGCGTGCTGCTGCTGGCCTCGGTTGCGGCCATGCAGGGGCGGATCGCGATGTGGCACGCCCTGGGCGAGGCGGTCCAGCCGTTGCGGTTGAAGACGGTTGCCGCGAACGTGTTCACCCATCCGGAGATCGCCACGGTGGGCATCGGTCACGCCGCGGTCACCTCCGGCTCGGTTCCGGCGCGCACCGTCACCCTCGCCCTGTCCGGTAACGCACGCGCCAAGATGCAGGGTGTCACCGACGGCTTCGTGAAGCTGTACTGCCGCCCGGCCAGCGGTGTCGTGATCGGCGGTGCGGTGGTTGCCCCGCAGGCTTCCGAGCAGATCCTGCCGATCGCGACCGCCGTGCAGCTGGGGCTCACCGTGAACGAACTCGCCGCGGCGTTCGCGGTGTACCCATCGCTGTCCGGGTCGATCACCGAGGCGGCACGCCAGCTCACCCAGCACGACGACTTGGATTGAGGACGAGCAGTGGAACTGACACCGGAACAGATCGAGAAGTCGCGGCGGACCATTCGCGCCGCAGGCGTGTTCGCCGAGAACGCCGAGCAGATCGTCGCGTTCGTAGCGGAACTTCCGGACGAGCACGTCGTGGTCGCGGTGGTCAACGCCGACTATGACTTCGACGGCACGCACCATGTCGCTACGACCGAACTGGTCGAGCGTGTTCCGGCGCTCGAGGGCCCGGACGGTTGGGCCATGGTCTTCTCCCAGGGCGCCGACAGCGACCACGTTGCGGCCCGTACCGCGGAGATGATCGCCCTCGCCGAGAAGCGCATCGAGATGATCGAGCGGATCCGCGCGCGCCAGTCGTGACGGCCGACCCGGCCCAGCCCGACTCGCTCAGTCGGGGTCGGGACCGCTGGGGGGTAGCAGGCCGTGCTGTCGCAGCCGCCGGTCGCGTAGCTCGTCGCCGTAGGCGAAGCCGACGAACAACGGCCCGATGAAGACGAACAGGGCGGCGTAGATCCGGATCTCGATCGCACCGGGCAGCAGGACCAGCAGCCCCACGATCGGGATGATCGCGAACAGCAGGATCCGTCCAGCTTCGCGAATGCGCCAGTCGGCCCCGGTCAGGTCGTGGCGTACCCACTCGTCAAAGCGCTCGGGAAGGGTTCCGCCCACCGCGTACCGCAGCCACAGCCAGATCCCAGGACGTTGCATGCCTGAAGTGTCCCGCGGAACCAACCCCGCCGACACCGCGGTCGTGGGTGCGGCGGTGGGTGCGGCGGGCCGCAGCGCGGAACGGTATGGGGAGCGTCCGGCCGCGGCCCGCCTCCTACTCGGACGACACCCCCGAAGTCGACCGAGCGGTCTGGTTCGAGGGCGCGGGCGTCTGCCCGGCGCGGACGGTCCGCACGCCGGGAACGGCAGTCATCACCGGACGGCACGCCGGACCGGGCCAGCACCCCGCCAACGTGGGAACGGACGCCACGATTGCCCCACTTCACCCCGATATCAGACCGCGCGGACACGCGGTCTACCTGTTACATCGGCATGAGTTATGGCGAGTTGATCCGAGCTACTACTGCTTGATTTCGCAGAGCACCGATCCGGAGGTCACGACGGCGCCGGCCTCGGCGCTCAACCCGGTTATCGTCCCGGCCTTGTGGGCGTTGATGGGCTGTTCCATCTTCATCGCCTCGAGGACGACCACCAGGTCACCGGCGGCCACGGTGTCGCCGTCGGACACCGCCACCTTCACGATCGTGCCCTGCATCGGGGCCGTGAGAGCGTCGCCGGAAACCGCGGCCGACGACTTCGGTCCGGACGAGCGCTTCGGCGCCGCCTTCTTGCCGGAGGCCGGAGCGCTGGCCACGCCCAGACCGGCCGGCAGACAGACCTCCAGCCGCTTACCGCCGACCTCGACGACGATGGTCTGCCGTTCGGCCTCGGTCCCGCCCGCCGCGGCGGCTGCCGTGAACGCGGGAATCTCGTTGACGAACTCCGTCTCGATCCAGCGGGTGAACACAGTGAAGGGTTCGTCCCCGTCTGGTGCGAAGGCCGGGTCACGGACGACCGCGCGGTGGAAGGGCAGCGCAGTGGCCATACCGTCCACGACGTACTCGTCGAGCGCTCGTCGCGCGCGCTCCAGCGCCTGTTCGCGGCTCTCGCCCCACACGATGAGCTTGGCCAGCAGGGAGTCGAAGGCGCCCCCGACCACCGAGTCGCCCTCGATGCCGGAGTCCACCCGAACACCAGGGCCGGAGGGTTCCCGGTAGGTGGTGACGACACCGGGCGCCGGCAGGAAGTTGCGGCCCGGGTCCTCGCCGTTGATCCGGAACTCGAACGCGTGCCCGCGCGGCTCCGGGTCGCTCAGCCGGCGCAGCGCGTGTCCGTCGGCGATGCGGAACTGCTCCCGCACCAAGTCCGATCCCGAGGTCTCCTCAGTAACCGGATGCTCGACCTGCAGACGAGTGTTGACCTCCAGGAAGCTGATCACCCCGTCGTTGCCGACCAGATACTCAACCGTCCCGGCGCCGGTGTAACCGGCCTCGCGGCAGATGGCCTTGGCCGAGCTGTGGATGCGATCGCGCTGCTCGTCGGTGAGAAACGGCGCGGGCGCCTCCTCGACGAGTTTCTGGTTACGGCGTTGCAGCGAGCAGTCCCGGGTGCCGACGACGATGACGTTGCCGTGCTGATCGGCCAGCACCTGCGCCTCGACGTGGCGGGAGCGCTCCAGGTAGCGCTCGACGAAGCATTCGCCCCGGCCGAAGGCGGTGACGGCCTCGCGCACGGCGCTGTCGTAGAGCTCGGGGATCTCCTCCATCGTGCGGGCGATCTTCAGGCCGCGGCCACCGCCGCCGAAGGCGGCCTTGATGGCCACGGGCAGACCGTGCTCGGTCGCGAACGCGACCACCTCATCCGCGCCCGACACGGGATCCTTCGTCCCGGGAACCAAGGGCGCGCCCGCGCGCAGCGCGATGTGCCGGGCGGTCACCTTGTCACCGAGGTCGCGAATGGCCTGCGGAGACGGGCCGATCCAGGTCAGCCCCGCATCGATGACAGCCTGGGCGAAGTCCGCGTTCTCCGACAGGAATCCGTAGCCGGGGTGCACCGCGTCGGCGCCGGACTCCTTGGCCGCACCAATCACCTTGTCGATGAGCAGGTAGGACTCGCCGGGGGTGTTGCCCCCCAGCGCCCAGGCCTCGTCGGCCATCCGAACGTGCAGCGCGTCGCGGTCAGGCTCGGCATAGATCGCCACCGACGCCAACCCGGCGTCCCGACATGCCCGGATGACCCGCACCGCGATCTCGCCCCGGTTGGCGATGAGCACCTTCTGCATGTCGCGGCCTCCTGAAAGCTGATCAGTTCGTCAGAAGGTTACCCACGCCTCGGTCACACAGGGTGAGTGTTGAGGGATAGGCCATGCGATCCGCAGACACCGTACGGGTCCCGCGACGCCCGCGTGTGATCAGCTCGTCGACGAGTCCGGGCGTCGCCGGGCCAGCCACAGGGCGCCCGAGCCGATGAGCACCAGGGCGCCACCGAAGAAGGCCGGAACCTGCGGGTGGCCACCGGTGTTGGCGAGTTCGCCGTGCGCGCCGCTCTGCGGACTCGGGACGGGAACCGCCTTCTTCGCGGTCAGGCCGAGCAAGGCGACACACTTCGGGTTGGGTGCGTCGGCGCCGAAGTCGTCCAGCGTGAGGCAGCCCGGATCGGCGGCGTCGGAGAGGGCGAGCATGCCGACGGTGTCGCTGCCGGCCGAGACGGCCTTGAGCGTCAGGTGCGCGATCTTCGTCTGCCCGGGTTCGATGGTTCCCAGATCCCAAGCCGGACCGTCGACGTAGGTGGCGGTCGGAGACGCGGAAACGGTGCCGGTGGCCGCGGAGGTTCCGCTCAGCCGTAGCGCCGCGTGGACCCGGCTGACGGCCGATTGCAGGGCGTCCAGCTGAGCGGTATGCAGGCCGGTACCCGAGCGCTCAGCAGCGTGGAGCCGGGCGCGTGCCGTGGCCAGCGCCGAGCGCCGGGCGGTCGCGCTCAGCGGGCTGACGCCGTTGCCGGACGCGCCGGAGTTGCCGTCGAGCGGCGTGCCGTCGAACCCGGTGATCGCGAAGTGGCCGTTTTTCAGAAGGGTGAACGCGGCCGCGGTGAGGGCCGGCTGCGGGCCGTTGTTGTGGACCTTGAGAGTGACCGACACGCTCTTGCCGAGCGTGACCGTCGTGGCCGAGGTCGTCACGGACCGGGTCAGGTCGGCGACCCCGGTGAATGCGAAGTTGTAGGCCGTGGTGTTGTTCGACAGATCGGAGTCCACGAGGGCACCGTCCGGCGCGACGTCCGCGGTGATCGTGGCCAGGCTGCCGATCGTCGGCGTGCCCGACGTGCTGACCTCACCGCCGGCGAAAACCGCCTGGCTCTGGCTGAGCGTTCCCAGGGGGCAGTCGATGGTGGTCCCGGCTGCGCCGGTGGTGGGGCAGGACAGCACCGTTCCCTGGTCGTTGGGGTTGTTGAGATCGGCAATGACTGCGCTGAAGTTGCGCAGCAGCAGGCCGGCCGGAACGTGCACGTGCAGGGTTGCCGCGGTCGGGGACGCGGCCAGGTTGCCCACGATGAAGATCGCTGCTCCCGACGCACCGGTCCCCAGTGGTTGGGTGATGATCGAGCCGTCCGGGCTCAGGCCGCCGATCAGGACCAGGTCCGGCTCGTTGACCGAGATCGCGACCGGCCCGGCGGTGACCGGCGCGGCGCCGGGATCGGCGGAATCGGTGTAGCCCACCGTGGCGCTGGAGGACGTGAGGGCCGCCGTGGCAGACACGGTGGCCCGGAAGACGATCCGGTACGTGCCCGCAGGCAGGGCACCGGCCGTGCCGAGCGCGAAGGACAGGTCGCCGGCGGTGCTGGTCACCGTGGCCGGGTCGACCGCCGTGCCGTTGACGGTGACCGTCGCGGCGAGTGCGGGTAGCGCCGCATCCTGGTGGGTGCCGAACGCGACGCCGGTCAGGGGGTGGGTGGTCCTCAGCAGGTAGGTGAGGCCGACCGTGCCCGGTCCGGTGGCCGTGGTGGGCGCCGAGCCCGTCAGCGTGACCGGCGGCGCGAGGGCCTGAGCCGGCTGGGTGAAGAAGAGGCAGGCCACGACCAGACCCAGTCCGAGCAGGGTCGAGGTCAGAGTGCGCAGAACACGACGCATGAAGCTACTCCTGGGGCGCGGTGCGGGGTGGGGCACCGTAGAACCCGGCGCAGTAGCGCAGACGGTACTGAAGGTATGAATTCCCTGTCAAAGAGCCACGCGGGGGCTGAATGGGAAGTTTCCGCCCCGGTACGTCAGTCCAGTTCAGCCAGGCGTGTGCGGCACTGGTCGGCAACCTCGCGGACCTCGCTCAGCGTGCGATCCAGGTCGCGGCGCCGCTCGGTGAGGTCCTCGGAGATCTCGTCCAGCCGGGTCAGCAGGGTGCGCAGCTGGCGCCGTTCGGACGAGGCCGCACCGTTGTACATGTCGACGATCTCCCGGATCTCGGCCAACGACATGCCGAATCGCTTTCCGCGCAGGATCAGCCGCATCCGTGCGTGGTCGCGGTGGTCGTAGCTGCGGGCCGAACCGGATCGGTCCGGGGCGATGAGACCTTCGGACTCGTAGAAGCGCAGGGTCCGGGTGGTGATGCCGAGCTCGTCGGCCAGCTCGCCGACACTCCAGCGCCGGTCGATGGTCGGTTCCGCACCGGGGGAGGTCACCGAAGAACCGTATCCGTAGGTATGGGCAGCGCTGGGCATACCAGCTATAGTCGACTGACGTTGACGTAAACGTCAACCTGTAGGGTTCGGCTCCCACCCGTCGGCCGAGCCGTGGATAGAGGAGCTCACCATGTCCTTCGAGCTGTCGGCCGACCACGAGGTCTTCCGCAAGGTCGTTCGCGAATTCGCTGAGGCCGAGGTTCGCCCGCACGCCGCCGAATGGGACCGCAAGCATCACTTTCCCGTCCACCTGATCCCGAAGATGGGTGAGTTGGGGCTGTTCGGCCTGGTCGTCGATCCTGAATACGGCGGCAGTCGGGGCAGCCTTCCCGATGGTGGCGATTTCTCCGCGCTGTGCCTGGCGATCGAGGAATTGGGGCGCGTCGACCAGTCTGTGGGCATCACACTGTCAGCCGGTGTCGGTCTGGGCATCAACCCGATCCTGAGCTTCGGTGACGCGCAGCAGAAGCAGACGTACCTCCCGGATCTCGTGGCCGGGCGCGCGCTGGCGGCGTTCGGCTTGACCGAGCCCGAAGCCGGCTCCGACGCCGGGGCCACCCGCACCCGCGCCGAGCTCGCCGACGGAGAGTGGACGATCAACGGCGCCAAGGCGTTCATCACGAACTCCGGCACGCCGATCACGTCATGCGTGACCGTGACCGCCCGCACCGGTGTGGTGTCCGAATCGTCCGGCCGTCCGGAGATCTCAGCCATCATCGTTGCGTCGGGAACCCCTGGATTCGAGGTTCAGCCGCCCTACGACAAGCTGGGTTGGCACGCTTCCGATACCCACGGCCTGGTGTTCTCCGACTGTCGGGTGCCCGAGTCGAACCTGCTGGGCGGACGCGGCGCCGGGTTCCGCCAGTTCTTGTCCATTCTCGACGACGGCCGGATCGCGATATCCGCACTCGCGGTCGGTCTGGCGCAGGCCTGCCTGGAGGAGTGTCTGAGCTACGCCAAGCAGCGCAGCACCTTCGGCAAGCCGATCGGTGCTCGCCAGGCGGTGGCCTTCGCGATCTCCGATCTCGCCGTCGCCGTCGAGGCGGCGCGGGGCCTGACGTACAAGGCTGCGTGGCTCAAGGACGCCGGCCGCCCGCGCTCGGAGGTCAGCCAGGCCGCCGCCATCGCCAAGCTGTACTCCACCGAGGCGGCCGTCACCGCCACCCGGGTGGCGACTCAGGTGTTCGGGGGCTACGGCTTCATCGAGGAGTACCCCGTGGCCCGGTTCTATCGCGACGCCAAGATCCTCGAGGTCGGCGAGGGCACGTCCGAGGTCCAGCGGATGGTTATCGCTCGCAACCTCGGACTGCCAGTCGAGTGAGGATCGACCGAGCGTCAGCGAGGGAGGACCGGAGCGAGATGACGGCCAGTCGAGTGAGGATCGACCGAGCGTCAGCGAGGGAGGACCTCAGCGTGCGGGAAAGCGGAAGGGCGTAGGTTTCGATCATGTCGGACGCAGCGAAGATCGCGGCTGCTCGCAAGGGGACGCTGGCCCCGTCGACTGCGGCGGCGGCCAAACTTGCCGCGGCCGGAAAGCTCTATGTGCGCGACCGGATCGCCCTGCTGTTCGACGAGGGCAGCTTCGTCGAGGACGCTCAACTGGCTAACGCGCTGGCCTCGTCGCTGCCCGCCGACGGCGTGGTCACCGGCCAGGGGCTGGTCGACGGCCGGCCGGCGCTCGTGGTTGCCAACGACCCGACCGTCAAGGCGGGTTCGTGGGGGGCCAGGACGGTCGAGAAGATCATCCGGGTAACCGAGCGGGCGCTGGCTCAGGAGTTGCCGATCTTCTGGTTCATCGACTCCGCCGGGGCCCGGATCACCGACCAGGTCGACCTGTTCCCCGGACGTCGCGGTGCGGGACGGATCTTTCACAACCAGGTGGCGCTGTCGGGCAAGGTTCCCCAGATCTGCTGCCTGTTCGGGCCGTCTGCCGCCGGCGGCGCCTACATCCCCGCCTTCACCGACATCGTGATCATGGTCGAGGCGAACGCCTCGATGTACCTGGGTTCGCCACGCATGGCCGAGATGGTGGTGGGGGAGAAGGTAACCCTGGCGGAGATGGGCGGCGCGCGCATGCACGCCACGGTCTCCGGCTGCGGTGACAACCTCGCCACCGACGACCTCGACGCCATCGAGCAGGCCAAGCTGTACTTCTCCTACTTCCCACAGAACTGGCACGCGCCGGCGCACGAGTACGCCGGCGAGGCGCCGGCCCAGGAGTTGGACGACACCACGGTCCCCGCCGCCGAATCGGTTCCGTTCGACATTCACACGGTCATCGACGGCGTGATCGACCAAGACTCCTTCTTCGAGATCAAGCCCGAGTTCGCCGCCGAACTGGTGGTCGGCCTCGGGCGGTTGGACGGTCGGCCGGTCGGGATCGTGGCCAACAACTCGGCGGTCAGGGGCGGTGTCCTGTTCTCCGATTCCGCGGACAAGGCGGCTCGCTTCATCTGGCTCTGCGACGCCTTCAATCTCCCCTTGATCTATCTGGCCGATGTGCCGGGCTTCATGATCGGGTCCGAGGTCGAGCGTCAGGGCATCATCCGGCACGGCGCGAAGATGATCACCGCCGTCGCCGAGGCGAACGTCCCGCAGCTGTCGGTGCTGGTGCGCAAGGCCTACGGCGCCGGGCTGTACGCGATGGACGGCCCCGGCTTCATGCCCGACGCCTGCATCGCGCTGCCGACGGCACGGGTCGCGGTGATGGGTCCCGAGGCGGCCGTGAACGCCGTCTACGCGAACAAGATCGCCGAGATCGCCGACACCGAGGAGCGGGCCCGGTTCGTCAGCGAACGGCGGTCCGAGTACGAGGCCGACGTGGATCTGTTGCGCTTGGCCTCCGACCTGGTGATCGACGCGATCATCGCGCCGGATGAACTGCGGGCCGAATTGGTTGCTCGTCTTGCGGCCCTGAGCGGCAAGAGCCGTCCCCTGGCTGACAAACGCCACGGGGTCCCCCCGGTCTGAGGGCCGTGATCCGCCGGCGGTGAACGGCCGCCCCAGGCGAGGCCGGGCGGCGCGCCGTCGGTCGCGGGGCGCCGGTCAGCAGGACGCCACGTCGGCCGCTAGCCTTGAGTCGACCACGAGTCGACCAGAGTCGAGCGCGCAGAGGAGCCAGGCGATTTCCGAGCCACCCACCGGCCGCTTCCCGGCCCCACCGCAGCCCGGTGGCTGGCTGATCGGCGACCGTTACCGGGTGCAGACGCCGATCGGATCCGGAGCGATGGCCGAGGTCTTCCGGGCCCGTGACGAACTGCTCGGTCGCGATGTCGCGATCAAGGTGTTCCGCTCGCAGCTGGACGGCGGCAACAACACGCTCGGTGGCCAGCAGCGCCAGGAGGTCGAGCTGCAGGTGCTGGCCCAGCTCAACCATCCGAACCTGATCACGCTCTACGACGGTTCGATCACGGGCCAGTCCGGTTCGGCCTACCTGGTCATGGAGCTGGTCGACGGTCCATCCCTGTCGGCGGAGCTTTCCTCCGGCGGACCGTTGCCTGAGCCCGTCGTGCGCAGCATCGGTGCTCAGATCGCCGCGGCGCTGGACTACGTCCACGCCCGTGGCATGGTGCACCGCGACGTCAAACCGGCCAACATTCTGCTCGGCAGTGATCACGGACTGGGCCCCCAGTTGCGGGAGGGGGCGGAGTTCCGGGCGCGACTGTCCGACTTCGGCATCGTGCGGCTGCTGGAGGCCGAGCCGATGACCAGTGTCGACTTCACCGTCGGGACCGCCACTTACCTCGCCCCCGAACAGGCCCGCGGAAGTGCCGTCGGGCCACCGGCCGACCTGTACGCGCTGGGTCTGGTCCTGATCGAGTCCCTGACCGGCCGCAAGTCCTACGAGGGCACCCCGATGGAGGCTATGGTCGCTCGGCTGCACCGATCCCCGGAGATTCCGGCCGGCCTGCCGCAGCCCTGGCCGGAGCTGTTGACGGCGATGACTGCGATGGAGCCGGATCAGCGGCCCAGCGCGGCCCAGGTCGCAGCTGCTCTGAGCCCCACGTCCGGCGTCATGCCGGCTGTCTTCGACCCGTTCGTCGCGGGATCGGTGGCCGCGGCCGGTGCCGCTCTGGGCGCAACCGCTCTCGGGGCTGAGCTGGCCGATCAGCACACGCAGTTCTTCGGCGCCGTACCTGGCGGCGGCGAGGTCGGCACCGGTGGGCCCGCAACCCCGGGTGATGCCGGTGTGCCGCTCGGGCGGTACGAGGACGACGAGCCGCGTGGCTCGGGCAGCCGGGCCGGAATCATCACGGCGGTGATCGTCGCGCTGCTCCTTCTTCTCGGCGGCGGATTCTTCTGGCTGTCGCACAACACGTCCCACCCCTCGCCGGGCTCGTCCACCAGCTCGTCCAGTTCGAGTTCCTCGGCAGCCCCGTCGTCGTCGGCGTCCTCATTGACCGCGACGTCCTCGGCGCCCCACTCGGCGTCCTCGACGCCCCCGTCGACCACGAAGTCCTCCTCGTCGGCCCCGACGTCGTCCTCGGCACCCACCTCGTCCTCGCCGACCACCAGCGCACCTCCGACGACCACCGCTGCGACCAGCGCCAGCGTGAGCACGACACCGAGCAGTTCGGCCATCGTCCCGCAGGGCGGGACGCCGACCTCGGCGACCACCACGCCGGCCACCACTGCCACCGGGACCAGCGCGGCCACGACGACACCCAACGTCCCCGCCGGCGGCTGAACGCCGGTTCCTCGCTGGCCGGGCCGCCGCCACTGCGGCAAACTGGTTGCGTGAGCAACTTGGAGGTCGGGACGCCCGCCGAGGTCGACCTGCCCGCCCGCGTCGGTCTGAACGGCCCGGTCTTCGAGCGGCTTGACCCGCGGCCGGTCGTGCTCACGCCCAGAACGATCGCCGTGGACGGAAATCCGGCCGGCCCAGGGTCTGCGGCGATGGTGCAGCGCTACCTGCCCACCCGCGGTCGGAGGACGGTCGGTGCCTGGTGCTTCCTGGACCTGTTCGGCCCGGACGACGTCCGTGGCGAGGCGGGGATGCAGATCGCCCCCCATCCGCACAGCGGCTTGCAGACCGTGACGTGGCTGCTGGCCGGTGACGTCCGGCACCGCGACAGTCTTGGCAGCGACCAGATCATCCGGCCCGGGCAGCTGAACCTGATGAGCGCCGGGCACGGCATCGCCCACGCCGAGAACTCTCCGACCGGGCATGGGGACCAGCTCCACGGCGTGCAGCTCTGGATCGCGCTGCCCGACGCCGACCGGGACGCGTCTCCCTTCTTCGAACACCACGAGCAGCTGCCGGAATGGCGCGGCGACGGAGTGCGGGCCCGACTGCTGATGGGTTCGCTGGGCGAGGTCACGTCCCCGGCGACCGCCCTGACTCCGCTGGTCGGCGCGGAACTTGAGGTGGCCGCCGGCGTCGAGGCGATGGTGCAGCTGCGGCCGGACTGGGAGCATGCGCTGCTCGTCCTGAGCGGCGATTGGTCCGACGGGACCGAGCAATTGTGGTCCGGGGACATGGCCTACCTCGGGACGGGGCGCTCTGAACTGGCGGTGCACAGTAATGCCGGCGCACGTCTGCTGCTGCTCGGCGGCGAGCCGTTCGACGAGGAGCTGGTGATGTGGTGGAACTTCGTCGGCCGCAGCCACGACGAGATCCTCGCCGCGCGAACCGCCTGGATGGCCGGGCAACGCTTCGGCGACGTCGCCTACGAGGGCGATCGGTTGCCGGCGCCTCCGATCCCGCCGGTGACGCTCCGGCCGCGCGGGCGCCGGTGAGCCTGAACACACCAATGGTGACCCACTGAGCCAATCCGCCCTGGCCGTGGTGGCGAATCCCCTTCGAAAGCAAGGCCAAAATCGAAGGAGATTCCCGATGAACCGAATTGCCCGAGGCGTCATCACCGCCACCGCCATCGCCACCGTGGCGCTGGGCGCGGCGGCCTGCAGCAGCAACAAGTCCTCCAGCACCCCCGCCGCGTCCTCGACCTCAGCGGCCGCGCCGCTGGCCGACATTCCGGCGCTGAGTGGCCAGTCCACCGCGGTTGCACTGGACAGCAACTTCGTCGCGGCGCTCGGCACCCTCAAGCTCACCCCCGGCGTCATCGGCACCGCGAAGCTCACCAACGGCTCGCTGGTCTTCCCGATCACCGGTGGCAACGTCAAGTACTTCAAGCCCGGATCGGTTTCGCCCTACGTCGTAGGCGACATCAAGCACGACGGCTCCGGCTTCTCGTTGACCGGTGGCGCGACGAAGGTGTCGCTCACCAACTTCGACATCGACCCCGGCGCGTCCAAGCTCTACGGTGACGTCGCCGTCAACGGCAAGAGTGCCGCCACCCACGCGCTGCTCTTCGGGCTGAACGGAAACACCCTCAAGCCGCTGCAGACCTCGGGCAACACCGCGATCCTGGAAGGCACTCAGGTCCAGGTCTCGCAGGTTGCTGCCGACCTGCTGAACTCGACCTTCAAGACCACCGCCGTCAAGGGCGGCCTGCTGGTCGGAATCGCCAAGATCACCGTCAACACCAAGTAATTCTCGTTCCGGCCGCGGGCCGGCCACATCCGACTCAGGATGTGGCCGGCCCGCGGCCGTTTCGCGGCAGGTCCGACAGGGCGTAGCCGAGTTCCCGGATCATCGCCCGCAGCAAGGGTAAGGACAGACCGACGACGTTGTGATGGTCACCGGTGATTGCTTCGACGAACCAGCCACCTAGGCCGTCGATGGTGAAGGCGCCCGCCACGTTCAACGGTTCGCCCGTGGCCAGGTAGTCCTCGATCTCGTCGTCGGTGGGTCGGCCGAACCGGACCTCGGTGCTGGCCACGGCGACTTTGGCCTTTTCCGGCGAGGCGAATCGGCCCCCTGGTGCTTCGGTCAGCGCGAACAGGGCGTGCCCGGTGTGCAAGACCGCAGACCGCCCACGCAGGTCGTGCCAGCGCTGGCGCGCCTCCGCGACGCTTGCCGGCTTGCCCAACGCGTGGCCACGAAACTCGAGCATCGAGTCGCAGCCGAGGACCAGGGTCGGTGCGGCCACCGTCTCGATCAGCGCGTTCGCGACGGCCGTGGCCTTGAGCAGGGCCAACGCCTGCACCAGCTCGGCCGGGGAAGGTGCGGTGACGGCGTCCTCATCGACGCCCGAGACGATGACCTCGGGGTCGACCCCGGCGGCTCGCAGCGTGGCCAGGCGTGCCGGGGAGGCCGAGGCGAGGACGAAACGCATTGGCCGACTCTAGAACAGCCATCGCGCGCCACACGGCGCGGGCGGGCTCAGTTGAGCTTGAGGGATCGCCCGATGATCTCTTTCATGATCTCGGTCGCGCCGCCGTAGATCCGGGTGACCCGAGCGTCGGCGAAGGCGCGTGCGATCGGGTATTCCAGCATGTAGCCGTAGCCGCCGTGCAACTGCAGGCAGGTGTCGACGGTTCGGCCCTGCAGCTCGGTGCACCACCACTTGGCCTTGGCGGCGTCCTGCACGCTCAGGTCGTCCTCGTTCAGTGCGATGACGCAGCGGTCGACGTAGGCCTGGGCCACGTCGACCTCGGTGGCGATCTCGGCCAGGCGGAAGCGAGTGTTCTGCAGCGAGCCGATCGAGGCCGAGAAGGCTTTGCGCTCGCGGACGTAGTCGACGGTCCAGTTCAACGCCGCGCGGGCACCGGCAACGCCGGCGACGGCGATCGACAGCCGCTCCTGTGGGAGGTTGGCGACCAGCGAGGCAAAGCCGGTCCCGATCTCGCCGAGAATGTTCTCGGCTGGCACCCGAACGTCGGTGAACGACAGCTCAGCGGTGTCCTGCGAGTGCAGGCCGAGCTTGTCCAGGTTGCGGCCCCGCTCGAAGCCGGGCATGCCGCGTTCGAGCACGACCAGGGTGAGACCGCGGTGCTTGTCGGCCGAGGTGCGGACGGCCACGATGACCAGGTCGGCGTTGATCCCGTTGGTGATGAAGGTCTTGGAACCGTTGACGATCAGATCCGTCCCGTCGGCCACCGCGCTGCTGCGGATACCCGCCAGGTCGGACCCGGCTCCGGGCTCGGTCATGGCGACGGCGGTGATCAGCTCGCCGCTGGCGATCCCGGGCAGCCAGCGACGCTTCTGCTCGGCTGTGCAGTAGTGGAGGAAGTACGGCAGGCAGATGTCGTTGTGCAGGCTGAGGCCGAGCCCGGCCGCTCCGACGCCGCCGAGCATCAGCTCCTCGTCCAGGATCTGGTTGAAACGGAAGTCCTGGGTGCCGCCGCCGCCGTACTCCTCGGGGATCTGCAGGCCGAGCAGGCCCTGCGCGCCGGCCGCGGTGAACAGTTCCCGGGGCGCGATGCCGGCTTGCTCCCACGCCAGGTAGTCGGGGTGGATCTGTTTTGCGATGAAGGTGTGGCTGGCTTCGCCGAAGGCGAGCTGGTCGTCGTCGTAATGCTTGCGCAGCATGGGATCTCCTGCCGGTGCTACCGGGGCTCTGACGGTCGGCCGGCGGGGTGGGCCGACGCGTCCTGAGTTTACTATGACGTCCTAGTAATTGGTGAGGCCGCTAGATTTGACCGGTGACGAACATTCAGGCCGAGATCGGTGTCATCGGCGGATCCGGTTTCTACTCCTTGCTCAGCGACGCCGCCGCGGTCACGGTGCGCACCCCGTGGGGTGATCCGAGCGGCGAGATCACGGTCGGACGGCTGGGGGAGCGGCAGATCGCGTTCCTGCCTCGGCACGGCGCCGATCACCGCTTTCCGCCGCATCGGGTGCCGTACCGCGCCAACCTGTGGGCGCTGCGCTCGCTGGGCGTGCGCCAGATCGTCTCGGCCTCGGCCGTCGGATCGCTGAAGCCCGAACTCGGGCCGGGCACCATCGTGGTGCCCGATCAGATCATCGATCGCACCTATGGGCGCGGCCACACCTACAACGACTCCGACAGCGGGGTGGCCCATGTCTCCTTCTCCGACCCGTACTCGGTGGCCGGCCGTGCGGCGGCACTGCGGGGCTCGGCGGCGGCCGGAATCGAGGTCGTCGACGGGGGAACCTTGATCGTCATCAACGGCCCGCGCTTCTCCACCCGTGCCGAATCATTGGACTATCAGCGCCGCGGCGCGTCGATCATCGGCATGACCGGCATGCCCGAAGCGGCCCTGGCACGGGAGCTGGCCCTGGAGTTCACCGGCCTGTGCCTGGTCACCGATCATGATGCCGGCGTCGAGGTCGGCGGTGGGGTCACCCACGCCGAGGTGCTCGAACAGTTCGCGACGAACCTGCCCAGGCTTCGTGAGCTGTTGGTGGCGACGCTGTCGCAGTTGCCGGCGCTCACTGGCAACGAGTTGTACGGCGAGGTCTACGGGAACACCCCGCCGCCGTTCGAGCTGCCCTGATGCGTCTGTTGCTGACCGGGGGAGCCGGTTTCATCGGCCGTCACGTGCTTGCCCGCGCCCTTGCGCGCGGCCATGACGTACGGGTACTGGATTCGCTGCGCGAGGACGTCCATCACGGCTTGGCGTGGGCGCCGCCGCCGGGGGTCGAACTCGTTGTGGCCGATGTGCGGGACCGCCCCGCGGTACTGCCTGCGCTGTCGGGCGTGGAGGCCGTGATCCACCTGGCGGCCAAGGTCGGTTTGGGGGTCGACGTGCAGGACCTGCCCGACTACGCCTCGTCCAACGATGCCGGAACAGCGAGTCTGCTGGCGGCGATGGCCACGACCGGAGTCGGCCGGCTGGTTCTGGCCAGTTCGATGGTTGTGTACGGAGAAGGCCTGGGGCACTGCGCGGAGCACGGGCCCGTGGCGCCTGGAGTGCGGGAGGAATCGGCGCTGCGGCGCGGGCAGTTCGACCCGCCGTGCCCGGAGTGCGGTCGGACTCTCGGCGCCCAACTCGTGGATGAGGACGCGCCGATCGATCCTCGCAACGCCTACGCCAGCAGCAAGTTCGCGCAGGAGCTCTACGCGCGTAATTGGGCCCGTTCCACCGGTGGATCGGTGGCGGCCCTGCGCTATCACAACGTGTACGGCCCGGGCATGCCGTCCGACACCCCGTACGCCGGGGTGGCCGCGATCTTCACCTCGGCGCTGCGGCGGGGCCAGGCCCCGCGGGTGTTCGAGGACGGTGGCCAGCGGCGGGACTTCGTCCACGTGCGGGACATCGCCTCGGCCACCGTGGCGGCGGCTGAGGCCGGGGTCGCGGGTACGCGGGCGTACAACGTGGGTTCGGGGACGCCCCGGACGGTGGGGGAGATGGCCACCGCGCTGGCGGTCGCCCTCGCTGGCGCGGCACCGGTGGTGACCGGGGAGTACCGGCTCGGCGACGTCCGGCACATCACCGCCGACTCCTCGCGGGCCCGGGCCGAGCTGGGCTGGTATCCGGCGGAGGACTTCGACGCCGGCATGGCCGAGTTGGCCCACTCCCGTTGAGGTTGCCCTTGTTGCGCGTGGTGGGACGTTGAGGTTGCCCTTGTTGCGCGTGGTGGGACGTTGAGGTTGCCCTCGTTGCGCGTGGTGGGACGTTGAGGTTGCCCTCGTTGCACGCAACGAGGGCAACCTCAACGAGGAGGTCAGGCAGCCAGGGGCAGGCGGACGGTGAACGCGCAGCCGCCCTCGGTGTTGCAGACCTGAACGCTGCCGTCGTGTGCGGCCACGATGCCGCGGGTGATGGCCAGCCCGAGTCCGGCGCCCGCGCCCAGGCCGGAATGCGGCGTGCGAGCGGGCTCGCCCCGGAAGCCGACCTCGAACACCTTGTCCAGATCATGCTCGGGAATGCCGCCACACTGGTCCCGCACGATGAGTTCGGCCACCTGCGCCAACGCCGGAGTCGCGCCGGATTCGTTCGGTGAACGCAGCGATATCTCCACCGTGCCGTCGGGGCCGGTGTGCCTGATGGCATTGACGAGCAGATTCGTGAGCGCGCGGTTCAGCTCCGCGGAGCTACCGATCACTTCGGCGAGCGTGGACGTCCGACCTCGCAGCTTCACACCCTGCAGCGTGGCTACCGGCTCCACCGCAGCGACCACGTCAGAGATCAGGTCCTCCAGGTTGACCCGATCGGTGCGGGCACGCGGCGCCCGCGATTGCAGCCGGGAAATCTCCAAGAGGTCGTCGACCATCCCCGACAGCCGGTCGACCTCGATCCGGATCTGCTTGTGGTACCGCTCGGGCGAGCTCGCCACGCCGTCTTCGAGCGCCTCGGCCATCGCCCGCAGGCCGGCCAGCGGAGTCCGCAGGTCATGAGAGACCCAGGCGACCAACTCGCGCCGGGAGGCTTCCAGGGCCTGCTCGCGCTCACGGGATTCGGTGAGGGTACGGGCGGTGGAGTCCAGCTGCTCGCGCAACGTCTGCAGCTCACCACTGAGCTTTCGGCCGCCACCGGTGGGCAATCGTCCTTCCCGAATCGCCTCTACCGCGGCTTGGACACTGCGCTTGTCCCGGGCGAAGCGGCGTGCCGACATGCTGGCCACCATGGCGGCGAGGACGCCCGCGACGAGCGAAACCGTGATGGTGGCGTACTCGTCGTCCATCGACAGGAACATCGCGCGGGTGTTTCCGATGACGGCGGCGACCGAAGCCCCGGTAGCCACCACGGAGACCGAGATCAGCTCACCCCGTTGGGAGCGGCGCCGTAACGGCCAGGTCAGGATCCAGGCGACGGCGGCGCCCCCCAGAGCCCACAGCAACGCCGTGAGCAGGATGTCGAGATCGTGGTGTGTGCTCATGCCGCGTCCGGTGCGTCCATCCGGTAGCCGACTCCCCACACGGTTTGGATCAACGTCGGCTTCTGCGGGTCGTTCTCGATCTTCTCCCGGACCCGCCGCACGTGCACGGTGACCGTCGACTGATCGCCGAAGGTCCATCCCCAGACCGCTTCCATCAGCTGGCTACGGGTGAAGGCGGTACCGGCGTTGCGCATCAGGAACGCGAGCAGTTCAAGCTCTCGGACGGTCAGATTGAGCTCCACGCCCTTCTTCGTCACCCGGTGTGCGGCGGTGTCGACCACGAGGTCGTCGATGCTGAGGATGGCGGGGGCAGGGTCGGAAGCCGCAGCCGGTGCGCTGCGCCGCAACACCGAGTCCACCCGCAGGACGAGTTCTCGCGGGGAGAACGGCTTGGTCACGTAGTCGTCGGCGCCAACCTCCAGGCCGGCGATCCGGTCGTCCTCCTCGCCGAGCGCGGTCAGCATGATCACGGGAAGGTCCGGGTGACTGCGGCGCAGCCGGCGGCACACCTCGAGCCCGTCCAGCCCCGGAAGCATCAGGTCGAGCACGACCAGGTCGATGGCACCTGCATCCGGGCCGCTGAGCAGTTCCGCGGCGCGGGTGCCGTCGCTGCAGCCGTGGGCGGTGTGACCTGCGCGTTCCAGGTAGGACAGCACGACCTCGGACACGGTTGGGTCGTCCTCGACGACGAGCACAGCGGCCACCCCTGGAGTCTAGGCTTCGCGTTGGTGATACCAGCCGTCGCGGAGCCCGAGTTCCCAGCTCTGTAAGGGTTGTCGGACCCTCCGCTGACTACCGTCAAGGGCATGATCGACTTGGTTCTGCCTTGTCTGGACGAGGCGGCCGCGCTGCCCGGCGTGCTGGAGCGGGTGCCGGCCGGCGTCCGGCCCATCGTCGTCGACAACGGCAGCGCCGACGGTAGCGCGGAGCTGGCCGCCCGGCTCGGCGCGAGCGTCGTGAGCTGTGCGCAGCGCGGTTACGGTGCGGCCTGCCACGCCGGTTTGTCGGCGGCCACCGCTGAGTATGTGGCCTTCTGTGACTGCGACGGATCGCTGGACCCCGCCGATGTCCCGCGCCTGGCCGCGCCGATCATCGAAGGCCGTTACGACCTCGTCCTCGGGGCCCGCCGGACGACGACCCTTTCGGCCTGGCCGGTCCATGCCCGGGTGGCCAACCGGGTGCTGGCGCATCGGGTCCGGTCTCTGACCGGCGTGCGCATTCGCGACCTCGGACCGCTGCGGGTAGCTCGACGGGAGGACCTGCTCGAGCTCGGACAACGCGATCGGCGCAGTGGCTACCCTTTGGAGACCGTGCTGCTGGCCGCCCGTGCCGGCTGGCGGATCGACTCCGTCGACGTCCACTACGCCCCGCGGACGGGACGCTCCAAGGTGACCGGCACGGTTCGCGGCACCCTGCAGGCGGTCAAGGACATGTCCGCGGTGATGGCTCGATGACCGGCTCGATGACCGGCTCGATGACCGGCTCGATGACCGCAGCCGTCATCGGCGCCGGTCCCGCGGTCGTTCAGCGGACACCGGTGGCCGACACGGTTGTCGTCATCGCCAAACAACCGTTGCCGGGCAAGGTGAAAACCCGCCTCATCGGTGAGTTCAGTCCGCACGAGGCTGCTGAGCTGGCGGGCGAGGCGCTGAACGACACTTTGGCCGCGGTTGATGGTCTGGCGCCGCGCCGGGTGCTGCTGCTCGACGGCGATCCCGGCGAGTGGATCCCCACCGGTTGGCAGATCCTCCAGCAATCGCAGGGCGATCTCGATGAGCGGTTGTCCGCCGGCTTCGACGCGATCGCCGCCGGCTGGAACGCCGGGCCCTACGGTTCCACCCGCCACGTCGCCCCGGGGCGCGTGGTCCTGGTGGGGATGGATACCCCGCAGCTGTCCGGTGAGCTGGATCGACTCGACCTGCGAAACCACGATTGCGCGCTGGGCCTGGCCGAGGACGGTGGCTTCTGGGCCATCGCCTTCGCCGATGCGAGCGTGGCCCGCTCGGTCATCGCGGGCGTACCGATGTCGCGACCGGACACCGGTGCCGAGCAGTTGTGTCGGCTGCGTCAGGCGGGCCTGCGCGTTCAACGGCTGCCGGTGCTACGCGACGTGGACGAGCCCGCGGATGCACGGGCGATCGCACTGGGTCATCCGCATACCCGCTTCGCTCGCCGCTGGCGCGCGTTGGCCGGCAGCTCGACCGGTGCCGCCCAGACCGGTGCCGCCCAGTGAGGGCGGGCGCCCTTGCGCCGTACGAGGGGGCGCTGGCCGGATCGCGTCCGCTGGGATTCATCGATGGCCACGGTCGGGTTCTTCCGCTGGCTATCCAGCGTTACCTGGCTGAGGCCGATGATGCTGATCAGACGGTGCTCGACCGGTGTCTGGGACCGACTCTGGATGTCGGCTGCGGCCCGGGTCGAATCGTGTACGCCCTTGCCGCAGCGGGTCATGCCGCGCTCGGAGTGGACATTGCCGAGGCGGCGGTGGAACTCACGCAGGGACGTGGAGCGACCGCCCTGAGCCGTGATGTCTTCGAACGGGTTCCCGGCGAGGGTCGGTGGCCGACAGTCCTCCTGCTGGACGGCAACATCGGGATCGGCGGCGATGTCACCGGTCTGCTCGGCCGCGTGCGACGGCTGATGGCCTTGCAGGGCAGCGTGATCGTCGAGGCCAGCACCGCAGAGCCGGGCACCGATGAAGTGCTCGTGGTTCGCTTCGCCGAAGCCGGCCGGCCGGTGGGCCCGGAGTTCGGTTGGGCGAGGGTGTCGGTGGATGTGCTCGTCGACCGGGCCACCACCGCCGGGCTCGACGCCGTCGACTACTGGTCGGCCGGCGGCAGGGACTTCGTCCGCTTCGAACGCAGCACGTCGATGGCGTAGGCGGTCAGAGTCACCAGAGCCACCAGGCCGAGCAGGATGGCGAGATTCGTCTTGTAGTTCTGCTGCAACAGAGCCAGGGTGGTACTGCCGTACTTGTGCTGCCGATAGATCAGCACCACGCCGACGGCGCTGACCAGGCCTCCTGCGATCAGAGCGCCCTCCAGATAGGCCCGTGGCCGACCGGGCACCACTCGGGCGAGCAGCGCTCCGACGCCGAGTACTACGGGCGCGATGACGAGATCGTGCACCAGCAACGAGCCGACCAGCCACTCAGCGAGTTTCGGCGGATGGGTGTAGCGGGCCTGCTGCAGAATCCGCAGGGCTCCGTAGGCGATGGCCGCGACGCCGATGACACCGAGTACGTAACGGTAAATGCGATCACGCGCATGAGTGTTGGGCGAGGACATCAGCGCACCTCGATCCGGGTCAGCCACTTCGTCTGCAGTACGCCGGACCGGTCGGCCGCGATGAGCCGCAGCGGGTAACCGTGGTCCAGCGACAGCCGTTCACCGTTGAGGTGGGTGGCGAGCAAGGCGGATTCCAGCTGGCTGCCGGTGAGGGTGGACGAGTTGTAGCCGCCCTTCTGCAGCGAGTGGACCGTGACGTGCGAAGCCCGCGAACCACCGGCGCGCTCGATGAGGGAAAGCAGCCGAGGCCCGCGCCAGTGTGCGGACTTGCTCCAGCCCTCGACACAGGCGATCGGCAACGTTGTCTCCTCCGTCACCAGGGCTTCCAACTCAGCCAGGGACAGTTCGAAGTTGCGCGCTCCGTCCACGGTCAGGTGATAGTCCGGCGATTGTGCGGGAGACACGACGCCGGCGCTGCGGGCAGTCTTGTTCACCGGTAGCTTCTCGTCCGGCGCGCGATCAGGTCGCCGCGGCGCCAGGAGGGCGAACCGGCTCAGCCCGGGTACCACCTGCCCGACGGTGGTCGCCACGACGAGGCCGACACCGCCCGCGGCCGAGATCAACACTCCGCGCCGGGTCAGGCCGCCCGGCTTGGACGTGCCGAGGACCGTCCGTTGCCGACCCGGGTTGCTCCGCGACACCGGGGTGGACAGGCCCTCGCGGATCTTGGGCAGCTGGACCGCGACGTGCAGCAACAGCGATCCGATGATGACCCACGACAACCAGTAGTGCACCTTCACGAAGTCCCAGGGCCAGGGATAGAACTGCAGGACGTTGAACAGGCCGGTGATCAATTGCAGTACCGAGCTGGCCACCAGAATCGCCACCGACCCGCGCTCGGCGGCATGAACCAGGCCTCGCACCGGCGGCCACTGGAACAGCTGGTGGAAGACCGACCAGAGTTTCACCAGGATCAGCGGAATGCAGGCGATGCCGGTGATGACGTGCACGCCCTGGGTCAGGCGGTAGCCCCACACCGGGGCTCCGGGGATGGGTAGCCAGGTCCAGGGGTGGTACTGGTAGTGGCTGAGCAGCCCGGTGGCGAAACACACCACGAACGCGATCCCGAGGACACGGCCGAGACGAGCGGTGACCGCCGTGCTGCGCAGCGGTGAGGAGAAGGACGGCCAGCCCCGCGGTGGCCGTTGCAACAGCTGGCGCAAACGACCGTGCGCCTGATCGTGCGCCTGACCGCGCAGCCGGTCGCGCAACGGCGTGATGGGCGAGCGCATACCCACAGTGTGCGGTCAAACAGGGTCCAGGACCCTTACAGGGCAAGGAACTCCGACCGCGGCGCGGCGGCCCGGGTCGCATCGCCGGGTTCGTCCTGCCAGAGTGGTCTCATGGACCGAGCGCACCGGAGCCGACCCGAACTGGGTCGACGTGGGCGGAGCGCGGTCACTGCGGTAGCCGTCCTCGTCGCCATCGAGGTGCTCGGCGTCCTGGCGTTGACCAACCGGGTCCACCACTTCCGTCCCGTGCTGACCTTGCTGGGGCCGTTGTTCGGGTGCTCGCTCGTCCTGCTGGCGATGCTGTGGCGACTGCGGACGAGGTTGTCCCGGCGGGCCCTCACCGCGTTGCTGATCGGCGGCTGCGCCGTGCTGCAACTGGCCGCGTTGGCGGGCAACCCCGTCTCCAGCGACGACGACTACCGCTACGCCTGGGACGGCAAGGTGCAGCTGTCCGGCATCGATCCGTACCGGTACGCACCGGCGGATCAGGCGTTGTCCCGGCTGCGGGAGGACTTCCTGTTCCCAGCGGCAGACCCCTGCCGTCACAATGTCGTGCCTGGCGGCTGCTCGGTCATCAACCGCCCTCTGGTTCGCACGATCTATCCGCCGGTCGCCGAGGCCTCGTTCGCTCTGGTGCGCGTGCTGTCCTTCGGTGGTCACGGACACCATCTGCCGCTGCAACTCGCCGCCGGCCTCGGTGTACTGGCAACCACGCTGCTGCTGATCCGCAGCGCGAACCGACGCGGCTCACCGCTTTGGCCGGTGGCAGCGTGGGCGCTGAGCCCGCTCGTCGCGATCGAGGCGACCAACAACGCCCACATCGACTGGCTGGCCGCGCTGCTGGCGGTGCTCGCGATGTGGTCCCTACGCGAGGGCCGTCCGCTGCCGGCCGGGCTGGCCATCGGAGCGGCGTTCGCCACCAAGCTGTACCCGGGAGTGCTGATGGTCGCCGTCGGGCGTCGTCCGCGGCGTCTGGTCACAGCCGCGGCCGCGGCCACGGGCGTCGTGGCGCTGAGCTACCTTCCCCACGTGCTGGCCGTGGGCCCGAAGGTCCTGGGCTACCTGCCGACGTATCTGAGCACGGAGAGCTATGCCAGTGGACAGCGCTACTTCATCGCCACCTGGCTGGTCGGAGGTAGTGCGGCCACGAAGGTGGCGCTGCTCGCCGGCGTCGTCGGACTGACCTGGTTGTGGTGGCGAGCCGACCCGAGGCGGCCGGAGGAAACCGCGGTCAACGCGACGGGTCTGCTGCTGCTGGTGGCCACCCCGCACTACGGGTGGTACGCCCTGACCTTGATCGCGCTGATCGCGATGTCGGGGCGGATCGAATGGTTGTGGACGGCCTTTGCTCCGGGTCTGCAGTACATGTCGGCGGAGTTCCCGCACTGGAACCCCGAGGTCGTGAAGTACTACTCCTACGGGATCGCCCTGGTGTGGCTGGCCGTTTTCAGTACCGGGCGGAGGCTTGCCACGCGCCGGGCGAGGCCGTCAAGGGAGCCCGTACCCGCCAGCGGGGATCAGCCCAGCCCCCACTCCGCGACGGCGTCGTAGCGGGAGCGGAACCCGAGGCGCTGAGCAGCGACAGCACGACCGTCACGGCAGCCACGTCCTCGGGACTGGGATTGCCGCGCACGATGCGGAGTACCGGAGGTTCGATCGGCTTTTCGTCTTGTTCCATAAGGCTTTCAGTCGATTCTGCGGACGTGGGCGGGGTGGCCCGAGTGCTACAGCGGGATGTTACCGTGCTTCTTCGGTGGCAGGCTCTGCCGCTTGGTGCGCAGCATCCGCAACGACTTCGTGATGAAGGCGCGGGTTTCAGACGGCGGGATCACGGTGTCGACGTAGCCACGCTCGGCCGCCACGTAGGGGTTGACCAGGGTGTCCTCGTACTCGCTCACCAACTCCGCGCGCCGCGCTTCCACATCGCCGCCCTCGTCCGCGGTCTTCTGCAGTTCCTTGCGGTGAAGGATGTTCGCCGCACCCTGGGCGCCCATGACCGCGATCTGGGCGGTCGGCCAAGCAACGTTGATGTCGGCGCCCAGATGTTTTGATCCCATCACCACGTAGGCACCGCCGAAGGCCTTGCGGGTGATGACAGTGATCTTGGGGACGGTGGCCTCGGAGTACGCGTAGATCAGTTTGGCCCCGCGCCGGATGATGCCGCGATGTTCCTGACCGACGCCCGGTAGAAAGCCCGGCACGTCGACCAGGGTCACGACCGGGATGTTGAACGCGTCGCAGGTCCGGACGAAGCGTGCTGCCTTCTCCGAGGCATCGATGTCCAGGCAGCCGGCGAACTGCATCGGCTGGTTGCCGACGATGCCGATGGGGTACCCCTCGATGCGGGCGAAGCCGACCACGATGTTCGGTGCGAACAAGGTGTGCACCTCGAGGAATTCGCCCTCGTCCACAAGGTGCTCGATGACGGTGTGCATGTCATACGGCTGGTTGGCCGAGTCCGGGATGAACCGGTCGAGTTCCCGGTCGGCGTCGGTGACCGAGAGATCGACCTCGGTCTCGAACACCGGTGCAGGATCCAGGTTGTTGGCGGGCAGGTAGGAGATCAGCGCCTTGACGTAGTTGATCGCGTCCTGCTCGTCCGTACCGAGGTAGTGGGCATTTCCGGAGGTGGTGTTGTGGGTCCGGGCCCCGCCCAGCTCCTCCATGGTCACGTCCTCGCCGGTGACGGTTTTGATGACGTCCGGTCCGGTGATGAACATCTGGGAGTTCTGGTCGACCATGACGACGAAGTCGGTGAGCGCTGGTCCGTAGACGTGCCCGCCCGCCGCGGCGCCCATGATCAGCGAGATCTGCGGGATGACCCCCGACGCCATCACGTTGCGATGAAAGATCTCGCCGTAGAGACCGAGTGAAACGACGCCCTCCTGAATCCGGGCGCCACCCCCCTCATTGATCCCGATCAGGGGGCAGCCTGTCTTGAGGGCGAAGTCCTGCACCTTGACGATCTTCTCGCCGTAGACCTCGCCGAGGGCGCCGCCGTAGACGGTCACGTCCTGGCTGAAGACGCACACCTGCCGACCGTCCACGGTGCCGTAGCCGGTGATCACGCCATCGCCGAACGGTCGGTTGCTCTCGATTCCGAACTTGGTGGAACGGTGTCGGGCCAGCTCGTCGAACTCGACGAAGGAACTTTCGTCGAGGAGCAACTCGACCCGCTCCCGCGCGGTCAGCTTGCCCTTGGCGTGCTGCTTCTCCACCGCGCGGGCCGAGCCGGCGTGTACCGCCTCGTCGAAACGCTGGTTCAACTCCGCGAGCTTGCCGGCGGTGGTGTGTGGATCCAGCTCAGGCACGATCTCAGCACTCATGTCGGCTGACCCTAGTTCCGGCCCCGCCGACCAGCGGGTGGAAGTGAGCCATTTCGCGTCTTCGGCCGGTAAAACCGCCATACAGGCGCCGTCAAGGACTAACCTTTCCTGTCGTGGACCTGCGCAGCGCCATCTACTCCGTGTACGAGCGGCGGCTGCGCCAGAGTCTGAACGGCGCTGCGGTCCCGCGCCACGTCGCGGTGATGTTGGACGGCAACCGACGCTGGGCCCGGGCGGCCGGCCTGTCCGACGTCAACGACGGGCATGCCGCCGGCGCTGAGCTGATCGATCAGCTGCTCGAGTGGTGCGCCGAGGTGGGCGTCGAGCACGTCACGCTGTGGCTGCTCTCGACGGACAACCTCACTCGGGACCCGGCCGAGCTCGTGCCGTTGCTGAAGATCATCGAGAACGTCGCCGGCCAGCTGTCGGCCGACGATCGCCGGTGGCGGGTGAACGTCGTCGGTGCGCTGGATCTGCTGCCGGCTGATACCGCCGGCGTGTTGAAGGCCGCGGAGGAACGCTCGGCCGACAAGACCGGGCTGACGGTGAATCTGGCCGTGGGCTACGGCGGCCGCCGCGAGATCGCCGACGCTGTCCGGTCGCTGCTGCAGGAGCAGGCCCAGGCCGGCACGTCCATCGAGGAGCTGGCCGAGAGCATCGACGTCGAGCACATCGCCGACCACCTGTACACCAAGGGCCAGCCCGATCCCGACCTCGTGATCCGGACGTCGGGGGAGCAGCGCCTGTCCGGCTTCCTGCTGTGGCAGTCGGCGCATTCGGAGTTCTACTTCTGCGATGCCCTGTGGCCCGATTTCCGCAAGGTCGACTTTCTTCGGGCCCTGCGCGATTTCTCCGAGCGCCAGCGCCGTTTCGGCGCCTGACCGCTGCCCCCCGCTCTCGTTGAGGTTGCCCTTGTTGCGGGCTTCGGCTCGTTGAGGTTGCCCTTGTTGCGGGCTGTGGTTCGTTGAGGTTGCCCTTGTTGCGGGCTGTGGTTCGTTGAGGTTGCCCTTGTTGCGGGCTGTGGTTCGTTGAGGTTGCCCTTGTTGCGGGCTTCGGCTCGTTGAGGTTGCCCTTGTTGCGGGCTGTGGATAAAAACCTCGTCATCCACAGAATCACGATCGCCCCTCGCAGCTGGCTCGCTCCGCGGGACGCTGCGGCTGTGATCAACCACGACGACCCCACCGCCAAGATCCTCTCCGCCGGCGTCACGACCCGTTCCAGATTGCTCGCCGCGGGTTGCCCTCCTGCCGAAGTGAGGTCGATGCCGCGACCTGGCGGGATCCGCGCGAGCCGATCGCTGGTCGGGGAACCGGACTGCGCAGACGCATTTGTTCGGATCGCTGCCGGCTGCGCCGTGTCCGGGCCGCGCGCAGTCGTCATCGGATGGTCGGCCGCGCTCCTCCACGGTGTACCCACGACATTTGTCGATGGCCGTTGGGAGGAGGACGAGTTGTTGCCCGTGGCGATCAATCCGAGGACCAAGTGTCGGCAAAGAGAGGGAATCCTGCGCAGCTACTCTCAGCTGCTCGATTCTGACGTCGTCCAAATTGGCGGCCTGTCGGTGTCTACAGGCACGCGGACGCTATTCGATGTACTCCGCCTCAGCCGAGGGCGGGTCCAGGCACTGCAGCTCGCAGACGCGTGTGTGCGATTCGGTGTCAGCAGCCCGGACGAGCTGACGAGTTACGCGAGCAAACGCAAACGCTGGCCGGGAATTCGTCGGGTACGTGCGCTTGCTCCACTGCTGACGGCGTTTGCGGAATCGCCGATGGAAAGTGCTTTCCGGCTGCACTGGCTCGATGCGGGTTTGCGACAACCACTCGTAAACCCCTCGATATTCGACAGTTTTGGGAATTTCGTTGCGCGGGTGGACCTGCTCGATCCGGTGTCGGGCCTCGTCGGAGAATATGACGGCGAGTGGCACGAACGCGGTGACCGTCCACGTGCGGATCTGCGCCGGATCGGGAAACTCGAACGGCTCGGCTTCACCACCGTTCGCGTGACGCGCGATCTGATGCGGGGCGGTGGCGTCGAGGCGGCGCGTCTGCTGGTGGAGCGCCGCTGGCGCACCGAAGCTTCTGCGCGCCGCCCGCGGTCGGGAACCTCGGTGATCAGTCAGGATGGGCGCCGATTCTTATGGTGAAACACTGCCCGACCCCGCAACGAGGGCAACCTCAACGGGGCCGACCCCGCAACGAGGGCAACCTCAACGGGGCCGACCCCGCAACGAGGGCAACCTCAACGCCGGCCGAGCGCCGAGAGCGCCAGGCCCGCATGGGACCGGTGCGACTGATGTTCATCTGTTGGAAACTGAGAATGTCGGCGTGGCGTTCGTACTGGATCACGAGCGGACGTACCGTGACGACAGGTGGACCGGGAAACCCCGAGCCGCCCGGGAGGTCCCTGACTTTGGTAATGACCAGCGAGGGGGCCGGCATCGCCCCCAGCTTCTGGGAGCGACCGGAACCCTCAATGCAGGTGGACGTCGGTGCCGCGCCCACCCACGGTGGGTGATGAGGTCTGTGCCTACCGTGAACGTCCAAGGAGCCTCGAGTGCGTTCCGAGACATCTGCCCACCCCAGCTCAGTACCCGCCTCTGCTGACCTGAAGGATCAGCTTCCCGCGAGCAATCACATTTCCGCGACTGCCGCCGATCAAGACCACATGAAGACGTTCGTGCTCGATACGTCGGTCCTGCTGTCGGACCCAGGTGCCCTGGCGCGGTTCGGTGAGCACCAGGTCGTCCTGCCGCTGGTGGTCATCGGGGAGCTGGAAGGCAAACGCCACCACCCCGAGCTCGGCTGGTTCGCCCGCCAGACCTTGCGAACCCTCGATGAGCTCCGCATCAAACACGGACGCCTGGATGCGCCCGTCCCGATCGGGGACGACGGCGGCACCTTGCACGTTGAGCTGAACCACTCCGACCTGTCCTCGCTGCCGACCGGATTCCGTGTCGAGACCAACGACTCGCGGATCCTGGCCGTGGCCCTCAACCTGAAGAACGAGGGCCGCGACGTCACCTTGGTCACCAAGGACATGCCGCTGCGGGTGAAAGCGGCCTCGGTCGGCCTCGACGCCGACGAGTACCGGGTCCATCCGGCGGTCGATTCCGGGTGGACGGGCCTGGCCGAACTGGACGTGACCGCCGACCAGATCGATGCTCTCTACGACGGTCACGAAGTCGATCTGGCTCAGCACGACGAGCTTCGGACGAGTGCTGAACTGCCCTGCCATACCGGTCTCGTCCTGCACTCCCCGCGTGGATCGGCACTGGCTCGGGTGACGGCGGACAAGCAAATGAAGCTCGTCCGCGGTGACCGGGAGGCCTTCGGCTTGCATGGCCGGTCGGCCGAACAGCGGATCGCCCTGGACCTGTTGCTGGACCCCGAGATCGGCATCGTCTCCCTGGGCGGACGGGCCGGCACCGGCAAGTCCGCGCTGGCGCTGTGTGCCGGCCTGGAAGCAGTCATGGAACGGCGGGCGCACAAGAAGGTAGTCGTCTTCCGCCCGCTGTATGCCGTCGGTGGTCAGGAACTCGGTTACCTGCCGGGCAGCGAGAACGAGAAGATGGCCCCTTGGGCGCAGGCGGTTTTCGACACGCTGGGCGCGTTGGTGAGCGCGGACGTGATGGACGAGATCATGGACCGCGGGATGGTCGAAGTCCTGCCCCTGACCCACATCCGGGGACGGTCCCTGCACGATGCTTTCGTCATCGTGGACGAGGCCCAGTCCTTGGAGCGAAACGTGCTGCTGACGGTGCTCTCGCGCATCGGCCAGGGTTCGCGGGTCGTGCTCACCCATGACGTCGCCCAGCGGGACAATCTGCGCGTCGGCCGGCACGACGGTGTCGCTGCCGTGATCGAGGCGCTGCGGGGTCACCCGCTGTTCGCCCACGTCACGTTGACCCGCTCGGAGCGTTCGCCGATCGCCGCTCTCGTCACCGAAATGCTCGAGGACGTCGGCCTGGGCTGAGTCCTGAGCCACGAGGGCAACCTCAACGGCCGTCGGCCGGCAACGAGGGCAACCTCAACGGCCGCCGGCCGGCAACAAGGGCAACCTCAACGGGGGTGGGTCATTGACAGCACGTCGAGGACCTCGTCCAGCTTGTCCTCGGTGATCGCGCCGGACTCGACGTGGCCACGCTCGATCACGACCTGCCGGATCGTCTTGCGCTCGGCCAGGGCCTGCTTGGCGATCTTGGCCGCCTCGTCGTATCCCACGTAGTGATTCAGCGGGGTCACGATGGAGGGCGAGGACTCGGCGTACTCACGGCACCGTTCGACGTTGGCTTGCAAACCGGACACGCACCGGTCGGCGAACACGCGGGACACGTTGCCGATCAGGCGGACCGATTCCAGGACGTTGCGCGCGATCACCGGCAGCATCACGTTGAGCTCGAAGTTGCCCGCCGCGCCACCCCACGCCACGGCGGCATCGTTGCCGATGACCTGCGCCACGACCTGGCAGACCGCCTCGCACAGCACCGGATTGACCTTGCCCGGCATGATCGACGATCCCGGCTGGAGATCGGGCAGGAACAGTTCGGTGAGGCCGGTGCGGGGGCCCGAACCCATCCACCGAATGTCGTTGGCGATCTTGTTCAGACTGACGGCGATCGTGCGCAGCGCACCGGACAACTCGACGAGCCCGTCGCGCGCCCCCTGCGCCTCGAAGTGGTCGCGAGCCTCGGTGAAGGGCAGGCCGGTCTCCGCGGCGATGAGCGCGATGACCTCACCGGCGAAACCGGCCGGGGCGTTGATTCCGGTGCCGACCGCCGTGCCGCCCAGCGGTAGTTCGGCCACGCGCGGCAGGGTGCTCTGCAGTCGTTCCACGCCGTAGCGCACCGCCGCGGCATAACCGGAGAACTCCTGGCCGAGGGTCACCGGGGTCGCGTCCATCAGGTGCGTACGGCCCGACTTGACGACGGTAGCGAATTCGGACGACTTGGCCTCCAGCGCCGCGGCCAGGTGTTGCAGGGCGGGGACCAGGTCCACGACCACGGCCTTGGTCGCCGCGACGTGAATGGCCGAGGGGAACTGGTCGTTGGACGACAGCGGGTCGTTGACGTCGTCGTTTGGATGAACCGAGACCGCTTCGCCGGCCGCGGCGGAGAGCCGGTCGGCTGCCAACGAGGCGAGCACCTCGTTGGTGTTCATGTTCGAGGACGTGCCCGAGCCGGTCTGGAAGACGTCGATCGGGAACTGCTCGTCCCACTCGCCGCGAGCGACCTCGACCGCCGCGGCAGCGATGGCCTCGGCCTTCCCCGGATCGAGCAGGCCGCGCTGAGCGCGCACCCGGGCGCCGGCGCCCTTAATCAGCGCCAAACCCGCGATCAACTCGCGCTCGATCGGTTGCCCCGAGATCGGGAAGTTCTCCACGGCGCGCTGGGTCTGGGCGCGCCACTTGGCGGCGGCCGGCACCCGGACCTCACCCATCGAGTCCTTCTCGACCCGGAACGCTGACTGGTCAACCGACATGATTTTCAAGCTCTCCTTGATCAGCGAGCGGCGGCTCGGCTGTTCGGCGTGCGTTTGCATTTCGACCCAGGCGGCAGCCCGGCAAACAGCCAGCCTAGCCAGCACCCACCGTGGAGAACCCCATCCTGTGGCGATCCTTACGGCACGTCCGGACGCCGTTACGACTGCGGCGAGTACCCCTGCGGCTCGGCGGGCTGGCCCTGCGACTGGGTGGGCAAGCCCTGCGGCTGGCCCGGGTATCCCTGGGGCTGACCGGGGTAACCGCCGGGCTGAGCCGGATACGCCCCCGGCGCGCCCCCGACGGCGGGTTCGGACGACTGCGGGCTCGCGGGCGCGGCATTGTGGGCGGGACGGCCGTACCCGAGCTGGATGGCCGTCTGCTTGGCTTCCTCGGTGACCGGAATGGCCACGACCGCGGTCCCGTAGGCGCAGATCTCGCTCCAGTTGCCGCCGAGTTCTGTGGTGTCGAAGCGCATAGCCACCAGGGCGTTGCCACCGCGGGCCTGCGCCTCGGCGAACAGCCGGCCCATCGCTTCGTTGCGTGACTCGATGACCTGCTTGGTCATTCCCTGCAGCTCGCCGCCGACCAAGGACTTGAATCCGGCGCCGAGCTGGGAGCCGATGTTGCGGGAGCGGACGGTCACCCCGAAGACCTCGCCGCAGACGCGCTGGATCTCCCAGCCGGGGATGTCGTTTGACGTGACACAGAGCATTTCGTTCTCCTGCGGGTCGGGACGGCGGTGCCGATCAGTTGCGATCGAAGTCGATCGAAGAATAAGCGCGCAACTTCGACAGCTGGTGCAACGAATCGACTTGCCGAATCGTCCCCGACTTCGAGCGCATCACGATCGAGGACGTCGCCACGGCGCCGCGGTCGTAGCGGACTCCTCGCACGAGCTCGCCGTCGGTGATGCCGGTAGCGCAGAAGAACACGTCTTCGCCGCGGACGAGGTCGCTGGTGTGCAGCACCCGATCCAGGTCGTGACCGGCGTCGAGGGCCTTGGTTTGCTCGGACTCGTCTCGTGGCCACAGCTTGGCCTGGATGGAGCCGCCCATGCAGGCGATCGCCGCTGCGGCGATGATCCCCTCCGGGGTGCCGCCGATACCGAGGAGCAGGTCGACCCCGGTGCCGGGCCGAGCGGCCATGATCGCGCCGGCCACGTCGCCGTCGGAGATGAATTTGATGCGCGCTCCGGCGTCGCGGACCGCGCGCACAAGGTCCGCGTGGCGGGGTCGGTCAAGCACCACGACGGTGACATCGGAGGGACGTCCGCCCTTCGCCTTGGCCACGCGAGCGATGTTGGTGGCAACCGGGGCGTTGATGTCGATGACGTTGGCCGCCTCGGGGCCGGTCGCGATCTTCTCCATGTAGAACACCGCCGACGGGTCGAACATGGAACCGCGCTCGGCGACCGCGATCACCGCGATCGCGTTGGGCATTCCCTTGGCCATCAGCGTGGTTCCGTCGATCGGGTCGACCGCGACGTCGCATTCGGGGCCGGTGCCGTTGCCGACGTGTTCGCCGTTGAACAGCATCGGCGCCTGGTCCTTCTCGCCTTCGCCGATCACCACGACGCCCCGCATCGAGACGGTGCCGATGAGGGTTCGCATCGCGTCGACGGCCGCCCCGTCGCCGTCGTTCTTCTCACCCCGACCGACCCATCGAGCGGCGGCCATGGCCGCGGCTTCCGTCACGCGCACGAGTTCGAGGGCGAGGTTGCGGTCCGGCGCTTCTCGCGATACAGCCAGCTCCGGCGGAACCTGGCCTGCGCTGTCGGGTGCGTCGGACTCGGTCATGGTGGTCCCTTCGTCGCGGCGGCTGCTGAAGCAAACCCTAGCCGCCTCGGGTTTCGACGACGCTTCGCTCCCGATTGCCCTGCTGCTGTAAAGGGTTTCGGCCACGGGTCGGCATCCGTTCACCCTGTCTACTGGACGGTTAAGGGCCAAAGACGGAGCTTGAGGCGACGCATGTCGGCATTTCTCGAAATTGTGGCCCGGATCACATTCACTTCATAAGGATCGGCTGGGTCCCAACAAGTCGCAACAAGTCGCAGCGAGTTGTAAGAAGTCGCAACGTGTGGCGCCGCCCGTCGCGTCCACCTGTTGTGCGCCCGACCTGGAATCCATGGCCATCGCGGAAGCGGTGGGCCGCGCCGGTGCTCGTCGCGTTGCTGGCCTGCGGATGTGGCTCGGCGCCCGTGCCGAACCGGGGCTCCGGCGCAGCCGGTCTGACCACGTGCGGCGACGTCCCCAGGTCATCCGGCCGGTCCTCGGCGACCCTCACGCTGACCGCGTCCACGCCCGGCTCGGGCGCAGCGGGCACTGCGATGGCCATCTCGGCGACGCTGTCCAGCAGCACCACGGGCGGAGCCTTGGTGAGCGGACCCTCCAGCACCGACGTGCTGCTGATCCGCGATGGCCACGTCGTCGGCCGGGACGACAGCCCCCGGCCGGAGCTGGCGGCGTTGATTCCGTTGCGCGCCGGCCACAGCCAGCGAATCGGCTGGCTGCCCGAAACTGTGTTGCTGTCCGGATGTCCCGCGGCTGGAAAGCGAAGCCGCCTGCCCGCCGGCCAGTACGAGCTGGTGGTGTCGCTGCGCTACACCGTCCTGCCCTCGGACATGGCGACTGCTCCGGGCCCCGCGGGTGCTGATTCTGCGGCCGCCGGCGCTGCCGCGGGGAGCGCGACGGGCGGCCCGGGTGCCGGCCAGACCTCTTCCGCGCCGGGCGTGCCGGACGGTGGCGAGATCGTCAGCGACCCGGTCGTGGTGATCGTCCGGTAGCGCAAGCAGCGATCTTTGAGCGGTTCGGCACGCCCTGGATCGCGACGATGATCACCGTCGTCGTCCTGGCGATGTGGGCGGTCTCGGCGGTCTCGGCGGTCTCGGCGGTCCGGGCGGCGGTCCTTTCGTTGGAGAATGCCGCCTCCACCGCGAAACTCACGCGCGTGAGGTCTCGACCGGACGATAGAGTGCGCGCCATGTCCTCGCGCACCGGCACCGTGCTGCCGCCCCCGGTCAGCTGATCCGGGGCACCCGCAGTCGGCCTTGAACGCCGTTGCCCAGATCGCGTTCGATCGAGGGGACGGCTCGCGATCGATGCTGCCCCGGCTTTCGCCTCCACCGTCGGTTCCAGCACGAAAGCGCGTGAGCATGTCATCAACCATCGATCGTCTTCGGGCCCGTGAAGGGCTGATCGCAGTAAGCCTCGGAGCCGTCCTCTGGGGCACCAACGGCTTTCTCGTCCGCAAGGTCGCCGACCACAGCCACCTGTCGGCCATCTCCATCGGGTGGTACCGCCTCGTCTTCTCCTCGGCCGTTCTCCTGCTCGTGGCGGGGCGCCCCAGCCTGCGAGCGTGGCGCCGCGCCTCGGCCGGACAACGCCTCGCGCTGCTGGTTTCCGGAGCGCTGCTGGGCCTGTACCAGGCGCTGTACTTCGCCGCGATCGGCAATGTCGGGGTGAGTGTGTCGACGCTGGTCAGCCTCGGTGTCGCCCCGGTCAGCATCACGGCGTGGCAGTCGCTGCGCCGGCGACACAGTCCGGGTGCGCGGTCCCTCGTGGTGCTGGCTCTGGCTCTGTTGGGCCTGGCCCTGATCTCGCTGACGTCTTCGGGTCATGGCCCAGCCCACGCAACGCCCTGGCTGGGGATCGTCGAGTCGGTCGGCTCTGGCTTGGGCTACGCCGGCTCCACCCTGGTCAGCCAGCGATTGCATTCCGTCGCCGGCCCCCTGGCGCTCACGACGGTAGCCAGTGTCGTCGGCGCGCTCGTGCTCACACCGTTCGCCGTGCTCACCGGCCTGGCCTTCACGGCAGACGCCGGCACGGTGGCCTCGCTGGCCTACATGGGAGTGGTGGCCACGGCGCTGGCCTACGGTCTGTTCTTCCACGGTTTGCGGACCACGCCGTCGGAGGTGGCCTCGGTCCTGACGTTGCTGGAACCGCTGGCCGCGACCGTGCTGGCCGTGGCGTTGATCGGAGAACGGCTTGTCTGGACGGGCTGGCTCGGCGGTGCCCTGATGATGGTGGCCATCGCCGTGCTCTATCTGGCGCCGACCGGAAGGGCCGGGGATTCCACTCAGGGCAGTGGCGAGAAGGGCCTGAGACCGGAGGCACCTGCCACCGCGATCGCCGAATAGGTCACCATGGACGGGTGACCCGCCCGTTGACCTCGGCTGAACGCCAGCGCCTGCGTACCCCCGCCAACCTGGGGAGGTCCCTGTTTCCGCTCGTGGCGCTCGTCGGGTTTCTGGTGCTGGTGACCTGGCCCCACGGCAGTCACAGCGACGGAGTGCGGGTGGTCGACGTCAACGCCGCCATCACCTCCGCAGACACGCAGGCCGGGTTCGCGGTCCTGCCTCCGAAGGGGCTGCCAACCCGCTGGCGGCCGACCTCGACCCAGTTCGTCCCCCCGGCGAACTCGGTGGGGGCCAGCTTCCACATCGGCTGGGTCTCGCCCTCGGACAAGTACGCCGAGTTACTGCAGGGCAACGACGCCGCTGACGTGGTCGCCGCGCAGTACGGGCCGCTGACCGTGTCCACGCCACCGAGCGTGGCGGTCCCCGGACAGTCAGGCCGCAGCTCGGCCTGGCAGAACTTCACCCGGCAGGACGGACGGCAGCTGTTGCGAGCGGTGATGGGCAAGGTGACGGTGATCGTGACCGGTTCCGCCCCGCAGCCCGAGCTGGTTCAACTCGCCGGCTCCGTCACCTGAGCGTTGAGGTTGCCCTCGTTGCGTCACCTGAGCGTTGAGGTTGCCCTCGTTGCGTCACCTGAGCGTTGAGGTTGCCCTCGTTGCGTCCACGATCGGCCTAGTCGTCGGGAGCGTCAGAGGTGGCGATCGCCGCCTCCAGGCGGGTGCGCGCTCCGTCCAGCCAACGCTGGCAGACGGTGGCCAACTGCTCGCCACGCTGCCACAGCAACAACGACTCCTCCAGCGGTTGGCCGCCCGACTCCAGCTTCGCCACGATCTCTCGCAACTCGGCGCGCGCCTGCTCGTAGCTCATATCGTCGACGGAATCCTCAGGCTGCGTACTCACCGCCGCCACTCTAGCCAGCCTCCGGGTCGGCCCCGACGACGACACTGAACTCGCCGTCGGCCACCCGGACCCGCAGCGGCTCCCCGTCGAAGGTGTCTGCGGCATCACGGACCAGCGCGCCCTCCGAGTCCCACACCACCGCGTAGCCGCGGTCGAGCACGGCCTGAGGTGACAGGCTGATGACCCGAGCCAAAAGCTGAGCCGTCTCGGCGTGGGCGAGCTGCAGCTGGGTGTCAAGACGACTGCGGATGCGGCCGCGAGCCCGCTCGATTTCCTGCGCACCGGTGGTGATCTGACCGCGTACGGCGCGGTGCAGACGTTCGGGCAGGCCGGCGATCAGCTGATTCTCATGATCCAGCCGACGGTGGATGGCCTGCCGGAGCCGGTGCCGCGCCTCGTGGATTCGCCCGTCCTCCTCGGCCAGATCGGGCACGATGCGCTTGGCCGCGTCGGTCGGCGTAGACGCGGCGAGGTCGGCGACCAGGTCCAGCAACGGCTGATCGGCCTCATGACCGATCGCCGACACGACCGGGGTGCGGCAGGCGACGACCGCCCGCAGCAGCGCTTCGTTGGAGAACGGCAGCAGATCCTCGACACTGCCGCCGCCGCGCGCGATCACGATCACCTGGACGTCGGGACGGGCATCGAGCCGCTTGAGCGCATCAATCACCTCGTTCACCGCGTTCGTTCCTTGAGTGGCGGCGTTTTCGATCTCGAACCGCGCCCCGGGTAAGCGGCGCCGAACGTTTTCCACCACGTCCTTCTCGGCGGCGCTGGCCCGGCCGGTGATCAGGCCGATGGTCTGCGGGAGGAAGGGCAGACGCCGCTTGCGTTCGGCGGCGAACAGCCCTTCGGAGGCCAGCAGCTGGCGCAGCCGTTCGATTCGGGCGAGCAATTCGCCGATTCCGACCTGACGGATCTCGGTGGCCCGCAGACTCAAACTGCCGCGCTCGGCGTAGAAATCGGGGCGGGCTCGCAACACGACCCGCGCGCCCTCGCGCAACGGTTCGGTGAGCACGGTGCGGTTGCAGGTGACCTGCATCGAGATGTTGGCGTCGCTGTCGCGCAAGGTCAGGAAGTAGGTCGCGACGCCGGGTCGCTGTGTGAACTGAGCGACCTGACCCTCGACCCAGACTTCGCCCAGCCGGCCGATCCATTCGGCCAGTGCCTGGCTGATCCGACGCAGCGGTAGCGGCGATTCCGGGGACGATTCGAGCTTGCTCACCGCTGGTCGTTCGGCTCCTCGCTGGCCCGGGCCAAGTCCGCGACGAGATCTTCAGCAAGTTCGTCGGCGAGCCGGTGGGTGAGAGCGCGAGGGGCCGGGGACGATCCGGACGTCTTGCGGGGCGCGGCCTTCTTCACGGCTGCTGTTTTAGCGCCCACCTTTGCAGCCACCTTCTTCGCAGCCGCCGTCTTCGGAGTCACGGTCTTCAGCGCCGGACGTTTTGCTGCCTTCTTCGCCGCTGGAGCACTCGCCGCCGGGGCCTTGGCCGCCGGGGTTTTGGCCGCCGGGGTCTTGGCGGCGGGAATTTTGGCGGCGGGAATTTTGGCGGCCGGGGTTTTGGCGGCCGGGGTGCTGACCGTCGGCTTCTTGGCCGCGGCCCTTTTTACCGCTGGCGCCTTCGCCGCGGGAGCCTTATCGGCCGGGGCGTCCTCGACAGGCACCGCGGAGCTGCCGACCGCGCCCCATCGGCCTTCCTCCTCGTCGGCCTCGGCATAACCGATGTTCTCGTAGTCGATCGTGTCGAAGGCCGCTCGCAACGGCGCGCTCGCGGAGTCATTCGATGCAGCCGATGACGCAACCGCCGCGCCGGTGCCGTCCTCGTCGAAGGTCGCCCATGACGGCGGTTCGTCGGAGGTTCCGCGCAATTGGTGCAGGACCTCCTCACCCTTGGCAGCGAGAACGGCGAGGCGCTGCTGGACTTTCATCGACGCCTGCATCGCGGTCGACACGGCGACCATCGGTACGCCGCTCACCGCCGCGGGCAGCGTCTCGGGCAGCTTGCGTAGCTCGTCGGCGGCGGTGGCCGCGAGGCCGAGGGCGACTTTGAGGGGCATCGGGACGTCGGGCATGTCCACAGCCTGCCGCACGGGAGGGCGTGACGCGAGGTCGGGCCGGTCCGGATACGTACGATGGGCTCATGTCTGACACCACTGCCACGGACGTGACCGGCCGGACGGAGCCCATCAAGCGGGTGCTGCTGGCCAAACCGCGCGGGTATTGCGCGGGCGTCGACCGGGCCGTTCAGACCGTCGAGCATGCTCTGGATCACTACGGTGCGCCGGTCTACGTCCGCAAGCAGATCGTGCACAACCTGCACGTCGTGCGGTCGCTGGAGGCGCGCGGCGCGGTCTTCGTCGAGGAAACCGACGAGGTGCCGATGGGATCGATCGTGGTGTTCTCCGCGCACGGAGTCGCCCCTGAGGTGCACGCTGAAGCCGCGGCCCGCAACCTCAAGGCCATCGATGCCACCTGTCCGCTCGTGACCAAGGTTCACAACGAAGCTCGGCGTTTCGCCGCAGAGGATTACGACATCGTGCTGATCGGTCATGAGGGCCACGAGGAGGTGGTCGGGACGACCGGTGAGGCGCCTGATCACATCAAGCTCGTGGACGGACCGGCCGACGCCGCGAAGGTCCAGGTGCGCGATCCGGACAAGGTCGTCTGGCTGTCCCAGACCACGTTGTCAGTCGACGAGACGATGCAGACGGTGGAGGCGTTGCGGCAGCGGTACCCGAACCTGCAGTCGCCGCCCAGCGACGACATCTGCTACGCCACCCAGAATCGGCAGGCCGCCGTCAAGGCGATCGCCGCGCAGGTGGACCTCTTCCTGGTGGTGGGCTCGGCGAACTCGTCGAACTCGGTCCGGATGGTCGAGGTGGCCAGGACCGCCGGCGCACGCGCCGCCTACCTCGTCGACAACGCTGCGGCGATCGACGAGGAGTGGCTCACCGGCGTCGGCACGGTCGGGCTGTCCTCCGGGGCCTCGGTTCCTGAGGTCCTGGTGTCCGAGGTGGCTAGCTGGCTGGCCGAGCGGGGATACGGCGACCTGCAGGAGGTCAATCACACCGAGGAACGCCTGACCTTCGCGTTGCCGCAGGAGTTGCGTCGGGATCTGCGCTTGTCGGCGAAGGCCTGATCCTTCTCGCTCAGCGTCGGGCGAGCATTCGTATCCCGGCGATGAGCAGCACGATCGCAGTGGCGGCAGCGATGGCCGGGAAGCCGTAAACCAGCCAGTTAGAGGCGGCGTCGATCAGCGCGCCACGGCTCTTGAGACCGTTCGAACTGATGTAGAGCTTGGCCGCGGAGGCGATGAAGTACACGAGCGGGGGAGCGATCACGACGGGGAACATCTGACCCCGGCGCACGATGAGGATCGCGATCAACGAGGCGACGATCAGGGCCCAGTTGAAGGCCCCTTGAATGGACGCGCCGCTGATCTGGTCAATGAGGCCGCCGATGCCGGCGATGACGATGAGGACGAGGACCGCCGCCCAGCCGGGTACCCCGCGATCGGTCGATCGACCCGGTCCGCCGCCCTGCTGGCCTTGCTTGCCTTGCTGGCCTTCGCGGCGCGGATCGCCGAGGCGACCGGCGCGGTCTGGCGAAGGCTCCGATTCCGGCCTGGCCGGATGACCGGTCTGTGGGTGGACGCTGTCGTAGCCGGTGCCCGGCGCGGCGCGGCGCTGGGCGACGGTCGGCTCGGACCAGTCACCGTTTCGCGGGGTAGCCGACGAGCGGTAACGCGCGTACTTGTCGTATTCCGACGCACTGGACGTTCCGGACACCTAGGCGGCTCCGTTCTCGGGGGGCACGGTCGTACGGTACCCGCCGCGCCTGCTACTCCGAGCTGACAGCCCGGGTGGTTGCCAGTATCTGCTCAGGTGCCGGCAGGCCACCATGGGCGCTGGAATCGACGACGGACAGATCGTCGAATCGGCGAGCGGTGACCAGAACCCGGCTCTCGAAGGCGCCAACTGTGGAGTTGAACGCGGTCACCGCCGAGGACAGCGAGCGGCCCACCTTGTCGAGGTGGCCGCTCATCGTGGACAGCCGTTGGTGCAGCTCCCGGCCGAGCTTGCTCACCTCGGCGGTGTTGCGCGCCAGCGCCTCCTGCCGCCAGCTGTAGCCGATGGTGCGTAGTAACGCCACCAGGGTGCTCGGCGTCGCGATGACGACGTTGCGCGCCAGCGCGTGCTCCAAGAGGGTCGGGTCCTGCCTGAGAGCGGCGTCGAGGAATGCCTCAGCCGGCACGAAGCAGACCACGAACTCCGGGGTCGACTCGAAAGCGTCCCAGTACGTCTTGTCGGCCAGGCCGTCAACGTGGGCACGCAGCTGCCGTGCGTGCGCGCGAAGCCGGTCGGTGCGGCGCGCCTCGGTCGTGGCCTCCATCGCTTCGAGATATCCGGAGAAAGCCACCTTGGCGTCGATGACGATCTCGCGCCCGCCGACGAGTGTCACGACCAGATCCGGCCGGACAGTGCCGTCGGGGCCGGCGACGGTCACCTGCGTGCGGTAGTCGACGTGTTCGACCATGCCGGCAGCCTCGACCGCACGTTCCAGCTGCAGCTCACCCCACCGGCCGCGGACCTGCGGCGCACGCAGCGCGGTCACCAGCTGGCTCGTCTCGGTACGCAGGCCTTCCGTCGTCACCCGCATGGCCGCCAGATGTTCGTCCAGAGCGGCCTGGGCGCTCAACCGATCGCGTTCGGACAGCCGCAGCTGAGCCTGCACGGCGTCGAGGCTGCTCTGCAGCGGTCCGACCATCGCGGCGATCGCGTGTTGTCGTTGGGCCAGGTCATGAGCCGACCCGCCGCGCGCCGCGTCCACCTGGGCGCGAGCCAAGGCCGACAAGGCCGCGCGCCCCCGGGTGTAGAGATGCCCGATGAGAGCGCCGGCGGCGAGCCCGACAACCAGACAGAGGAGTGCGACGGAAACCATGAAACGAGGATGACTCACGCCTCTGACATTTCCGGGACCGGCGCGAGGCCGGGCTCAGTGGCGCCGCCCGCAGGGCTCAATGGCGCCGCCAGCCGCCACTCATTCTTCCGCCGCCGGCGTGATGAGTCGTTGCAGCGCCGGACCGTAGCGGGCCGCCACGTCCTCGACCGGGGCGTTTGCCAGGGGCGTGATCGCCAGCACGTACCGCAGCGAGGCGAGCCCCACGATCTGGGCGACGACGAGTTCGGCGCGCAGTTCGCGGTCCTCGCCGGTCATCACGCCGGTGAGCCCGGTGAGCACGACGCCCCGCATCATCTGCACGACCGGCGGATCCTGCTCGGCGGTCGCCATGGACGTCCGCAGCAACGCGCTGAAGACGCTGCGATGGGGGTCCCACGCGGTCAGAAAGGTCCTGATGATCCGGCTGCCCAACCCGGCCGGCCCCTGCTCGAACGCTTCACGCACCAGGTCCACGGGGTTGACCGGCAACGCCATCGAGGCGACCAACAGGCCGGCCTTGTCCCCGAAATAATGTCGGATCAGGCTTGCGTCGACACCTGCCCGGGCGGCGATCGCCCGGACGGACGTGCCGTTGAATCCGTTGGCGGCGAAGAGGACCCGCGCGGAGTTGATGAGGTGGTCGCGCGTGTCCTCGGATCCGGTGTTGCGGGGCCGTCCTCTCGAACGGCCGCTCGGGGCAGCCCCGCGAGCCTGGCCGGCCCCGCGAGCCTGGGCTGAGTCGCTCACGCCGTTCGGCGGCGCAGGGTCAGCGACGCCAGACCCAGGGCCACGGCCAGGCACCCGAGCAGCACCACCAGATCCCGCCACATCGGGCCATTCAACCCCACCTGCGTCCCGGCTCGGGTGAAGGCGTCGGTGGCGTAGGTCAGCGGCAGGACGTCGGAGAGCCATCGCAGCGCGGTCGCCATGTTCTGGCGCGGATTGAGCAGTCCGCACAACAGCAATTGCGGCAACACCACAGCAGGCATGAATTGGACGGCCTGGAACTCGGTGGTAGCGAACGCGGAGAACAGCAGGCCCAAGGCGGTGCCGAGCACCGCGTCGAGTACGGCGAAGACAACTACGACCCACACGCTGCGCACGGACAGTTCGAGCAGTCCCAAGGACACCGTGACGGTGACCGCGGACTGGATCGCCGCGGCCAGGCCGAAGGCCAGTGCGTAGCCGGCGATCAGTTCACCGCGCCGCAGGAGAGTGGTCAGCAGGCGCTCGAGCGTGCCGGAGGTTCGCTCGCGCACCATCGTCACCGACGTGATCAGGAACATGATGATGAACGGAAAGATCCCCAGTAACTGCGGGCCGATCCGCTCGAAGACGACGTCCGCGCCGCTGTAGACGTACTTGAACAGGGCTAGCAATATCGCGGGTACGACGATGAGCAGGCCGACGCTGCGGCGGTCGTGGCCCAGCTGGCGCAGGACTCGCGATGCGGTGGCCCCGGTGCGCCGGAAGGTGTCGTTCATGCCGGAATCTCCTTGCCGGAAGGGGCGTCGGTGGCCTCGGCCAGGGCGAGGAAGGCCGACTCGAGATCGTCGGTACCTGTACGGGCGAGCAGCCGGCGTGGGCTGTCCTGGGCGATCAGGCGGCCCTGTCGGAGCAGCAGCACCTCGTCGCAGCGGCCCGCCTCGTCCATGACGTGACTGGACACCAGCAGTGTCCGTCCCGCTGAGGCCAGCGAGCGGAAGAGCTGCCACAGGTCGCGGCGAAGTACCGGATCCAGGCCGACCGTCGGCTCGTCGAGCAGCAGCAATTCAGGTTCGGCCAGCAAGGCCGCGGCCAAGGAGACCCGAGTGCGCTGTCCTCCCGACAGGGTCCCGGTGAGGGCGTCGGCCTGGTCGCGCAGCCCTACCTGGTCGAGGTAGCGCCCGATCCCACTGGGGACAACACCGGCCATCGCGGCGAAGTATCGGAGGTTCTCGGTGACGGTGAGGTCGGGGTAGACCGAGCTGGCCTGCGTGACGTAGGCGACCCGCCGGCGTAGTGATGGCACGCCCGCCGGACGGCCGAGAACGTCGATGTGGCCGGCCCGGATGATCTGGACACCGGCGATCGCACGAATCAGCGTGGTCTTCCCGCAACCGCTCGGTCCGAGGAGCCCGGTGATCTGTCCCGGCGCCATAGTCAGGTCGAGATCGTCGAGAACGATGTGCCCACCGCGAACCACGGTCAGGCCGCTCACGACCACCGCGTGGTCATAATTCATCATGTGTTGAATATTGCGCTTCGATCGTGCCCGTCGTCAAGGGGGAATTCCGCGCGCGGACGGCAGCGGCCCCGCCAGCTCAGACGGCGGCGGGACGGTCAGCGCCTGCTCGGGACCCCAGTAGACTGGCGCCTCGTGGCTCTCACTATCGGCATCGTCGGCCTGCCCAACGTCGGCAAGTCCACCCTGTTCAACGCGTTGACCCGCAACGATGTGCTCGCGGCGAACTACCCGTTCGCGACCATCGAGCCCAACGTCGGGGTCGTCGGGGTGCCCGATCCGCGGCTGACCGTGCTGGCCGGGATCTTCAGCTCGGCGAAGGTGGTCCCCGCCACCGTGAGCTTCGTCGACATCGCCGGCATCGTCCGCGGCGCGTCGGAGGGGCAGGGGCTGGGCAACAAGTTCCTGGCCAACATCCGCGAAGCCGACGCGATCTGTCAGGTGATCCGAGCCTTCACCGATCCCGATGTCGTTCACGTCGACGGAAAGGTGTCGCCGGCCGACGACATCGAAACGATCAACACCGAGCTGATCCTGGCCGACCTCGACACCGTGGAGAAGGCGCTGCCGCGGTTGCAGAAGGAAGCCCGTATTCAGAAGGACAAAGTGTCCGTCGTGGCTGCGGTCGAGGCAGCGCAGAAGGTGCTGGAAGAGGGTCGTACGGTCTTTGCCGCCGGCCTTGACCCCGAGCCGCTCCGGGAACTGCATCTCATGACGGCCAAGCCGTTCCTCTACGTTTTCAACGTCGACCCGGGTGAGCTGGCCAACGCCGATTTCATCACCTCGCTGCGCGATCTCGTGGCGCCGGCCGACGCGGTTTTCCTCGACGCCAAAACAGAATCCGAGCTGGTCGAGCTCGAACCGGAGGAGGCGTTGGAGCTGCTGCAGTCCATGGGCGTCGAGGAGTCCGGTCTCGATCAGCTCGCCCACCTCGGCTTCGACACTCTGGGACTGCAGACCTACCTGACCGCCGGGCCGAAGGAGGCGCGCGCGTGGACGATTCGGCGTGGCGCGACCGCTCCGCAGGCGGCGGGCGTCATCCACACCGACTTCGAACGCGGGTTCATCAAGGCCGAAGTGGTCTCCTATGCCGACCTCGTCGATGCCGGGTCGATGGCTGAGGCGAAGTCGCGGGGCCGGGTGCGGATCGAAGGCAAGGACTACGTCATGGCCGATGGGGACGTCGTCGAGTTCCGCTTCAACGTCTGACGCGGCTGGGACTCGACTTCTACGCGCTGTGGCGGGAGGACTAGTCGAGTTCCGCTTCAACGTCTGACGCGGTTGGGACTCGAGTTCTACGCGCTCGCTGCTCCTGCTGGTTGAGGTGTCACTTGTTCGCGGCCGTCGCCAGAGCGGGTCCGTCGGTGGGGATGGGCTGTGTCCTGTCGAGGGATGTGAGCCCAGGCCGCCGCACCGACACCCCGGGCACCACGACGAGCGCGACGGTGACGATCAGACACAGTGCCAGCAGGACTGACCCGGCGCTGAGTGCGGTGTCCACGCGTGCGGTCAAGACTGCTGCGGCGGAGGTGAGGTGGCTGCCCGAGTTGGCTGACGTAGTGACCAGAACGCCGAGGCCGAGTGCCATTCCTAGCTGATGAAAAGTGTTGACGAGACCGGACGCGGCTCCAGCGTCGTCGGCGTCCACGCCGGAGATTCCTGCCGAGGTCATCGGCGCGAACGCCAGGCCCTGACCTGCGCCGATGAACAGCATGGGGGCCGCCACCGCGCTCCAGTACGAGCTGGTGACGCCGACCTGGGCCAGCCACCACATGCCGATCAACGTGGCCGCAACGCCCGTGGCCAAGGGGATGCCTAGGCCGAGCCGGGCGGTGAGGCGCGGGATCGCCATGGCGACGGCGAAGTTGACAACCGTCATCGGGAAGAAGGCAACGCCGGCCCGGAACGCGCTGAACCCGAGGACGCCTTGGAGGTACTGCGTGCCGAAATAGAAGAATCCGATCATCGCCGCGAGGTAGAGGAATCGGCCGAGATAGGCCCCAACGCGCTCACGGCTCACGAACAAGCGCAGCGGCATGATCGGCTGCGCAGCGCCACGTTCGAAGTGCGCCAGAGCAACGACCAGACCCAGGCCGACAGCAAGCGATGCCAGCGTGGTCGGGGACGTCCAGGAGGCGTCGGCCGCGTGGATGATGCCGTAGACGATGGCCCCGACACCGACGGTCGCGCAGATTGCGCCGGTGAGATCGAAGCGACCCCGCTTGGTCGTTGTCTCTGGCAAGTACCGAGGCGCCAGCACGATCATGGCAATGCCGATCGGGACGTTTAGAAAGAACCCGGCTCGCCACGACACCCAGTCCGCAAGCGCTCCACCGACGACAAGGCCGAGGCTGGAGCCGATACCTGCGGTCGCGCCGTAGAGAGCAACTGCTCTGGCGCGCGCGGGTCCGGCGGGAAAGCTGGCCGTGAGCAACGACAGTGACGACGGTGCGACGATTGCCGCGCCGATGCCTTGCAAACCCCTCGCAGCGATCAACGACCAGCCCGCCGGAGACAGTCCGACGAGCAGCGAGGCCACGGCGAAGACGGCCAGGCCGACGATGAACACGCGCCGACGTCCCAGCAGGTCACCGGCCCGAGCGCCCAGCAGCAAAAGGCCGCCGAAGACGAGGGTGTAGGCGTCCTGGACCCAGGCCAGGCCGGTATCGGAGTAGTGCATCGCCGAATGGATCCTCGGCAGGGCGGTGAAGATGATCGAGTTGTCCAGCAGGATCATGAAATAGCTGACCAAGATGATCACCAGGACGGCGCGGGTGTGGAGTCGGGCTGGTGCCGTTGAGCTCATGGATTCAGTGAAGAGGGTCGCGAGAGCGCCAGGGAGTGTCTGGTCTTCCAGGTAATAGCGGTACCTCCCACGCCCCCGGTCACGCGCCTACCGTGGTGGCATGGACAACCGAGTCGAGGTGCGCGAATTCCTCAGCTCCCGACGCGCCCGCATTACCCCTGACCAGGCGGGATTGCCCGCCTACGGCGGCAATCGGCGCGTCAAGGGACTGCGTCGCGAGGAGGTCGCGCTGCTTGCAGGCGTGAGCATCGACTACTACGTCCGCATGGAGCGAGGCAACCTCGCCGGCGCGTCCGACTCAGTGATCGAAGGAGTCGCCGACGCGTTGCAGCTCGACGAGGCCGAGCGTGAGCATCTGTTCGCGCTGGCCCATGCGGCTGGGCCTCAGAGCAGCCGGCGTCAACGTCCGGCGCCCACGTCGGTCAGGCCGGTGATTCAGCAGGTGCTCGACGCGATCACCGAAGCTCCGGCCTGGGTGCGCAACGCTCGTCACGACATCCTCGCCATGAACCAGCTGGCGCAAGCCCTGTACTCGCCCGTCCTGGCCTCGCCCGTCGCCGGAGCCAGCAACAGGCGTCCAGCCAACACCACCCGGTTCATGTATCTGGACCCTGCTGCGCGGGACTTCTTCATCGACTATGACCGCATGGCCACCGACGCGGCAGCGATGCTGCGCCTCGAGGCCGGCCGCAACCCGTACGACAAGGAGCTGATCACGCTCGTCGGCGAGCTGTCGACACAGAGCGAGCTGTTTCGTCAGCACTGGGCCTCGCACAACGTCAAATTCCACCGCAGTGGCCGTAAGCGTCTCAGGCATCCCGCGGTGGGCGAACTCGATCTGAACTTCGAAGGCTTAGAGCTTGGCTCCGAGCCCGAGCTGCGCCTCAACGTCTACACCGCCGACCCGAACACTCCCGCCGCCGACGGCCTGAAGCTGCTCGCGACGTGGGCGGCCACCGCGAAATTGGCCGGAGAACTCGCCAGATACTGATCGGCGCCCAGCAGTACTGACCCGAGCCTAGGTGGCGCTTGACCGAGAACATGAGCTGGCCGAAGTGCCCTCAGCGAGATGAGAAAGGCATAACCGTGATCAGCACAGTGTGGTTCATCACCGGAGCCGGTCGAGGCCTCGGGATCGACATCGCTCAGTCGGCGCTTGCCGCGGGACATGCGGTTGTGGCCACCGGGCGTGACGCCGCCCGGGTCGAGGAGGCGGTCGGGACCCACGACAAGCTGCTCGCGGTCACCCTTGACATCACCGACCCGTCGGCTGCCGAACACGCGGCGCAGACCGCCCTTGATCGGTTCGGGCGTATCGACGTGCTCGTGAACAACGCCGGCAACTTCTACGCGGGCTACTTCGAGACCATCAGCCCCGAACAGTTTCGGGCTCAGATGGAGACCAACTTCTTCGGCCCACTCAACGTAACTCGCGCCGTGTTGCCGATCATGCGTGGGCAACGAAGTGGGCAGGTCATCACGGTGACCAGCACCGCCGGCCTGATCGGTCAGGAATTCTGCGCCGCCTACGCCGCCTCGAAATTCGCCCTCGAAGGCTGGCTCGAGTCACTGCGTTTCGACGTCGAACCGTTCGGAATCAAGACGATGGCCGTGGAACCCGGGTTCTTCCGTACCGAACTGCTCGTCGAAGGCAGCTCCACAATCTGGCCGGCGCTGGACATCGATGACTACGCCGATCGCACCGCCACCACGATCACCGCGTGGAAGAGCATGAACGGGCAGCAGGGGGGCGATCCGAGAAAGCTGGCTCAGGCGCTGGTACAGATCTCGGATTCGGATGACCTGCCGCTCCGCTTCGTCGCCGGCGCGGATGCGATGGCCGCCGAGGAGCGAAATCTTTCCACCATCCGATCCCAGATCGAGGCCCACCGCGCCCTGTCGGCCTCACTCGCCTACGACGCCTAGCCACGCGACGCACTCGATCCCGGTCGTGCGCCGGCCCTCCCGGCACCGCAGAGGCCGCTGGGACGCGCGAGGTCATTGCCTGCCGCGTAGCGGGTCTCGGCCGATGAAGGCGAGCAGGCGGGTCTGTGCGTCGGCATCGTCGGGCACCGTGACCCGGGCTCCGTACTGGCCCGAGGATCGCATCAGGTCCTCGATGGGAACCATCTGCGCGAGGAGGTCTTCGCAGGTCTGCGGGTCCAGCCGTTCGTCCTGCGCGGTTGCGCGGGCAAGGTCCCACGTGTGCATGAAAACGTCGGTTGTGTAGAACCGATCGACCGCGTCCGGCAGCGGCATCTGGCCCACCATCGGGTGACGAAAGGCTGTCCCTGCCTGTGGCCCGTCGAGCAGTCGCTGTACCGCGTCGGTGTGCACCTGCCAGGCCGCGACCGGGTCGTGCTCCGCAGACGGGCCGCGATCGAGCGTCAGACCGGTCGCTGTCTTCAGGAAGTCCGGGAACCACTCGACCAGGTGGGCGACCACGTCGCGGGCGCGCCATCCTGCCACCGGCGCGGGGGCATCCCAGTCGGAGGCGTTTCGCACGCGGGCCGTGAAAGCAGCGGCCACCACGCGATGACGCTCGGCCGGGTCCGTAGGGACGGTCATGCCTCGGTTCCTTCGCTCAGCTCGGCCAGCACGGCATCGAGCCGTAGGTAACGAGCCTCAGCCCGCTCCCGGTACCGCTCGATCCACTTCGTCATCAGGTCGAACACCTCCGCCTCCAGGTGTACCGGGCTGCGGTGCCCCTCCCGGCCGCGGCTCACCAGACCGGCCTCCTCCAGCACCTTCAGATGCTTGGAGATGGCCTGCACGCTCACCGGGTACGGCGCCGCCAACAGCCCGACCGTGGCGTCGCCGTCGGACAGTCGCGTCACCAAGTCCCGTCGGGTCGGATCGGCGAGCGCCGCGAATGCCCGCGACAACGAGTCGGTCATCGGTGCCTCCCCAGAATCTCAACTGCTTGGTTGAGAACCTAGGCGGTCATCGCACGAAGCACAACCGCCTGAACGGGGACGTCCAACCCTTCTCGCCGGGACGATGGCCCAGGCTCGGGTGCGCACTACGGGCAGCCGCAGGAATTGCGGATGATCAGGCTCGCCGGCAACCGGTCGATGCTGTACGGCAGGGTCGTGTCCTCCAGGCGCGCCCGCAGCAGGCTGACCGCTCGCAGTCCGATTCGGGGCCAATCCTGCGCGATGGCCGTGATCGGCGATGTCATCAGTTCGGCCCAGTCGAAATCGTCGAACCCGCAGAACGCGACGTCATCAGGAACGCTCAGCCGGTTGGTCCGCAGCCACCTCAGCGTGCCGACAGACATCTCGTTGTTCCCCGCGATGATCGCAGTGGGTGGATCCTCGGTGGCCAGCATTCGCGCGGCGGCCTGTTCCCCTTGTTCGACCGAGGATCCGCCGTCCCCCACGAGAGTGGGGTCGAAAGCGATCCCGTTACGTTGCAGGCCGGTCTGATAGCCGAGCAGCCGCTCATGAGTGGTGCTCAGTCCGGGTAGTCCGGAGACCAGGCCAATGCGCAGCTTCCCGTGCGTTTGGGCCAGGTGATCGACCAGGCTGGCGGTCGGTTCGATGTTGTCGGTTCCCACCTGATCCAGCTTCGCGGCCGGATAGATCCGGTCGAGGAGCACCGTCGGAGTCTTGGCCGCCTCGAGCATGGGAAGCGTTCGCTCAGCCGATCGCGGCCCCGGGGCGAGCACGATGCCATCGACTCGACGCTCGAGCAGGCTCGTCACCAATCGGTATTCTCGCTCCTCGTCCTCGCCGGTCTCGCCCAGCAGGAGCGTCGAACCGAAGTCGGCCACGGCGGAGTCGATAGCCGACACGACCGCGCCGAAGTATGGATTCGTCCACGCCGAAACGCCGACTCCGATCGACTGCGACCGTCCCCCGCGAGCGACCGCGCGCGCCAGATGGTTGTGCCGATAGCCGAGCTGTTCGATCACCGCCCGCACCCGGGTTTCCGTGGCGGGGTCGACGAAGCGCGTCCCGTTCAGAACGTGGGAAACGGTCGAGATCGAAACCTGTGCAGCCATCGCGACGTCACGCATTGTTGTCACGGGTCACGATCCCCCTTGTAACCAGATTGTTACTCCCCGGCACAATCTACACCGCGAAAGCCCTTGCGCAAGGGCTTCGATGGCGCCTAGCGTTCTCCCATCGCAACCGGCGCAACAGCGCGTAATCGGGTTGTTACATGTCTTGGAATGTCCGAGGCTTTCCACTTCCCCCGAGAGGTAGTTCATGCCCAACATTCTTTCTTACAGAGGTTTTCCCAAACCGCGTGCCCTGGCCCTCGCGGCGGGTGTCACCGCCCTCGCTGTCGCCGCAGCCGGCTGCAGCTCATCGAAGAACACCTCCGGTACCGGAGGAACGGCGGGCGGATCTTCCGGTAAGTCGGTCGGCGTCTCACTGATTCTCAAGACGCTGACCAACCCCTACTTCGTCTCGATGGAGAAGGACGCCAAGACCGCGGCAGCCAAGGACAACGTGAAGCTGACCGTGGCCGCCGGCAAGCAGGACGGTGACACCCAGTCCCAGATCACCGCCATCGACAACGCGATTTCCCGCGGGGACAAGGGAATTCTGATCACGACGAACGGCGATGCCGTCAACGCCGCCCTGAACCAGGCCAAGAAGGCGGGCATCTTCGTGATCGCCCTGGACACCGCGCCGAACCCTCCCTCCACCGCCGACATCACCTACGCCACTGACAACGAGGCTGCCGGCAAGCTCGACGGGCAATACGCGGCCAAGGCCCTCGGTGGCAAGAAGGCCGTGATCGCGATGCTCGACCTGTTCAACAACCAGGTGGTCTCGGTCGACATCCAGCGTGACCACGGGTTCCTGGAAGGCCTCGGGATCAACCCGAACAGCACCACGCAGAACGGAAAGGAAGCGCCGAGCGGCAGCTACTCCGGCGGCGAGTACCAGATCGCCTGTCATCAGCCCACCCAAGGCGCCATCGACGGTGGCCGCACCGCCATGGAGAACTGCCTGTCGGCCAATCCCAACATCAACGTGGTCTACGCGATCAACGAGCCGGCGGCCGAGGGCGGCTACAACGCGCTCAAGGCAGCGGGCAAGCAGAACGGCGTTCTGATCTTCGCCATCGACGGAAGCTGCGCCGGTTTGAAGTTCCTCGGCACGGGGGAGTTCACGGCGGACGCGGTGCAGTACCCGGGCAAGATGGCCAGCCTGGGTGTCGACGCGATCGCGAAGCTGGCGGCGGGCGGATCGAAGCCCACGACGTCTGCGGGCCTGTCCTTCTTCAACACCGGCACCGCCTTGGCAACGGACAAGCCGCTGGGCGGCGTCACCAGCGAGACCTCCGCTACCGCGGCCCAGGCGTGCTGGGGCAGCTGACCCGTATCGCCCTGCCTTGATCAGGAATACCCTTCACAGCACAGCAGAGTGCTCAAGGTGATCTCGACCGGCGGGCGGCCTCGCCGCCCGCCGCCGAGATCAAGGCTTAACCGCCCTTGCTCTCGCAGCGGCGGATACCTACCGGTACTGCCCACGAAAGGTAGCCAATGACACTCAACGTCGATGAGGGTGCGCCTGCCAGCGCCGAGGACCTCGCAGGAGACTCCCATACGCTCGGGCAGCGGGTGCATGAGCTGCTGCACCGGCAGCCGGCCTTGAGCCCCGCGATCGTTCTCGTGCTGGCCCTGATCGTGTTCAGTTTCCTGAGCAACCGGTTCATGCGGCCGGCCAACCTTTCCCTGGTTCTGCAACAGCTTTCCATCGTGGGTTCGCTCGCGGTGGGTCAGACGCTGATCATCCTGACCGCCGGGATCGACTTGTCCGTCGGCGCGATCATGGTGCTGTCATCGCTGATGATGGCGAAACTCGTTTCCCACAACGGCCTTCCCGGCGGGCTGGCCCTGCTGATCGGCCTCGCCGTGGCTGTTCTCGCCTCCACGATCAACGGTCTGCTGGTGACCCGAATAAAGTTGCCCCCGTTCATCGTCACGCTGGGCACGTTGGGCATCTTCACGGCGGTGACGTTGCTCTACGCCCAGGGACAGACCATCCAGCTCGCTCCCGGATCCTTCTTGCTCAAGACCGGTGACATCCACTCGATCGGTAGTTTCACCGTGACCAACGGCGTCCTGCTGATGCTTGCGCTCTACATCGTCGTCGCCTTCGCGCTGCGCTACACCGCATGGGGACGGCACCTGTACGCAACCGGTGATGACGTCGAGGCGTCCAGCCTGGCCGGCATCCAGACCAAGCGGGTGATCCTGTCGGCCTACATCGTCGCCGGAGTGGCGATAGCCGTTGCAGCCTGGGTCCTGATCGGGCGGGTCGGGGGCGGTGACCCCAACAGCGGCGCGAACGCCAACCTGGAATCGATCACCGCGGTGGTCATCGGCGGCACCAGCTTGTTCGGTGGCCGCGGACTGCTCGTCGGCAGCCTCATCGGCGCGGTCATCGTCCAGGTCTTCGACAACGGCCTTGCGTTGGCGGGGTATGACCCGCAGTACCAGGTCCTCGCGACGGGCTTCCTGGTCATCATCGCCGTGTCGGTGGACCAGTGGATCCGACGAGTGAAGGCATGAGCGCGGCGATGAGTTCGCCCGTGCCGGTAAGCCGCGACCACCGCTCCCGCGCGTGGACCACCCCGTTAGGAGCATGACGAGATGACAAGCACTCCGACTGGACAGCCGACGCCCGTCCTAGAGGCCCGCGGGTTGGTAAAGCTGTTCGGGCGCGTGGTCGGCCTGTCCGGCGTTGACCTCAAGCTGTACCCGGGCGAAGTTCTCGCGGTGATCGGCGACAACGGAGCGGGCAAGTCCACGTTGATCAAATGCCTGTCGGGGGCGATGATCCCCGACGGCGGCACGATCCTCGTGGACGGCCAGCCGGTCACGTTCAAGACGACCAAGGACGCTCGCGCGGTCGGTATCGAGACGGTCTACCAAACACTGGCCGTCGCGCCGGCGCTCGACATCGCCAGCAACATGTTTCTCGCTCGGGAAATCCGTCGCAAGGGCCCGCTCGGGCAGTGGTTGCGGATGCTCGACTCGGCCGAGATGAAACGCCAGGCCGGCGCCGAGATCAAGAAGCTCGGCATCAGCACGCTGCAGAACATCAATCAGGCCGTGGAGACCCTTTCCGGTGGTCAGCGCCAAGCGGTCGCTGTCGCACGGGCCGGAGCATTCGGCGGAAAGGTCGTCATCCTGGACGAGCCCACCGCCGCGCTGGGCGTGCGGGAAACCGGTCAGGTGCTCAAGCTCGTCAAGGACCTGCGCGACCAGGGACTGGGAATCATCCTGATCAGTCACAACATGCCCAACGTCTTCGAGGTGGCCGACCGCATCCATATTCAGCGGCTCGGCGGCTCTCTCGGCGTCATCGATCCCAAGACGAACAGCATGGACGACGCGGTGAGCTATATGACCGGCGCCCGCAAGATGGACCCGGACAAGAACCTGGCCAAGGCCGCGAACTGAGAGCAGGCGATCGCGTTTGGGTCGCCGCCATCAGCGCGGGGCAAGAATCAGGCCGCCCGGTTCCAGGCGACGGTGGCGCGCAGCTCGGCCGTGTCCTCGTCGGGGTATCGATCGAGCATTGCCGCGAAGTCCAGGATCGCCGCAGGCGTGTCGAAGGTGGCCAGATCGCGGGCGAGCGCCGCACGGCGGGCGCGCGTGGCCCGATGCTGACGCAACTTGTTCAGAACAGAAGAAACGGCAGGGCGTTCGTTCGTCGAGGGGTTCATCGTGACCTCCAGTAGGTGTCTCATCCATGGTGGGCGAATCGCTTCCATGCGTCCAATGACTAGGCGGGCACCGACTCATGCTTTAGGGTCATAGATATGGACGTGGCGTCGTTACGCTGGTTCCAACAGGTCGCCGACGGCGTGACGGTCACCGAGGTCAGTGACCTCGAGTCGGTAACCCAGTCCGGCGTGTCGCGTGCTCTGGCGCGACTCGAGCGCGAGCTGGGTGTGCCACTGCTGGTCCGTTCCGGGCGCACTCTGCGAATGACCCGGGCGGGGGCGAGTTTCAAGGCGTACGTGGACCGCGCCCTGCACGAGCTCGATGACGGCCTGGCCGCGTTGGCCGAGTCCGTTTCACCCGAGGGCGGTGAGGTGTCCCTGGCCTTCCAGCCATCCTTGGGGACCGAACTCGTGCCGTCGTTGGTCGGGCCGTTCCTGCATGCCCATCCCGGTGTCCACTTCGCCCTGCACGCCCTGCGCGGCGAACTGGTGGCGACGGATTTTCTTCCCGGTGGCGTGGATCTGGCCATCACCTCCCTTCGGCACAGCGTGGCGAAGGTGTCGTGGCGACCGCTCATGCTGGAACCGCTGGCGCTGCTCGTGTGGAGCGGGCATGAGCTGTCAGGCCGGGAAACCGTCACGTTGGCCGAGGTCTCGAACGAGCCGTTCATAATGCTCCGGCAGCCACACGGTCTTCGACAGGCGACTCTGGAGTTGTGCCGCGAGGCCGGCTTCGAGGCCGGCATCGCCATGGAATGCGACGATCTGGCCACCCTCGGTGGTCTCGTCGCGGCTCGCCTGGGGATCGCCATCGTGCCCGCCACGCACTACCCGAAGCCGATCCGGGAGGCCAGCACGGTCGCCCTGCACGTGTCGGACCCCGGCGCCTCCCGGTTGGTCGGTCTCGCGTGGTCGACCGACCGTCGGTTGCTTCCGGCGGCCGAACGTTTCCGGGACCACATCCTGCGCACGGCGACGGTTTCCGACGGCCAGCCGGGCTCGGTCAGCTGAAATGCGTCTGGGGACGATCGAGCAGGACGTCGTCGAGATAGATGTCCACCTTCTCGTTGTAGAACGCCACGAGGCCGGCGATCGGGAGCAGTTGCCGAGTAGGGAAGTCGTAGGCCCAGGCCAGGTCGGGACGTAGCCCGGCGCGGGTGCGGACCGACCAGTACCCACTCGTCGTGCCCTTGTAGGGACAGGCGGTTTGGGTCTGAGTCGGTTCCAGGTGGCCGAAGTCGACGTCGGTGCGGTTGAGGTAGTACCGAGTCGGCAGGCCGGTCTCGAAGACCATCACCGGCGAGGACGACTCCGCGACCACGGTGCCCTCGACCTCGACTCGAACCGCCCTCGTCGAGCGCACGGCATCGACCCGCGTGTACGGATCCCGCGGATGGACGAACACCTGCTCGTCCTCCTCGTACCAGGCGTCCAGAGCCGACCACTCGAACCGCACGGTATCGGCCAGGCCGGCCAGCGCGTCGGAGCCATACACCCTTGCCGCGCCTGGACGTACGTCGTCGCCGACCTTGAGGGCGTGCCGGTGCGCGGTACCGCGGGACAGCTGTTGCGGATGGTTCTCGTCGAGGAGAAACTCAGCCGCCACGTCGGCCAGCGGGATGTAGTACTGAGGGAACGGCGGCCACTCCCAGACGTAGCGGGCGCCGGTGGTGTCAAGGACGGTGCGGCCACCGACGGTGGCCCGGATTCGTCTCGGCACCGGTTCGATGTGGTTCGTGGGCACCAGCAGCTTGGGGTAGTCGGGCACGAACGAGGTCTCGGTCATGCCACTGATCCTACGAAGCGGGCGGCGCCGAGGTGAGAGACTGCGGGGGTGGATCCGGCAGGGCGACCGACGGTGAGCATTCTCTGGGCGCCGCTCGTCGCCGCCCAGGACGTGTGGCTGTTGCTTTCGCCCGACGAGCGTCGCCGACACGAGCGCTACCTCCGTCCGCACGACCAGGACCGCTTCGCCAGTGGGCGTGCGCTGGCGAGGCTGGCGCTGGCTGCGCTCACCGGCCAGCATCCGGCGGCGGTCCAGTTGCTGGCGGAGTGCCGGCGGTGCGGCGGCGCGCACGGCCAACTGCGGGTGGCCGGCAAGCCCAGCACACGGATCAGCCTCAGTCGCGCCGGTGAGCGAGTTCTCTTCGGCTACGCCGACACGATCTCGATCGGTGTGGACGTCGAACTGGTGAGCGGCACCGGCTTCGACGGCTTCGACGGCGTCGTGCTGGCGCCGGTCGAGCACGCGGAGGACGCCGCTCAGCGGGCGGTGATCTGGACGCGCAAGGAGGCGGTGCTGAAGGCGAGCGGCTGGGGGCTGACGATCCCGCCCGACCAGCTGCAGGTGTCGGCTCCCACCGCACCGGCCGCTCTGCACGGGTGGCTGGCCCACGAACCCTCGCCTGGGCCGGTGCAGCTCATCGACCTCGCTGCGCCGCCGGGCTATCGCGCAGCCCTGGCCGCGTTGACCGACCGACAACCGCGGTTGCGGGTGCTCGACGGCGAGCAGTTGTTCAGGACTTGGGCAGGCTCGGCAGGTCCCGATCGAACAGCCAGGCGTTGAACAGGCCCGCCAGCGACTGGTCACGGAACCGCGCCACATGCCGGATGAACTCGTCGGTGGTGACGGTCGCGTCCCGGTGCTCGGCCGTCCACTGCTGGAGCATGTCGAAGAAGGCGTCGTCGCCAAGACTGAGCCTGACAGCATGCAGGGTGAGAGCACCGCGTTTGTAGAGCCGGTCATCGAACATGGACCTGGCCCCGGGGGCCGCGATGGTCAGGTCCTGCGGGAGATCGTCCAGTCGCTCCCAGGTGCGGCGGGCCAGCTTGTCCGCACTGGCGCCGCCGGAGAACTCCGACCACAACCATTCGGCGTAGCAGGCGAATCCCTCGTTGAGCCAGATGTGCTGCCAGCTGCGGATGCTCACGCTGTTGCCGAACCACTGGTGCGCCAACTCGTGCGCGATCAGGCGTTCGCTGCCCGCATGACCGTCGACATGATTGGCGCCGAAGATGGAAATGCCCTGTGCTTCAAGGGGAATCTCCAAGTCGTCGTCGGTCACGACGACGGTGTAGCCGGGGTGCGGGTACGGTCCGAACAATCGCGCGAACGTCTCGATCATCCGGGGCTGATCACCGAAGTCGGCCCGAGCCGCCGCACCGAGTCGGGGGGGCAGCACGAGCGTGACCGGAACCGTTTCCGTCGCCAGCGCCAGCCTTTCGTACTGCCCGATCTGGACCGTTGCGAGGTAGCTGGCCATCGGCTGAGCCTGTTCGTACACCCAGGTCGTCTGGCTGGAATGGGTGCGGCGTTCGGTAAGCACACCGTTGGCCACGACCGTGTACGGCGAATCGGCGGTGATGGTGAAGCGATAGCTGGCCTTCTCGCTCGGATGGTCGTTGCACGGGTACCAGGTCGGCGCGCCGTTGGGTTGACCGGCCACGATCACGCCGTCGGTGAGTTCCTCCCATCCGACCTCGCCCCACGGCCCGCTGCGGGGCGCCGGGTTGGCCGTGTAGCGAATCTCGACGGACAGCGCGCCACCGACCCGGATCGGCCTGTCCGGCCAGATGTGGAGCTTGGATCCGCGCTGGGTTGTCTTGGCCGCGCGGCGACCGTTGACGACCACCTTCGACACCCGCAGTTCATGGGCGTCCACGCTGAACCGGGACAGCTGCTGGGTAGCCACCGCCGAGATCTCCACCGTGCCGCTCAGACGATTGCTGCTGACCCGGTAACTCAGCTCCAGGTCGTAGCGGGTCACCCGGTAACCACCGTTGCCCGACTCGGGCAGGTACGGGTCGTCGGCGCTGCTCGCACCGTAGTGCTGATCGGACGCGGCCGGTTTCATGTGCTGACCGGACCCATCAGGCAACGGGCCCGGAGGTCAGGACGTCGCCCGAATGCTCTGCCGTCCACGGCGATATCGGGTTGCCGATCCAGCGGGTCGACGCAGGCACCGCCTCACCACGCATCACCAACGACGCCGGACCCACCGTGCCGCCGGCACCGATCGAGGCCCCGGGCAGGATCACGCCGTGCGGGCCCATTGTCGCGCCGGCTCCGAGCATGACCGTGTCCATCCGCAGGATCCGATCATGGAACAGGTGCGTCTGCAGCACGCAGCCCCGGTTCACGGTCGCGCCGTCACCGATCTCGATGAGGTCGGCCTCCGGTAGCCAGTAGGTCTCCAGCCAGACACCCCGGCCGATCCTCGAACCAAGCGAGCGCAGCCAGACGTTCAGTACGACGGTGCCGGTCGCCGCGCGGGCGAACCACGGTGCGGCCAGCACCTCCACGAAGGTGTCGACCACTTCGTTTCGCCAGACGAAGGACGACCACAGCGGATACTCCACCGCGCGGGTCCGCCCCACGAGCAGCCATTTCGCCGCGGACGTCACCGCACCGGCCACCGCGCCCGCGGCGAGCAGGCCGATCCCGGACAGCAAGGCCGCGACCCACCAGCCGTAAGCGCCGGCCAGGGCCTCATAGGCCAGCAGCAGAGCGAGACCCAGCGCGACCGTGACCATCACCGGCACGATACGGCAGAGCTCGACCGCCGCTCGGGCCAGCTTGAGGTGTGCGGGCGGGGCAAAGGTCCGGCTGGCGTCGCCGGCGCTGGCCGCCCGCCGCAACTGCACCGGCGGGCTACCCAGCCACGACGATCCCTTGCTCGCCTTGCGTGGGGCGGCGGACAGGACCGCGACCAGGGCGTTCTTCGGGACGGTCCGCCCGGGAGCCGCCATTCCGGAGTTGCCGAGGAACGCGCGCTTGCCGATCTTGGCCGCGGCGATGTGAACCCAGCCGCCACCGAGTTCGTAGGAGGCGACCATGGTGTCGTCGGCGAGGAAAGCTCCGTCGCCGACGGTGGTCATGCTCGGCAGCAGCAGCACGGTCGAGGCCTCGACCCCTTTGCCGATATGCGCGCCGAGCGCACGCAACCACAAGGGCGTGAACAGGCTCGAATAGATCGGGAACAACAGTGACCGGGCCGAATCCATCACGCGCTCGGTCGCCCACGCCTGCCAGCCGATGCGACTGCGCACGGGGTGATGGCCCTCGCGCAGTCCCAGCCCGAGGAGCCGGACGATCACCACGGTCGCCGACGCGTAGCAGAGCAGCCAGGTCAGCGTCACCGCCGGAACGGCCAGGATCAGCGAGCCGATAGCACTGGACAGGCGGGGCGGATGTCCGAGGATCGCCGCGGCCCACCACAGGCCCGGAAGGGCGGCCAACAGCGGCAACGCGGAGAACAACGTCGAAGCCGCGCCGTAGGCGAGCATCCACGCCGGCTTTCGCGGTGGATCCTGCGCCGGCCACCGGTGCCGCGCCCGGCCGACGTGAGCCGCCGGTGACCCGGCCCAGCGTTCGTCGTCGCCGACCTGACCGAACACCCACGAACCGGAGGCGATCTCGGCGCCGTGGCCGATGCGGACTCCGGGCGCGAGGGTGCTTCGGGAACCGATGGTGGCGCCGATCCCGATCTCCATCGTCCCGACGATCACCTCGTCCCCGTCGATCCAGTAGCCGGCCAGATCGACCTCGGGTTCGACGGAGGCGTCCCGGTGGATCGTCAGCATCCCGGTGATGGGGGGCAGCGTGTGCAGCGTGACCCCGGGGCCGATGGAGGCGCCGAGAGCCCTTGCGTAGTAGGCGATCCAGGGCGCACCCGCGAGGTTGGCGGCATCCACGGCCTCGGCCAGTCGCTCGGCGGCCCAGATCCGCAGATGGACCGATCCGCCGCGGGGATGGCGACCAGGACGCAGACCCACCAGGAGGATTCTCGTTCCGACGATCGCGATCGCCATCCGGCCCGGCGGGCTGATGAACAACACGAACCCGGCCAGCACCCACCACCACGACACTGTCGGAGCCCAGCTCAAGGATCGGCTCCAGCTCACGATGTTGTTGACGGCGGCCAGGAAGGTCAGCCATCGAAGGCCGGCCAGCGTGTTGACCAGCAGGGTGATGACGAGCTGGACGCCCTGTGCCCGCCGGGGCATGGGGCGGACCAGACGTTCCTGCGTAGCCGCCGCGGGTGCAGCGGAGTCCAGCAGGTCGGCGAGGTCGGCCAGCCGCGGGTGGTCGTAGATGTTGGCCACGGTGGCGTGCGGGAAGCGCTGGCGCAGCCGGGACACGAGCTGGGCGGCGGCCAGGGATCCGCCACCGTGGGCGAAGAAATCGTCGTCCCCGCCGAGCACATTGGCGCCCAGGACCTCGCTCCACTGGTCAGCCAGCCACCCGATCGTCCCGGTCAGTCCGTGGCTGGCCGCATCGGTCCCGGCCGCCGCCAGCGGCCAGGGCAGGGCGTTACGGTCGACCTTGCCCGAGATGCGGGTCGGCAACGTCTCGACCACGGCGAGCATCGGGACGAGGGCTGCGGGCAGCGCCTCGCGCAAGCGCGCCAGGGCCGTCGGCTGATCGAAATCGCCGCTCGCTGACGTCACCAGGTAACCGACGAGAATCTGGTTGCCGGCCTTGGTGGTCCTCACCGCCGCGGCGGCCGCGACGACCCCGGTCAACGACTGCAGGGCCGCGTCCACCTCCCCGAGTTCGATGCGCCTGCCACCGAGCTTCACCTGCTCGTCGGCACGTCCGATGAACAGCAGCCCCTCCGGGTCGTAGCGGACGAGATCTCCGCTGCGGTAGGCCCGTTCCCAGCCCAGGGAGGGAAACGGCGCGAATTTCTCGGCGTCCTTCACCGGGTCCAGGTAGCGGGCCAGCCCGACACCGCCGATGATCAGCTCGCCGATCTCCCCGCTACCGACCGGGCGACCCGAGCCGTCGACCACGGCCAGGTCCCAGCCGTCCAGGGGAAGGCCGATGCGCACCGGCCCGTCCTCGCTGAGCGGTGCGGCGCAGGCCACCACCGTCGCCTCGGTCGGCCCGTAGGTGTTCCACACCTCGCGGCCGTCGTCGACCAGCCGCTCGGCCAGTTCCGGCGGGCAGGCCTCGCCCCCGAAGATCAGTAACCGCACCCCGTCCAGGCAGTCCGGCGGCCACAGGCCGGCCAGCGTCGGCACGGTCGACACCACCGTGATGTCGTGCTCGACCAGCCAGGGTCCAAGATCCATCCCGCTGCGCACGAGGGAGCGTGGGGCCGGCACCAGGCAGGCGCCGTTGCGCCAGGCCAGCCACATCTCCTCGCAGGAGGCGTCGAAGGCGACCGAGAGTCCGGCCAGCACCCGATCACCGGGACCGAGGGGCTCGTCCTGGCGGAACAGGCGTGCCTCGGCGTCGACGAAGGCCGCGGCACTGCGATGACTGACCGCGACGCCTTTCGGGGTACCCGTGGAGCCGGAGGTGAAGATGATCCAGGCGTCGTCGTCGAGTTCCGGCCGCGACGGCGCAACCGGCTCGAGAACGGCAGACTCCGGCCGTCCGTCGATCACGGTGACCACCCCCGCCTCCCCGAACACCAGCCGGGCGCGGTCCTCGGGGTCATCGGCATCGACCGGCACGTAGGCGGCCCCGGCGGCCAGGATGCCGAGAATGGCGATGTAGAGGTCATGGGTGCCCGAGGGCAGCCGTACACCGACCCGGTCCCCGCGGCGGACGCCGGCCAACCGCAATTGTTCGGCCCGGGTCTCGGCGGCGAGCAGCAGTTCGGCGTAGCTGAGCGTGGAACGACCGTCGTCCAGGGCCGCTTCGTGCGGATGCGCCGCGACGGTGGCGGCGAAGACATCGAGCAGGGTGCGCGGTGGCGGCGCGGCGGCGACCCGACTGAGCTGGGGCCGGAACTGCGTGTCGGTCACCGGGCTACCGTAGCGATCCCCGATGAACTGCCCGCACCCGACGACCATCCGGCCTTCGACCCGGGTCGGACCGGGCTCACGAGCCTCGGGTCAGGCGCCCAGCGCGGTACGCAACGGAGGCACCAGCAGGTCGAGAAGGTCGGTGACCGGCACCGGACGTGAGAACAGGTAGCCCTGCCCGTATTGGGCGCCCAAGGCAATCACCTCGGCCAGTTGCCGAGGGGTCTCGATCCCTTCGGCGACGCAGCCGATGCCGAGATCGCGGGCCAGTCCGGTCACCGCGCGGACGATGGCCAGGTCACCGGGGCGCACGCCGATACCGGCCACGAAGGACCGATCGACCTTGATGTTGCTCACCGGGAACGTGCGCAGGTACGTGAGCGAGGAATATCCCGTGCCGAAGTCGTCCAGCGAGATCTGGATCCCCCGAGCCCGCAGGTCGTTGAGCTGCGCCAGCGTGGATTCGTCCGCCTCCAGCAGGGCTGACTCGGTCAGCTCGATGCACAGCGACCGTTCGTCCAGGCCGGAGTCGGTCAGGGCCGAGGCGACGGTGTCGGCGAGGTCATGCCGGGCGGCCTGGGCGGCGGAGACGTTGACGGAGACCGCGAGCCGCATGCCGCTGACCCGTTGCAGCGTGGCGATGTCGGAGCAGGCCTGACGCAGCACCCACGTTCCCATCGGCACGATCAGCCCGCTTTCCTCGGCCACCGGGATGAAGTGCTGCGGGGCGATCAACGTGCCGTCGTCGTCGAGCAGCCGTACCAACGCCTCGAAGCCGACGATCGCCTGCTGAGGCAACGACACGATCGGCTGGTAGTGCAGGACGAATCGGTTCTCCTCGATGGCCCGCCGCAGGGCGGCCTCGGTGCGCTGGCTGGCGAGGGCGTTGGCGTGCAACCGGCTGTCGTAGAGCTCGCTGCGATCCTTGCCCAGGCGCTTGGCGTGATACATCGCGGCGTCGGCCCGTTGCAGTAGCTCGGTGGGGTCCTCGAGCGGGATGGTGCCGCAGGCGATGCCGACGCTGGCGGTGACCCGCACCGCGCCCCCGCGAGTATCGATCGGGGCAGCCAGGGACTCCTCCACCCGCCGAGCGATCTGGCGTGCCTCGCTCTCCTCGATCGGACCGCGGCACAGGGTCACGAACTCGTCGCCACCGAAGCGGGCCACGATGTCGCTGGGACGCACGGCCCGACGCAGCCGCTGCGCGACCTCGACCAGGACCTCGTCCCCGACCTCGTGACCCCGGCTGTCGTTGATCGACTTGAACCCGTCGAGATCGATGAACAGTGCGGCGAACTGCGCCACGTCCCCAGCGTGGCTGCGCAGGGTTCGGCTGAGGTAGGAGCGGTTGGCCAGGCCCGTGAGGGAGTCCTCATCGGCCTGCCGGCGCAGGGATTCCTCGGCGCGGCGCCGGGCGGTGATGTTCTCCATCTGTGCCAGCAGCAACAGCTTGCCGTCGCGCCCGGTCACCCAGGTGAGCGTCACGTCGGTGATGACCGGGGCGCCGTTGGCGTGGATCATCCGCATCTCGAAGCGATGCCGCCGGTCGACGGCGTCGAGCGCAGTGGCCCCGGCGACGTCCAGCAGGGGGACGTCGTCGGGGTGGGTGAACCGTGCTGCCGACTGTCCGATGAGCTCGTCGGCCCGCCGTCCCAGCAGCTCGCACAACGCGTCGTTGACCTCGCCGAACGTGCCGCTGCTGCCGATGCTGAGGGCCATCGGCAGGGGTGAGCCGGCGAAGATGGACCGGAAGCGTTCTTCGCTGTCGACCAGGCGCATCCGCGCGGCCTGGCGCTCGACCAGGCGTGAGGTCTCGATGCTGATCAGGCCGAGAACTTCGAGGGAATCCCAGTCGAGATCCTCCCGGTCAGGGTTGGACCGGCTGTTCTGCGGATCGTCGGGGAACAGCACCCAGGCGTAGCGAACCGATCCGGCGCCCTCGACGGGAAGGGCGACGCCTTCTGGTGCGCCGGTCTCGGGGATCGCGGGCAGGATCTGCACCGGCGAGTTGCCGCCCGGCGCAATGTCGCCGGCGCGGTGCAGGGCCCATTGTCCGGCGGCGGCCAGGCGTAGCGCGCTGGACTGCTCGCCGGCCTGCCAGCCGGCGGCGACCCGGACGGGATGGTCGGTACGGCCGTTGTCCGGCCAGCGCAGCAGCACACCGGCGGCCCACCGGAAGTGTGAGCACACTGCCTGCAGCACGTGCGCGGCGGCGCTTTCGATGTCGGTGGCTTCGTTGGCGGCGGTGGCGATGGCGTGCAGCACCTGCAGCCGTTCGGCCGAGCGAACCGCGGCCCGGTGTGCCCGGTCCAGCTCGGTGCGCGCGGACTCCTCCTCGGTGATGTCGACGACCAGCGATACCCACCAACGCGGCGCACCGCTCGCGTCGCGCAGCAGCGCGCTGGTGACCCGGACCGGGACGCAGTGCCCGTCCCGGTGCCGGAAACGGCGGATCGCGCTGACCGTCAGGCTGGTACCCGCCAGTAGCTCCAGGGTCGCGGCACGGATCTCGTCGAGCTGATCGGCGTTGGCGAAATCGGCGACCGAACGGCCGACCATCTCCTGGACGCCATAGCCGAGCATGGTGGCCAGTGCCACGTTGACCTCGGTGATCGTGCCGCTGGGATCGGAGAAGATCTGTCCGATCGGCGCGTGCTCGAAGACGGCGGCGAACCGAGCGTCGGCTTCGTCCCGGGCCGACTGATGGGCCCGCCGCTCGTCCTCGAGCGCGGTCACGTCGGTGGAGATGCCGCCGATCGCGTAGGCCTGTCCCGCCGGGTCGGTGAGCACGAACTTGTGGGAGATGTACTCGCGGATGCTGCCGTCGGCCTGGGTCGCGATCTCGCGACTCGTGCGGGCACGGCCGTCGGCGAGCACCTCGAGGTCGTTGGCCCGGTGCTCGTCGGCGATTGCGGCGGGAAAGATGTCATGGCCGGTCTTTCCCAGGATCTCGGACGCCGCCAGCCCGACCAGGTCCTCGAAGGCCGGGTTGACCAGCACGAAACGACTCTGCTCGGCGTCGCGCACATACATGACGCCACCGGCGTGGCGCAGGAGTCCGTCGAGGTAGCCCAGGGACGTCGCCGCGCTCGTCGGCACCACCGGGTCGGCGTCGGTCCGGGTTGGCGGCGTCGCTGCGCCGGTGTCCGGCACCTCGAATCCCGCCACCTTCACGCCTCCGCACCCAGATCGGTCACCGCTCCCGCCTGTCGAGTAGCGCGCTTGAACCATCGGCCGCGTGCCGCCGGTCCTGAGCGCCGCGCCGAAGACGGGCCGGGGCGGCGTCGCGACGGCCACCTGGACTCGCTACCCTCGCCGGGATCCCCGCGGGTGGGGGGTCGCGTCAACGGCGACGAAGCGGAGCAGTTCCATGTCCCTCAACGATGCCCAGCGGGCTGCGCATCGATCATCCCGTCCAGAGGTCGATCCATCCCCGGTCTCCGGGCTCGCGACGGGTCCTTCGACGGGCCTTTCGACGGGCCTTTCGACGGGCCTTTCGACGGGCCCAGCACGCGGTGGCGGTCAGCCGCAGCGTTGGTCACCGACCAGGTTGCGGTCCGAATTCGCCCGCCGGCTGTCGTTGCTCTACGCCGAGGAGGTGCCGGCCTACGCGACGCTGGTCGAGGTGTGCCAGGAGATCAACGCCGAGCGGACGCGGCACTCCGCGACGCAGCTCCGGCTGGGGTCGCTGGAGCGGGTCACGGCCGAACGACACGGTGCGATCCGGGTCGGGACCGCTGAAGAGCTGCGGCAGGTCGGGCGGATCTTCGCGGCCATGGGGATGCATCCGGTCGGGTTCTACGACCTGCGTGACACCGGCCGGACCCCGGTGCCGGTCGTGTCGACCGCGTTCCGGCCGATCGATCCCGACGAGCTCGCGGTGAACCCGTTCCGGGTGTTCACCTCGGTGCTGACGGCCGACGATCGGCGATTCTTCGACGCCCGGACCCAGGACGACCTCGAACGTTTCCTGGCCGCCAGGACGCTCTTCTCCGACGAGTTGTTGGGACTGGCCGAGCGGGCGGTCGCCGACCTCGGACTCGCCGAGGACGAGGCGCAGCGGTTTCTCGACCTGGCGACCGGATGTTTCGCGTTGTCAGAGGATCCGGTGGACGAGCGCTGGTACCGGCGTCTGGAGGCGATCTCCAGCGTTGCCGCCGATATCGGCGGCGTGAGCTCCACCCACATCAATCACCTGACCCCGCGGGTGCTGGACATCGACGAACTCTACGGGCGAATGTCATCCCGGGGGATCGAGATGATCTCCGAGATCCAGGGTCCGCCGGCCTGGTCCGGGCCGGAGGTGCTGCTGCGTCAGACCTCCTTCCGGGCGTTGGCCGAATCCCGTCTGCTGCGCAACGCCGACGGGACCGTGGTGCAGGGCTCGTTGCGGGTGCGCTTCGGCGAGGTCGAGGCCCGTGGCCTGGCGCTCACAGAGGCCGGACGGGACCGGCTCGATCAGCTCGATCGGGAAGTGGCGACCCGGCTCAGCGCCGATCCCAGCCTGGTTCGGACCGAGGTGGCCGCGCAACTGTTCGACGCCGGATTGCCCCATGACGAGCAGGGTTTCCTCGATCAGGGCCTGGCCTGGTTCCGGTTCGCCGTCAACCCGGCGGCGATCCCGCCCGGACCGCGTCCGCAGTCCTTGCCCGAGCTCGTTGCCGCCGGATGGCTGGTGGCCGAACCGATCGTCTACGAGGACTTCCTGCCCCGGTCCGCGGCCGGGATCTTCCAGTCGAACCTGACCGGTGGGGGCAGCTCCGACACGCACGCGCAGGCCTCACCGCGGGACATCGGGTGGCTGCGCGAGGTCCTCGGCACTGAGGTGGCCAATCCCGACGACTTGTACGCGGCGCAAAGCCGAGCCTCGGCCGAGGCCGCGCTCGCCGAGCTGGACGCTGCTTGCGCCTGATCGGCCGGCTCGCCGGCTGGGTCAGTGCGGGCTCAGCGGGCTAGGCGCGCGTGCTCGCCGTGCTCGCCGTGGTCGCCCCGTCCGGTGCCGGGGGTTTCTGGTGCCGTGCCGTACGGGTCGCGCAACAGCAGCCGGTCACCGGCGCAGACCGCGATGAGGACAACCAGTGCGCATGAGGCCAGAGCGAGCCCGCTGACTCGGGTAGCGATGATGGCCAGCAAAGCCAGGCACACGATCGCGATCAGCCGCGTCCAGGGAACCGACCGCCACACCACCGTCGTGAACGCCGCGTGCCCGGCCAGGAACAGCGCGGTACCTCCCAGCACGAGCCAGGCGGTCGCGGTGTGGGCAGGCGCGGTGGGCGCGGCGAGCACCTGCTCGTCCGCAGCGGCGCTCACGATGATTCCGCCGATCATGATCGGGTGGAGGAAGTGATAGGCCGACCGGCCGAGTCGGCCCGGATCGGCCGATCGTGCGATCACCCACGCGCCGGCGGGTCCGCTGCGGTCGAAGTACACCCACCACAACGCGGCGGCACCGAGGAAGGCCACCACGAAGGCCGCGATCTCGGGCCCGTCGGGCGAGCTCAAGCCGGACAACGCGGCGCCGACCACGACGAGCGATTCACCCAGTGCGATCAGGACGAACGCCTGGCACCGCTCGGCGAAGTGAGCGCCGTCGATGGTCCACTCGTCCACTCGGGAGCGGCCGAGGCCCGGGGTCCAGAATCCGACCGCGCCGCCGGTCAGGTCGACCACGATGACCAGCAGCCAGAGCAGCTCGCGTCCGTGGCCGTGAGCCGCGCCGCCGGCCACGGCCAGCGCACCGGACAGCGCGCACCAGGACAGGATTCGCTCGAAGTTCAGCCGTAGTCCGCGGTCCTCGGGCGCGGCGGCCAGCAGAGCGACGGCCACCGCGCTGCGCACGATCTGCATGCTCGCGTAGGTGAGACCGACGACCAGTCCGCGGTGACCGAACGCGTCCGGAAGGCTTGCCGACAACACCAGGCTGGCCAGCATCAGCCCGACCAGCAACAGCCGCAGGGGATCGCGGTCGGGGTCGAGCCAGTTGGTCACCCACGTCGTGTAGACCCACAGCAGCCAGATCATCGCGAGCATGATCGCGGTCTGGCACACGCCCTCGACGCCGTGCGTGTGCAGCAGCTGGTGTGACATCTGCGTGATAGCGAAGACGTAGACCAGATCGAAGAACAGCTCGATGTTGGTGACGGAATGTTCACCGCCGCGGCTGCGCAGATAACTCGGCATCTCGGCTCTGGGGTCCTTGGTGTTCGAGCCGGGACGGCTCCCGACGGAGACGTTCACGATATCCAGACCGAGCGCCGGACGAGGGCCGATTCGGCAACGTCAGGCAACTCGGACTGGCAGGATGAGGCCATGGTTCAGCCCTCCGACCAGCCCTCCGACCAGCCCTCCGATCAGCCCTCCGATCAGCCGTTTGTCCGCCCGGACGATCCGGCTTTCGAGCCCGTCGCCGATATCCAGCTGATTCTGGCCGACGCGGCCCAGTCCAACGGCGGCAAGGTGAGCATGCTCGGCGCCGGGTGGTCGGTGACCGGCACTCCGACGGCGCCGCAGGCGGTTGTAGGCCTGATCAAGGTGGCGTGGGACCGCGCGAACGAATCGCTTCCGCTGCTGCTGCGACTCATCGATGCCGATGGCCATCCCATCGTCCTGCCCGGGCCCGACGGTGCCCTCGACCAATTGATCGAATTCACCGCGTCGATCGAAGTGGGACGCCCACCCGGCCTGACGCCGGGCACCCCGATCGATGCGAGCTTCATGGTCAATGTCGGTCCGATGCCGCTGCCGCCAGGCCGCTACACGTGGGCCCTGGACCTGGCCGGCGATCTGGTCTCGCGCACTTTCACCGTGCTCGGGTAGCGCGGCTTTACCCTTTGCGCCGACCCCGGCAAATTATTAAGGTTTTGCTTCATGACGGCTGAGATCGGTTTTCCCGGATACCTCCGCTTTCCTCACCTCGTCGGCGAGCAGCTCGTGTTCGCGGCCGCCGACGACGTCTGGCTCGCACCGGCCGACGGCGGCGTGGCGGCACGGCTGACCTCCGACGCGTCGCCGGTGCTGCGACCGCGCCTGTCCGCCGACGCCCAGACCCTGGCCTGGGTGTCCCGGCGGGCCGGCGAGCCCGAGGTCTTCACGATGCCGCTGTCGGGTGGCGTGCCTCGACAGCTGAGCTACTTCGGACACCCCGGCACGACCCTGCACGGCTTCGCCCGCGACGGCCGGCTGGTGGCCATGTCGGCCGGCCTCGACGCCTTCCGCAGTCGTAGCTGGGGGTGGGCGTTCGACCTCGCCGAGGAACATCCGGCTCCGGCCCGGTTGCCCTACGGGCCGATCACCGGGCTGGCCGAAGCAGACTTCGGTGCCGTGGTGGTGGGTACCGGCTACCTGCGCGACCCGGCCCACTGGAAGAGATACCGCGGCGGCACCGCGGGGCGGCTGTGGCTCGACGCCACCGGCTCGGGGGAGTTCGCGGAGTTGCTGCCCGACACCGTCGGCCCCAAGACCGCCCCCGTCTGGATCGGTGACCGGCTGGCGTTCCTCGGCGATTTCGAGGGCCACGGCAACGTCTACTCGGTGGCCGCCGACGGGACCGACCTCAGGCGGCACACCGATCACGACCAGTTCTATGCCCGCCAGCTCACCGGCGACGGAACGCGGTTGGTCTACCAGCACGGTGGCCGGCTCTGGCGTCTGGACGATCTCAGTGCCGATTCGCAACCACGGCAGCTGGACGTTCGGCTCACCGGCAGCCGGGCCGGCCGCGCCCGGCGCGCCATCGAAGCCGCGCGCCATGTCGGCCAGGTCAGCGTGGACCGGACCGGCCGGGGGAGCGCGATCGAGGTTCGCGGCAGCATCGTGTGGCTGCCGCACCGCGGTGGCCCGGCCCGACTGATCGCGCACGCCGACGGTGTCCGGCACCGCGAACCCGCGGTGCTGGCCGCGCCGACCGACGCTCCCGCCGCCGTCGCCTGCGTGAGCGACGTCGGCGGTGACGACGCGGTGGAGATCATCAGCGGTGACGGGCACCGGCGCCACTTCGGCACCGGACAGCTCGGTCGCGTCCTGGAACTGGTGGCCAGCCCGGACGGCCGGCGACTGGCGCTGGCCACGCACGACGGCCGGGTGCTGCTGGTCCAGTTGTCCGACACCGGCGAGCAGATCATCGAACTGGCGTCCAACCCGAACGGGGACTCCTCCGGCCTGGCCTTCTCGCCGGACTCGGCGTGGCTGGCGTTTTCCTCGGTGCAGGCGGAGGAATCCCTTCGCTCGATCAGGTTGGTGGAACTGTCCTCGGGCGCTGTGCACGAGGTCACCGGGCCGCGCTTCAACGACTCCGACCCGGTGTTCAGCCCAGACGGCAAGTACTTGTACTTCCTCTCGGCTCGAACATTCGACCCGGTCTACGACGCGCACGTCTTCGATCTGTCCTTCCCGCTGGCGACCAGGCCGTACCTGGTGACCCTGGCGGCGACGACGCCCTCACCCTTCGAACCCGAACTGCTCGGCGAAGCCGTCACCGGCGGCGGGACAGCGACTGGCGAGGAAATCCCCGGTGCGGACAAGGAGAACTCCGCCGCGAACTCCGCCGCCGACGCCGCCGACGCCGCCGACTCCACCGACCGCACCGACCGCACCGAGCGCGTCATCGTGGACCTGGACGGGCTGGCGGATCGGATCGTGCCGTTCCCGGTCGCCGCCGGCCGGTTGGGAAACCTCAAGGCGGCCCGGGGCGGCGTCATCTGGACCGACACCCCCGTGGCCGGCGAACTCGGCGAGTCGCGCAACCCCGACGATGACATCCGCCCCTCCGTCCAGCGCTGGGACTTCCTCGCGCGCAAGCAGATCCGGCTGCTGGAACGGGCCGACTCGATCGCGATCAGCAGCGATGGCACCCGGCTGGTCGTCCGGGACAAGGAGTCGATCATGGTCGTTCCGGCCGATCACGCCCCGGCCGAATCGGGCGACGACACGATCGAGGTGGACACCAGCCGCATCCGGATCGAGATCGACCCGCCCGCGGAATGGCGTCAGATGCTCGACGAGACCGCCCGGCTGATGCGTGACCACTTCTGGGTCCCCGACATGGCGGGCGTGGACTGGGACCGCGAGGTCGACAAGTACCGGCCGCTGCTGGACCTGCTGGGCAGCCGGGACGATCTGTCGGACCTGCTCTGGGAGGTCAACGGCGAGACCGGGTCGTCGCACGCTTACGAAAACCCGCCGCCGCCGAAACCGGACCCCGCGACGCGGCCCGCCTTCCTCGGCGCGGACCTGTTCCGGGACGCCGAAGGGCGCTGGCGGATCGAGCGCATCATTGCGGGCGACAGCTCTGCTCGTGATGCCCGTTCTCCGTTGCAGGCGCCAGGTGTTTCCGCCGCGGTCGGGGACGTCGTGCTGGCCGTGAACGGGGTCGCGGTCCGCCGCGGTTCTGCCGGCGTCGGGCCGCTGCTGCTGGGCACTGCCGACAAACCCGTGCACCTCGAGTTGGCCGCCGCGGTGGACGGGCCCGGTGGGGTGGACGGGCCCCGGCGGTCGGTGGTCGTGCGACCGCTGGCCTCGGAGACCCAGCTGCGCTACCTCGACTGGGTCGCCTCCCGGAGGGCGCGGGTGCACGCCGAATCCGGCGGCCGGATCGGCTATGTGCACGTCCCGGACATGGTCTCCACCGGCTGGGCGGCCTTCCATCGCGATCTGGTCATCGAGATGGCCCGCGACGCGTTGATCGTCGATACCCGCGACAACAACGGCGGCCATACGTCCCAGTTGGTCATCGAGAAACTCGCGCGCAAGGTGCTCGGCTGGGACACCAGCCGCCATCGCGCCGCGGAGGCCTACCCGGGCCTGGCACCCCGCGGGCCGTTGCTGTCACTGGCCAACGAGTGGTCGGGGTCGGACGGCGACATCGTCAACGCCGCATTCCAGGCTCTGGAGCTGGGACCGGTCATCGGCCGGCGAACGTGGGGTGGCGTCATCGGCATCGACGGCCGGTACACCCTCGTGGACGGCACGTCGGTGACCCAACCACGTTTTTCCTTCTGGTTCGAGCGTTTCGGCTGGGGCGTGGAGAACTACGGCGTCGACCCCGACCAGGTCGTCGAATTCCCGCCCCAGGACTGGGTCGCGGGCGCGGATCCCCAACTGCAGGCGGGGATCGCCCACCTGTTGGCTGAACTCGCCGGCCGGCCCCCGGCACCACGGCCGGACCTGGCCGCCCGGCCCTCGCGCCGGGCGCCGCAGCTGCCGCCGCGACCCTGAGCGGCCGGTGGTCGGGCAAACGCTTACGGGCCGGTAGACTTCACCTCATACATCGGCGCGGCTTCGGCTAAGAGAAGCGCGCTGGGCTCGTTTCGCGCCCCTCACTCGGCTGACTACAGCACGCCACAGCCATGGGCGACCTTCGGGACGTGCCGTCGTCTCGAAGGATCTTTGTGACTTCCGCTGCTCAATCGCGGGCTGCCTCCCGGCCTGCCCGCAACTCCCGTCCGTCCTCCGGCGTCTCCGCCGGACACTCCGCGCGTAACCGGGGTGGCCAGCAATCCGGCCGCCCGGCCGCCAACCGCACGGCCCGACCGCCGCGCGCCAACCGCTCGACCCCCACGGCCGCTCGCGGACCGTTCGACGACCTGCCCATCACGATCGTCGACACCGAGAACCCGCCCACCTTCACCGAGCTCGGCCTGGCGCCCCAGCTGACCACGGCCCTGAGCCGCGCCGGCATCGAAACGCCCTTCCCCGTCCAGATCGCGACGATTCCCGATGCGGTCGCCGGACGCGACGTCCTGGGCCGCGCCGCAACCGGCGCGGGCAAGACCCTCGCCTTCGGCCTGCCGATGATCGCCCGCCTGGAAGGTACCGACGCCCGTCCTCGCCGCCCCCGCGGTCTGGTCCTCGTCCCCACCCGTGAGCTGGCGATGCAGGTCGTCGACGCGTTGACCCCGTTGGCCAACACCCGTGACCTGTCGTTGCGACTGGTCGCCGGTGGACTCCCCATCGCCAAGCAGATCTCCTCGCTGGTCAAGGGTGTCGACATCGTCGTCGCCACCCCGGGCCGCCTGGAAGACCTCATCGCCCGCCGCGCCTGCGACCTGTCCGACGTACAGATCACCGTGCTGGACGAGGCCGACCACATGGCCGACCTGGGCTTCCTGCCCGTCGTTCGCCGGCTGCTCGACCAGACCCCGTCCGGCGGCCAGCGGTTGCTGTTCTCGGCCACCCTCGACGGCGACGTGGCGACTCTGGTGACCAAATACCTCACCGATCCGGTGATCAAGGCGCTGGCTCTGCCGACGGCCGCGGTCACGACGATGGAGCACCACGTCTTCACCACCGACCTGGGCGACAAGTTCCCGCTGATCACCCGCATCGCCGCGCGCGACGGCCGCACCATCCTGTTCACCCGCACCAAGTACGGCGCGGAGCGACTGTCGGACAACCTCCGCAAGGTCGGTGTCTCGGCGGCGCCGCTGCACGGTGGCCGGACACAGTCCCAGCGCAACCGGGCCCTGGCCGCGTTCAAGGACGGTTCCGTCAGTGCCCTGGTGGCCACCGACGTCGCCGCTCGCGGCATCCACGTCGACGACGTGACCCTCGTCGTGCACGTCGACCCGCCGGCCGACGAGAAGGACTACCTGCACCGCTCGGGCCGCACCGCGCGAGCCGGAGAGTCAGGCCGGGTAGTCACGATCGCGACCCCTGCCGACGAGCGTCCCGTCCGCCAGCTGCTCAAGGCAGCCGGCGTCCAGCCCACCGAGCACCGGGTCAGCCCGGAGGCTCCCGTGGTCAGTGACGTGACGGGCGCGCGCAGTCCGTCCGGCGTGGCGTTGCCCAAGCAGCTCGGCGGCGCAACTCCCGCCCCGACGCGCTCGGCCGGCGGCGACCGGCACGGCCGGCCGCAGTCGGGTCGCCCGGCTTACGGCTCACGCCCGCAGCGTTCGGAGCGGGGCGGCCGCGGCGCACGCTCGGCACGTCCATCCGCCGACGGTGGTGCACCCGGCACACGCCGCGACCGTCAGATGTGATGATGTGCTTCTGATGACCGAGATCCGCCCGAACGATGAGGACGGTGCTGCCACGAGTTCGGCAGCGCCGGCCCCGTCGTCGGCGGATCGGGCATCGGAAGCCGATCCGGCTCCGCTGTCGGGACCAGCCGCAACGACGGCTCCGGCCGCCGGCGGGGATCAGACGACGGGGCCCTCCCACTCGACGGCCGGCTGGTCGGCGTTGCAGTCGGCCTACCAGGCCGAGGCGTCCGGCGACCTGGTGGCCATGTCGTTCCCCGGCGTGCGTCGGGTTGCCGGCTGGTTGTTCTGGGTCATCTTCCCGGTCGCGACGCTGGCGGCCCTGATCTCGGCGATCCTCACCGTCGTCCAGCACGTCGGTACCGAGCCGCCCGGCATCCAGGGCACGTACGTCGCCAACCGGTCCTGCGCCCGCGGGATCTGCCTGGTCGGCGGCACGTTCATCAGCGCCGACCACGGCCTGACGGTGACGTCGCTGCTCGGTGATCCCCGGTGGGAATCGGGCAGCTCGCACAAGGTGATCTACGACGGCAGCAGTGCCGAGGTCATCGACTACCCGAACTGGGACCCGACGCCGACCGTGCTGGCCGGGGTCGGTGCCCTCACGTACCTGGGCGTAGCCGGATACTTCCTGGTGGCGGCCCGCCGCACCCGCAACCGAGATCCGGCCCCGCGCTCGGCGACCGTCCGCGTCGCCTGAACCACCTGCAATTCATAGATTCCGATCAGCCGGCCGGCCCGTCCGGAGGCTGGATCCCTTTACGAGAGAAGAGTCATGTCCGACCGCAACGCCCTGCCGAACGATGCCGTCCGGTCCTCGATCCGCAACGTCGCCATCGTCGCCCACGTCGACCACGGCAAGACCACCCTGGTCGACGCGATGCTCTGGCAGTCCGGCGCCTTCGGAGCCCACGAGCACATCGACGAGCGCGCCATGGACTCCAACGACCTCGAACGTGAAAAGGGAATCACGATCCTGGCCAAGAACACCGCGGTCAAGTACACGTCCCCGGACGGTGAACCGATGATCATCAACATCATCGACACCCCCGGCCACGCCGACTTCGGCGGCGAGGTCGAACGCGGTCTGTCGATGGTCGACGGGATCGTCCTGCTGGTCGACGCCTCCGAGGGGCCGCTGCCGCAGACCCGCTTCGTGCTCCGCAAGGCGTTAGCCGCGAAGATGCCGGTCATCCTGGTCATCAACAAGGTCGACCGGCCGGATGCCCGAATCGCCGAGGTCGTCGACGAGACCTACGAACTGTTCCTCGACCTGGACGCCGATGAGCACCAGATCGAGTTCCCGATCGTCTACGCCTGTGCCCGTGACGGCAAGGCCTCGCTGAACCGTCCCGCCGACGGCACGTTGCCCGACTCGGAAAACCTGCAGCCGTTGTTCACGACCATCCTGTCGACGATCCCGGCGCCGGCCTACCGCGAAGGCGCGCCGTTGCAGGCGCACGTCACCAACCTGGACGCCTCGCCGTTCCTCGGCCGGATCGCGCTCTGCCGCGTCTTCCAGGGAACCATCCGCAAGGGCCAGCAGGTGGCCTGGTGCCGCCACGACGGGACGATCCAGCAGGTCAAGATCACCGAGCTGCTGATGACCGAGGCACTGGAACGCAAGCCGGCCGAATCCGCCGGCCAGGGCGACATCATCGCCATCGCCGGCATTCCGGAGATCATGATCGGCGACACCCTCGCCGATCTGGAGAACCCGGTCCCGCTGCCGCTGATCACGGTGGACGAGCCGGCCATCTCGATGACCATCGGCACCAACTCCTCACCGCTGTCCGGGCGCGAGAAGGGCTCGAAGGTCACCGCCCGTCTGGTCAAGGATCGGCTGGATCGCGAGCTCGTCGGCAACGTCTCGCTCCGGGTCCTGCCCACCGAGCGCCCCGACACCTGGGAGGTCCAGGGCCGAGGCGAACTCGCGCTGGCGATCCTGGTGGAGCAGATGCGCCGCGAAGGCTTCGAGCTGACCGTCGGCAAGCCGCAGGTGGTCACCAAGGAGATCCGGGGCAAGGTGCACGAGCCTGTCGAGCGGCTGACCGTGGACGCGCCGGAGGAATATCTCGGCGCGATCACCCAGCTGTTGGCCGTCCGCAAGGGCCGTATGGAGACCATGACCAACCACGGCACCGGCTGGATCCGGATGGAGTTCCTGGTGCCCTCGCGCGGACTCATCGGGTTCCGTACCGAGTTCCTCACCGACACCCGCGGTACCGGAATCGGCCACCAGGTCTTCGAAGGTTACGAACCGTGGTTCGGCGAGCTGCGCACCCGGGCGACCGGGTCCCTGGTCGCCGACCGGGCCGGTGCCGCGACGTCGTTCGCGATGATCAACCTGCAGGAGCGCGGCACCATGTTCGTGGAGCCGACGACGGAGGTCTACGAAGGCATGATCGTGGGCGAGAACTCCCGCGCCGACGACATGGACGTCAACATCACCAAGGAGAAGAAGCTCACCAACATGCGCTCCTCCACCGGTGATGACTTCCAGCACCTTGTTCCGCCGCGTCATCTGTCGCTGGAGCAGTCGTTGGAGTTCTGCCGCGAGGACGAGTGCGTCGAGGTCACGCCGACCCGGGTACGCATCCGCAAGGTGATCCTGTCCCAGACCGACCGCGAAAAGAGCCGCGGCCGCCGCGCCAAGTCCTGACCCCAGGTCTGATCCACCCCCCACCCCCCACCCCGCCCCACCCCCCGCGCCCCCCAACTGCATTTCGCGGCCCGAATACTCGAATTTTCGTCAAAATCTGAGTATTCGGGCCGCGAAATGCGTCAGGGGGGCGGCGGGAGGCGGCGCGGAGGCGGCGCGGAGGGGGCAGTCGAGAGGCAGGGTCAGGCGGCGATTGCGGTCAGCGGGTTGATGGTGCGTAACGCGCGCGCTCGGTGGAGCTGAGCTTCAAGCTGCCTGCGCAGAGCCTGTTCGTTGCGTGCGGTGGCCCATCCCCACCGCGTGACGAACAGTCCCGCCGCGAGCATTCCGTCCTGGCGCCATTTCTCGCGCCGGAGTTCCTCGTTCGTGTACTTGGCCATGCCGTCCGCCTCACCGACCAGGCCGACGTCGTCCCAGTAGAAATCCGCCCGCCCGAGGAACACCCCGCTCGGGGAGTAGAGCTCCACCTGGGTGCGGGGTTGCCACGTCAGCCCGCGCATGTTCAGCCGGCTGAGCGACTCCAGCGGAGACTCGCTGCGCGGGTCTGCCAGGTCGATGACTGCCCGTCCCGATCGCAGTCCGGCCCGCCCCCGGAAGCCGGCGTAGATCCCGGCCAACTCGCCAATGGTCACCAGGCCGGCGTGCAAAGCCGCGTCGACCGCGACCAGACCTTCGTCCAACCCGTGCTCACGGGTCAGGTCCAGGCAGGTTCGTGCGACGGAAGTCAGGGACACGCGGCTTCCCGGATGCAGGTGAGCCGGCCGCAGCCGGTGACGGTGCAGGTGCAGCGCGGTGTTGTTCGTCAGGTAGCCAGCAGGCAGGTTGAGGCACGGCTCGGCGGGTACCCGCAACACCGGCAGGTCGTGCAGCAGGGCCGCAGCCGCGTGGCTCACGGTGCCGCCGTCGACCCGCAGGGCAGCGGCAACGCCCCGGCGCCCGTGGACGAAGCGGGCGTAGCCAGGCGCGTCCAGTTCCGCCGGGTTCGCGACGAAGGTTGCTCGTCTCAGCCGTAGCAGCTCTTCGCGGCTCACGGCGCGGGCAAGGTGGTTGTGCGTCCAGCCCGCGGCGTACGCCTGTTCGGCGGTGAACACTCCGAACTGTTCGGCTGACTCCGGCGGCACGTCTCGCACCGGTCCAGTGTCGAAGAGCCACTGGCCTCCCCAGCCTCGAACCACATCCATGTGGAAAGCCGAGTCCCCCTGTGGACAAACGCCTTTCGCGGCCCCGATGCTCAGAATTTGGGGAAAATTCGAGTATCCGGGCCGCGAAAGACGTCAAGGGGGGCGGGGGGACGGGGAGGGGGGAGGGGGGAGGGGGAAGGGGGGACGGTTAGAGCTGTGGACCTTCGGCCCGGAGCTTGTCCACCTCGGACATCGCTTGGCGGAGTCCGGCCAGCCATTCCTCGGTGTGCTGCCCAACCAGGTTGACTGCCCACGCCAGCGCCTCGGACCGGGACCGGGCCACGCCGGCATCGACGAGAGTGTCGAGAACCTGCCGCTGTGGCTGGCGCAACCGCGTCATCACAGGGACGGACAGGTGGGTGAACAGGTGTTGGGTGTCGCCGATACCGGCTCCCCACGAGATCGTCCGACCGTAACGTGCCTCGGCTTCCGCGGCGATCTTCATCCGCTCGGCCCGGGTGTCTTCGCGGAACCGGCTGATGCGGCCGGCTGCCGCCGCGCTCTCCTCGGTCTCGCTGACCGGGGGCAGCTGGCCCGTGACCACGATCTCCTCGCGGTCGACACTGACCTCGACCGGTCCGACGAACCAGTCCGAGGGCAGTCGCCCGGTGAACCAGGCCGGCGCGTCCTCGGCGGTCGGGAGGTCGGCTTGCTGCCAGCCGCCCGGACGCCCGAAGCCTCCCCGGCCGGCGCCTCGGCCGCTTCCCCGGCCACCGTGGGGACCGCCACGGCCGCCGTGCCCGTCGGGTCCGCGATGCGGGTGTGGTCCCCGCCGACCTCGGGCCTGGATGCCGTCGAAGGTGCCCTCGATGCCGGCATCGTCACGACCGCGCTGATTGTCTGGGTGCATGTTGTCGCTTCTCATGGCTGCTTCCTTTCTTGCAGTAATTACATGATTACATCCATACAGACGCGTGGCAAGGAGGATTAATTCCCGACCCGGCGCAGGTCCCGAACGAAGGCCTGCGCATCCCGAGCAGCGGACCGGCGAAAGGTCGGCCGCGACCGCGCTTGACTACGCTGAACGAGTGAGACAGGGCCTGGAGGTGCGCGCCGCCGCGGATGCAGGTCGTCTGGACGAGTTCGGGACGACCATCTTCGCCGAGATGTCGGCCAAGGCGCTGGTCACCGGCAGCATCAACCTCGGTCAGGGCTTTCCGGACACCGACGGCCCGGTCTGGCTCCTGGAAGCGGCCGCCGACGCGATCCGGTCCGGACTCGGCAACCAGTACCCGCCGGGCATCGGCATCCCCGAACTGCGTCAGGCCGTGGCCGAGCATCAGCGGGCGACCTACGGCCTGGACCCCGATCCGGACACCGAAATCCTGATCACGGTGGGTGCGACGGAAGCGATCGCCGCTGCCGTCCTCGGCCTCACCCGCCCTGGGGACGAGGTCCTCACCTTCGAGCCTTACTACGACTCCTACGCCGCCTGTATCGCCCTGGCCGGCGCCCGCCGTCGGGTGGTCCAACTACGTCCCCAGCTGAGCGAGCCGACCGAGCCGACCGAGCCGACCCAGCTGAGCGAGCCGACCGAGCCGACCGAGCCGACCGAGCCGACCGAGCCGACCGAGCCGAGCCACCAGAGCCACCAGAGCCACCAGAGCCCGCCGTCGGCCACGCACTGGGGATTCGACCCGGACGAGCTTCGGGCCGCCGTCACTGCAGAGACCCGGCTGATCCTGCTCAACAGTCCGCACAACCCGACCGGAACCGTGTTCAGCCGTGACGAGCTGCAGTTCGTCGCCGACCTGGCGCGCGAGCACGATCTGATCGTGGTGACCGACGAGGTCTATGAGCACTTGGTCTACGAGGGCGCCCATGTCCCGATGGCGAGCCTGCCGGGGATGGCCGAGCGGACCGTCACGATCTCCAGCGCGGGAAAGACCTTCTCGGTCACGGGCTGGAAGGTGGGCTGGGTCTCGGCCCCGCCGGCCCTGCTGGCCAAGATCCGCGCGGTGAAGCAGTTCCTCACCTACGTCGGCAGCGGCCCGTTCCAGTACGCGGTCGCCACCGGTTTACGCCGGGCGCAGCAGGACCGCGCGTTCTACCCGGACCTGGCCGGGACGTTGCGCTCGCAGCGAGACCTGCTCGTGGCCGGGTTGAGCGAACTGGGTTTCCGGGTTCTCTCTCCGCAGGCCAGCTACTTCGCACTCGTCGACCTCGGCGGTTCGGTCGATCCCGGCCATCCGGCCCGCGGCGGCGACCCCCAGTCGCGCGGCACCGGCGCGGCCGACTGGTGCCGGGCGTTGCCCGAAAGCTCCGGCGTGGTGGCGATTCCGGCGCGCGTCTTCTACGACTCCGAGGTCGACCGGTACGCGAGATTCGCCTTTTGCAAGAAGCCCGAAGTGCTCACCGAGGCACTGTCCAGACTGCGGAGGTCCCGATGAAGGTCGCAGCGATTCAACACGACATCGCCTGGGAGGACGCACCGGCGACCCACGCTCATGTCCGTCCCCTGATCGAGCAGGCGGCGGCCGCCGGCGCCCGACTGATCGTCCTGTCGGAGATGTTCGCCACCGGCTTCTCGATGGACCCGGCCCGGATCGCCGAGGAGCCAGGCGGCGAGTCCGAGCGATTCCTCGGCGAAACCGCTGCGGAGCTGGGCGTGTGGCTGGTCGGCTCGGTCGCGCAGTGGGCCGGCGCCGAGTCGGCGGCCGATCCCGGACCCGGCACCGACCCCGCCGTCCAGCGCCGGGCCCAGAATGTCGCGATCCTCGCCGGCCCGGACGGCCAGCGACACCGTTACGCCAAGATCCATCCGTTCTCCTTCGCCGGCGAGCACGAACGCTACGAGGCCGGGACGGAGTTCCTCACCGTCGATGTCGAGGGCCTTCGGGTCACGGTGTTCATCTGCTACGACCTGCGTTTCGCCGACGAGTTCTGGTCGCGGGCTGAGGACACCGACCTGTACGTCGTGCCGGCGAACTGGCCGGAGGCCCGTCGCGAGCACTGGATGACGTTGTTGCGGGCCCGCGCGATCGAGAACCAGGCCTACGTGCTCGGCTGCAACCGGGTCGGTCTGGCCGGACGTGCAGAACCCCTTGCCCACACGGGCGATTCGGCGATCATCGATCCGCTGGGACGACCGTTGGCCGAGGCCAGCCGGATCGAGGCCGTTTTGGTCGCCGACGTCGATCCGGACGAGGTGGCGGCGGTCCGCAAGCGCTTCCCGTTCCTGCCGGACCGACGGCGACCGAGTGCGGCGCCGAGCACCGCAGACCACACGAACCACGCGGCGCCGGCGGGCCACCCGGCTCCGACGGGTGAGGCGGCGCCGGCAGACCTCGGACGCGCGTGAAATATCCCCGGGTACTTCGGGTGGCCGACCTGCTCCGCATCGACGAGCACGACGTGGCTCGCTTCCTTGGTCAGCTGCCGCGGGGGGTGAGCGTCGTTCACCAGGCCCTGCCCGCCGGTGTCCTTGTCACGCTGGAGGACCGACGCCCGTTCTGGGACCGCCGGCCGCGAAGGATCGCGCTGAGGGCGCTGCAGAAGGTCATGGACCGGCTGCGCGACGTCGAGCAGGAGTGGGTGGTCGCCGCGGCGATCCGCCGAGACCGCCCCGACGGCCCCCACCGTCCCGGCAGCCCGAACGGCAGCCGGGTGCTCGTGGCCGAGCGGGACCATCCGGCGGAACTGGCCGGGCTCTGGGAGTTCCCGGGCGGCAAGGTCGAGAAGGGGGAGTCCCCGGCGTCGGCGTTGGTACGTGAATGCCGGGAGGAGCTCGGTGTGCGGGTACGGGTCGGCCGGGAACTGGACCGTGAGCAGCTGTCGGACCGCCGGATCCTGATGCTGCTGGAGGCGAGTCTGGAGGAGGACTTACAGACGGACCTACAGACGGACCGAGAGACGGACCGCGCTGCGGGCCAAGTCCCGCGACCGCTTGAGCATCGACGCCTGCGCTGGATCGGGTTCGAAGAGCTCGACGAGCTGTCGTGGCTTGGGGCAAACCGGCGATTTGCCGCCGACGTGACACGACGGTGATCACCGTCCGATACAGTGCCGCCTCGGAGTGCAAAGGCGCACACTATGTGTGTACCTGCGCTGAGACAGACGAGAAATCGGGCTCGACAGTGATCGCAGGGATGGGGCCATGCTGAAGTTCCTCGCACGCCGGTTCGTGAACTACCTGATCCTGGTGTTCATCGCGACAAGCCTTGCCTACCTTCTCGGTTCGATCACCCTGCACCCCGAGCACTTCTACCAGGGACGCAACCCACCCCTGCCGGCGGCGACGATCAAGGCCAACCTCGCGCTGCACAACGCCGACCCCTCCACACCGATCTGGGGACGGTACGGGCACTGGCTCAAGGGAGTCGTGCGCGGCGACTTCGGCGTGGCGATCCGCGGCACCGAACCGGTCCGCACGGAGATCGGCCGCCGCGTGGGCGTCAGCCTCCGACTGCTGATCATCGGCTCGATCCTGGGCGCCATCATCGGTGTCCTGGTCGGTGTCTTCGGCGCCGTCCGGCAGCGCAAACTGTTCGACTCGTCCTCGACCGTCGTGTCCTACATCCTGCTGGCGATGCCCACGGTCGTGATCATCATCCTTGTGCAGACGGTGTTCTACCGGATCAACGTCGCCAGCGGCCACGTCACGTTCCCGCTGGTCAACGAGTACGACTCGAACCTGTCCGGCTTCGCCTACTGGTCGGACCGGCTGAGACGGTTGGTGCCCCCGACCGTCGCGCTCGTCCTGTTCGGCGCCTCCTTCTACAGCCGATATCAACGCAGCGCGATGCTCGACGTGCTCGGCAGTGACTTCCTGCGCACCGCGCGGGCGAAGGGGCTGACCAAACGGCAGGCCCTGTTCAAGCACGGGGTCCGGACGGCCCTGATCCCCATGACGACCTTCTTCGCCTACAGCTTCGGCCTGTTGCTGACCGGTGCCCTGTTCACCGAGCGGCTGTTCAACTGGTACGGGATGGGCAGCTACCTCATCGAGTCGATCCAGAACAATGACGTGAACGCGGTATCGGCGGTCACCTGTTTCACCGCCGTCCTCGTTCTGATCTCGGGGATGCTGTCCGACGTGCTGTACGCCGCTCTCGACCCTCGGGTCCGGACGAGTTAGGAGCCAGCCGCGATGACGATGTCCGGAGAGCAGATCTTCGAGTTGCCGGAGCCGACGCCGGAGAATCCGGTCGTGACGGAGGTCGGCCCCACCGATACCCGTGCGCTCTCACGGGGACGGCTCATCCTGCGCCGCTTCCTGCGCCAGAAGTCGGGCCTGCTCGGCCTGCTCATGTTGCTGTTCGTGGTGCTGATCGCCTTCGTCGGGCCGCACCTGACCAAGTGGCATTACGACGACTTCGACACCATCAACACCTTGGCCGGGCCGAGTTCCAGTCACTTCTTCGGCGTGGACGACACCGGGCGCGACGTCTTCGCGCGCACGCTCAAGGGCCTGCAGAAGTCGATCTTCATCGGGCTTTCCGCGGCCGTCATCACCACCTTCATCGCCGGGGTGGCCGGCTCGATCGCCGGCTACTTCGGCAAGTGGACCGACACCGCGGTGGTCTGGGTCATCGACCTGCTGCTGGTGCTGCCGAGCTTCCTGATCCTGGCCATCCTGAGTCCGGTGCTGGCCAGCCGCTCCTGGATGTGGCTGGTGCTGCTGCTGTCGGTGTTCGGCTGGATGATCACCGGCCGGGTGATTCGCGGCATGACCTTGAGCCTGCGGGAACGGGAGTACATCAATGCCGCCAAATTCATGGGTGTTCCGGCGTTCACGATCATCCGCCGGCACCTGATCCCGAACATGGCCTCGCTGCTGATCGTCGACGTGACCATCAACGTCGGCGTATCGGTGGTGTCGGAGACGACGCTGAGCTTCTTCGGCTTCGGTGTCCAACCGCCGGACGTGTCGCTGGGTACCGTGCTCGACGACGGGCAGGGCCTGGCGACGACCATTCCGCACGTCTTCTGGTTCGGCGCCACGTTGCTGGTGCTGCTGGTGTTGTCGGTCAGCCTGATCGGTGACGCCCTTCGAGAAGCCATCGACCCGACCTCAGGATCGAGCCGTCTGTGACCAACCTGGAAAAGTCCCTGCCCTACGAGCGTCGATCCGGCTCCGGCCTCGACACCACGGCGCCCCTGCTGGAGGTCGAGAACCTGTCGGTGACCTTCAGTTCCGAAGCGGGGGCGGTCAACGCGGTCCGTGGTGTGAGCTATGTCGTGCGTCCCGGGGAAAGCCTTGCCATCGTTGGCGAATCTGGATCGGGCAAGTCGGTCAGCTCGCTGGCCGTGATGGGCCTGCTGCCCGGCAACGCCCGGGTGAGCGGCAACATCCGCTTCAAGGGCCAGGACATGCTCGCGCTCAACGACAAGCAACTGTCGAAGATCCGCGGCAGCGGCCTGTCGATGGTGTTCCAGGATCCGTTGTCGGCCCTGACCCCGGTCTACACGATCGGCGACCAGATCGCCGAGGCCGTGCTGATCCACCAGAACGTCTCCAAGGACAAGGCGGCTGAGCGGGCCGTCGAACTCCTCGACCTGGTCGGCATCCCCAATCCGAAGCTGCGGGCCACGTCCTTTCCGCACGAGTTCTCCGGCGGCATGCGTCAGCGCGCGATGATCGCGATGGCGATTGCCAACGATCCGGACCTCATCATCGCCGACGAGCCCACCACCGCGCTGGACGTGACCATCCAGGCCCAGGTCCTGGAGGTGCTGAAGAAGGCGAAGGAGGCGACCAACGCCGCGACGATCCTCATCACGCACGACCTGGGCGTGGTGGCGGGGTTCGCCGACCGCGTCATGGTCATGTACGCGGGCAAGGCGGTAGAGAGCTCCGAGGTCGACGACATCTTCTACCACCCGCGCATGCCCTACACGATGGGCCTGCTGGGTTCGATCCCGCGGATGGATGTGGCCGACAAGGAACCGTTGATTCCCATCGAGGGCAGCCCGCCCTCCCTGCTCAACCTGCCGCCCGGCTGCCCGTTCGCCAGCCGGTGCCCGATCGTGGTCGACGAGTGCCTGGTCACCGAGCCTTCCCTCGATCCCACCGACCGCCTGGACCACACCGCGGCCTGCCACCGCCGCAACGAGATCGCCCAGCGCCATTGGGGTGCCGCCGACGTCTTCGTCCGTCCTGAGCGTCCCGTCGACGTCATGGTCGAAGTACCCCGCGAGCAGCGGACCGTTGTGCTCGAACTGCAGGACCTGCAGAAGGCCTTCCCGATTCGCAAGGGTGCGGTCATCCGCCGCACGGTGGGTACCGTGCACGCCGTCGACGGGGTCTCGCTGGAGGTCCGCGAGGGCGAAACCCTAGGCCTGGTCGGCGAATCCGGCTGCGGAAAAACGACCACGATCATGGAGATCATGTCGCTGGTCAAACCGCAGGCCGGACGCATCGTCGTGCTCGGCAAGGACACCGACAAGCTCACCGGGGAGGATCGGCGCCGGATGCGGGCCGATGTCTCGATCGTCTTCCAGGACCCGATGGCCTCCCTCGACCCACGCATGCCGATCGGCGACATCCTGTCCGAGCCCATGTGGGTGCAGAAGGTGCCGGCGGCGAAGATCCGCGCCCGGGTGTCGGAGCTGTTGAAGCTGGTGGGACTGAGTCCCGAGCACGCCAGCCGTTACCCGGCCGAGTTCTCCGGCGGCCAGCGGCAGCGGATCGGGATCGCGCGGGCGCTGGCTCTGGAACCGAAGCTCGTCGTGCTGGACGAACCCGTGTCAGCCCTGGACGTGTCCATCCAGGCCGGCGTCATCAATCTGCTGGACGAGCTCAAGGCGAAGATGGGTTTGAGCTACCTGTTCGTGGCCCACGATCTGTCAGTGGTCCGGCACATCGCCGATCGTGTGGCGGTGATGTATCTGGGCAGGGTCGTCGAGATCGGCACCTCGAAGGACATCTTCGACCGCCCGTCGCACCCGTACACCCAGGCGCTGCTGTCGGCGATTCCGCTGCCGGATCCGGTCAAGGAGCGTACTCGCCAACGCATTCTGCTCACCGGTGACCTGCCGAGTCCATCCGACATTCCCGCAGGTTGCCGATTTTCCTCGCGTTGTTTTGTGTACAACCAACAGCTCTCCGACGCCGAACGGGCCCGGTGCCGAGGCGAGGATCCCGGACTGTACGACGTCGGGGCCGGGCACGGCGCGGCGTGTCACTACGCCACGGTCCGCGAAGTGGTCTAGACGAGTCCTAAGCTCGCGCCCGACGACATCCCGACTTTATGTCGACAAGATTGCAAGTCGTCAATTTTAGGTAGGAACGATACCGATTCGGCAACGGAACTGGCTTCCGCCGGTTTGGTTGCGTAGCAATAACCCGGACCGCCCAGTGGGCGAGTTCGGTGCGCGTTTGATTTGCGTTACACCATTCCTGAGGAGGAAGTAGTGAGGATGAAGGTGAAGGCGAGCGTTGCTGCGATCGCGGTGGCGTCTATCGCCTTGACTGCCTGCGGCTCGAGTAACAACTCGAGCAAAGGCGGCAGCACGACCAACAAGGGCCAGGCCTCGGCCACGACGAACGCGGTCAACGCCGTGCCCTATGCGCAGGTGCCCACCGGTGGAACCATGCGGTGGCCCATCACCGGCTTCCCGGTCAACTTCAACATTCTGCAGGTCGACGGCAACGAGAGCGACACCAGCGACCTGATGACCTCGACCCTCCCGCAGCTGTTCAACTTCGACGCCGGCGGTAAGGCCATCCTCAACACGGCCGTCGCGGACAAGGCCGAGCAGACCTCGTCCAGCCCGCAGACGATCCAGTACCACCTCAACCCCAAGGCCGTGTGGAGCGATGGCACCCCCATCACCTACAAGGACTTCGTGGCGCAGTGGCAGGCCGACAACGGCACCAACGCGAAGTTCCTCGCGGCCTCGACCTCCGGCTACGACCAGGTCAAGAGCGTCGTGCGCGGCGCCACCGACCAGGACGTGACCGTCGTCTTCAACACCCCGTACTCGGAATGGCAGTCCCTCTGGTCGACCCTGCTGCCGGCCTCGCTCATGGCGACTCCGGACGCGTACAACAAGTCCTGGGCCAACGGCCCCACCGTCTCCGGTGGCCCGTTCAAGATCGGCAGCATCGACAAGACCGCCAAGACCATCACCATGGTCCACAACGACAAGTGGTGGGGTAACCCCGCGAAACTGGACAAGATCCAGTTCATCACGATCTCCGACACGACCGCCCAGGCCAAGGCCCTGCAGTCCGACCAGGTCGACTTCGTCGACGTCGGCTCCGACATCGCCAGCTTCCAGGTCGCCAAGAGCGTCCAGAACGTCGAGCTGCGCAAGGCCGGTGGCCCGAACTGGCGTCACATCGACCTCGGCAAGAGCGGTGCGCTCGCCGACGTCAGCGTCCGGCAGGCGATCATGCTGAGCCTGGACCGCAAGCAGGACGCCCAGACCCTGCTCGGCCCGCTGTCCTGGCCGTCGACCCTGCTCAACAGTCACGTGTGGGTCAACAACCAGGCGCAGTACAAGGAGACCTGCAGCGACTTCTGCAACCGCGACATCACCAAGGCGGACGCGCTGCTCACCAAGGCCGGCTACACCAAGGGTTCGGACGGCATCTTCGCCAAGAACGGCAAGCCGCTCGCGCTCGGCTTCACCATCCCGCAGGGCGTCAAGTCCTCGGCCGATGAGGGCGCCATCCAGCAGAAGGCTCTGCAGGAGGCCGGTATCAAGCTGACCCTGAAGGTGGTGCCGACCGACACGTTCTTCAGCGACTACATCGCGGTCGGCAAGTTCGACCTGACGATCTTCAGCTGGATCGGCAACCCGTTCCCGCTGTCGGGCACGAAGCAGCTGTACGAGGCCAAAGGCGAGAGCAACTTCTCCAAGATCGGCTCGCAGGCCCTGGACGATCTCATCAACAAGATGATCACTGCGACCGACCCCGCTGAGGCTGTGAACCTCAGCTACCAGGTCGACAAGATGGTCTGGGACGAGGGCCACTCGGTCCCGCTCTACCAGCGTCCGGAGCTCATCTTCAGCAAGAAGACGCTCGAGAACTTCGGTGCCTTCGGCTTCGCGAACAAGATCTACGAGAACATCGGCTTCAAGGCCTAGTCCTGGTTGGTGCCGGGCGGTGGGCGACCACCGCCCGGCACTTCCCATTCGGGCCGGAAAGAGGGACGGTAGAGGGTGGCCCGCACGGCGCTGCGACGAACTCTGCGCCTGACGGCCGACCGGAGCACGACCACAACTGAATCTAACGGGGCGGCAATTCGGGTACCCGAACGCCGCTCTACGACGCGCCTGGATAACAATTCATGCACACGGCCCCTGAATTGCCATTCTCAGGAGTACATCAACTACAGTTCCCAGCGCGAGTCGCCCGGAGGGCACGATCTGTCCGGCGGACGACTTGTCATCAGTACGTAACCGGTGGCCCATACCGTCGCCGGGCGGATGCACAGAGGCTGCGATCAGCGGCCGTCGAACGAGGAGGCGCAACAGCGGATGACCTTGCCCCAGGGTGAAGTCGAAGTCGAGCTGACTGATCCGCTCGGTGCTCCCAGCGCCGCCGCAGGTTCTGAGCAGAGCATCGAGGGACGCTCGCTCGGACAGCTGGCCTGGCGGCGACTGCGCAGCGACCGTGGGGCCATCATCGGCGCCATCATCGCGGCCATCTTCATCGTGATGGCCATATTCGCCCCGCTCATCACGAGCGTGTACGGGCAGGATCCCTCCACCCAGCACCAGGACCTGGTCAGCGCGGACACGCAGCTACCGTTCGGGTCGCTGGGCAATGCCTCGGCCTCCCACCTGCTCGGCGTCACGCCGGTCAACGGCTTCGACATCTTCGCCCAGATCATCTACGGCGCCCGAACCTCGCTCATCGTGGGCTTCGGAGCGACTGCGGTCTCGGTCATCATCGGCGTCACCATGGGCCTGCTCGCCGGCTACTACCGCGGCCTGGTCGACGTCGTCATCTCCTGGTTCATGGACGTCCTGCTCTCGTTCCCCACCCTGCTGTTCGCCCTGGCCCTGCTGGCGATCTTCGGCCAGGCCAAGAGCTTCCTGGGACTGTCCGGGACGCCGCTGCGGTTCGTGCTCATCATCTTCGTCCTGGGCTTCTTCGCGTGGCCCTACATCGGACGCATCGTGCGCGGGCAGGTTCTGTCCCTGCGCGAGCGGGAATTCGTCGATGCCGCTCGCAGCCTCGGCGCGTCGGACTTCCGGATCCTGGCGCGCGAGATCCTGCCGAACATGGTCGGTCCGATCCTGGTCTACGCGACCCTGTCGATCCCGAACAACATCCTCGGTGAAGCCGGCTTGTCCTATCTGGGCGTGGGATTCCAGTACCCCACGGTCTCCTGGGGCCAGATGATGAGCGACGCCGGCAACTGGTTCCAGGTGGACCCGCTCTACCTGTTCAGCCCCGGACTGGCGATCTTCCTGTCCGTGCTGGCCTTCAACATCTTCGGCGATGGGCTGCGCGATGCCCTCGATCCGAAGTCGACGCGGTGACCATTCGCGTCGTGAGTACTCGGCTCCCTGCCACAAGTTCGGGAGTTCGATGTTCGAGCACCACAGTGAACAGTCAAGGGAGTGGAGAGGAACTCGATGTCCGGTAAGCGCCTGAAAATCGGCGGTCTTGCGATTGCGGTAACAGCCGCACTCGTCTTGAGCGCCTGCGGCAGCAGCAAGTCCAGCAACAGCACCAACAATTCATCGGCTCAGACGAACGCCAACGGCACCACGGCCGGCGTCTCGGCCGCGTTCAACAACGCCTCGACCGGTTTCGTGAACAAGAGCGACAAGACCGGCGGCAACCTGAAGCTGCTGGCCAACGCTGACTGTGACTCGTGGGACCCGGCGCGTACGTACTACGCCTGGTGCTTCAACATGCAGCGGATCTTCACCCGCACGCTGGTCGGCTTCTCGTCCCTCCCGGGCGCGAACAACGTCAAGATCGAGCCTGACCTGGCGGCCGGTCTGGGCCAGCACAACGCTGACTTCACCCAGTGGACCTACAAGCTGCAGTCCGGGCTCAAGTGGGATGACGGCAGCCCGATCACCAGCAAGGACGTCAAGTACGGCATCGAGCGCCTCTTCGCCCAGGACGTCATCAACGGCGGACCGTCCTCGTACTTCCTCGCCCTGATCAAGAACTCCGGCTACAAGGGCCCGTACAAGGGTGGCTCGCTGGACACCATCCAGACGCCGGACGACCAGACGATCACCTTCAATCTGACCTCGTCCTACGCCGACTTCGACTACCTCATGACGCTGCCGGCCGCCGCGCCGGTTCCGGCTGACAAGGAGGGCGGCTCGACGTTCAAGGGTGCCAGCTACACCAACCACCCCGCGTCCTCCGGCCCGTACAAGATCTCGCAGTACACGCCGAAGAAGTCGATCACCTTCGTGAAGAACCCTCAGTGGTCGCAGAGCACGGACAAGATCCGGACCCCGAAGGCCGACACCATCACGCTGACCTTCGACAGCAACCTCGACGACGAGGACCAGCAGCTGCAGTCCGGGCAGGCCGACGCTGAGGCCGACCAGGGTGTCAACTCGACCCTGCAGTCCAAGATCGCAACCGACCCGAACCTCAAGAAGAACGCCGACGACCCGATCACCGGCTTCACCCGGTACCTGGCCGTCATGCAGACCGTCGCTCCGTTGACCAACGTCCACTGCCGCAACGCGGTGTTCTACGCCATCAACAAGGCAGCCCTGCTGCGCGCTCGTGGTGGCCAGTACGGCGGCCAGATCGCCAACACCATGTCGCCGCCGGTCATCGCCGGCTACGACGCCAGTGCCAACCCGTTCCCGACCGGAGCGGACAGCACCGGTGACCTGACCAAGGCCAAGGACGAGCTCAAGGCGTGCGGTCAGCCCAGCGGGTTCAGCACCAAGATGGCGTACTCGACGTCCGCGCACAGCAAGGACGTCTTCATCGCCACCCAGCAGTCACTGGCTCGCGTCGGTATCAAGCTCACGGGTGCCCAGCAGGACTCGTCGAACTACTACTCGACGTTCATCGGTTCGCCGGCGAACATCAAGAGCCAGGGTCTCGGCCTCGCGGTCGCCGGTTGGGGTGCTGACTTCCCGACCGGGTTCGGTTTCTGGAACTCGATCGTCTACGGCAAGAACCTGCCCGCGACGGGTAACACGAACTACGTGTCCCTGAACGATCCGAAGGTGAACTCGATCCTGGAGACCGTCGTCAAGTCGGCCGGTACCCACGACTCGGACTTCAAGACCCTGGACGCCCAGGTCATGTCCGACGCCGTCTACCTGCCGTACGTGTACGACAAGACGCTGTTCTACCGCAACCCGCGGATCACCAACGTCCGGGTGAACTTCGCGCTCGGTGGCTACTACGACTTCGTCAACATCGGTACTTCCGACGGCAAGTAGTAGTGCTCGACCTGTACGTAAGGCTCCACCCGTAAGTTCAGCAGTACCGCGGTATCCACTCGATACTCCAGGAGAGGAGTAGCCGCATCGGTGGCCCGGCCGGAGGAATCCGGTCGGGCCACCGTACGGAACCGACGATGATTCGCTACATCATTCGCCGCCTGCTGGCCTCGGTCCTCGTGGTCTGGGTCATCAGCCTGGTGACCTTCGTGATCTTCCAGATCACCCCGAAGATCCTGCACCAGTCGCTGGCCTACTACTACGTAGGCAAGATCCCGCCGAACCCGGAAGGACTCGCGGCCGTCAACCACCGGTTCGGCTTCGACCTGCCGTGGTACCGCCAGTACTTCAACTACGTCGGCGGTATCTTCAGCGGCCGGACCATCGACGACGGGTCCGGCACGGTGTTGCACTGCAACGCACCCTGCCTGGGGTATTCCTTCCGGCAGAACCTGCCGGTTACGCGACTGCTCTCGGACGCGATCCCGGTCAGCGCCAGCCTCGCCATCGGCGCCGGCATCCTGTGGCTGGTCGGCGGTGTGACCGTCGGCGCGATCTCGGCGCTCAAGCGCGGCAGCCTCGTCGACCGAGTGAGCATGGGCATCGCCCTGGGTGCGGTGTCGCTGCCCATCTTCTTCACCGGACCCATCCTGTTGCTGATCTTCAGCTACAAGCTGGCCTGGCTCAAGGACATGCACTACGTCAACTTCACCGACAATCCCCTGGAATGGGCGAAGAACCTGATCCTGCCGTGGGTGGCACTGGCGTTCCTGTTCGCCGCCCTCTACGCCCGGCTCACCCGCGCCAACATGCTCGAGACGATGAGCGAGGACTACATCCGTACCGCGCGCGCCAAGGGGCTGAGCCGGCGGGCCGTGGTCATCAAGCACGGCCTGCGCGCAGCGCTCACGCCGATCGTGACCATCTTCGGTATCGACATCGGCACGTTGATCGGGACGACGGTCATCACCGAGACCGTGTTCAACCTGCACGGACTGGGCAAGCTCTCCGTCGATGCCATCCGGTCCCAGGACCTGCCGATCGTGCTCGGGGTGACCATCGTGGCCTCGATCGCGGTCGTGCTGTCCAACCTGGTCGTCGATGTCGTCTACGCGGTCGTCGATCCGCGCGTGAGCTACAGCTGATGAATCGCCCAGCCTTCGTCCGTGGGCCCGCCCACCAGTACCACCAGCGAGGAGTGTGCGCGCAGTGAGCGTGTCCCTGGTCGACAGCGAGCCCGAAACGGGCGACGCGTTCCTGTCCGTACGAGATCTGCGAGTCCATTTCCCCACCGGCGACGGTCTGGTCAAGAGCGTCGACGGGCTGTCCTTCGACGTCGCGCGCGGCCGAGTGCTCGGCATCGTCGGCGAATCCGGGTCCGGCAAGTCCGTCACCTCGCAGGCGATCATGGGTCTGCACAAGGGTTCGCAGGCCAGGATCACCGGCGAGATCTGGCTGGACGGCACCGAGCTGATCTCGGCGTCGGAGGAGCAGATGCGCCGGCTGCGCGGCGACAAGATGTCGATGGTCTTCCAGGACCCGCTGTCGTCGATGCATCCCTTCTACCGGATCGGTGACCAGATCCTCGAGGCCTACCGGGTGCACAACCGGGTGTCCAAGAGCGAGGGCAAGAAGCGCGTCATCGAGATGTTGGACCGGGTCGGAATCCCCAACCCGGACAAGCGCTATTCCGACTACCCCCACCAGTTCTCCGGCGGCATGCGTCAGCGTGCGATGATCGCGATGGCCCTGGTGTGCAACCCGAAACTGCTGATCGCCGACGAGCCCACGACGGCTCTGGACGTGACCGTGCAGGCCCAGATCCTCGAACTGATGAAGGACCTGCAGCGGGAGTTCGACTCGGCGATCATCCTGATCACCCACGACCTCGGCGTCGTGGCTGAAACCTGTGACGACGTCGTGGTGATGTACGGCGGCCAGTGCGTGGAAACCGGGACGGTGGATGAGATCTTCTACCAGCCGGAGATGCCGTACACCTGGGGCCTGCTGCGTTCCATGCCGCGGCTGGACCGCACGAGGCAGGAGCGGTTGCAACCGATTCCCGGTCAGCCGCCGTCGTTGATCCAGGTGCCCAAGGGCTGCGTGTTCAACCCGAGGTGCACATTCACCGAGCACGTGCGTGGAGATGCCTGCGTGGCGGTGCATCCGGAGCTGTTGCACAGCCCGGAGCGTCCCGAGAGCCACAAGGTGCGCTGCCACATCCAGTCCAGTAAGCGTCAACAGATCTGGGTCGACCAGATCAAGCCGAGCTTGACGTAGTACCCGCCCAGGAAAAGAGTCTGAAGTCCATGTCGCACTCAACCTCCGCGGCCCCGTCCAGCACCGCGTCGGGCGCGTCGCAGCCCGATTCGACCGGCATGCACCCGGCCGCGGACGACCCCAAGGCGTTGCTGCAGGTCAACCGCGTCGCCAAGCACTTCCCGATCCGACGGGGCGTGATCGTCCAGCGCCAGATCGGTGCGGTCAAGGCCGTCGACGGGGTGTCGTTCTCGGTGCGTGCCGGGGAGACCCTCGGGCTGGTCGGCGAGTCCGGTTGCGGGAAGTCCACCACCGGACGAGTGATCAGCAAGCTGCTGGAACCAACCAGCGGGCAGATCATCTTCGAGGGCGAGAACCTCGCTCCGTTGAGCAGGTCGCAGATGCGACCCCGCCGCCGCGATATTCAGATGATCTTCCAGGACCCGTACTCGTCGCTGAATCCGCGGCACACCATCGGCACCATCGTCGGTGCTCCGTTCCGGGTCCAGGGGACGTCCACCTCGAAGGACATCAAGACCCAGGTCCAGGGGTTGATGGAGCGCGTCGGGCTCAATCCCGAGCACTACAACCGCTATCCGCACGAGTTCTCCGGCGGGCAGCGCCAGCGCATCGGCATCGCCCGGGCCATTGCCCTCCGTCCCAAGCTCATCATCTGCGACGAGCCGGTGTCGGCTCTGGACGTGTCCATCCAGGCGCAGGTGGTCAATCTGCTGGAGGATCTGCAGAGCGAGTTCGGGCTGGCCTACATCTTCGTCGCCCACGACCTGTCGGTGGTCCGCCACATCTCCGACCGCGTCGCCGTGATGTACCTGGGCAAGGTGATGGAGCTGGCCGACCGGGATGCTCTCTACTCCCAGCCGCTGCATCCCTACACCCACGCGCTGATGTCGGCCGTGCCCGTGCCGGACCCGCACAAGGAGTCCAAGCGCGAACGCATCCTGCTGACCGGGGACCTGCCCAGCCCGATCAATCCGCCCTCTGGTTGCGTGTTCCACACCCGGTGCCCGAAGTTCAGGATGCTCCTGTCCGATTCGGAGAAAGCCCGCTGCGTCGAAGAGGTTCCCCTGCTGGAACTCAAGACGGCGGGGCAGTTCGCGGCATGCCACTTCCCGGAAGCTCGGGCGGACATCGCCGCTGCCGAGGATGCCGGCATCGAAGGTGGCCAGGGCGAACTCGACAGCACCCTCGCCGACCGGCCGCTGGAGCCCGGTCTCTGAGCTCGCCCCGCCGGTCACGGTAGGTTGGCGGTCGTGACCGCTGCCCGGATCGACTCCGCCCGTCGGTTGCTGCTGGTCCACGCCCATCCCGACGACGAAACGATCGGCACCGGCGCCACCATGGCGCACTACGCCGCCGAGGGCGCTCACGTCACGCTCGTCACCTGCACCCTCGGTGAGGAGGGCGAGATCCTCGTCCCCGAACTGGCCCAGCTCGGCGCCGACCAGGCTGACCAGCTCGGCGGCTGGCGGATCGGTGAGCTGACCGCGGCGATGGCGGCGCTCGGGGTGACCGATCATCGGTTCCTCGGGGGCGCCGGCCGGTTCCGCGACAGCGGAATGATGGGTGCGCACGCCAACGCGCACCCCCGGGCGTTCTGGGGTGCCGACGCCGACCGCGCGCTCTTCTACGACGCGGTGCTCGCGCTGGTCGAGATCATCCGCGAGGTACGCCCGCAGGTGCTCGTGAGCTACGACGACCTGGGCGGTTACGGTCACCCCGACCACATCATGGCTCACCGGGTGGCCACTGCCGCCGTGACGGCGGCGGCCCAGCCGGGGTATCAGAGCGCGGGCGGCCAGCCGTGGCCGGTGGCCAAGCTGTACTGGACGGCCACCCCTCGTTCGGTGCTGAGCAGCGGCCACGCGGCGCTCCGGTCGGCAGTCGAGGCCGAACCCGATTTCCCTTTCCGACTAGCCGATTCCGTCGACGAACTGCCGTACCTGACTGCCGACGAACTGGTCACCACCGCGATCCACGCCGACCAGCACGCCCCCGCGAAGGCGGCAGCGCTGGCTGCCCACGCCACCCAGGTGAGCGTGCACGCATCGTTCTACGCGCTGTCCAACAACCTCGGTCAGCCCATCGAGGGGACCGAGTACTACCGGCTGGTTCTCGGCGAGCCGGGCGGGGCCCTGGACGCCGAGGGCCGTGAAGTCGATCTGTTCGGAGGGCTCGAGCTATGACCGACATCCCGATGGCCTCGGCCGAGCACGTCGATCCCTCGCCCCCGGCCGAACAGAGCGCACCCCCGCCGGTGCTGGCCGTGGCTGGACTGGCTGTGTTCACCGCGGTCGGAGCCCTGTCGGCGATCATCGAGATGTTGCTGATTCCGCTGCGGCACGGCACGACGCTCGTCCCGTTGGCGGTGCTGCTGGCGGTAGCCGGCAACATCGCGCTGCCGCGAATGGCCGCCATCTTCACCCGAACCGGCGTCGGCTCGGTTTTCCCGGTCGTCGGCTGGATCATCGCCACCGGCGCCCTGCAGGTCGTACCGCGGCCCGAGGGCGATGTCCTGCTCCCGTCGGGAAGTGGCATCACCTACGTGGGTTTCGCGACGATTCTGGGCGGCCTGTTCGCGGGTGTGATCACCGCGTCGCTGCTGCAGGCCGGACCGCGCCAGGGTCGGCTGCGTTACGGAGCCGAGCAGGACTCGGACCCGGGTACCGACTGAGGCGGTAGTGGTATCGGTGGTGCTCGGTCCATCCGCCGCTCAGATAGAACCGGACCGCGCCCGGATTGGACGCCTCCACCTGCAGGTGCGCGTCGGTGGCGCCCGCGTCGCGTCCCCAGTCCTGCACGGCGCTCATCAGCAGCCGACCCAGCCCCGAGCCGCGCATCTGCGGCGGGACGGCGACCGAGGTGATGGCCAGCCAGCCTTCGTCGACGGTGCCACGGGCGCGTCCGACCAGCCGGCCCTGACGTCGGAGCGAGACGAAGCCGACTCGGTCGTGACGGTCGAGCAGCTGTCGTCCTGATCCCGGCAACGGCCCGTAACCGGCGAGCCAGTCAGCGCTGATCCGGGGCTCGATGACGATCTCGACGTCGGTGGGCACCGCGTGGCCCGCGGCGGCGACCGGATTGGCTTCGATTCCGATCAGCGGCCGGGTGAGGACGAGGGCCTCGGTCTCGACCGTCCAGCCGCGGGCGGCGAGCTCGGCGTCCAGCACCGATCGGACGGGCAGCGGGACCTGGATGCGCGCCGGGAGTCCCCGCTCGGTGTAGAAGCGCGTCGTGCGCCCGAGCAGCTCGTCGAGGTCGCCGGACGGGATGGCTCGCGGGAGCACCGAATTGCCGCGTCGCGTCCACCCGTCATTGGCGCGCAGTACCCACCCGTCGTCCTCGGCGACCTCAGCGGCCAGCCAGCCACGGTGCGCCAGCTCCTGCAGCAACAGCATCTCGCGCCGGTCGGGGCCGACGATCTTGGCCGACTGAACATCAGCGGTCGGGATTTCCAGGCGCCCGCGTGCCGTGTCCAGGATCAGCGAGCGGTCGTCCACAGCCAGCAGGCGCCCGACGGCATCGGTCAGTGGGGGACGCCCGTCCGCGGCGTCGCGGCGGAATCTGACCACGACCCGCCGACCCCTCGCGCCTGCATCGATCACGACCGGCATACTAGACACGCCCTACGCGGCAGCGAATTTCATTCGGGAGGACTGCAGTGACCTACGTGATCGCCGAGCCCTGTGTCGACGTACTGGACAAGGCTTGCATCGAGGAGTGTCCGGTCGATTGCATCTACGAGGGTGGCCGGATGCTCTACATCCACCCGGACGAGTGCGTGGACTGCGGAGCATGCGAGCCGGTCTGCCCGGTCGAGGCGATCTTCTACGAGGACGATCTGCCCGAGAAGTGGCGCGACTACACCCAGGCGAACGTGGACTTCTTCGACGACCTCGGCTCGCCCGGCGGCGCCTCGAAGGTCGGCCGGACCGAGTTCGACCCGCCCCTCATCGCCGCGCTGCCGCCGCAGGCCGCCGAGCACTGATCCGGAAGGTCCCGTCGACGTGCGGGTCTACTTTCTGACTCATCCCGAGGTCGGCCTCGATCCCGAGCTGCCGGTACCCGAGTGGGGTCTCACCGAACGGGGCCGAGAGCGCGCCGGCCTGGTCGCGGGCTCGCTGTCGGGCGTCGGCCGGTTGGTCAGCAGCCCTGAGGTCAAAGCCGAACAGGCCGCCCGGATCATCGGTAGGAGTCTGCGGCTCGAGGTGACCCTGGTGGGCGGGCTGGCCGAGATCGACCGGTCCACCACCGGGTACCTGCCCGAGCCGGAGTTCTGGGCCAACTACCAGGACTTCCTCGCCCGCCCGGCCGTGTCGGCCAAGGGGTGGGAAACCGCGCTGGATGCTCAGCGGCGCGTCGTGGCCACCGTCGGGGATCTGGTGACCGACGCCGACGCAGACGCCCCCGGCGGCGCGCTGGTCGTCATGTCCCACGGCGGTGTGGGCGCGCTGTTGCTGGCCAAGCTCAGCGGGACCCCGATCGAGCGACTGGCCGATCAGCCCGGCCAGGGCAGCTGTTTCAGCTTCGACACCGGTCCGGACGGGCTCGGCGACGCCGAGATCCGGCAGGGTTGGTGCACGTTCGAGGAGCTCGCCGCCCGCTGAGCCCACTGCGCCCGCTGAGCCCGTTGCGCTCGCTGAGCCCGCTCAGCCCGCTCAGCCCGTTCAGACCGTTCAGACCGTAGCCATCGTCGCGACGACTCCGGCGCTGCTCGCGCTCCCGTCGGCCTTCCAGCCGCCGGATCGCTGCCAGCGCTGGCCCTTGCAGCGAACCTCCGCGATGCCGTAGCGGTCGGCGTGGGTCACCAGCCACGCCGCCGTCGCCCAGGAGGCGCCCGGCACCGTGATGGTCGTGCCGGACGCCGCCGGAGCGGCGACGGGAAGTTCGGCCTTCAACTGAGCGACCACCGTCGCCATGGCCGCGACCTTGGTGGGCTTGTCGAAGTCGCAGGTGACTGCGGCCGGGGCCTTGCCGGTGAGCGCGTCGGCCATCACCTGGGCCTGCTGCTCGTGCTTGGCGTAGGCGCTGCCGTCGGCCGAGACCTGAACCTTTTGCACCACGACGGCCAGCGAATCGGTCTTCCAGCCGTCGATCTTGACCAGGGCGTCGAGGAACTTGCCGGTGGCGTAGCGGACGTCGCTCAGGTTCTGGGCCGTACCCCAGCCTTGTGACGGACGCTGCTGCAGGATCCCGACCGAGTCGCGGTCGCCCTGCCCACTGGGAATGTTGTCGAGCTTGGACTCCTGAAGGGCCGCGCCCAGGCTCAGGACAGCCGCCCGCTCGGGTAGGCCGCGCCGAAGTACGACGCTCACCATCTGGGCCGCGTTCTCCGAGCGGCTCAGTTCGACGTGATAGGCGCCGAAGTCGCAGCCGGAGGGTTGAACCGCGGTCTGCGCGGCGTGCCACAGCGTGCGGGCACCCAACGCCAGGCCGCCGATGACGACCACGATGACGGCCAGGGCCACGGCGCCGCGCCGGCCGGCGCCGGGACTCATACGGGTGCTCCTCGTCCGGGACGCACCTCAGTTGGCGTGCAGCGCGGCATTGAGCGCGATGCCCTCACCGGTGCGCTGACGGACCTCGATGGCGCCGGTGATCGAGTTCTGCCAGAACAGCAGACCGCTCTGACCGGAGAACTCCGCCGCCTTGCGGGTGGAGCCGTCCGGCAGCACCACCTTCGACCCGGCGGTGACGTAGGTTCCGGCGGCGACCACACAATCGTCGCCGAGCGAGATCCCGATGCCGGCGTTGGCGCCGATCAAGCACCGGCGCCCGACCGTGATGACTTCCTTGCCGCCTCCGGACAGGGTCCCCATGATGGACGCGCCGCCGCCGACGTCCGAGCCGTCGCCGACGACCACTCCGGCCGAGATGCGCCCCTCGACCATCGACTGGCCCAGGGTGCCCGCGTTGTAGTTGACGAAACCCTCGTGCATCACAGTGGTTCCGCTGGCCAGGTGAGCGCCGAGGCGAACCCGGTCGGCGTCGGCGATCCGGACGCCGGTGGGCAGGACGTAGTCCACCATGCGTGGGAACTTGTCGACCCCGTACACGGTCACCGTCCCGCGGGCGCGCAGCTTCGTCCTGACCGTCTCGAAACCAGCGACCGAGCAAGGTCCGTGGTTGGTCCAGACGACGTTGGCCAGCAGGCCGAAAACCCCCGTCAGGTTCGTGCCGTGGGGCGCAACGAGCCGGTGGGACAGCAGGTGCAGGCGCAGGTACACGTCGGCGGCGTCGACCGGGTCGGCATCGAGGTCGACCTCGGTGGCCACGACCTCGGTGCGCACGCCGCGGGCCTCGTCGACGGCCGCCAGCGCGCTGAGCTCCTGCGGGGCGCGGCCGTCGGCCAGCGGGCCCAGGGCCGGGGCCGGGTAGTAGACATCGAGGACGGTGCCGTCGGCGGCGATGCTGGCCAGTCCGAAACCGGAGGCGGTGCGTGTAGTCACGGGCCTCACCCTAACGAAACCGGCTGTCGGCGGCGCTGCGACTAGGCTCGGCACCCGTGACCGCTGCCGTTTCGCTGGATCTGTCCGCCTCTGCCGCCCAGCTGACCGCGCAGCTTGTCGACACCGAATCCGTGTCCGGCAACGAGGCGGCGCTGGCCGACGCGGTCGAGGCGGCCCTGCGCGGCTACGAGCGGTTGTCGGTGCAGCGCGACGGCAACGTGGTGATCGCCCGGACGGAGCTGGGCCGGCCGATGCGGGTCGTGCTCGCGGGGCATCTGGACACCGTTCCGATCGCCGGTAACCTGCCCTCGCGAGTGGCGGGCGACCGGCTCTACGGGTGTGGGACCTCGGACATGAAGGCCGGCCTCGCCCTGCAGCTGCGAGCCGCGGCGCTGGTGGGGGAGGGCCGGGTGGACCCGGCCGCCGATCTGACCTGGTTCTTCTACGACTGTGAAGAGGTCGAGGCCAGTCGCAACGGACTGAATCGGGTGGCCGCATCGTCGCCGGAGCTGTTGAGCGCCGACCTGGCGATCCTGCTGGAGCCCACCAACGGCCGGGTCGAGGGAGGCTGCCAGGGCACCATTCGCGCGGTGATCACCGTGACCGGTAGGCGGGCACACTCGGCTCGGTCGTGGCTGGGGGACAACGCGATTCACGGCGCGGCGCCTGTGCTGGAGCTGCTGGCCGGCTATTCCGCGGCCGAGGTGGAGGTCGAGGGTCTGACCTACCGCGAGGGCCTCAACGCCGTGTACATCGGCGGGGGAGTGGCCGGCAACGTCATCCCGGACTCCTGCACGATCACGGTCAACTACCGCTTCGCCCCGGACAAGTCCGAGGCCGACGCCGAGGCTCACCTGCGAGCTGTGTTCGCTGGATTCGTTCTCGAGGTGGTCGATTCGGCGCCCGCGGCCCGCCCCGGTCTGGATCAACCGCTGGCCCAGTCCTTCGTGGCCGCCTTGGGCCAGCCGGCCGAGGCGAAACTGGGCTGGACGGACGTGGCGCGGTTCTCCGCCCTGGGGATCCCGGCGCTCAACTTCGGTCCCGGTGATCCGAATCTGGCCCACACCGTGGACGAGTGGGTGTCGCTGCGGGCCATCGAATCGGCGGAGGTTGCATTACTGGCCTTCCTGTCCTCCGGCGCCTGAATCCTCGTCCCCGTTCACCCGAGCTCCCATCGCCGTCTCCTGGGTTCTGGTCCCCGTCTCCTGAGCTCTGGTCCCCTCCTGAGTTCTGTTCCGCGTCGCAGATCGCGCCCATTTGCTGGCGTCGGGCTGGTTCGAACCGCACGGCTGGCAGATCTGTCGTTCGGCAGGACAGAGATGAACATTGAGCCCACTGGCACAGAAATCGCCGACTCGCGCCGAGGGATCGGCCGGCTGCCGGATACATTTGCCGCATGACCAGCGAAGACGGACGCGGCAACGGCGCCGGATCCTCGGGAAACCGCCGGCCCGCAGAGCGTCATCGCGGCCCGGTCGTGCTCCGGCGCACCCAGATCTCGCCGGAGAGCAGCACTACCGACCAGCGTCTGCTGGATTCGCGTGGTCCGACCGAGTGGCTGCACACCGATCCCTGGCGGGTGTTGCGAATTCAGTCGGAGTTCGTCGAGGGATTCGGACTGCTGGCCGAGGTCGGACGCGCCGTATCGGTATTCGGCTCGGCCCGGACGACGTCGGACCATCCCGACTACGAATCGACCCGCCAGCTCGGGGCGGCCCTGGCCCGAGCCGGGTACGCGGTCATCACCGGCGGCGGCCCGGGCGCGATGGAGGCGGCCAACCGCGGCGCCGTCGAAGCGGGCGGCACATCGATCGGCCTGGGTATCGAATTGCCCTTCGAGCAACGGCTCAACGATTGGGTCGACGTCGGCATCAACTTTCGGTACTTCTTCGCCCGCAAGACGATGTTCGTCAAGTACGCGCAGGCCTTCGTGATCATGCCCGGAGGTTTCGGAACCCTGGACGAACTCTTCGAGGCGCTGACCCTGGTCCAGACTCGGAAGGTGACCCGCTTCCCGGTGATCCTGTTCGGCGAGCAGTACTGGTCCGGACTGATCGACTGGATCCGCAACACGGTGCTACCCGAGGGCAAGGTCGGTGCGGCCGACCTCGACCTGATCCACGTGACCTCCAGTGTCGATGAGGCCGTGCGGATCATCGTCGATGCCGAGCAGGAACGCTCCGCCCAGGACCTGGCCGAGCGGGCGGCCCACCGGGAAGCAGCGTCCGGCCGCGCCAACGACGCCCAATAGCGCCACGGGCGCCAACGACGCCCACTAGCACCACGGCCGCGCCCGAACAGAGCCCCGCGTGCCACCGGCAGCATGAGCGCGGCGAGCGCCCCGGTACCGGCCGCGGCAGCACGCCCAGCGGCGCCCCATGGCGTGATGGGCCAGGATGGGAGCCATGGCAACGGTGTGCGTCTACTGCTCGTCCTCGGAATCCATCGAGGCCGGTTTCCTCGCGCTGGCCGCTGAGGTCGGCGAACGCATCGGCCGCGGCGGCCACCAGCTGGTCTCCGGGGGCGGCCGGGTGTCGATGATGGGTGCTGTCGCGAGCGAGGCCAGACGGCACGGGGCGCACACGGTGGGTGTGATTCCGCAGCATCTGATGGCCCAGGAAGTGGCCGACACGGACGCGGACGAGCTGCTCGTGGTCGACACGATGCGTGAGCGCAAGGCCGTGATGGACGCCCACGCGGACGTGTTCGTCGTCCTTCCCGGTGGTATCGGGACTCTGGAGGAGTTCTTCGAGGTCTGGACGGCCGGATCGCTCGGCATGCACCCCAAGCCCGTCATCGTGCTGGACCACGACGGCTTCTACCGGCCGCTGTGGGTGTTCCTGGAGAGTCTGATCCAACGCGGCTTCGTGCGCGCGACGGCTTACCAGCAGTTGCACCGGGTCTCCGACGTAGCCGGGGCCTTCGAGGTCATCGACGCGCTCCAACCCGATCGGCCGCACCGACGCGCGCCGACACTCGATGCCGGGCCCGAACAGGCACGGGAGCCGGCAAGCGGCACGGACCCGCAGACCCGGGCCGGGTGAGTCCGCTGTCAGACTTTCGTGCCAGGATCGTGCGGTGATGGTCTTCATCGGGTACGCGCTGATCGCGCTCGTCGTGGCGGGCTTGCTCTTCTACGCCGTACTCGCGCTGCTGCCGGACGGTCTGGGCGTGCGTCCCGAGTCCGACCAGCGCCCGTTCGAGTTGCCCAGCGGGCGCCGCATGGCACCGACGGACCTGGAACGCGTCCGGATCCCGGTCGCCCTTCGCGGCTACCGGTTCAGTGAGACAGACGACCTGATCGATCGGCTCACCGCGGAAATCATCGTCCGGGACGAGGAGATCGCCCGGTTGCGGGCGAGCGGTTCAGAGCAACCGCCACACCGCACTGCCGGGGACCACGGCTACCTGGAAGAGCCTGCGTCTGGCGGCCACGACGGCTACGACGGCTACGACGGCTACGACGGCCACGACGGCCACGACGGCCACGACGGCCACGACGGCGAGGCCGGCGAGACCCTGCACCGTCCGGCCGAGCGGCGAGATGTCTGACCAGCTCGACCCGGCCCCAGGTCGCAAGCGCTGCGACTGGGGTGATAGCGCACCCGAATACCAGGCCTATCACGATGACGAATGGGGCGTTGCGCTTCGTGGAGACAATGCCCTCTTCGAGCGGCTGTGCCTGGAGGCGTTCCAGTCCGGTCTGTCCTGGCTGACCATCCTGCGCAAACGTGAGAATTTCCGGGCGGCGTTCGCGGGATTCGATATCGACACGGTCGCCCGCTTCGGCGAGCGTGACCGGGACCGGCTCCTGGCCGACGCCGGCATCGTCCGCAACCGGGCCAAGGTCGACGCCGCGATCAACAACGCCCGGGCGATCGGTGACCATGTCCCCGAGGGCCTGACCGAGCTGCTCTGGTCCTTCGCCCCGGCCACGCACCGGCGCCCGGCCACGCTGGCCGAGGTGCCGGCGGTCACCGAGGAATCCAAGGCGCTGGCGAAGGAACTGAAACGACGCGGTTTCGTCTTCGTCGGTCCGACCACCGCCTACGCGACGATGCAGGCCACCGGCATCGTCGATGACCACGTCGCCTACTGCTGGCGCGCCACCGGCTGACGCTTGCTCGACCGCCCAGCCGGGCGCCAGCCGCTCAGGGCGAGCGGGTCATCGCCCGGTGAAACTCGGCTGCTGCTTGGCCACGAACGCGGCCACGGCCGAGCGATGGTCCTGCGAGGCGCCGGCGACGGCCTGCTGCACCGCCTCGTTCTCCAGCGAGTCCGAGAGATCGTGGGAACCGGCGAAGTGGATGGCCTGCTTGATCGCCGCGTAGGCCACGGTCGGTCCCGCGGCCAGCCGCGCGGCCAGTGCTTGAGCCCTCGGCAGCACCTCCGCCGCAGGCACCAGCTCGTTCACCGCGCCATAGGAGTTCAGCTCGGTCGCGGTGATCGGCTGGGCCAGCAGCGCCAGCTCCAGCGCGCGCCCGGCACCGATCAGCCGCGGCAGAGTCCAGGAGACGCCCGAGTCCAGGCCGAGCCCGACGTTGGCGAAGGCGAGCAGGAACTTCGCCGACTCGGCCACGATCCGGAAGTCGCACGCGAAGGCGAACGAGGCCCCAGCACCCGCGGCGGTGCCGTTCACGGCGGCAACGACGGGCTTGGGCATCTGGGTCAGCGCCAGCGTGATCGGGTTGTAGTGCTCGCGCACCGTCGACAGCGGAGCCGGATCGTCGGCCTGCAGCAGTTCGGCGTGCTCGGCCAGATCCTGGCCCACGCAGAATCCGCGACCGGTCCCGGTGAGTACGACGGCGCGCACCGACGGGTCGGCCGCAATGCGTTGCAGCTCCGAGACCAGGGCCTGTTTCAGCTCCGCGGACAGGGAGTTCATCGACTCGGGACGGTTCAGGGTCAGCGTGCTCACGCCGTCCGCGGTCTCACTCAACAGGACGTCAGCCATGCGGCAACCATAGAGCGCTCGGTCCCGCTTTGGCTTGATGGTGAGCAATGCGAGACAATGTGATCAGCACGACCCGCCCGGTCCGGCCGGACGGAGTTGGGAAGTACAAAAAACACACAGGAGGCAGGCATGGCGGCGATGAAGCCGCGGACGGGTGATGGTCCGCTGGAAGTCACCAAAGAGGGACGCGGCCTGGTAATGCGCGTACCGCTCGAAGGCGGCGGACGTCTGGTCGTCGAGTTGTCCGCCGACGAGGCCAGCGCGCTTTCCGAGGCGCTACTGGCAGCCGTCAGCTAAGTGGTTCCCTTCGACCCCGGCCGGCCCGGTCGTCTGGTCCCCTCGGGGTCCGCGGCCGCCGACCGGGGTCGAATCGTTTGTACGGTCCCCACCGTCGTCCCGCGCCCCTTGAGGTAGCTGTGATCCTGCTGCAAATCCCGGACCGACGTCGTCCGTCGGCCGTCGTCGCCGTCGGTCTGCTCGGCGACACCGTCCAGCTGCACGCCGTGTCGACCACGGCCCTCCCGGTCGCCGCCGCCGAATTCGCCGCTGCCTACGTCGCGGCCGAGACCCCCGCCGGCAAGGCGGGCCTCATCCACACGCTGCCGCTGCCCGGGCAGGTCCCCTCGACCGTGCTGCTCGTGGGGCTCGGCGACAACAGCCCCGCTGATCTGCGGTTGGCCGGCGTGGCGATCGGACGGGTCATCGCCACCCTGGACGAACAGACCGGGGTCACTGTTGCGATCGATGCCCCCGGCTACGAACAGAGCACCGCTCTCGCCGAGGGCCTGGTCCTCGGCGGCTATGACTTCACCCAGGCCGGCGACGCCGACGCGGTGCTGCACACCGTGGACCTGATCGGCGAACTCGATCGCTCCGGGCTGACGGCCGGTGACGAGGCCGCCGACGCCGCCGGGTGGGCACGCGACCTGGGCAACACGCCGGCATCCGTGCTCGATCCCGCCCGGTTCGGCGAGCTCGCCGACCAGCAGTTGTCGGCGGCGGGCTGCCGCGTCACCGTTCGCGACGAGGCCTGGCTGGCCGCGCAGGGCTTCGGCGGCGTGCTCGCGGTCGGTGCCGGTTCGGCTAGCGGTCCGAGGCTCATCGAGGTTTCCTACAAGCCGCGCCGGACCGCCGGGTCTGCGGCCACGCCGCCGCACGTGGTGCTGGTCGGCAAGGGGATCACCTTCGACACCGGTGGTCTGAACCTGAAGCCGGCCGGGGCGATGCGGATGATGCACACCGACATGTGCGGCGGCGCGGCGGTACTCGCGGCTATCCAGTACGCCGCCATTCAGCGGCTGCCGGTCCGGGTGACCGCTCTGGTCCCCGCGGCTGAGAACGCGGTGTCGGGCTCGTCCATGCGTCCGTCGGACATCATCACCCACTACGGCGGCCGGACGACCGAGATCGGCAACACCGACGCCGAGGGCCGGCTGGTGCTCGCCGACGCTCTCGCCTATGCGGTGGCCCGGCTCAAGCCCGATGTCGTGGTGGACGTGGCCACGCTGACCGGGGCGATGAAGGTCGCGCTCGGCCTGGAGACCGCCGGTTACTTCGCCAACGACGATCACCTTGCCGCGCAGCTGGAGCGGGCCAGCGCCACCAGCGGCGAGCACATCTGGCGGATGCCGCTGGAACACCGCTACGCCGCCAGCATCGATTCACCCGTCGCCGATGCCCGCAACGACCCCGGCAACCCAGGTGGTATCACGGCGGCGTTGTTCCTGCAGCCCTTCGTGGGCGAGGTGGCGTGGGCGCACCTGGACATCGCCGGACCGGCGCGGGCGACGAGCGAAGGGCCCATCTTCGCCAAGGGCGCCACCGGCTTCGGCGCACGGCTGCTGGCCCGTTATCTGGAACTGGCCGCCGCCGGCTGAGTGGGGCCCTGCCTTGGCCGGCGCTGCCTGCGGACAGCGCTGCCTGAGCCGGCCCCGCCTGCGGACAGCGCTGCCTGAGCCGGCCCCGCCTGCGTCAGAGCAGGGAGCGGTACAGCTGCACGGTCCGCTCGGCGATAGCCGTCCAACCGTAGACAGCCACCGCCCGCTCGCGCCCGGCCACGCCCATGCTGCGGCGGCGCGCCGGATCGGCCAGCAGCTGGTTGACCGCGTCGGCGAAGGAGTGCCGGAACGCGGCCACCGCGGCCGGTTCCTCCCCGGCGTAGTCGACCAGCAGGCCGGTCTGGCCCTCGACGACGACATCCGGGATCCCGCCCACCCGGGAGGCGACGACGGCGGTCTGGCAGGCCATCGCCTCGAGGTTGACGATGCCCTGGGGTTCGTAGATGGACGGACAGAGGAATACGTCGGCGGCGGTCAGCAGTTGGAGCAGTTCCTCGCGCGGCAGCATCTCCTGGATCCACACCACACCGTCGCGTCCGGCCTGCAGTTCGGTCACCGCGGCGGTGATCTCGGCGGCCAGCTCAGGAGTGTCCGGGGCGCCGGCGCACAACGCGATCTGCGTCCCGGGAGCGAAATCCCGAGCGGCCGCCACCAGATGGGCGACCCCCTTCTGCCGGGTTATCCGCCCCACGAACAGCACGATCGGCGCATCGGTCGACAAGCCGTAGCGCTGCAGGACGTCGGTGCCGGACACCGGCCGGTACAGCTCGGTGTCGATGCCGTTGGGGATGATGCGCACCCGGGACGGGTCGATCGACGGGTAGGCGGCCAAGATGTCGGCGGCCATCCCGTCGCTGACGGCGATCACCGCCGCGGCAGCCTCGTAGGCCGTCCGTTCCGCCCACGACGACAGGCGGTAGCCGCCGCCGAGCTGCTCGGCCTTCCAGGGGCGCAGCGGTTCCAGGGAATGTGCCGTCACCACATGGGGGATGTCGTACAGCAGGCTGGCCAGATGCCCGGCAGTGTTGGCGTACCAGGTGTGCGAGTGCGCCAGATTCGCCGCCGACATGCCCGCGGCCATCTCCACGTCCACCCCCAGCGTGCCCAGGGCGGCATTGGCGGTGCGCAGGGTGTGCGGGACCTCGTAGGCGTGCACGCCGTCCTCACCGCGCGGGGCACCGAAACAGTGCACCTCGACCTCGATGAGCTTGCGCAGCTCGCGAGTCAGGAACTCGATGTGGACCCCCGCCCCGCCGTAGACGTCGGGCGGGTACTCACGGCTGATCAGAGCGGCGCGCATGGGCGCAACATTAACCCGAGGGATCTTGCTGTGTCAGTGATCACCTTCGGGCTAGGGTGACGCTCATGGCGGCGAACGTACGGGTGCTGGGAATCGTGTTGGCCGGTGGCGAGGGAAAGCGGTTGTGGCCGCTGACTGCCGACCGGGCCAAGCCGGCGGTTCCCTTCGGTGGCAACTACCGGCTGGTCGATTTCGTGTTGTCGAACATGGTCAACGCCGGGTTCCTGCGAATCTGCGTGCTCACCCAGTACAAGTCGCACTCACTGGACCGCCATGTCACCCAGACCTGGCGCATGTCGACCATCCTCGGCAACTACGTCACCCCGGTGCCGGCTCAGCAGCGGCTCGGCCCGCGCTGGTACACCGGAAGTGCCGACGCCATCCTTCAGTCGATGAACCTCATCACCGACGACAAGCCCACCCACATCGTGGTGTTCGGCGCCGACCACGTCTACCGCATGGATCCGCGCCAGATGCTGGACCAGCACATCGAGTCCGGCGCCGGGGTGACCGTGGCGGGCATCCAGGTCCCGCGGGACCAGGCTGATCAGTTCGGCGTGATCGACGCCGCGCCGGACGGGCGGGTGCTGCAGTTCCTGGAAAAGCCCAAGGACCCGCCCGGCCTGCCCGACAACCCCGAGGTCAGCTACGCCTCGATGGGCAACTACATCTTCACCACCGAAGCTCTGGTCGAGGCGCTGCGGGTCGATGCCGAGGACCCGACGTCGGTCCACGACATGGGCGGCTCGATCATGCCGTGGATGGTCGAGCGCGAGGACGCCTGGGTCTACGACTTCAACAAGAACGAGGTACCCGGTTCGACCGAGCGCGACCGTGCCTACTGGCGCGACGTCGGGACGATGGACGCCTACTACGACGCCAACATGGATCTGGTGAGCGTCCACCCGATCTTCAACCTGTACAACGACTCGTGGCGTATCTACACCCACCACGAGCAGTTGCCGCCCGCCAAGTTCGTCGACGGCGGCCTGGCCCAGGAATCGATCGTCGGCGCGGGCTCGATCATCTCCGGCTCGACGGTCCGCGGAAGCGTCCTCTCACCGAACGTCATGGTCCGTAACGGCGCGTACGTGGAGAACTCAGTGCTGATGGACGGGGTCATCGTGGGCGAGGGTGCGGTGGTGCGCCGCGCGATTCTGGACAAAAACGTCTCCGTCGAGCCCGGTGCGCACATCGGCGTCGACCTGGAGCTGGACAAGCAGCGCTACCACGTCTCCGACGGCGGGGTCGTCGTGCTCGGTAAGGCAGAGCGCGCGCTGGCTTGAGCTGAAGATGAGGTTGGGGCGCGTTTGCGCCAGTGTTTGGAAACAATTGTGCTTCCTGGGGTTACGGTTCCGTTGCGGGAGCCCCGAACTTGACGTCTGCGCTACAACGACGCCCTAGAGTTCCGTCCGACCAATTCTGTCCACCCGGAGGTCCCACGACTGTGTTCAACCGACGTTCGTTCGTCACGATTGCCGCGCTCGCCGCGGTCGGCTCGCTTGCTTTGAGCGCTTGCGCCAAGAACAACGAGGGGGGCGGCAGCGCGCCGAAGCCGACGCCGACGGTGTCGAAGGCGGCCGACCTGAGTTCGCTGGTCCCCGCGAGCATCAAGAGTGCCGGGGTCATCAAGGTGGGCATCGACCCCACCTACGCGCCGAACGAGTACAAGGACTCCTCCGGCAAGATCGTCGGCTTCGACGTCGACCTGATGGACGCCATCGCCGCCAAGCTGGGCCTCAAGGCCCAGTACACCGAGTCGACCTTCGACAACATCATTCCCGGCATCACCGGCGGCAAGTACGACATCGGGGTGTCGTCGTTCACCGACAACAAGACCCGCGAGAAGACCGTCGACTTCGTCGACTACTTCAACGCCGGCAGCCAGTGGGGCGCTCCGACCAGCTCCAGCGTGAACCCGGACAGCGCCTGCGGGCTGAAGGTAGCGGTCCAGACCGGCACGATCCAGGACACCGATGACGTGCCCGCCCGAAGCAAGAAGTGCACCGCCGCCGGCAAGAAGGCGATCGTCAAGCTCAAGTACGACAAGCAGGACGATGCGACGACCGCGGTAATTCTGGGCAAGGCCGACGCCTTCGTCGCCGACTCCCCGGTCACCGCCTACGGCGTGAAGCAGAGCGGCGGCAAGCTCAAGCTCGCGGGCAGCATCTACGACGCCGCGCCCTACGGATACCCGATGGCGAAGAACAGTGCTCTCGTTCAGGCGATCCAGAAAGCCCTGCAGTCGCTGATGGACGACGGCACCTACAAGACGATCTGCGCCAACTGGGGCAACGACGCCGGCGAGATCACCCAGGCAAAGACCAACGGCGCGCTGGGCTGACGTCGATGACGACGACCACGACAGCCGCGGGAACCAACGCCGACGATCCGATCAAGGCGGTACCACTACGGCGCCCCGGCCGCCTCGTGGTCGCCGTCATCCTGATCGTGCTGCTGGCCCTGTTCGTGTACGGGGCGGCCACCAACAGCGCCTACGAGTGGCACACGTTCTTCCAGTACCTGTTCGACCAGCGGATCTCCCAGGCCGCGCTGGTCACGCTGGAGCTGACCGTCATCTCGATGGCGATCGCGATCGCGCTGGGCATCGTGCTGGCCGTGATGCGCATGTCGGACAACCCGGTGCTCAAGAGCGTGGCGTGGCTGTACCTGTGGATCTTCCGCGGCACACCGATCTACGTGCAGCTGGTGTTCTGGGGCCTTATCACCACGATCTACAAGCAGATCGACCTCGGCGTGCCGTTCATGGTGCAGTTCACCCACCTCAAGACCGGGTCGTGGCTGACGCCCTTCGTCATGGCGTTCCTGGGGCTCGGCCTGAACGAGGCCGCCTACATGGCCGAGATCGTGCGGGCCGGCATCGGCTCGGTGGATGAAGGCCAGCACGAGGCCGCGATCGCCCTGGCCATGACCTGGGGACGGACGATGTGGCGAGTCGTCCTTCCCCAGGCCATGCGGGTGATCATTCCGCCCACGGGCAACGAGGTCATCAGCATGCTCAAGACGACATCGCTCGTGGTGGGCGTGCCGCTGACGACCGACCTCTACTCGGTCTCGCGTCAGATCGGTGGTGTGCTGTACCGACCGATTCCGCTGTTGCTGGTGGCGTCGGCGTGGTACCTGGCCGTGACCAGTGTGCTCATGGTGGGTCAGTACTACCTGGAGCGGTACTTCGCCCGCGGTGCCTCGCGCAAGCTCACCTCGAAGCAGCTGCAGGCACTGGCCGACGCACAGGATCTCGGCGCCAATCACCTGGGAGGCACCCATTGAGTACCCCGGACTCGAAACTGATGGTCGACGCGCGGGGGGTGCAGAAGCACTTCGGCGCCCTGCAGGTGCTCAAGGGCATCTCGTTGCAGGTCAAGCCGAAGGAGGTCATGTGCCTGATCGGGCCGTCCGGCTCGGGCAAGTCGACCTTCCTGCGGTGCATCAACCACCTGGAGAAGGTCACCGCCGGACGCCTGTACGTCGATGGCGAGCTGGTCGGTTACGAGGAACGTGGCAACAAGCTGCACGAACTGCACCCCAAGCGAGCCGCGGCCCAGCGCCGCGACATCGGCATGGTGTTCCAGCGGTTCAACCTGTTCCCGCACATGACCGCGCTGGAGAACATCATCGAGGCGCCGATGCAGGTCAAGCGGCAGAAGAAGAGCGAGGCCCTGGCCCGCGGCCGGGAGCTGCTGGCCCAGGTCGGCCTGGCCGAGAAAGCCACGGCGTACCCGGCGCAGCTGTCGGGTGGTCAGCAGCAGCGGGTGGCAATCGCCCGGGCGCTGGCCATGGAGCCCAAGCTGATGCTCTTCGACGAGCCGACCTCAGCCCTGGACCCCGAGCTTGTCGGCGAGGTCCTCGACGTGATGCGCAAGCTCGCGGACAACGGCATGACCATGATCGTCGTGACCCATGAGATGGGCTTCGCTCGCGAGGTCGGGGACCATCTGGTGTTCATGGACGGCGGCGTCGTCGTGGAGGCCGGCCCGCCCCGGGAAGTCCTGAGCAACCCCCAGCACGAGCGCACCAAGTCCTTCCTGTCGAAGGTCCTCTAACCCGTCCCCGTCGAGGTTGCCCTTGTTGCGCGCCAAGCTGCGTTGAGGTTGCCCTTGTTGCGCGCCGAGTTGCGTTGAGGTTGCCCTTGTTGCGCGCCGAGTTGCGTTGAGGTTGCCCTTGTTGCGCGCCGAGGTTCAGCAACGAGGGCAACCTCAAGGGCCTTGTGGTCGGTCGACGCAAGCCGAACACGTTTGGCAGGATGACCGCATGGTTGTGCACGAGTCGATCGAGAGCACCGTCGGATGGGATGCCGACCCGGTCGTGGCCGCCACAGCGCGCCGACCGAGCCTCGACACCGAGGTGACCGCCGACGTCTGCGTGATCGGCCTCGGCGGTAGCGGACTCGCCGCGGTAGGAGAGGCACTGCGCCGCGGCCTCTCGGTCGTGGGCATCGACGCCGGGCGGGTCGCCGCCGGCGCGGCCGGACGCAATGGTGGCTTTCTGCTCGGCGGCCCGGCGATCGCGGTCCACCAGGCCGGGGCCGGCTGGGGGATCGAGTCGGCGTTGGCCCTCTATCGAGAAACTCTCGCCGAGATAAGGGCATTGTCGGACCTGCTCGGACCTGATGTCATCCGCCAGGTCGGCTCGATCCGGCTGGCCGGCCTGCCGGGCGAGCCCGAAACGACAGCCGAGGCCGCTGACCGGGAAGTCGAATCCACCGACTGCGACGAGCAATTCCGGGTTCTGACCCACCACGGCATCGCGGTCGAACGCTACGACGGCGAGCTCGGCCGGGGCCTTTACCTGCCCGACGACGCGGCGATGAACCCCGCCCGCCGGGCCCTGGCCCTGGCTGATCTCTACGGCGGCCACGCCCGGCTGTTCGAGAACACCCCGATGACCTCGGTCGAATCCGGGTCGGTGGTCACGACCGGCGGACGGGTCAACGCGGGAGCAATCGTCATCGCGGTAGATGGGCGCCTTGATCTTGTGCTGCCGGAACTGGCCGGTCGCGTTCGCACCACCCGGCTACAGATGCTCGCGACCGCCCCGGTACGCCCCGGACGCCTGCCGTGCCCGGTCTACGGCCGTTGGGGTTACGACTATGCCCAGCAGGACCCGTCCGGCCGCATCTTCATCGGCGGCGGCCGGGACCGGTTCGCCGCCGACGAATGGACTACCGACACCGATCCGACACCAGACGTGCAGGACTGGATCGAGACGATCGCCGCTCGGTTCGCGGGGCAACCGATCACGGTCACGCACCGCTGGGCGGCCTCGGTCGGCTATACCGCCGATGCCCGGCCGTTGGTCACCGAGGTTCGTCCAGGCGTGGTCGCCTGCGGTGGCTACAACGGAACCGGCAACCTGGTGGGACCGATCGCGGCCCGCGCGGCCCTGTCGCTGGCTCTGGACGGCACCGCGCCGCCGGAGTATTTCGCCACCTGAGCCGGGACCGTCACGCCGACGCGACCCGGTCCACCAGCCACCGTCCCTGCTTGTCGATCAGCGTCAACTCGAAACGTTCGGGGTCGGTCTGAGCGGTGGTGCTGGCCGTACTCGTCGTCGCACGCAGCCCGAACACCAGCACCGTGGCCGAGGTGCCGTCCGAGGACACCGACTCGACGCCGGCGCCCGTCACCTGTCCCACGGCGACAACCTTCTGTGCGATCGCCGTCGGCTTGATGTCCTGGGTGAGGCTCTTGCGATAGTCGGCCGCGAAACTGTCCGTCAGGTTCGGCAGGTTCTTGCTCAAGTCGAGGTCCAGGTGCCGGTAGTCATAACTCATCAGCGCCGCCGTGGCGGTCTTGGCCTGGGCCAGTAACTGATCGCGTTCGGCCGAGGCGGACGGCTGATTCTGGTGATGGACGAACAGGGTCAGATCGAGTATTGCCAGGACAAGCACGATTGCGGCGGCGACGGCGGCGACGGCGGCGCTAGCCCAGCGCCAGCGAGGTGTCGGCCTCGGCTCTTCGCTCGAACCCGGATCGGCCTCCGGACGGCGGCTCAGGCTCTCGGCAGGGCCCGCGCCGGGGCCAACGCTCGGGCTGTCGTCCACGCTGTGACCGGTGCTGGAATCAGTGCCGGACGTCTTCGGTGTGCGCTCATCGTCGCTGCGTCCGCTCAGGGGCGCTACGCCGACCGCAGCCGACAGCCGCCGCCGCCGCGGATTGCCGGGCTTGTCGGGGGCGGTCATGACACTCCCGTGTTGGCCAGATCGCTGATCAGCCAGGTACCCGACACGTCGGTCAGCGTGACCGACAGCTGGCTGGTCGAGATCACGGTCTTCTTGGTCGCCGACTGAACCTGGTATCCGGTCAGGACCGCCACGAGTTGAACGGAATGGCCGGACGAGCCGGCGACGGCAACCTTGCCCACCTGACCCTGTAGGTCTGCCTTGCTGGTGGTCAGGGCCTTCAAGGTGCTGGCCTTGCGGGCCTGCTGCTGCGTCTTGATGTCGCCGGTGAGGGAGCTCAGGCAGCGTTGCCAATCCGCCTCGAAGCTGGCGCGCCGGTAGGTGGTGAAGTTGTCGAGCAGGCCCGGGGCGGCGTTCATAGCGGCCACCTCGGAGCGGCTCAGGCTCGGACGGCTCGGCCGCTGGTCGACCACGAGGAGAACGCCGAGCAACGCCGCCAGCACGACGGCGAGGACTGCCAAGGGGACGGCTGCCGGGATCGCTGAGCCGAGCCGGGTGCGCTGAGGGGTGCGGTCCGTTCCTTCGGGGACGGTTGATTCGGTCTCGCGGACGACGGGAGCCTCCAGGACGGTCACGTGATAACCAACGCGGACAGGCGGTCGAGGTTACGGTACCGACCCTCGGCGATCATGTGGACGCTCGCGCCTTTTCGTGGCAAATCGGCCCGTCGAGCTGGTCACCGGTTGCCGCGCTCGCGCAGCTGATCGGTGCGGATGCCACGCTCGGTGGGGCTGGCAACAAGGGCAACCTCAACGGGGGGAGGCTGGCAACAAGGGCAACCTCAACGGGGGGAGGCTGGCAACAAGGGCAACCTCAACGGGGGGAGGCTGGCAACGAGGGCAACCTCAACGGGGGGAGGCTGGCAACGAGGGCAACCTCAACGGGGGGAGGCTGGCAACAAGGGCAACCTCAACGGTGGGGTCGGCGGGAAATGGTGATGACCCGATCGGGGAGAATGAGCGGGTGACCCCCGAGGAGTTGGCCGGCGAGCTGCGAGCCGCCGGTATCACCGAGGTCGATTCCTCCACCCGTCGCCGCGCCGAGTACTCCAGCGATGCCTCCAACTACCGCGTCGTCCCGCAGGTGGTGGTCTTCCCGCGCAGCGCCGACGAGGTGGCGGCCACGCTCCAGGTAGCCGCGGCGAACGGCGCACCGATCACCGCTCGCGGAGCGGGCACCTCATGCGCCGGCAACGCCGTCGGCCCGGGCGTCATCCTGGATTTCTCCCGGCATCTCAACCAGGTCGTCGCCATCGATCCCGACGCCCGGACTGCCGTCGTCCAGCCCGGTGTCGTCCTGGCCACCCTGCAGCAACAGGCCGCTCGCCACGGCCTGCGGTTCGGGCCCGACCCATCGACACAGTCCCGCTGCACGATCGGCGGAATGATCGGCAACAACGCCTGCGGTGCGCACGCGCTGGCCTACGGCAAGACGGCTGACAACATCGCCTCGCTGCAAGTGCTGCTGGCCGACGGCCGGCCGCTGCACGCGGGCCTGCTCGCGGAGTTGGCCGATCCCGTCGGAGCCCGACTCTCGCGCCTGGTCGCCGACAACCTCGCCGTCATCCGGACCGAGTTCGCGCGGTTCTCCCGGCAGGCCTCCGGGTACTCCCTCGAACACCTGCTGCCCGAGCGCGGCGCGAACCTGGCGCGATTCCTGGCCGGGACCGAAGGCACCCTCGCTGTACTCACCGAAGCGACGGTGAACCTGGTCCAGGCAGCGCCCTTCACCGCCCTGGCCGTCCTGGCCTATCCCGACATGGCCGTCGCGGCCGAGGCCGTCCCCGCCCTACTGCCCCTGCAACCGCTCGCGCTGGAGGGGATGGACCGAAGGCTGGTGGAGGTCCTCATCCGCCGGCGCGGTCCGGGTGCGGCGCCGAACCTGCCCAAGGGCGGTGGCTGGCTGTTCGTCGAGACCGGAGGCCAGTCCCAGGCCGAGGCGAACGCGGCCGCGCAGGCGTTCGTCGACCAGGCCCACGCACAGGATTCCACGGTCGTTTTCGGCGAGGACGCGCGCAGGCTTTGGCGCATCCGGGAGGACGGCGCCGGCCTGGCGGGCCGGACCCCGTCGAACGAACCGGCGTGGCCGGGGTGGGAGGACGCGGCGGTACCTCCGGACAAGCTGGGCGGCTATCTTCGCGATTTCAACGCTCTGCTCGCCGATCATCGCCTCGACGGACTCATCTACGGCCATCTGGGCGACGGCTGCGTCCACGTGCGACTCGATCTGCCGTTGGCCGGCCGGCCCGCGGACGTGCGCCGGTTCCTGCTCGAGGCGGCTCGGCTGGTGGCTTCCTACGGCGGCTCCATGTCGGGGGAGCACGGCGACGGGCGGGCTCGCAGCGAATTGTTGCCGGCCATGTATTCCCCCGAAGCCATCGCGCTCTTCGGGGCCGTCAAGCACATCTTCGACCCGGCCGACCAGCTCAATCCCGGCGTGCTGGTCAACCCGGCGCCGGTGGACGTGGACCTCCGGTTGCCCCAGGCCAGGCCGCTCACCACCGGCCTGGGCTTCAGCTACCCGCACGACTCGGGCTCCTTCACGACCGCCGTGCATCGGTGCGTCGGGGTGGGCAAGTGCCGGGCCGACACCACCGGCACCGGCGGCGTGATGTGTCCGTCCTACCTCGCGACCGGCGATGAGACCCACTCGACGCGAGGCCGGGCCCGGGTGCTGCAGGAACTCGCCAACGGCAGCGTCATCACCGGCGGCTGGCAGTCTCCGGAGGTCGAACAGGCGCTGGACCTGTGCCTGTCCTGCAAGGGCTGCAGCTCGGACTGCCCGGCCGGTGTCGACATGGCCACTTACAAGGCCGAGGCGCTCTACCAGCGGTATCGGGGCAAGCTCCGGCCCATGTCGCACTACGCGCTCGGCTGGCTGCCGCGCTGGACCCGGATCGCCACCTCCTCGCGCGCCATGGCGGCCGTCGCCAACGGCAGCCTGAAGCCGAAACCCCTGGCGCGATTGGCCAAACGGCTCGGCGGTATCGACGACCGTCGCCCGCTTCCGCAGTTCGCGCCGGTGTCGTTCCGGCGCTGGTTCGCCGATCACCCCGCGGCGCAGGGGGATCCGGTCATGCTGTGGCTGGACACGTTCACCAACGGATTCTCGCCCGAGGTCGGGATCGCGGCGGTGACCGTGCTGGAAGACGCCGGGTTCTCGGTGCGGATCCCGGAAGCCGCCGTCTGCTGTGGCCTGACCTGGATCTCGACCGGGCAACTGGACGGCGCGCGCAAGCAGTTGACCCGCAGCCTGGACGCGCTGGCGCCCGCATTGGCCGAAGGTATCCCGATCGTGGGGCTGGAACCGTCCTGCACCGCGGTGTTCCGATCGGACGCGAGTGAACTTCTGCCCACTGACGAGCGGGCGCGCCAGGCCAGGACAGCCGTACGAACGCTGGCCGAACTGCTCATCGAGCGGGACTGGCAGCCGCCGGCCTTGGCGGGGACGATTGCCCTGGCCCAGCCGCACTGCCACCAGCACGCCGTGATGGGTTTCGCCGCGGACGAGAAGCTCCTGACCCGCGCCGGGGTCGAGCTGGAGACGGTCGGTGGGTGCTGCGGACTTGCCGGCAACTTCGGCGTCGAGCGCGGTCATTACGAGGTGTCGGTCGCCGTTGCGGAGACGGCCCTGTTACCCGCCGTCCGCGCCGCTGCCTCCACAACCGCTGTACTCGCCGACGGATTCTCCTGCCGGACCCAACTCGAGCAGCTTTCCGACCGCGAAGGCGAGCACCTGGCCGTTCTGCTGGCCCGAGGTCTGCACGTCGGTGAACACGATCGTTTCGTATCGGAAAGGGAAATCTCATGAGCGCGCCGTTCGTCCCGCCGCCCTATCCGTATGACCGGCTGGACGAGATCACCAAGATCGCCGATCTGCACGATGGTGGCGCGGTCGACCTGTCCATCGGGACACCGTGCGATGCGCCTGCGCCGGACGTCATCGCCGCCCTGGCCGACGACCGCCTGGCCCGTGGGTACCCTGCCTCGGTGGGCAGCCTCGCCCTTCGGCAGGCGGCCGCGGACTGGATCCAGCGACGTCTTGGTGCCGGCATCGATGCGCGTACTGAGGTAGCGGCCTGCGTGGGGACCAAGGAGTTCGTCGCCTCGACGCCGCAGTACCTGAAGCTGCGCCGTCCGGACCTGGACACCGTGCTGTACCCGGCCATCAGCTACCCCACTTACGAAATGGGCGCCACGCTGGCCGGGCTGCGTGCGGTGCCGTACCAGTCGCTCGACGAGATCGCTCCGGCTGATGCGGATAGGGCCCTGTGCGTATGGGTGAACTCGCCCAGCAACCCGACCGGCGAGCTGCACGACCTGCCCGCCGCCGCGGCGTGGGGACGGGCTCACGGCATCCCGGTTCTCTCGGATGAGTGCTATGCCGAGTTCAGCTACGCCGCCGGACCGACCACGATCCTGCGCGAGGGTACGGCGGGATTGTTGGCCGTTCACTCACTGTCCAAGCGGGACAACTTCGCCGGCGCGCGGATCGGGTTCTACGCCGGCGATCCGGAGCTGGTCCACTACCTGTCCGAGGTCCGCAAGCACGCTGGTTTGATGGCGCCCGGACCGGTCCAGCGGGCCGCGGCGATCGCGCTGGGCGATGATGAGCACGTGGCCGTCCAGCGGCAGCGGTACTGGAATCGGATGGTCCGGATCAGGCAGATCCTGAACGCCGTCGGGATCGAGGCCGAGCTGCCGGCGGGCGCCTTTTACCTGTGGGTCGCTGCCCCGCATGGCGACGCTTGGGCGGCGGCGCGATTGCTGGCCGAGAAGGCTGGATTGGTCAGCTCCCCGGGGGACTTCTACGGTCCGTTCTCGACTGGTTTCCTCCGGCTCGCCGCCGTCCAGCCCGACGAGCGCATCGAACTCGCCGCCCGTCGCGTCGGCCTCTGACCTCCCCCTCCGTCGACCCCGTCCCCCTCCGTCCGTCCCCCCCCGTCCGTCCCCCCTCTCCGGGATTTCGCGGCCCGAATACTCAATTTTTTGCGAAAATCTGAGTATTGGGGCCGCGAAAGCCGGGAGGGAGAGGGAGAGGGAGGGGGAGGGAGCGGGGACGGGTCAGACGAACTCGACGCCTTGCGCCAACGGCAGTTCCGTCGAGTAGTTCACGGTGTTCGTGGTGCGGCGCATGTAGGCCTTCCACGCATCGGAGCCGGACTCCCGGCCGCCGCCGGTCTCCTTCTCCCCACCGAAGGCGCCACCGATCTCGGCGCCGGACGGGCCGATGTTGACGTTGGCGATGCCGCAGTCCGAGCCGATGGCCGACACGAACTGTTCGGCCTCCCGGACGTTGAGGGTGAACACCGCCGACGACAGGCCCTGCGCGACGTCGTTCTGCAGCGCGATCGCCTCGTCGAAGGAGTCGTAGCTGAGCACGTACAGGATCGGGGCGAACGTCTCGGCCTTCACGATGTCGGTCTGCGCGGCCATCGTCACGATGGCGGGCTGGACGTAGAAGGCGTCCTCGGACTCCTCGGCGTGCACCCGTTCCCCACCGACGACGAGCGTCCCACCGTCGGCCTGAGCCGCGGCCAGTGCTTTACCGAAGCCCTCGTAGGAGGCCGCGTCGATCAGTGGCCCGACCAGCGTGCCGGCTGCTAGCGGTGACCCGATCGGCAGGCTGGCGTAGGCACTCGTCAGCCGGGCGACCAGGTCGTCGACGATCGAGGAGTGCGCGATGACCCGGCGCAGCGAGGTGCAGCGCTGGCCGGCAGTGCCGGCGGCGGAGAACACGATGCCGCGCACGGCCAGGTCCAGGTCGGCGCTCGGTGCCACGATGGCGGCGTTGTTGCCGCCCAGTTCCAGCAGCAGCTTGCCGAAACGGCCCGCCACGCGCGGCGCCACGGCGCGACCCATGCGCGTCGAGCCGGTGGCCGAGAGCAAGGCCACGCGCGCGTCGTCGACCAGGGCCTCGCCGACCTCGACGCCGCCGAGCAGCAGTTGAGACAACCCCTCGGGTGCGCCGACGCGGCGGGCGGCCTCGTTCATCAGCGCCTGGCAGGCAAGGGCGGTGAGCGGGGTCTTGTCCGATGGCTTCCAGACGACCGCGTCGCCGCAGACCAGCGCGAGGGCGGTGTTCCAGGACCACACCGCGACGGGGAAGTTGAACGCCGAGATGACGCCGACGACGCCGAGCGGGTGCCACTGCTCCATCATCCGGTGGCCCGGCCGTTCGGTGGCGATGGTCTGGCCGAACAGCTGGCGGGACAGTCCGACGGCGAGATCGCAGATGTCGATCATTTCCTGGACCTCGCCGAGGCCCTCGGAGGTGATCTTGCCGGCCTCGATCGAGACCAGCGCACCGAGATCGTCCTTGTGCTCGCGAAGCAATTCGCCCAGCTCACGGACGAGCTTGCCGCGGACGGGTGCCGGCACCAGGCGCCACTGCTCGAACGCCGTCTGCGCCTGCTCGATGATCGCGGCGACATCGGAACCGGTGTGCGCGGTGAGCAGTCCGAACTCGGTACCGGTGATGGGGGAGCGGGCGGTGATGGTCGCGCCCCCCTGGTCAGCCGCGACGAACGGGTCGCCCACGCCGAGGCGATCCAGCACTGCAGTCAGCGTCTGGCTCAGTTCGTCATGGGTCGTGAACGTGGATTCAGCCATGTTGATCAGACCTTTCCCTCTTCGGCGAAGCGAACACCGTTCTTGGTCGACAGCAACGCCTCGAACGGGATGTCTTCCTGCTTGATGAAGCCCGACTGGGGCAGCCGGCCTTCGGCGACGAGCTCGACCACGGCGACCGCGGACGCGGCGGTGGTCCAGGAGATCGCGCGCCAGCTGCGCCCGTTGATGTCCAGCGGCTGGTAGGCGCGGACGTAGTTCTCGCGGAAGAGCTGGCCGTTCTGCACACCCTCGACGGCGGCGTGCAGGTAGACCACGTCGTCGTTGGTCGGCGGCTTGGCGTTGACCAGGATCTCGCCGGCCAGCTCACGGCGTTCCCGCAGCCCCAGCTCGTCGAAGAAGAAGCGCATCAGCTCGAAGTGTCCCGGGTAGCGCATCGTCTTGTAGTCCAGACGCTGGGCCCGTCCCTCGTAGGTCTCGCACATGGTGCCCAGACCGCCGGAGGTCAGCGAGGCCTCGAGTTCGATACCGCCGATGACGACCCGTTCGTGCTCGGTCATGGCCGGCACCATCTGCCGGTGGCCGGACCGCAGGACCTCGCAGTCGTTGAGGTACTCGTTCACCACACCCTCGGAGGACCAGTTGAAGGCGTAACCGAGCAGACCGGACGGGTGCCGGGGCAGCGCGCCGACCTTGAGCTCGATGGAGCGGATGTCGGTGAACTTCTTGGTCAAGGAGGATCCGATGATCCCGATCAAGCCGGGCGCCAGGCCGCACTGTGGGGCCATGACGTGGCTGGGGTTCTGGGCCGACAGCTCCAGCACCCGGTTGGTGGTGGGCACGTCCTCGGTCAGGTCGAAGTAATGGACACCGACCTCGAAAGCGGCTTCGGCCACACCCAGGTTCAGGTTGAACGGCAAGCAGGACACGACTGCGTCGGCGTCGGTCAGGGCATCGCGCAGGGCGCGGGCATCCCGGACGTCCAGCGACTTGGTGGCGAACGGCAGGTCGCTGCGTTCGCGGGCGTCGTAGGCGGTGACGCTGAAGCCGGAATCGGCGAGCAGAGTGGCTACGAGTTCGCCCACCTTGCCCAGGCCGACGACTCGAACCTCATTGATCGAGCGGGTCATGGGTTTCCTTTCGTCGTTCTACGTCGCGGGCGCCGGCAGGATCGCCGCCGGCCGACCGCAGGTAGCTGTGCTTAACTTAGTAAACCAGAAGCAATTAGAGAAAGTAACGGCGCCGGTCGGGGTATGAGCCGGAGCCGGCGACGCAGGAGGTTCGCGTGACCCGACCGCTGGAGGTGTCGCGGCTGAGGTTGCTGCGCGAGGTCGCCATCCGCGGGTCGATCGCCGCGGCGGCTCGCGAGGTCGGCCTGACCCCGTCGGCCGTGTCCCAGCAGCTGGCGATCCTCGAGCGCGAAGCGGGCGCGGCGCTGCTCGACCGGACGCCGAGGGGTGTGTTGCTGACCGGGCCCGGCCGTGTTCTCGTCGAACGCGCGACCGCGATCCTGGAACTGCTCGAATCGGCCAGCGCCGACCTGGAACGTCTCACCGGAGAGCTGGCCGGCGAGGTCCGGGTCGCAACCGTGGCCTCCGCGGGAGCCGCCCTGGTGAGCCCGGCCGCCGACCGGCTGGCCCGGTTGCATCCGGAACTGAATCTGACCGTGACCGTCGCCGAGCCCGCCCGCAGCATCGAGGCGTTGCTGAACGGCGATCTGGACGTGGCCGTGGTGGACGTCTACGACGGCGTCCCCGTTGCCATCCCTGACTACCTGCAGCTGCTGGAACTGGCCACGGAGGAGCTGGTCCTGGTGAGCCGGCCCGGTGATTTCCCCCTGCGCGCAAAGGTGAAGCTCGGCGATCTCAACCACCGTCACTGGGTGATGCCGCCGGCCGAGGCCGCGTGCGGCCAGGCGGTACGGGCAGCCTGCCGCTCGGCCGGTTTCGAACCGGAGGTCCGGTGGGAAACCGACGACATGTTGTTGCTGGTGCGCGCGGTGGCGGCCGGACACGGGGTGGCGGTACTGCCTCGGCTCGCGGTCGCCGACGACGTCGCCGATGTGCAGACGCGCCCGCTTGCCGGCGATCCGATGAGCCGCCGGTTGCTGGCGCTCACCCGGACCTCCAGTCAGGACCGTCCGGTCGTGCAGGCGGTTTTGACCGCGCTGGCCGAACGCTCCGCCGGAGGTTAACGCTTGGCGGCGACCAGCAAACCGTCGCCTACCGCGAGCAAGGCGGGTACGAGACGCTCGTCGGCGCGCACGGACTTGCCCAGTTCCCGTAGCGCGACGGTGTCGGCGTCGCGGCGACCCGGATCGGCCACCCGGTCGTGCCACAAGGCGTTGTCGAACGCGAGCGCGCCACCGGGACGCAGCAGGCGGATGGCCTGTTCCAGGTAGTCGGGGTAGCCGGTCTTGTCGGCGTCGATGAACACCAGGTCGTAAGCGCCATCGGTGAGCCGCGGCAGCACCTCGCCCGCACTGCCGTTGATCAGCCGGTAGCGGCCCGGGGAGATTCCGGCTTCACCGAAGGCCTCCTTGGCCGCGCGCTGGTGCTCGGACTCGGTGTCGACGGTGGTCAGGACGCCATCAGGCCGCATCCCGCCCAGCAGCCACAGGCCGGACACGCCCGCTCCGGTGCCGAGCTCGACCACGGCTCGCGCGTTGAGTACCGCGGCCAGGAAACGCAGGGTCGCGCCCCCGGCCGGACCGATGGGCACACACCCGAGTTCCTCGCCCCGGCCACGGGCCGCGACGGTGGCCTCGTCCTCGGCGATGAAGTTCTCGGCGTAACTCAGGCTGCTGGCGGACAGATACGGCTCGACCATGGACCCAGACTCTACCGAGAGCGCAGGCTCTGCGATCCCCGACTCACCCGGCCTCAGCGCAAGGAATCGATGATGGTGGCCAGATCGTCGATGGAGGTTTGTGGGTTGACGATGGCAAAGCGGGTGCAGACCTGGTCACCATGCCGGGTGGGGGTGACGAAGGCGTGTCCGGAGTCGAGCAGGGCTGAGCTCCAGCGGGCGTAGTCGGGGGGTGTCCAGCCGATCCGTTCGAAGATGAGGACCGACAGGTCTGGTTCGACGAGCAGTCTGAGGTGCTCGGCTTCGTCGATGAGCTGCCGCCCGGCGCGGGTGACGTGCAGGGTCTGTTCGATCGCCGCGGTGTAGGCGTCGGTGCCGTGCACGGCCAGGGAGAACCAGAAGGGCAGGCCGCGGGCGCGGCGGGTGAGCTGGATGGAGAAGTCGCTGGGGTTCCATTCGCCCTCGACGGTGACGGGGTCGAGGTAGCCGGCTTTCTGGGTGTGGGCGGCGCGGGCCAGGACGGGGTCGCGGTAGAGCAGCGCGCAGCAGTCGTAGGGGGCGAAGAGCCATTTGTGCGGGTCGACGATGAAGGAGTCGGCACGTTCGATGCCGGCGTAGAGCGGGCGGACGGAGGGTGCGGCCAGGCCGGCGCCGCCGTAGGCGCCGTCGACGTGCAGCCACCAGCCCTGCTCGGTGGCGACGTCGGCGATGCCGGCGATGTCGTCGACGACGCCGAGGTTGGTGGTTCCGGCGGTGGCCACGACGGCGAAGATGCTGTCGCGGGTGACGGCGTCCAGTTCGGTGAGCCGGTGCCGGATCGCGTCCCCGGTCAGCCGTCCGCGCTCGTCGCCGGGCACGAGGACGATGTCGACGTCCATGACGGTTTCCAGGGCGTGCTTGACCGAGGAGTGGGTTTCGCCGGTGACGACCACGGCCCAGCGGGCGGGGCGTTCACCGCGGCGGTGCTGGATCGCCGCGCGTGCCGCGACCAGCGCCGAGAGGTTGCCGATGGTGCCGCCCTGGACGAAGACGCCGCCGGATTCGGCGGGCAGGCCGACCAGGTCGGCGATCCAGCGCAGGGCCTGGTTCTCGGCGTAGACGGCGCCTGAGCCTTCCAGCCAGGACCCGCCGTAGACGCTGGAGGCGCCGACCAGCATGTCGAAAGCCGCGGCGGCCTTGGTGGGGGCGCCGGGGATGAAGGAGAGGTAGCGGGGATGATCCACCGACAGGCACGCCGGAGCGAGCACGTCCTCCCACAACTGGGCGGCCCGCTGGGCGCCGATCCCGTCGCGGGTCACCGTGGCGCCGGCCTGCTCGGCCAGCTGCTGCGGGGTCAGGGTGTTGTCCAGCGGGGCCTGCATGGCCAGCCGGTCCAGGCAGAGATCGGCCAGCGTTCGCGCCATTGCCGCGCTGGCCTCGGTGAAGGTGTGCACGGCGCAGAGCCTAGAGGGTTTGAGACATCGGCTGAACGGGAACAATCGCGCTGACTCTGGCGCTACGTGCTCGCGTCCGCTCGGTCTCGGCGACGGTGGGCCGCAGCCTGCGAACGGCCCGTGCGCGCGGATCGGGAACGTGAGAGCGTCCTGAGGCGTTTAGCGGACGCACAGCGGGCACTGGGAGGGTGAACTTCCGGCCGATACCGAGCCGGGCCAGAGCACGTTGTACAGAGGGGTGATCTTGTCGATGTCCACGCTGAATCCTGGTGTGGCTAGTTCGATGGGCGGGACGACGTCCCGCGACAGCGGAGCTGGCACCGTGACCGACGTTCCGGCGTCGGGCGCCTGGGTGGCTCCGAGCTGGGATGAGATCGTCCGTGCGCACGCCGACCGGGTGTACCGGCTGGCGTACCGACTGTCGGGTAACCGGGCCGACGCCGAGGACCTCACCCAGGAGACGTTCGTCCGGGTTTTCCGGTCTTTGGCCGACTACACGCCGGGCACCTTCGAGGGCTGGCTGCACCGCATCACCACGAACCTGTTCCTCGACATGGTCCGGCGCCGGCAGAAGATCCGCTTCGACGCCCTCGCCGAGGACGCCGGGGACAAGCTCGCCTCCGACGAAGCCGGCCCCGAACGGGCCTACGAGCAGAACAACCTCGATCCGGAGGTCCAGCGGGCCCTGGACGCGTTGCCCGCCGACTTCCGCGCCGCCGTCGTGTTGTGCGACCTCGAGGGCCTGACCTACGAAGAGATCGCGCTCACCCTGGGGATCAAGGTCGGCACCGTCCGATCACGAATCCACCGCGGTCGGGTGCTCCTGCGTGAAGCCCTGGCCCACCGGGCCCCCGGAGTGCGGCCCACCGACTCACCCCTGTCCGGAGCAGCGAACTAAATCATGTCCATGCCCAGCGTGTTCGGCCTGCCGCATCTGTCCGAGGATGCGGTGGCCGCCTTCGCCGACGGTGTGCTCAGCCCGGCCGCGACGGCCCGGGCGGAGCGGCACTGCGCCGAATGCGCCGAATGCGCGGACGCGGTCCGGGGCCAGCGGGAAACCGCGATGATGCTTCGCTCCGCGGTGGCCCCGCCGTTGCCCAGCGGACTGCTGGACCGGCTGGCCGGCCTGCCGATGTCGGCACCGCTGCCGCCTACCTCGCACGGCCTGCCCACGGCGCTCGGCCCGGACGGCACCGCGATGTATGTGGCGCATGATCCGTCCGGGCGCCTCGCGGCTCGGCAGGAGCGGCACGACGAGCAGAACGGGCGCGGTGGGGGCCAGGCACATTCGCGCAGTCCGCACCGCAGCGGGCACTCCGAGGATGAATCCGGCTCCGATGGGCACCACCGACCCGGTGCGGCGTCCTTCGCCGCGCACCCCTTCCTCCGTCGCGGCGCGCTGCCGGTGGGGCTGATCGCCGCGGCCGGCGCCGTGGTCGCGGCCGGCGCGCTGGGCAGCCACACATCCACCGTGTACGGGCCGACCGGTCGAACCGGTCCCGCCGCGAACGTGGTCGGCGTCGTGAATCCAGGCACGGTGACGCTTCCCAGCTTCTCTCGCGGGGCGACGCCGGCCCCACGTGCGCACCGCATTCCGTGACTCTGCACCGTCGGTGATTCACGGCGGCGCACGGCGGATCGACCCGAAGTGGTTGACCGACGCGCGGTCGGGCAGACTCGGGTGGCAAGCCAAAGGTGGCACCCAGGCGCGTCCGGCACACTCGGCCGTGGCCGGGCGATCCAATCCGGCCGGGACGATCCGGTCCGTGCCGAGACCGCGGAGGGTATGTGAGCGACGAAGTCGACGGTTCGCCGTTCGCCCGTCCCGATGATTCGGTGACCGGGTCGTTCGAGCCGCGACTCGCCCAGGCGCCGGAGCCCCACCACGTCCCGCCCGTGTCCGCGCAGGATGCGGCCGCCTTTGCCAAGCCGTACGGCGCGGACGTGCCGTTCGAGCCCGCCGCCGGCGATCGCCTCCCACCCCGGCACGAGCCGCTGCTGCAGCCGGTTCCGCGGCAGCTGGTCGAAGCCTTCGCCGCCACCCGTACCGGCGCGCCCTTCGACCCGGAGCCCGGCACCCGGATGCATCCCACCCACCCCGGACCCGGCTCGCCGTGGTGGAAGGACGACGCCGCTACCGACCCGTGGCGAGATCCGCAGTCGCCGTTCTGGATCGCCGGCCCACCCGTGTTCGACGGCGACGAGGTCATCGACATCGGCGAGCTGGTCGAACCCGGTCCTGAGCCCGACGACGGTCCCCCCGACGACGGCAAGCTCAACCGGCGCCGCGGCCGGTTCGGCTTCTCCGCCCTGGGCCTGGTGCTGGTCGCCGCGCTCGTGGCCGGTTGCCTCGGCGGTGGCGTCGGGTACTGGTTCTCCGAGCGAGCCCACCGGATCCTCACCGACCCCGATATCAAGATCGCCCAGGTGGCCACGCCGCAGGTCCGGCCGCCGGGCTCCGTGGCCGAGATCGCCCAACGAGTCAGCCCGGCCGTCGTCTCGATCGACGTGCGGACCTCCGACGTCGCCGGGTCGGGATCGGGCGTGATCATCGACAAGGCCGGTTACATCCTCACCAACAACCACGTGGTGAACTTCGGCAGCCAGAAGCCGACGATCCGGGTGGTGTTCGCCGACAAGTCCTCCGCGCCCGGATCGGTGGTGGGCACCGACCCGGTCAACGACCTTGCGGTGGTCAAGGTTGCCAAGACGTCGCTGACCGTGGCGACCCTGGGGCGGTCCGACCAACTCGCGGTCGGTGACCCGGTTATCGCCATCGGCGACCCGCTCGGCCTGCGCGGAACCGTCACCGCGGGCATCGTCTCAGCACTTGATCGACCCCTGCACCTGTCCGGGGAGAACGGCAACCCGGATGCCGTGATCGACGCGATCCAGACCGACGCACCGATCAACCCGGGCAACTCCGGGGGCGCGCTGGTCAACGGCGCGGGCGCGGTCATCGGGATCAACACGGCCATCCTCAGTCTTGGCCAGTCGGCCAACGGCGGTCAGGCCGGCAGCATCGGAGTCGGCTTCGCCATTCCGATCAACCACGCCAAGGACGTCGCCGAACAGATCATCAAGACCGGCAAGGTCGTCCACGCCTCGATCGGGCTGTCCACCCGGAGCGTCACCGACGGCAGCCGGGACGGCGCCTACGTGGTGCAGGTGACCGCCGGTGGACCGGGAGCGAAGGCGGGTTTGAAAGAGGGCGACGTGATCACTCTCTTCGACACGACGCTGATCGATTCCGGGGATGCCCTGACCGTCGCTGTCGCCGCCTCCAAGCCCGGATCGGTGGTGACGGTGCACTTCGTTCGCAATGGAGTGGCGAAGAGCGCCGCCGTCACGCTGGGTTCGGACTAGCCGGTCGCTTAGGCTGGGCCACGTGTTCAACATCGGTCCGCTCGAGTTCGTGGTCCTGGCCTGCGTCGCGCTGCTGGTCTTCGGGCCCGAGAAGCTGCCGCAGCTGACCAAGGACGCGGTGCGCATGCTGCGTACGGTGCGCGACATGGCGCAGGGCGCGCGCACCCAGCTCACCTCTGAGCTAGGCCCGGAGTTCGCGAACTTCGATCTGAACTCCCTCAACCCGAAGACGGCCATCCGCAACGCGATCATGGGTGACGACGACGATCTGTCCTCGCTCAACCCGTCCGCGATGCTGCAGAAGGCCCTGCGGGGCGAGGACGAGGACGCGGCGAGCGGGCACGCGACCGCTGGTACGCCGGTGACCTACAGCACCGACGCCGGCGAGGCCGACACGGCCAACGAGCCGATGTCACTGGCCCAGGCGCAAGCGCAGAACGGCGTCGCGGCGGGCGTCGTGGACCTGACGAAGGATCCAGCGACGAACATTCCGTCCGAGGGCGGAGTGGGGCTGGCCAGCGGGCCGCCGGAGGCCACGCCCGTGGCGCCCAGCCCCTACGACGACGCGACCTGATCGCTCTCGGCCCGACTGGGAGCGGCGGACGAGGCGGTCGTGCCGGCACGGGCGCAAGGCCTGTACCTGTCGAGGGTGCGCGGCCAGCAGGCGCCGATCGTGGCGGCGCGAGAAAGCCAGGTTCGTCAGCGGGGCGAGAGGCCGAGCGAGCGTCCGACCAGACTGCGTGAGCGGGCCGCCAGAGTGTCGGCGATCGCTCCGAAGGCCAGCGCCGCGGCCGAGTCCGGTGCGGTGAGCACGATCGGAGTACCGGCATCGCCGCCCTCACGTACCGCCATGTCGATCGGGACCTGGCCGAGCAGGCCGACGTTGGTGCCGGTGGACTCGGACAGCGAGTCGGCCACCGCCTGACCGCCGCCGGCGCCGAACAGTTCCATCCGGGAGCCGTCGGGCAGCTCCAGCCAGCTCATGTTCTCCACCACGCCGACGATCTGCTGATGCGTCTGCAGCGCGATCGAGCCAGCGCGCTCTGCCACCTCGCGGGCGGCCAGTTGCGGGGTGGTCACCACGAGCAGCTCGGCCGAGGGCACCAGCTGAGCCAGCGAGATCGCGATGTCACCGGTGCCCGGCGGCAGGTCCATCAGCAGCACGTCCAGATCGCCCCAGAACACGTCCGCAAGGAATTGCTGAAGAGCCCGGTGCAGCATCGGACCACGCCACACGACGGCGGTGTTGCCGGGCGTGAACATCCCGATCGAGATGACCTTCACGTCATGGGCCTGGGGCGGCATGATCATTTTCTCGACCTGGGTGGGCTTGGCCACGACACCGAGCATGCGCGGCACCGAGAAGCCGTAGATGTCGGCATCGAGCACGCCGACGTTGAGTCCGCGCTGCGCCAGGGCCACGGCCAGATTCACGGTCACCGAGCTCTTGCCCACGCCACCCTTGCCGGAGGCCACGGCGTAAACCCGGGTCCGCGAGCCGGGCTGGGCGAACGGGATCTCGTTGACCGGGTTGTCCCCGCGCAGCTTGGTCCGCAGCTCCGTGCGCTGGGTGTCATTCATGACGCCCAGCTCGACGGCCACCGAAGACACGCCCGGGACGGCGGCCACGGCCGCGGTCACGTCCGTGGTCAGCTTCTCCCGCATCGGACAGCCCGACACCGTGAGCAGCACCTTGACCCGGGCGTATCCGGACTCGTCGACGGAGACCGATTCGACCATGTCGAGCTCGGTGATCGGCTTGCGGATCTCCGGGTCGTTGACGGTCGCGAGGGCCGCCGCAACAGATGCGGTCAGCGAGGACGTATCAGGGTGCGAAGTATCGAAAGCCACCAGGCGATCGTACGGTCGTGTGCGCCGTCACTACGATCTGCGGTGATGTCCGCAACTGAACTGCCCGCCGAGGCAGGAGAACCTCGCCGACCGCCGATCCGCACCTCGGACTGGCGGCTGGCGGTGTGGCGCAGCTTCCTGCGAACCCACACCCACATCCTGCGCCGGCTGGAGCAGGATCTGCAGGCGCACCACAAGATCGCGATCGCCAGCTACGACGTGCTCGTCCAGCTGGCCGAGGCGCCCGGGCGGCGGCTTCGCATGTCGGAGCTGGCCGATGCGGTCCTGCTGTCGCGAAGCGGGCTGACCCGGCTGGTGGATCGGCTGCAGCGGGAGGGGCTCGTCGAACGGCAGCCCGATCCGGACGACGCCCGCGGACTGTTCACGGTCATGACCGAGGCGGGCCGGTCGGCGCTGCGCGATGCCGCCGTCGTGCACCTGACCGGCGTGTCGGAACTGATGATCGACAAGCTGGACGACGACGAGCTTCGTCAGCTCGCGGACCTGATGGCCAAGCTGGACCCGGTCGCAGCGGCCACCGCGACGCCGTCGGCCACCACCGACCTTGACTGAGCTCACCGAACCTGGCGGAACGAGCCCCCCGGCGGCCGAGCGCCGTCGTGTGGTGCGGGATTCGCTCGGGGTGGGGATCGCCGTCGGCGCCTACGGCGTGGCCTTCGGTGCGGCCTCGGTGGCGGCCGGGTTCACGCCGGCGCAGACCTCGGTGTCGAGCCTGCTGACCTTCACCGGGGGCACTCAGTTCGCCATCGCCGGCGTCATCGCCGGTGGCGGCACGGCAGCGGCGGCCCTGTCCGGCGGGTACCTGCTCGGCGCCCGCAACACTCTGTACGCCCTGCGGATGCGGCCGATGCTCGGAGTGCGCGGCTGGCGGGTGCTGCTGGCCGCCCTGTTCACGATCGACGAGTCGACGGCCATGGCGCTGGGCCAGCGACGCGCGTCGCTGTCCCGCGTCGCCTTCTGGTGGACGGCCGCCTCGGTGTACCTGTTCTGGAACCTGGCCACCGTGCTGGGTGCGGTCGGTGCCCAGGCGCTGGGCAACCCGGAGCGTTTCGGCCTGGACGCGGCGATCCCGGCGGCGTTCCTGGCCCTGCTCGCGCCACGACTTCGTCGGGCCGCGGCCGATTCGCCCGGCGCGGGCGCGGTGGGGGTGTCGCGGCGGGTGGCGCTGGCCGGTGCGCTCATCGCGCTGGCGTTGATTCCACTGACGCCGCCGGGCATTCCGGTCCTGGCGGCGTGCGCGGGGTTGGCGTTCGCGGCTGACGTGGGCACCGTCCGGCGGCTCGGTCGGCCCGGGCGGCGGCGATGACGGGCACGAGCGGCTGGACGATCGTGCTGCTTTCGGCGGCCGGCTGCTACGCCCTCAAACTGGCCGGCTACGCCATGCCCCAGCGGTGGTTCGATCATCCCCGGCTGCGGCGGCTGATCGAACTGATGCCGGTCGCGTTGCTGGCCGCCCTGATCGTGGTCGAGGCGGTGGCTGGCGGGCGGCATTACGACTGGGACGCGGCCCGGCTGGCCGGGGTCGCCGTCGGGGCCGTCGCGGTATGGCGGCGGGCACCGTTCATCGTGGTGGTGGTGGTCGCCGCGGCGACCGCGGCGTTGTTGCGCCAACTCTGAGGCCGGCCCGTTCGACCAGGTCCAGGACGTCGGTGGTGGCCGAACGGAGCAGGCGCAACCGGGACAGCCGCAGCATCCGCTCGAGCACACCGGCGCCGCGTTCGACCAGCAGCCGGGTGCGTTCGGAGTCCGGTGACCGGTCGTGGATCCAGAACAGCACCAGGCCCATGTGGACCAGCCACAGCAACTCGGGCAGGACGGGGCGCAGCCGCGGGTCCACGGCGAGGTCGGAGCCCTCGACGACCCGCGCGAACTGGGCGACCGCGCGCTCCCGGATCGGCGCCGATTCCGCCGACAGCGGGCTCAGCGGGCTCTCGGGGTCGGCGGCCTCCTTGAAGAACTGCAGCGCGAACTCGCGGTACGGCGCGGCCGCGGCGAACCACACCGACAGGCTCACCTGCAGCCGCTCGGCGAATCCGGTCACCTCAGCGAGCGCGGCCTCGGCGGCGAGTTCGTGGCTGCGCTGGAGTTCGTCGTAGAAGCCGTGCACCAGGTGTTGTTTGGAGGCGAAGTAGTAGTAGGCATTGCCAAGGGAGACCTCCGCTTCGGCGGCGATCGCGCGCATGGTCGTGGCCTGGTATCCCTGTTCGATGAACAGGCTCATAGCGGCGGCCACGATCCGCTGACGGGTCGCCTCGCTCTTGGCGTTCACCCGCTCACCCGGCTCGCGCGGGCCCGGGCCGCCAGCAACACTGTGAGCAGGACGCCGAGGACGACAAACGCCAGACCGCCGAAGAAGAAGGGCCACGGCGACCACTCGTCGGCGCACGACGATCCGCCGTCGGCGGTCCGGGTGCATACCGTGCCCGGCCCGTCCCGATTTAAATACGCCACCAGCCACAGCGGTAGGGCCGGGCCCGCGAGAGCGCCGCCCACGCCGGTCAGAACGGCCGGGCGGCGATAGACCAGCAGGGCCAGGGCCAGCACGATCACGACGGTCACCGGCAGCACGAAGATGCCGATCGTCAGGATCGTCAGCAGGCTCAGCATGCCGCCGACGCCGACGAGCATCCAGAGCAGGAACCAGGCCGGCAGCCACCGGTCCGGACCGGTCGGTCTTCTGAAGTCCACGCTCATCCCGGCCTCCTCGCGATCCCGACGCTAGCACCGTTTTGAACACGTTCAAAGAGCGGTGTCCGACCTCCTTGCTAGGTTGCCTGGGTGGCGCGTGGGACCGATGATCCGAGCCGCGGCTGGCTGCGCGCCTTGCTGCGGTACTGCCGTGCGCACCCCGTGCTGTTCGGGATCGCGCTGGCCGGGGCGCTCGGCGCGGCGCTCGCCTCCACCGCGGCGCCGCTGGTGATTCGCTACGCCGTCGATGATCTGCTCACTGGGCGGCGCCATTCGGTCTGGCCGGCCGCGACCGTGTTGATCGGTCTCGCGGCGTTGCAGTACGCCTTGCACTACACGCTGCAGCTCGCCTCGGCCAAGCTCGGCCTACAGGTCCAGTACGCGCTGCGACGTGACCTGTTCACCACCTTGAGCCGCCTTCCCGGCGCCGAACAGGATCGGCTGGACACCGGTCAGGTGGTCAGCCGTTCGGTCACCGACCTCGGCGTGATCAGTGGGGTGATCACCTTTCTGCCGGACGTCTTCAGCACGCTGGTCATGTTCGTCGTGGCCCTGCTCGCGATGGCCGTCCTCTCCCCGCTGCTCACGCTGGTGGCCCTGGCCATCGCTCCCGCGTTCTGGCTCGTCTCCCGGGCCGCTCGCACCCGGTTGTTCCCCGCCGACTGGGCGGCGTCGCAGGTCGCGGGCGAACTCGTCGGGCACGTCGACGCCGCGGTCACCGGCGTTCGAGTGGTGAAGGGGTTCGGTCAGGAAGAGCGCGAACTCGACCTCATCGCGGCCCAGTCGAGCTGGTTGTTCGCCAACCGGCTGCGGGCGATCCGGCTCCAGGCCCGGTACGCGCCGGTACTGACCGCACTGCCCTCCCTCGGTCAGATCGGTGTGCTGCTGCTCGGCGGCTGGCTCGCCATCAACGGCCACATCACGCTGGGGACGTTCCTGGCCTTCTCGGCCTACCTCGGCAAGCTCATCGTGCCCGTGCGGGTGCTGTCCGAACTGCTGACGGTGGGTCCACAGGCCGGGGCCGGCATCACCCGGGTCCTCGAACTGATCGACCTGCCCGTTGTCGCGGCCGACGTCGAGGGTGCCGTCGTCCTGCCCGACGCGCCGCCGTCGGTCGAGTTCGACCGGGTGAGTTTCGGCTACGGCGCCGGGCCGGTTCTCGACGGGTTGTCGTTCACCGTCGCGGCGGGCGAGACCGTCGCGCTGGTCGGCGCGTCCGGATCCGGCAAGTCGACCGTGCTGGCTCTGCTGAGCCGGTTCTACGAACCCGGGGCCGGAACGATCCGGGTGGGCGGCGTGCCCCTGGAGCGGTTGACGAGGTCCGGTCTGCGGGCCAGGACCGGGGTCGTGGCCGAGGACAGCAGCCTGTTCTCCGACTCGGTGCGCGACACCATCGCGTTCGGGCACCCGCGGGCCTCGACAGCGCAGGTGCAGCACGCCGCCCGGCTGGCCGAGGCGGATGAGTTCATCCAGCGCCTGCCCGCCGGTTACGACACCGTGATCGGCGAACGCGGGCAGAGTCTGTCCGGTGGTCAGCGGCAGCGTCTGGCCCTGGCCCGCGCGCTGCTGGTCGAGCCTCGCCTGCTGTTGCTCGACGATGCGACCTCCGCGGTCGACCCCCGCATCGAGACGCGGATCCTGTCTCACCTGCGAGACTCCGGCGCCCCGCGCACCACCGTGCTGGTGGCCCACCGCCGATCGAGCGTGGAGCTGGCGGACCGGGTGGTACTCCTCGACGCGGGACGGGTGGTGGCGCAGGGGACCGCCGCCCAGCTGCGGGCCTCGAGCCCGTTGTTCCGCAGGCTGTTCTACCCCGAGGGCCTCGACGAGGAGACGGCCGAGGTGGCCGGCCTCAGCGGTCTGACGTCCTCCGACGGCGCGGCCGAAACGCTGCGCGCCACCGCCCTGGTCAGCGGTGGCGCCGCGGCCGGGGCGGCCACTCGAACCGGCGGCATTGCCGGAGTGACGGCGCGCTCTGACCGGCTGCTGGCCCTGGTGGCGGCGCTGCCCCCGGCCGTAGGCAGTCCGGATGTGGACGAGGCCCTGGTTCGTGCGCCTGAGCCGTCCCTGGGGCTGCGGTCACTGCTGCGACCGGTCCGCTCGGTCGTGCTCCTCGGCCTGATCCTGACCGCGGGCGAGACCGTGGCCGGCCTGCTGTTGCCATCGGTCGTGCGGTCCGGCGTGGACTCGGGCGTGGCCCGGGCCTCGATGGCGACCCTGACTGCTTTGAGCCTGCTGGCGTTGCTGATTCTGCTCGGGCAGTGGGCCCTCGGCCGGGCCGCCCAGCTCGTGACCGGTCGCACCGGCGAGCGACTGCTGTACCTGCTGCGGGTCAAGACGTTCGCGCACCTGCAGCGGCTGGGCCTGGACTTCTACGAACGCGAGCTCAGCGGCCGGATCATGACCCGGATGACCACGGACATCGACGCGTTGTCGACGTTCCTGCAGAGCGAGCTGATCGTGCTCTTCGTGAGCAGCCTGACGTTGGTCGGCGTGGCCGTCGCCCTGGTGATCGTGAACGCCTCCCTGACACTGGTACTCCTGGCGATGTTCCCCGCTGTCGTAATCGCGACGATTCTGTTTCGGTGGCGGGTCATTCCCACCTACGCCCGGACCCGCGAGAGCCTGGCCACTCTCAACGCCTACCTGCAGGAGAACGTCGCGGGGCTGCGAACCGTGCAGGCCTTCAACCGCCAGGAGCACAACCTCTCGCGGTTCCTGGAACTGGCCCGGTCGGCGTTTGAGGCCCGCTACCGCGGCCGGCGGGCGGTGGCGGCCTACTTCCCCTTCATCACCTTCGCCAGCCAGGTCAGCGAGGCGCTGGTGCTGGGCTTCGGTGCGGCCGAGCTGCGCAACGGCACCCTGACCGCCGGGGCGCTGATCGCCTTCTTCCTGTACCTGGAGATCTTCTTCGGGCCGATGGCCGACCTGTCCTCCGTGTTCGATGGCTACCAGCAGGCCGCCGTGGGCCTGGCGCGGTTGCGCGAACTGCTGCAGACGCCGACGTCCACGCCGGAAGCGCAGCAGCCGCTGACCGTCACCGGGCTGGTCGGCACCATCACCTTCTCCGGCGTCGAATTCGCTTATCCCGGCACGGTGCGCCCGGCGCTGTCGGGGCTGGATCTCACCATCGCAGCAGGGGAGACCGTCGCCTTCGTCGGCGAGACCGGGGCCGGGAAGTCCACCATCGTCAAGCTGCTGACGCGCTTCTACGATCCGACAGCCGGGTCTGTTTCGGTCGACGGGCACGACCTCCGCACGCTCGAGCTGACCGGCTACCGCCGCCGGATCGGGCTGGTTCCCCAGGAGCAGTACCTGTCCGCGGGCACCGTCGCCTCGGCGATCGCCTACGGGCGCCCGGACGCTTCCCGCGGCCAGATCGAGGCCGCGGCGCGCCGGGTCGGTGCCGATCAGGCGATCCGCGCCCTGGCCGACGGGTACGACCATCCGGTGGCCGAACGGGGTCGCAATCTGTCCGCCGGGCAGCGGCAGCTCCTGGCGCTGGCTCGCGCCGAGCTCGTCGAGCCCGATGTTCTGGTGTTGGACGAGGCGACCGCATCGTTGGACCTGGCCACGGAAGCCGCGGTAGCGCGCGCCACCCGGGCGCTGACCGCGCGGCGCACGACGATCATCGTCGCTCACCGGCTCGCCACGGCCGCCCGCGCCGACCGGTTGTACGTCATCGCCGACGGCCAGGTGGCCGAGACCGGGACGCACGAGTCGCTGCTCGCCGCCGACGGGGTCTACGCCGAACTGTGGGCCTCCTACTCCGACCGTCCGATCGAGGGTTCGGTCATCGGCTGAGGCGGCGGGGCTGGTGTGGCTCACGTCCGCCTACTACGCTCTCGTTCGAACAGGCCTCAACACAATCAGACACGAACGCACAGCATCGTGCACCTCCGAGCGTTGCGGGTCTCGAACGACGACGACTCCAGCTGATCCCAGGAAGAAGGCTCCGTCCAGTGAGTTCCCCCGCCTCCACCCCGTCCGCCGCCGAGCCGATGCCGCCCGTTCCGCTGGTGCTCCCGGCGCTGATCACCGGTGGTGGCGGGTCGGGAGCCGCCGCCGACGGCGGCCGTACCCCGGAGCGCACCGGTCTCGTCCTCATCCCGGCAACCGCCGGCCTGCCCCGCCTGGCCTGGCTCGGCGTGGCCACCGAGGGGCTCGACGCGGCCGATATCGCGGCGGTCCGCGAACACGGCACCGGCGGTCCGAGCAACCAGGGCGGCGAGCCGCACAGCGTGCCCGTTCTGGGAGAGGTGTCGGCGTTCTGGTTCGGCCGCCCCGGCCTGGAAGGGCACCGGCTGGGCGAGGACCCGGCCGCCGGACACGACTGGTCGACCGCGTTCACCGCGGTGGAGTCCGCCGTCGAAGCCGATGGGACCAGCACGATCCGATCGGTGGACGAGGCAAGCGCCCTGCAGTTGCTGACCGAGATCGAGAGCCTGCCCGGCGGCGCGCTGCGAATTCGGCACGAACTCACCAACCTCGATCGCCGGCCCTACGTCGTCAACCACCTCGATGTCGCCGTACCGGTGGACGAGCGGGTCGCCGAGGTGCTCGACCTGACCGGACGGTGGGGCCGCGAGCGCGCGCCGCAGCGGCACCGGATCACCGACGGGCTCTGGCTGCGCGACGTTCGTGCCGGTCGTCCGAACTTCGAATCGCCCACGCAGCTGGTCGCGGGCACCGCGGGTTTCGGCTTCGGCCACGGCCACGTGTGGGGCCTGTCGGTCGCGTGGAGCGGCAACACCACCAGCTATCTGGAGCGCCAGCCCAGCGGTGTGGTCACCCTCGGCGGGGGCGAGTTGCTGCTGCCGGGCGAGATCGTGCTCGGCTACGGCGAGAGCTACCGCACACCGTGGGTGATCCTCACCGCGTCGCACCGCGGGCTGGACGGGCTGGCCGCTCAGCTGCACCGGTATGTCCGGTCGCTGCCGGCCCACCCGAGCACCCCGCGCCCGGTGGTGTGCAACGTCTGGGAAGCCGTCTACTTCGACCACAACCTCGACCGTCTGAAGGAACTCGCCGATCGCGCCGCGGAGATCGGCATCGAACGGTTCGTCCTCGACGACGGCTGGTTCGGTTCCCGGCGCGATGACACCTCAGGTCTCGGCGACTGGACGATCTCGCCCGACGTATGGCCCGACGGCCTCGGCCCGATCGTGGAGCACGTGCGGGGACTGGGCATGTCGTTCGGGCTCTGGTTCGAGCCCGAGATGGTCAACCCGGACAGCGAGCTCTACCGCGCCCACCCCGAGTGGATCCTGCAGATCACCGGCCGCCGGCCGCTGGAGTCCCGCAATCAGTGGGTGCTCGACCTCGGCCGAGCCGAGGTGCGCCGGTACCTGTTCGACCAGATCAGTGCGGTGTTGTCGGCCTACCCGATCGAGTTCGTCAAGTGGGACCACAACCGCCCGCTCGCCGACGCCGGTAGTGGCGCGCGTGCCGATGCCGCCGGTGTGCACTCAGCGACCGCCGGCTACTACCTGCTGCTGGAGGAGTTGCGTCGCGCTCACCCCGAGGTCGAGTGGGAGAGCTGCGCCTCCGGGGGTGGACGGATCGACCTGGGAGTCATCGAGCGGGTCGAGCGGTTCTGGACCTCCGACATGACCGATGCGCTCTCGCGTCAGCAGATCCAGCGCTGGACCGGGCAGCTCGTGCCGCCGGAGTACCTGGGCGCACACGTCTCGGCACCCACGAACCATCAGACCGGGCGCCAGCTGAGCCTGGATTTCCGTTGTGCCACCGCGTTCTTCGGCAGCTTCGGGGTCGAGTGGGACGTCACCGCGGCGGGCCCGCAGGACCGCGCCCGGCTGGCCGCCTGGATCGAGTCCTACAAGCAGCATCGCGCGTTGCTGCACGGCGGACGCAGCTTCCGCGGCGATCTGCCGGAGGAGTCCCGCTACGTCTACGGGGTGGTTTCCGCTGATGCCGACGAGGCGATCGCGGCGTACGTCCAGCTGGACGAGACGGTGTCAGAGCCGGGTCCGTTCCTGGTCCCGGGCCTGGACCCGGCCCGTCGTTACCGGGCGCGCCAGATCATGCCGGAGGATACCGAGGCGCTTCGGCACGGCGACGTCGGGGTGGGTTGGCGTGGCCAGGGCCTGTCGTTCACCGGAGCGGTCCTCGCCGAGGTCGGACTGCCTGCCCCGTATCGGGGTCCGGAGACCAGCGTCATCGTCCACCTGGTCGCCGAGTAGTTCGGCTCAGGCAGGGTCGGTGAGCTTGTCCCTGTCTCTGTCCCTGTCTCGGTCTCGGTCTCGGTTCTTGTCCTTGCGCTCCCTGGAGCGGTCTCGGTCGCGGTCTCGGTCGCGGTCGCGATCTCGGTCGCGGTCCCGGTCGTCACGATCGAAGCGTTGCAGTTCCGAGCGCAGGTAGTCGCGGGTGACGACATCGCCGAGCGCGATCCGGATGGCGGCGATCTCGCGGGCCAGGTACTCCGCATCGGCGCCCGATTGGCGCGCCTGCGACCGGTCCTCCTCCAGGTTGACCCGGTCGCGGTCGTCCTGACGGTTCTGGGCGAGCAGGATCAGCGGCGCCGAATAGGCCGCCTGCAACGAGAGAATCAAGGTCAGGAAGATGAACGGGTAGCGGTCGAAATGCAACGGGCCGTGCTGGAAGACGATGTTCCAGGCGATCCAGAGAAGCACGATGATCGTCTGGACGATGAGGTAGCGGCCGGTCCCCAGGAAGCGGGCGATGCGCTCGGTCACCCGGCCGAACGCCTCGGGGTCGTAGCTGACCCGCAGCCCGCGCCGAGGCAGGTTCGGCTGGTCGAGCCGCGCCCGGCGCTCAGCCATCGCTGCCTCCGTCACTCGTCGTCAGGGTCTGCGGTTCGGTCTTGCCGACCGGATCGGTCTTTCCGGCCGGTTCGGTCTTGCCTGTCGGTGCGGGCTCGCCGGCCGGTTCGGTCGTGCCTGTCGGTGCGGGCTCGCGTTCGCCCCGCTGTTCGCTGCGCTGTTCGCTGCGCTGTTCGCTGCGCTGCTCACTGCGTTGCTCGTTGCGTTGCTCGCGGGTCTGGCGGTCGGTGGCGGTATCGGCCCGGCCGGCGTGTTCGCGGGGTTCGACGTCGTCGGGAGCATCGACGTCGCGCCAATCCTCGGGCAGCAGGTGGTCGAGGACATCGTCGACCGACACCGCGCCCAGCAGCCGTTCATTGTCGTCGACCACCGGCGCGGCGACCAGGTTGTAGGTAGCCAGGTGCCGGGTGACGGCCTGGATGTTCGCATCCGGAGCGAGCGCGGAAACGTCCTTGTCCGCGATCCCGCTGACGAGGGTGGACGGAGGCTCGCGCAGCAGCCGCTGGATGTGCGCCGTACCCAGATACCGTCCGGTCGGGGTCGCCTGCGGAGGCCGGACCACGAAGACCTGCGCGGCCAGCGCCGGGGACAGATCCGGGTTGCGTACCAGCGCCAGCGCCTCGGCGACGGTCGCGTCGGGAAGGAGCACCACGGGCTCGGAGGTCATCATGCCGCCCGCGGTGTAGTCGCCGTAGCTCATCAGCCGCCGAACCGGCGCCGCCTCGTCGGGCTCCATGATCTCCAGCAGGCGTTCCTGCTCGTCGGCGGACAGTTCGCGCAGCAGGTCGGCCGCGTCGTCGTCGTTCATCTCCTCCAGGACGTCGGCGGCGCGCTCGTCGGGCAGCCCGGTCAGGATCTGCACCCGATCGTCCTCGGGTAGCTCCTCCAGGACGTCGGCCAGCCGTTTGTCGCTCAGCGCCTCGGCCACCTCGTGCTGGCGCTTCTCCGGCATGTCCTGCAGTTGCGCGGCCAGATCGGCCGGGCGCAGGGAACCCAGGACGGCCATCAACGATGCGGTGCCCTGGCTGGACTCCACGGCCGACAGACCCTCGACCTCGTTCCAGTCCAGCTGGGTGACCTCGCCCCGGCGGCGCGCCAGCCGGTGGTTGCTGCGGACCGCGAGCCGGGTGATCACCCAGTCGCGGGCGCGGTTCTCCTCCATCGCGGCGTCGACCACGGTGACGCGGAGGCCGTCCTCCACCCGGCTGACGACCCGGTCGAGCACTTCGCCGAGCACCAAGAGCTCATCGCCGCGCTGCTCGAAACGCTTCATGTTGACGCTGCCCGTGGTGAGCACGACCTGATCGGGCTCGATTCGCGTGACGCGGCCCATGGGCACGAAGATCCGCCGGCGCTGCTGGACCTCCACGACGAGCCCGAGCACCCGAGGGGGCTGTCGATTGACTCGCAGGGTCGCGACGGCATCGCGCACCCGACCCAGCTGATCGCCGTTGGGGTCGAATACGCCAAGCCCGGCCAGGCGGGCGATGAAGACGCGGGTCGCCGTACTCACGGTGGCAGCTTAGTGGCACGCCGCAGGCGGACCGTCACGCTCTGCCGACCTGGCGTCGGGCGCGCGGTGAACGACGGTGAAACATCCTGCGAAGATGGACGAATGTCGTCCGTCGAACTGGCCGAGCGCGAAGAATCGCTGGCGCTGCCGCCGCCCCGGGATGGCGTGCTGCTGGCGATCGCGCTCGCCGGGGTCTCGGCCTCGGGGCCGTTGATGGCCGCGACGGTGGCACCCGCCCTGGCCATCGCGTTCTGGCGCAACGCCCTCGGCGCGGGCGTGACCGCGATCCTGGCGGCGCTGCGTCACCTGCCCGAGGTGCGGGTGATGAGTGCCCGCTCGCTGCTCGTCGCGGCCGGGGCCGGGGCGTTCCTGGCGCTGCACTTCGGAACGTGGGTGCCTTCGGTGAAGTACACCTCGGTGGCCTCGGCCACCGCGCTGGTGGCGACCCAGTCGGTGTTCAGCGGCCTCATCGCCGCAGTGGGTGGACGACGGCTGCCGCGACCGGCCTGGTTCGGGATGGCGCTGGCCATCGTCGGAACCACGCTCATCGCCGGAGCCGATTTCGGGGTGTCGCTGCGAGCCCTCGGTGGCGACCTGCTCGCGCTGGCCGGTGGCCTGGCGGCCGCGGCCTACATGGCGGCGGGCTCCGTGGCGCGGCGCAGCCTCTCGGCGCCGGTCTACACGACCGTCTGCTACTCCGTCTGCGCGCTGTTGTTGCTCGTCGCGTGCCTGGTCGGCGGCCAGCCACTGCACGGCTACCCCACCCGCTCCTGGGTGCTCATCGGAGCGGTCACCCTGTGCGCCCAGTTGTTCGGCCACACGCTGTTCAATGTCGTGCTCCGCTCGGTCACCCCGACCTTCGTCGGCCTGGCCTTGCTGCTGGAGACCCCGGGTGCCGCCGTGATCGCCGGCGTCTGGTTGCACCAATGGCCCACCGCCTGGGCGTTGCCGGGACTGGCCCTGTTGTTCGGTGGCCTCGTGCTGGTCGTGCGCTCGCAGCAGGGGCGCCCCGAAGCGGCTCCGGTCGACCTCGACTAACCGCGTTGAGGTTGCCCTTGTTGCGCGCCGGCCCGCGTTGACGTTGCCCTTGTTGCGCGCCGGGCGGCGCTGTGAGACGTCGAACAGCGGCCGGCTACCGACGGGTAATCGGTGGCATCCTCGCCGCATGACTGAATCGCTGCGCCCTCGCCGATCCAATCTGGCCGTTCCCGGGTCCAACCCGCGGTTCCTGGACAAGGCCAAGGGGCTGCCCGCGGACCAGGTCTTTCTCGATCTCGAGGACGCAGTGGCGCCGCTGGCCAAACCGGATGCCCGAAAGAACATCGTGGCCGCGCTGAACGAGGGCGGCTGGGGAACCAAGATCCGGGCCGTCCGTGTCAACGACCTCACCACGCAATGGACGTACCGCGACGTCATCGAGGTCGTCGAGGGGGCCGGGCAGAATCTCGACGCGATCATGCTGCCCAAGGTGCAGAACCCCGAGCAGATCGTGTGGCTGGACCTGCTCCTCACCCAGATCGAGAAGACCATGGGCTTCGAACTCGGCAAGATCGGAATCGAGGCCCAGATCGAGAACGCCGCCGGGCTGATCGCGGTCGACGCCATCGCCAAAGCGTCCCCCCGCGTCGAGACGATCATCTTCGGCCCCGCCGACTTCATGGCCTCGATCAACATGAAGTCCCTCGTGGTCGGGGAGCAGCCTGCCGGTTACGACGTGGGCGATGCCTACCACCACATCCTGATGTCGATCCTGATGGCGGCCCGCGCCAACAACAAGCAAGCGATCGACGGCCCGTATCTGCAGATCCGCGACCTCGATGGTTACCGACGAGTGGCCGGACGCTCGGCGGCTCTGGGCTTCGACGGCAAGTGGGTACTGCATCCCGGTCAGGTGGACGTGGCCAACGAGGTCTATTCCCCGTCCCAGGACGATTACGAGCACGCCGAACTGATCCTCGACGCCTACGACTACTACACCTCCGAGGCGGGCGGCAAGAAGGGCTCGGCGATGCTGGGCGACGAGATGATCGATGAGGCCTCCCGCAAGATGGCCCTGGTCATCTCGGCCAAGGGTCGCGCGGCCGGCCTGCGGCGCTCGTCCGGCTTCACCCCGCCCGAAGCCTGACCTGACACTCGCAGCGAGGAGTTCGACTCATGGCCCGTATCGCCCAGACCGCCGACCTGACCGATTTCCAGAAGGAGATCCTGTCCACGGTCCGGCAGTTCGTCGACAAGGAGATCATCCCGAACGCGCAGGAGCTCGAGCACGCCGACGAGTACCCCGAGCAGATCGTCAGGGGCATGTCGGAGATGGGGCTGTTCGGGCTGACGATTCCCGAGGAGTTCGGTGGCCTCGGCGAGTCGCTGCTGACGTACGCGCTCGTCGTCGAGCAGATCGCCCGGGGGTGGATGAGCGTTTCCGGCGTCATCAACACTCACTTCATCGTGGCGTACCTGCTCATGCAACACGGGACGGACGAGCAGAAGCGGCGGCTCTTGCCCAAGATGGCCACCGGCCAGGTGCGTGGCGCGTTCTCGATGTCCGAGCCTGATGTCGGGTCGGACGTGTCCGGCATCAAGACCCGCGCAACCACCTCAGACGATGGAGATTCCTTCGCCGTCAGCGGGCAAAAGATGTGGTTGACCAACGGTGGACGATCCGGCGTCGTCGCCACTCTGGTCAAGGACGAGCTCGGTGCGGACTCGGTCTACAAGAACATGACGACCTTCCTGATCGAGAAGGAACCGGGCTTCGGCGAGACCCGGCCGGGGCTGACGATCCCCGGCAAGCTGGAGAAGATGGGTTACAAGGGCGTCGAGACCACCGAGATGATCCTGGACGACGTGGCGGTGTCGGCCGATGACGTCCTGGGAGGCCCGTCCCAGCGTGGTCGCGGTTTTTATCAGATGATGGACGGGGTCGAAGTCGGCCGCGTCAATGTGGCCGCGCGCGCCTGCGGAATCTCGATCCGGGCCTTCGAACTGGCCATCGCCTACGCCCAGCAGCGCAAGACCTTCGGCAAGGCGATCGCCGAGCACCAGGCGATCGCGTTCAAGCTGGCGGAGATGGCAACCAAGGTCGAGGCCGCACACCTGATGATGGTCAACGCGGCCCGTTTGAAGGACTCCGGCGCCCGCAACGACGTCGAGGCGGGCATGGCCAAGCTGTTGGCATCGGAATACTGCGCCGAGGTGACGCAGGAGTCGTTCCGGATCCACGGCGGCTACGGCTACTCCAAGGAGTACGAGATCGAGCGTCTCATGCGTGAGGCACCGTTCCTGCTGATCGGCGAGGGCACCTCCGAGATCCAGAAGACCATCATCAGCCGTGGATTGCTCCGCGACTACAAAGCCTGACCACCCCCTCGCGTTGAGGTTGCCCTTGTTGCGCTGGTTCTTGCGTTGAGGTTGCCCTTGTTGCGCTGGTTCCCCCGCAACGAGGGCAAACTCAACGGGCGGTGCCCAGCAACGAGGGCAACCTCAACGGGCGGTGGCCAGCAACGAGGGCAACCTCAACGGGCGGTGGCCAGCAACGAGGGCAACCTCAACGGCAGCGGTTAGGCCTTGAAGCGGGCGGTCATCCGGACCGCCAGCACGCCGAGGACTCCGGCCAGGGCCGCGAACGCCGGCAGAACCCACAGCGCATCGTGCACCGAACTGGCGCTGGCCAGGGGACCGAGCGCGGCCGGTCCGAGTAGGAATCCGCAGTAGGAGAAGCTCGAGACAACAGCCAGTTTCGGACCGGCCGCGCCTGGCCCGTCCGCCGCTGTGGAGAAGAAGACCGGCACCATGATCGACAACCCGAAGCCCAGGCAGGCGAACCCGATCGAGGACACCACCAGGGTGTCGGCGATCAGCCCCAGCGACATGCCGATCGAGCCGATGACGGCCAGCAGGGCGACGCTGCGGGTGCGGCCCAGCGCTAGGACGACCCGGTCGCCGATCGTGCGGCCGATGGTCATCATGATGGTGAACGCGAGGAAGGCGATACCGGTGTGACCAGCCGCGACGTGAAGATCGTCGCGCAGGTACACCGGTGACCAGTCCGCCGCGCTTCCCTCAGCGAGCAATGCGCAGACACCGGCCAGCCCGAGCAGCACCAGACGCCACTCGAAGACCCGGCTGCCCTCGGCCTGCTCCTCGGCGACATGGTCGCCCACGAACTGCCGCATGCTCCACACCGTGACCGCCGTGAGGATCACCGCGAGCGTCGCCTGCTGAGTGGCCAGCGTGACGTGCAGGCCCGCGCCGACGCTGCCGACGCCGGTACCGACGACGGTCCCGATGCTCCAGAAGGCGTGGAAACTCGACATGATCGGACGCCGGTAGCTCTTCTCGATCTGCACCGCCTGGGCGTTCATGGCGACATCGAGGCCGCCGGTCACCACGCCCCAGCCGACCAGGGCCAGGAACAGGGTGGGCAGGTTGAACGCGAGACCCGGACCGATGATGACGAGGTAGGTCGCGAACGCCATGACCGTGGTCACCGGTCCGCTGCCCCATCGGGTGGTCGCTCTGCCGATCAGTCCCATGGACAACAGCGAGCCGATACCTGGCCCGAGCAGGGCAAGGCCGAGGGCGGCGTCGGACAGGCCCAGATGCGCCTTGACCTCCGGGATGTGCGGGACCCACGCGGCGTACAGGAAGCCGTTGAAGGCGAAGGTGAGGGCCGTCGCCAGCCGGGCGTGGCGCAGCGATCGGCTCGGACGCGGCGAGGCGTCGACGGTGCTGGTCTGAGTCAACGGACGGTCTTCCTGAGCTCACGCGGGCGGGTGCACTCTCTACTGTATCGATCCAGTCCAAACGCGAATCCGGCGGCCGGACCCCGGCCCGAGTGCGGTTTTGCGCTGGAGCAATGAATCCCGGCCGGTGTCTCTACCATCGTCGGTACGCCTCCTTCCACCGCGGCCGCACGGCCAGTCAGGAACCGATATGAGCACGCCCTCGGACACCGCCACGACCTACCAGCTCGACCGCGAGTACGTCTTTCACTCCTGGAGCGCACAGGGCTCCCTGACGCCGTTGGTCATCGAATCGGCCCAAGGAAGCTATATCACCGACGGGGACGGTAACCGCCTGCTGGACCTGAGCTCCCAGCTGGTCAACACCAACATCGGGCATCAGCACCCCAAGGTCGTCGCCGCGATCAAGGCACAGGCCGACCTGCTCTGCACCATCGCGCCACAGCACGCCAACGCCGCCCGGGGGCAGGCAGCCAAACTGATCATCGAGCGCGCACCGCAGAACATGCGCAAGGTGTTCTTCACCAACGGCGGCGCCGAAGCTGTCGAGTACGCCGTGCGCATGGCCAAGCTGCACACCGGACGCAACAAGGTGCTCTCCACCTACCGCAGCTACCACGGCGGGACGAACACGGCGGTGAACCTGACCGGCGACCCGCGACGGTGGCCCAACGACCTCGGAACCACCGGTAACGTCCACTTCTTCGGCCCCTTCCTCTACCGCTCGCCGTTCCACTCCACCACACAGGAGGAGGAATGCCAGCGCGCGCTGGAGCACCTGGAGCAGGTCATCGGTTTCGAGGGCCCCGGCAGCGTGGCCGCGATCATCCTGGAGACCATCCCGGGAACCGCGGGGATCATGCCGCCACCGCCGGGATATCTGGCTGGGGTGCGCGCCCTGGCCGACAAGCACGGGATCGTGATGATCCTGGACGAGGTGATGGCCGGGTTCGGGCGTACCGGCAAGTGGTTCGCCCTCGATCACTATGACGTCGTCCCGGACCTGATCGCGTTCGCCAAGGGCGTCAACTCCGGCTACATCCCGCTCGGCGGGGTCGTCGTGTCCGAGCAGATCCTGGCCACTTTCAACGACCGGGTGTTCCCGGGCGGCCTGACGTACTCCGGACACCCGCTGGCCTGCGCGGCGGCGGTGGCCACCCTGACCGCGATGGAAGAAGAGGGCATCGTCGACAACGCCGCCATGATCGGTGAGACCGTGCTGGGTCCGGGACTGGCCGAGCTGGCCGAGCGGTACCCGATGATCGGCGAGGTCCGGGGTCTCGGGGTGTTCTGGGCCCTGGACCTGGTGAGCGACCGGGCCAGCCGGCAGCCGCTGGCGCCCTACGGTGGGTCGTCACCGGCGATGGCGGAACTGGTCGGAGCCCTGAAGGCAAACGGCGTCCTGCCGTTCACGAACTACCACCGGTTGCACGTGGTGCCGCCGTGCATCATCACTGCGGACGAGGCGCGCGAAGGCCTCGCGGCCATCGACAAGGCGCTGTCCGCGGTGGCTCACCACTACGTCGGCTGATCCGCCCGCCTGCGTCGAGGTTGCCCTTGTTGTTCGTCGGCCTGCGTCGAGGTTGCCCTTGTGGTTCGCCGGCCTGCGTTGAGGTTGCCCTTGTGGTTCGCCGGCCTGCGTCGAGGTTGCCCTTGTTGTTCGTCGGCCTGCGTTGAGGTTGCCCTTGTTGCTCGTCGGCCCGCGTCGAGGTTGCCCTTGTTGTTCGCAACGAGGGCAACCTCAACGAATCTTGACGACGGTGTCAGAGGAATTCGATGTCCAGCTCCGCCAGCACCGCGGGGTCGGCCAGCATCTCGATGCCGGCGATCGCCCCGCCATCGTTCAACGAGAACGCGAACACGACCTTGACCGCACCGGCCTTGCCCCACACGGCGCCCGCCAGGCCGTCCACGATCGCGAGGCGGGCGGCTTTGGCCCGTCCGGAGAATGTCTCGGCGACCTGGCGCGCTCCGAACACCTCGGCCTGAGCGCCCATCGCGGCGGTGACGGCGTCTGCGCGCAGCATCACCGACGGGTCCAGTAGCGACAGCAACGTGTCGAAGCGACCGTTGCGGGCTGCGTCCAGGAATGCGGCGACCACCTCGCGCTGGCGGTGCGCCGGGACGTCGGGTTCCGCGGGGCCGCCTCGCACCCGGCGTCGCGCGCGGCTGGCCAGTTGCCGCGCCGCGGCGGGGGAACGGTCGACGATCGGCCCGATCTCCTCGAAGGACAGTCCGAACACGTCATGCAGCACGAAGGCCAGCCGTTCGGAGGGGTTCAGCGAGTCGAGCACGATCTGCAGGGCCGGTCCCACCGAATCGGCCAGCAGGACCTCGGCTTCCGGCTCGGGCGGTGCCGGGTACGGGTACGCGGACGGGGAGGCGCAGGCGGAGGCGGAGGCGGGAGCAGAGGCGGATGCCATCCGGGTCAAGCCGTCGGCGGCTCCGCTCGCCCAGTCGGGTTGATCGTGGTCAAGGGAATCCTCGCGGCGACTGGCGCGGGAACGCAGTAGGTCGAGCGAGACCCGCGACACGACCGTGGTCAGCCAGCCGGCGAGGTTGTCGATCTCGCCCGCGTCCGAGCGCGCCAACCGCAGCCACGCCTCTTGCACTGCGTCGTCGGCCTCGGCCAGCGACCCCAGCACTCGATATGCGACCGCCCTCAGCCGGGGCCGGTTCGCTTCGAACTGTTGGGCGAGCAGGTCTTCATCGTTCATCGGTCACATTCTCCTCGATCGATCCGTCACAGGTGTGACGGGCGACGGACGCCCGATGTGACGGCGAGGCATTCTCGCGTCTCGGACAACGGAGGAACTGAGATGACTGAACTGACCACGGGCCTGCAGACGATCGTTTACCCGGTCAAGGATCTGGACGCCGCGAAGGCCACTTTTCGGGCGCTGTTCGGCGAGCCTGCGATGGATGCGCCTTACTACGTCGGCTGGCGGGTGGCCGGACAGGATGTCGGACTCGATCCGCACGGGCACGCGAAGGGAATGACCGGGCCGGTCGGTTACTGGCAGGTCGACGATGTGAAGGCCCGATTGGACGAACTCGTCGCTGCGGGTGCGACGGTCGTAGCCGAGCCGGCCGACGTCGGCGGGGGCAAGCTCATCGCGACGCTCACGGACGTCGACGGCAACGTGATCGGACTGCTTCAACCGTGACGCGCAACGAGGGCAACCTCAACGGAGGTAGGCCCGCAACGAGGGCAACGTCAACGGAGGTGGGCCCGCAACGAGGGCAACCTCAACGGAGGTAGGCCCGCAACGAGGGCAACCTCAACGGAGGTAGGCGCGCAACGAGGGCAACCTCAACGGAGGTAGGCCCGCAACGAGGGCAACCTCAACGGAGGTAGGCGCGCAACGAGGGCAACCTCAACGGTCAGGTGTTGGGGAGGATGTTCACGGCCCGGGCGGCGATCAGCCCGACCGTCACGAGGGAGATCGACGACTGGGCCATGAACAGCACTTTGCACCAGCGGGACAGCGGCATTGTGTCGGTCGGTGAGAAGGCCGTCGCGTTGGTGTAGGAGACGAACAGGTAGTCGAAGAAACGGGGTTCCCACTCGGGGTCGAGGGTGTCGTCGCCCATCTGCGGAAACAGCAGGTCCGGGACGTCGTCCGAGCCGGCGGCGCGTGCGGCCGGCCCACCCCGGTCGTATTCCCAGTAGACCTGGGCGAAGATGATCACGTTGATCAGCCAGATCGCCCCGCCGCCCAGCAGCAGTTGGCGCGCGGCGAGCGAATGGCCGGACACGATCGCCCGGATGAGCAGCACCACCGAGACGGCGTTGGCTGCGGCGATGACGACCAGCAGGGTGATCGATGCGGTGCGCAGCCGCGGGGACCGTCGCGACATCCGATCCGGGTGGGTGATGACGAGGCCGGCTAGCAGCACCCAGGTGATCGCCGAAACCAGGTACTTGGGGTGCAGCGCGAACCGGCTCGGCATGACCGTCTGCAGCGCGATCGCGACGAGCAGGGACCCGGCGACGATCCAGCGCGGCTCTCCCGGCGTCGGTCGTCGCCACGCTGGTCGAGGGGTCGGTTCGGTCGCGGTCATGGCAGCATTGTCTCCATGAGCGACGCCGTTGTCCGGCAGGAGTTCGTACAACTCGCCGACGTTCGGCTCAACGTGGCGTCGGCCGGTCCCGAGGACGGACCGGGCGTGGTGTTGCTGCACGGCTTCCCCGATTCGCACGCGCTCTGGTCCGCGCAGATCCCGGTGCTGGCCGAGGCGGGCTTCCGGGTCATCGCCCCCGACCTACGCGGGTTCGGAGCATCCGACCGGCCGACGGACGTCGAGTCCTACCGGATGTCCTCACTGGTGGCAGACGTGGCCGACGTCGCGACCCATTTCGGCCTGCCGGAGTTCGCCCTCGTCGGCCATGACTGGGGTGCCGGCCTGGCCTGGCAGACCACCTTCCGGCACCCGGGTCGGGTGAACCGGCTCGCGGTGTTCTCCGTCGGCCACGGCGGTGCCTCCGTCGCGGCGGGCATGCAACAGAAGCAGTGGTCCTGGTACATGCTCTGGTTCCTCTTCCCGGGCGTGGCCGAGTCGGTGCTGCCGGCCGAGGACTGGGCCTTCTTTCGCTCCTGGGCCTGGGCGCAGGCCCCGGATCATCCCTACTGCGCCGAGCAGATCGCCGACCTGTCCCGTCCCGGCGCGCTCACCGCGGCCCTGAACTGGTACCGGGCCAACATCAGCCCGCCGCGCTACGTCGCCACGGCTCCGCTGACCGGGCCGATCGTCCGCTGCCCGACGATGGGGGTGCACTCCCGCCAGGACCCGTTCCTGACCGAGGCGCAACTGTCCGGCTCGGCGGAGTTCGTCGACGCCCCGTGGCGCTTCGAGAGTGTCGATTGCGGGCATTGGATCCCGGTCGAGGCCCCGGAGCGCACCACCGAGCTGCTGCTCGATTTCCTCCAATAGCTGCCTGAGCATTTCCTTCGGACTACCTGAGGTCTACGGTCAGGGCGCGAGCGAGGTCATCGGGGGATGAAATGTGGGTATCAGGTACGGCGGATTCGCGGACACCGCTCGCTCGAACGTGGTGTGCGTTCGGTGTGATGTGCCTGCTGCTGAGCGGTTTGTTCGCGGTGGGCGTGGCGCGCAGCGGGCCGGCCCGGGCGGCGACGAGCACCGTTCCCCGGCCCGATCACATCGTCGTGGTGATCGAGGAGAACCACTCGTCGCTGAACATCCTCGGCAATCCGGCCGCGCCGTACATCAACCAGCTGGCCGCTCAGAACGCCAACTTCACCCAGTCGTTCGCCGAATCGCACCCCAGCGAGCCGAACTACCTGGCCATGTTCTCCGGATCGACCCAGGGCCTGACCGACGACAGCTGCCCGCATTCCTACGCGACCCCGAGCTTGGGTGACCAGCTGCTGAACGCCGGGCTCGGGTTCCGGGCGTATTCGGAGGACCTGCCGTCGGTCGGCTTCACCGGTTGCTCCTCGGGCAAGTACGCGCGCAAGCACGCCCCGTGGGTCAACTACCCGTCGTTGCCGGCCAGCACCCACGTGCCGTTCACCGCGTTCCCGACGGACTATTCGACGTTGCCCGAGGTCTCCTACGTGGTGCCGAACCTCAACAACGACATGCATGACGGCACGGTCGCGACCGGTGACGCGTGGTTGCAGTCGAACATGGGCGGCTACGTCGATTGGGCCAAGACCCACAACAGTCTGTTCGTCCTGACGTGGGACGAGGACGACAACCACGCCTCGAACCAGATCGCGACCGTCATGGCGGGGGCTCGCGTCACGCCGGGAAGCTACAGCGAGACGATCAATCACTACAACGTGCTGCGGACGATCGAGGATGCCTACGGGCTGGGCACGCTCGGCAACAGCGCGACCGCGGCGCCGATCCTGGACGTCTGGAGCCCGCCGGGTGTCGATGTCGCGCCGACGTCGGCCTTCTCCTCCTCGTGCACCGGCCTGAGTTGTTCCTTCGACGGACGGGCCTCCTCGGACCCGGACGGCACGATCGCCTCCTACAGCTGGGATTTCGGCGACGGGACCTCGGGATCGGGAGCCACGGTCAGCCACAGCTACGCCGCGGCCGGCACGTTCTCCGCCAGGCTGACCGTGACGGACAACCAGGGCGCCACGGGCAGCGTGACCCATTCGGTGACGGCTTCTGCCGGTGGCGGCGGGCCGAGCGTGCTGGCCACCGACTCCTTCAACCGTACGAGCGCGTCCGGCTGGGGTTCGGCGGACACCGGAGGCGCCTGGACGGTGGCCGGTACCGCGTCCAACTACACGGTCGGTGGCGGTTCGGCGGCCATGCGCATCGCCGTGGCCGGTTCGCAACCGTCGGCCTATCTGGGCAGCGTCGCATCGACGGACACGGATCTGCGGGTGGGCGTCGCGGTCGACAAGATCGCCGACAACAACGGCCTCTACCTGTCCGTCGTTCCGCGCCGGGTGAGCGCGAACAACGAGTACCGGGCGCGGTTGCGGTTGCTCTCGACCGGAGCGGTGAGCATGTACCTGTCACGCGTGGTGGCCGGCGCCGAGACGGTGATCGGGACGACGGTCACCGTCAGCGGTCTGACCGCCACGCCGAATGCGACGGTGTCGGTTCGCGTGCAGGCCGTCGGGACCTCGCCCACCGTCCTCAAGGCGAAGGCGTGGCTTGCGGGTGGGTCCGAGCCCTCGACCTGGACGGTGACGGGCAGCGACACCACGGCCGCACTGCAGGCGCCTGGTGGGCCGGAGTTGATCAGTTACCTGTCCTCGACGTCGACGAGCGCACCGGTCACCGCGCGGTTCAGCGGGCTGACCGCGGTCCGCACCGCGGTGGCCAACCAGCCTCCGACGGCGGCTTTCACGGCGAGTTGCCCGACGTTGACCTGCAGTTTCGACGCCGGCAATTCCTCCGATCCGGACGGGACGATCACCTCCTACGCCTGGACCTTCGGCGATGGTACGACCGGTTCCGGGGCGAGTCCGACGCATACCTACCAGCAGGCCGGACCGGAGACGGTCAGCCTGGTGGTGACCGACAACGCGGGCAGCGCGGCGACGATCAGCCATACCGCGCAGCCGGTCGCGCCGCCGGTCAACAGTCCGCCGACGGCGGCGTTCGTCTCGTCGTGTTCGGGGCTGGCGTGTTCCTTCGACGGCACCGGTTCTGCCGATTCCGATGGGACGATCGCCTCCTACAGCTGGGTTTTCGGGGATGGGTCGCCGGCCGGGTCGGGTTCGTCGCCGTCCTACACCTACGCGGTGGGTGGGACGTTCACGGTGACGCTGACGGTGACCGACAACCAGGGCGCGACGAATGCCGTGTCCCATGACGTGACGGTGACGGCTCCGCCTCCGCCGAACAGTCCACCGACGGCGGCGTTCGTCTCGTCGTGTTCGGGGCTGGCGTGTTCCTTCGACGGCACCGGTTCTGCCGATTCCGACGGGACGATCTCCTCTTACAGCTGGGTTTTCGGCGATGGGTCGCCGGCCGGGTCGGGTTCGTCGCCGTCCTACACCTACGCCGTGGGTGGGACGTTCACGGTGACGCTGACGGTGACCGACAACCAGGGCGCGACGAATGCCGTGTCCCATGACGTGACGGTGACGGCTCCGCCTCCGCCGAACAGTCCACCGACCGCGGCGTTCGTCTCGTCGTGTTCGGGGCTGGCGTGTTCCTTCGACGGCACCGGTTCTGCCGATTCCGACGGGACGATCGCCTCTTACAGCTGGGTTTTCGGCGATGGGTCGCCGGCCGGGTCCGGGTCCTCGCCCGCCCACACCTACGCTGCGGGCGGGACGTTCACCGTGACCTTGACCGTGACCGACAACCAGGGCGCGACGAACACGGTATCCCATGACGTGACGGTGACCGCTCCGCCACCGCCGAACAATCCACCGACGGCGGCGTTCGTCTCGGCCTGTTCGGGGCTGGCGTGTTCCTTCGACGGCACCGGTTCCGCCGATTCGGACGGGACGATCGCCTCCTACAGCTGGGTTTTCGGGGATGGGTCGCCGACCGGGTCCGGGTCCTCGCCCGCCCACACCTACGCTGCGGGCGGGACGTTCACGGTGACCCTGACCGTGACCGACAACCAGGGCGCGACGAACGCGACCTCTCGATCGGTGACGGTCACGGCGCCGTCGTCCGTCTATGCCTCCGATGCCTTCAATCGCAGCGTGACCAACGGCTTCGGAACGGCTGACCAGGGCGGCCCGTGGAGTCTGAGCGCAGGTTCGACGTACTACTCGGTCGCCGGTGGGCTCGCCTCGATCCGGCTCAACGCGGGGCAGCAGATCGGTGCCTCACTGGCCTCGGCCGCGGCCAGCACCACCGACGCCGACATCACACTGGGTCTCACCTCCGACAAGGCTCAGGTCGGAAACGGCTTGTACACCTGGGTTTCCGGACGCCGGGTGTCCGCGACGACGGAGTACCGGGCCAGGATCCGGCTGTCCGGAACCGGGGCGGTGTTCCTCTACCTGACCAAGGTCGTGAACGGCACCGAGACCGCGCTGACCACCGAGCGGGCCCTGACCGGGACGACGTTCACGCCCGGCGCGCTGTTGCGGGTTCGGGTGCAGGTGTTCGGTACGACGCCGACCACGGTCCGGGCGAAGGTCTGGCCGGGCGGCACCACCGAACCGACCGCCTGGGCGGCTTCGACCACGGACACGACGTCGGCGCTGCAGGTCGCGGGCGGGTTCGGCTTCACCGCGTATCTGTCCAGCGCCGCGACCAATGCTCCGGTGCTGGCGCGAATCGCCGACCTGAGTGCTCGGCACACCGGCCTCTGACCTCTCAACGGGCACGACGTACCGTTTTGACGTCGCCGGGATTCGGCGAGCACGGAGTGTCGTCGGAGAGGATCGGTCTTGGCCAGCAAGCGTGTGCGGGGGATCGTAGGGTCCTTCAAGCGGTACCGGGTGCTGGCCTTCGCCACCGGCGTCCTGATCATTCCGCTGTTCGTCGTCTCGCTGCCGGCGCACTACATCTGGCACTACAAGGGAACCGGCGCCGGGGTGCTCGCCTTCATCGGGGTCCTGCACGGATTCCTGTTCCCCATCTACCTGATCCTGGCGCTCGATCTGGGGATCCGCATGCGGTGGTCCTGGACGCGGCTCGCGCTGCGGATGCTCGCCGGGACGGTTCCGCTGGCGGCGTTCATCGTCGAGCACCGGGCCTCGAAGGAGGTCGCCGAGCTGGTGGCCGCCGACGAGCAGCGCACCCCGTCGGACAACCGCTGACCTCAGCCGGCGGTCCCGTCGGCCCGCCGCGACGATCCCAGACCCCGCACCAGCCCGTCGCGGGCCCGGGCGACCCGTGAGCGGATCGTCCCGGTCGGGCAGCCCACCACGTCAGCCGCCTCGGGGTAGGTCAGCCCGAGCAACTGGGTGAGCACGAACGCCTCGCGATAGGCCGGCTCCAGAGCGTCCAGCAGCATCCGCAGCCCGACGGTGTCGGCGGGGTCACCGCCGCGCTGAAGTGGTTCGACCGAGGCCATCGGCACGACCGGACGCCGGTGGCGGATGGCGTCGGCACACACCCGCCGCGCGATCGACAGCAGCCACGTCCGGGCCGTGGACCGTCCGGCGAAGCGATGCAGGGAGGCGAAGGCGCGCGCAAAGGTTTCCTGCGTGAGGTCGTCGGCGTCGGCGGCCGAACCGAGGTTCGCGCACAGGCGCCACACGTCGGTCTGGGTCAGCCGGACGAACTCGGCGGCCGCTGCCCGGTCACCGGCACGGGCGCGCAGCGCAGCGAGCGTGGTCGGATCGAACTCCGGCGTGTCCACCGCGCTCCTCTCCGATCACCGACTGACCCCACAGATTCCACTGGCCCACCAGACCCGACTGCGCACGGGGCGGCACGCTGGACGCCGCTGACCCAGCCTGGCCCCCGCACGCCGCGTGAGCTGGGCCACATCTGGCGGTCTCGTGGAACCGACCCGGTAGTCAACCCGACTTGTCTGGGCGTGACTTGTGAGCGCTACCGCGAGGCGGCATCGGCCCGGATGGACGGTGAGCCGTTGCAGCTGCCTGCCTCCGCGCTCGACCACCATCTCGCGACGTGCTCCCAGTGTGCCGCATGGCTGGCCGAGGCCGAGCGCCTCGGTCGCGCGCTGCGGATCAGCGGGCAGACCGCTCCGGACCTCTCGGCGGCGATCCTGAACGACGTGGTGCTGCCGGCCCGCCGCCTGGGGCGCTACCGGCGCCGGCTTCGACTGGGCCTGATCGCGCTCGGGTTCGTCCAGTGGGCGCTGGCGGTGCCGGCGCTGTTCGGCAACAGCGTGGGCATGAGCATGGGGGTCCACACCTCGCACGAGTCGGCGGCCTGGAACCTGGCCCTCGGCGCCTCCTTCCTGGCGGTCGCGGTGAAACCGTCCCGGGCCAGTGGCACCCTGCCGATCCTCGCCACGTTCGTGGTGGTGCTGTCCGCGCTGTCGATCTCCGATGTCGCCACCCACGCGGTCGACCCGGCAAGGCTGGCCAGCCATATCGGCGTCGTCCTCGGCCTGCTGCTGGTGGGCCTGGTCGCCCGCTCGGAGTGGTCGCGGCCGCGCTCGCGTGCCGCCGCGCCGGGATCGGTGCCCGCCGTCGAGGACGAGCTGTTCCGCCGCCGACACCGGGGTGCCGCGTGATCGTTCGGCTCCGCGGCCGGATTCTCGCCGGCCTGGCGGTGCTGGCGGCTGCCCTCCTCGCGCTGCTGGTACTGGCTCCCGCCGCCTCGGCCCATGCCGTCGTGGTCGGCTCGGACCCGACCGACGGGCAGCGGCTGGCGAGCCCGCCCGCGAAGGTCACCATCCGGTTCGACGAGGCCGTCGGCTTGTCGCTGGGCTACCTGCGGGTGGTGGACGCGGCCGGACGTCGGGTGGATGCGGGCACGGTCACGCATCCGGGCGGGGTCGGGTCGAGCATCTCGGTCGCACTCAAGCCCTCGCTACCGGACGGGACGTACCTGGCCAGCTTCCGGGTCGTGTCAGCCGACTCGCATCCGGTCATCGGATCCCTGCGGTTCGTGATCGGCAACGGACCCTTGAGTCTGTCCGGAACGCCGGCGTCCGGAACGACGACGCAGCGCTCGGTGACGGTGGCGCTGGCGGTGGTCCACTGGCTGAGTTTCGCCGGTGTGGGCCTGGTCGGCGGTTGCTGGCTGGTGTTCTCGATCTGGCCATCCGGCCAGCGCCAGCTGGCCGTCCGCCGGGCGGTGTGGGCGGGCTGGATCGCGGCCGTGGCCGGTGCGGTGGGGGAGTTCCTGCTGCAGGGCCCCTACGCGGCCGGGACCGGGCTGGCCACGATCGGCCGGACGGAGCTGCTCGACGCGACCCTGCACGTGAATTCGGGCCAGTTGCTGTCGCTGCGGCTGGTCCTGATCGGCGTGCTCGGGCTGGTGCTGACGGCGCTGTTCACCGACGACCTGCGCCGGCGCCCGAGCTGGGGCCCGGAGGCGGCCGCGATGGTCGGGGTCGGGATCGTGGTGACCTACGCCGCCACCGGCCACAGCCAGTCGGCGAACCCGCGCTGGCTGGCGGTGCTGGTCGATTCGCTGCACCTGAGCGCGATGATCGTCTGGCTCGGCGGACTGGCCATCCTGGTGGTGGCCGCCTTCGCGCGCTCGCGTCCGGCGCCGGCCGATCCCGATGCCTATGCGGATGCGGATGCCGATGACGATGCGGATGCCGAGGCGGATGACGCGGATGCTGATGCGGCGGAACTCGCCGCGGGTCTGCCGATCTTCTCCCGGGTGGCGCTGGGGGCGGTCGTGACCCTGGCCGTGACCGGGACCGTCCAGGCCTGGCGGGAAGTCGGTACCGTCGACGCGATCACGACCACCATGTACGGCCGGCTCGTGGTGGCCAAGGTGGCGCTGTTCATCGGCCTGGTGGTGCTCGGATACTTCGCGCGCCGGATCGTGCAGCGGCGCGACTGGACGCAGGCGCGCTCGAACGGTCCGCTGACCCGGATGCGCCGGGCTCTGCTGGTCGAGGTGATCGTGGGCGCCGCGGTGCTCGGCGTGACCGGCGTGCTGATCGCCCAGCCGCCGGGCAAGGTCGCGCTGGCGGCCGAGCGCAGCAAGCCGGTAAGCGCCACCGTGGTGCTGGTTCGGGGCGGTGCGAGCGCGGCGACCGTGGCGGTCAATCCGGGGCGGCACGGGGCCGTGGACGTGCAGATCACCATCACCGGGGGATCGACCCCGACGGCGGTCAGCGCGACCGCCGCGCTGCCGGGAAAGCAGCTGGGGCCCTACCCGTTGAAGCTGGTGTCGTCCGGGGCGCGCAGCTACAGCGCGAGCGGGCTGATCCTGCCTTCGGCCGGGACCTGGCAGCTCACCCTCACCGTCCAGACGTCCGAATTCGATGCCATCACCGCGGTGGCCCAAGTGCACCTGTCCTGATCCACCGCTCCACCCGTCCTGCAACCGTGCAACTGAAAGGCATTTCCGTGAAGCTCACTCGTCGCGCCGGCGCCGTCGGTCTCGCCTCCGCCGCGGTGCTGGGGCTCGGACTGCTGACGGCCGCCCCCGCGCTCGCTCACGTCACCGTGTCGGCTGCGAACGCGGTGCAGGGCGGCTACAGCACCATCACGTTCCAGGTGCCGACCGAGAGCGCGGCGGCGAACACGGTCGCGGTGGCGGTCCAGCTGCCGCTGGACACCCCGATCGCGTCGGTGTCGGTGCAACCCAAGCCCGGCTGGACGTACACGGAGAAGACCGCCAAGCCGAGCACCCCGCTGTCCAGTGACGGCGGGGCGGTCACCTCGATCGTCACCGAGATCGACTGGAAGGTCGCGGCCGGCGCCCGCGGCATCGCGCCGGGCCAGTTCGACACGTTCGTGATCAGCGCCGGGCCGTTGCCCGAGACCTCGACGCTGACGTTCAAGGTGGTGCAGAAGTACTCCGACGGCTCCACGGTGAGCTGGATCGAGCTCCCGGCGCCCGGCTCGACCACGGAGCCCGACCACCCGGCTCCGGCCGTGTCACTCGCTCCCGCGGCGGCGACCTCGGGGACGGCCGGTTCCGGTTCGTCGCCCTCTGTGTCGGCTTCGGGTTCGGGCGGGGGTTCCGAGTCGGCCAGCGCTGAATCCGGGGCGGACAGCTCGAACACGGTCGCCGAGGTCGCGCTGTTGATCGGGATCATCGCCCTGCTGGCGGCGGCCGGTGCGCTGGCGTTGCTGGTGTCGATCCGGCGTTCGGTCCGGGCGGGGGCATCGAGTCGATGAGCACGACCCGCCCACCCTGGACGTTCTTCGTCGCCGCGCTGGCCATCCTGCTCGGGATGGCGGGCCTGGTCCGGGGCTCCATCCCCCAGTCGAGCGCGTCCACCGGTGGGGCCGCGCCAACCACGGCGTCCGCGTCGCCGATCGTGGTGGGCGGGGCGTATGTGCGGGAGCCGGCCAACGACGTCAACGCGGCGGCCTACTTCACCGTGTACAACACCACAGGAACACCTGACAGGCTGATGTCCATCACCTCCGGTGCGGGGGCAGTGGCGTCCCTGCACGACTACTCAGCCAGCGGCGGCATGATCGGCCTGGCCAACGGGCTGGAAATCCCCGCCCACGGTTCGGTTGTCCTCACTCCCGGGAAAGTGCACGTGATGATCGAGAAGTTGTACGGCCCGATCAAGGTCGGTCAGACGGTCAATCTGCAATTGAGCTTCGCCGATGCCGGTGATGTGCTGGTGACGGCTCCGGTGATCGCGCTCACGGCGCCCGCGCCGACCGCAGCCGGCGGCACTGGCTCGCCCAGCCCGTCCGCGAGCGCCTCATGAGGGTCGGACGGCTGCTGGCGGCGGCGATCGGAGCCGGCGCGTTGCTGCTGGTGGCCGGGTGCTCGTCCTCCTCCGGCGGCAAACCGGCTTCGACGGTGGCCTCGGAACTCAACGACCACACCAACCCCACGTATCAGGGAGTGGGGCTGGACCCGGCGCAGCCCCGACCGCAGTTCACCCTGACCGACACCGCGGGCAAGCAGTTCAAGTTCGGCCAGCAGACCGCGGGCAAACCGACACTGCTGTATTTCGGTTACACCCATTGCCCGGATATCTGCCCGACCACGATGGCCGATATCGCCGGTGCGCTGGCGCAGGTACCCACCCCGATCCGCAACCGGACGCAGGTGGTGTTCGTGACGACCGACGTCAAGAACGACACCGGACCGGCGATCCGCAAGTGGCTGGACCACTTCGATTCCGACGTGCCGAACCGGTTCATCGGCCTGTACGGGACCCAGACCCAGATCGACACCGCCCAGGTCGCGGCACACGTGACTTTGGCCGAAGGGGACGGAAAGCAGCACTCGGCGCAGGTTTTGCTCTACGGTTCTGACGACTACGCACGCGTGGCATTTCTGCAAAGCAACAACCAGTCCGGCCAGATCGCGCACGACCTGCAGGTCGTAGCCGCGCAGAAGTAAGGGAGCACGTTTCGGTGAAGGCTGTACCTACCGCGGTCCGGGACCGGTTGGGCTGGGTCGGACTGGCGGTGCGGATCGTGCTCGCCCTCGTCTGGGGGTGGGCGTCGCTGTCGAAGATCGCGCACCCGCTGACGTTCGTGCAGGCCGTGCGCGCCTACGACGCGACGCCGGAGTGGCTGTCCAAGGCGATCGGGTACGGGCTGCCGGTGCTGGAGCTGTCGATCGCGATCCTGCTGCTGGTGGGCCTGATCACCCGGTACGCGGCGGCGGTGTCGGTCGTCCTGCTGCTGGTGTTCCTGGTGGGCATCGTGCAGGCGGCGGCGCGCAACATCAAGATCGAATGCGGGTGTTTCGGTGGTGGGGGAGTGACCACCTCGACGGCGTACACGCTGGACATCCTGCGCGATCTGGGCCTGATCGTGCTGTCGGTCTACCTGGTCGTCTTCGCGCTGACGAAGTTCTCGGTCGACGAGGCCCTGATCAAGTCGGAGATGGTGCCCGGCCTCACCGCGAAGCAGGCCAAGTCGGAGAAGAACGTCCGCCGGTACCGGGCGGCGCGGGCGGCGGCCGAGGTCGAGCTCAGGCACAAGCAGCGGTACCTGGCGCTGGGTACGGCGGCCGTGGTGGTGCTGGTGAGCCTGATCGCGGTCGGAGTCCAGGGCGGCCGGGCCAAGATCGACACGTCGGCGGTGGCCTCGACCAATGCCTCCGCGACGACGGGTGTGCGGGTCGGCAACGTGCAGTCGCCGGTGACGGTGGACTTGTACGAGGACCCGCAGTGCCCGATCTGCAAGCAGCTGGAGCAGAGCGGACTGGGGACGGACCTGGAGGCCAAGACCAAGGCCACCAACATCAAGGTCAACTATCACCTGATGTCGTTCCTGGACTCGTCCTCGAACGGCAACAAGTACTCATCGCGGGCGGCGAACGCGCTCTACTGCGCCTCGGACACGTCGGCAGCGGTCTTCGTGAAGCTGCACGACATCATGTACGGCAAGACGAGCGGCAAGGACAACCAGCCCGCCGAGGGCACCAAGGGCGTGCCGGACTCGACGCTGATCGCGTGGGGCAAGCAGGCCGGGGTGTCGTCGGCCACGTTCTCGACGTGTGTCAGCGGGCAGCAGCACAAGGGCCTGGTCACGGCGGTGACGGAGGAGGCGTCGAAGGCGGGCGTGTCCGGGACGCCGACGGTGTTCGTGGCGGGCAAGCGCATCGGTGCGGTGAACGCGGTGCCGACGGTGGCCCAGATCGACGCGGCGATCACGAAGGCGCTGGCCTCGGCCAAGTCGACCGCCGCTCCGTCGCCGACGCCGGCGGCGACCACGTCGGGGTCTGTGTCGCCATCGGTGTCTTCGTCGCCTTCGGTGTCTTCGTCGAAGTCGGTGTCGTCGTCCAAGTCGGCGTCGGCTTCGTCCTCCGCTTCAGCGTCGTCGTCCAAGTAGCGGGCGGCTGCGGCTGCGGCGTGGCCGTCGTCGGCGTGGCGGGCTGAACGCAATCAGGGCCGGTACCCCGTGGGGTACCGGCCCTGATCAGTTTGGCTTATCGCGCTTGGGTTTCAGCCGTGCGCGTGGCCGTTCGCGGCTTACTTGTTGGCGGCGTCCTTGAGGGAGCTGCCGGCCGAGAACTTGACCGTCTTGGCGGCCGGGATCTTGATGGTCTCGCCCGTGGCGGGGTTGCGGCCCTCACGGGCAGCACGGTCGCCAACAGCGAGAGCGAAGAAGCCCGGGACGCTGACCTTGTCGCCCTTGGCGACTGCGCCTTCCAGGGTGGCCTGCAGGCTGCGCAGGACCGCGTCGACCGTCTTCTGCTCGAGGTCTGCGTGCTCGGCGACCGCAGTCACCAGTTCCTTGCGGTTCACGAATGTCTCCTTATGGTTGTCCCTCGCCGCGCCGGGGTGGGACCCGTCGGCGGCAGGCGGCCGGTTGCGGCTCGCATCAAGTATGGCTGAGAGGCACGCAAGTCAACGAATCCGGGGGGTGTCGGCGTGGCGGAATCTCTCAGGTGTGGTTTGCCCTCGGTGTGGTTTCTGGGGTGGTTCCTGGGGTGATGTGTGGCGTGCGGTGCGTGGCCGGCGGGTGTGACCGGGGAGGTCGTGCGGCTGGATGCGGGGGCTACACAGGGGTGGTTCGGAGATAGGGTTTCGTCTGTGTAGACTCTCCTTTCGGTTCGCCCGCCGTTACCAGATGGGCGAATTGGTAAGGGGCTGTGGCGCAGCTGGTAGCGCACCACACTGGCAGTGTGGGGGTCAGGGGTTCGAGTCCCCTCAGCTCCACCCATTTCTAAAGGGCTAGAAGCACTTGGCCCTAGCTCCAAAAAATCCTGGTTGCCATTGGTTGCCAGAGGGCTCTGTGCTGTCCCGGTTGTGCGTCTCCGGTTGATGCTGGACAGGTCGTGTTCGGCTCCTTGGCGACAGTTTCTGGACGCGGTTCCGGTAGGTGGGCGACAGTGGTCCCGGTAGGTGCGTGACACTCTCCAGCTCTCCGCGGCGGGCTCTGCGTTGCGGTCTTCGCAGCGAGGGGAGTTCGTCGTGCTGGTGGAGCCGGGGTTGGTGGAGCAGCGATATCAGGCGGTCCGTGAGGTGTTGACGGCTCGTCGGTGACCGCGGTGGCGCGCCGGTATGGGGTGCCGGAGCGCATGCGGCGCCAGAGCGTCGTCGTCATCGTGCTCGACCGGCCGCTCAGGTCATGCGCCTTCGGCTGGCTACAGCTCGTGACGAGATCCCCTCCGATCCCAACGGTGAGTTGCCAGCCGATGGTTCCACTGTCGTGGAATAGTTCGAGCATGCCCGTCGATGCGAAACCAGTTGTAAAGATTGCTCTGTTCAACCACAAGGGCGGGGTGAGCAAGACAACTACTACCTTCAACCTCGGATGGAAGCTGGCCGCGCAGGGCCACCGAGTGGTGCTAGTCGACGCTGACCCGCAGTGCAACCTTACGGGCATGGTACTCGGCTACACAGGGGCAAATGAAATTGAAGACTTTTATAACCTAAGCAACGGTACAGGGGGAACAATTCGATCCGGCGTCGTACCCGCCTTCGAGGCTCAACCCCGCCCGATAGAGCCGGTTCCGCTGACTGCAGTCCCTCAAAGGGAGGGACTATATCTACTTGCGGGAGACCTGCGAATCTCGGAGTACGAGACGACGCTGGGTATCGCCCAAGAGCTAAGCGGTGCAATTCAGGCCTTAAAGAATCTTCCGGGAAGCCTCAGCTTCATGATCGACCGTAGTGCTGAGGCAATTGAAGCCGATGTCGTGCTGATCGACATGAGTCCAGGACTCGGACCAATTAACCAGAATCTAGTCTCTACCTCCGACTATGTAATTATCCCCTCGGCTCCGGATTTCTTTTCGGTCATGGCGATGGACTCCCTCTCGCGCGTGTTGCCGAGGTGGAACACATGGGCACAGCAGGCGTCGGCACTGCCTGTGCTGCGCGATGCCGCGTACCCCTTTCCCGAACCACGGCTAAAGTTAATTGGCACAATTATTCAAAAGTTTCGCCCGCGTGCAGGACAACCTGCTGCAGCGTTTCAGCGCTGGATTGACGAAGTGGGTGAAGCGGTGCGAACAAAACTCGCACCGGCCCTCGGTGGGGCAGGTTTGCTCTTGCCGGAGGAGCTTTACGCCTCTAACGGGATATCTGATGACTTCTGCTTAGCGCAAATCGCAGAGTTTAATAGTCTAATCGCTAAGTCGCAGGAATTCCTAACGCCAGTCTTTGCTTTGTCGGCCGCACAGCTTGGTGCGGTTGGTTCGGTGCAAGAGAACTGGGAGACTTCCCGCGACGCTTTCAACCAACAGTTCGAAAGTCTTGCTACGCGAGTCATGAATGTAGTAACCGCCTCTGGGTCGGCCGACGTTGCCAGTTGATGAGCTCCAAACTTTCGAGAGGAACATGCATTACGCAGCTGACATTGCCGCTTCAGCCGCTTCGATCTCTGCGCTTGTTAGTTCTGCAGTTGACGTGTCGGATATGTATCGCGCGTCAATTGTTCAGGGTGTAAGTGCGTTTGACTACTTTATTCACGACGAAGTTCGGAGTCGCATGATATCCCTGCGAACCTCCCCCCGTGCCTCATGGCCCGCTGCCTTTAGTCGTTTCCGCGTCAGTCTTGATTCGGTACACAAAGCTCTTGAGGCAGATCGATCTCGGTTCAGTTCGGGCGCTTGGCTTGAGAACGAAATACGAGAACAACAAAAGACCCAATCGTTCCAACACCCCGACAAAGTTGCGGATGCTGTACGTCTAGTTAGCGACGTTAAGCTCTGGGAGGAGGTCGCGCGTGAACTCGGTGTCGTTCGCGTTGGAAGACTAGACCCAGATCAAGTTGTGAAAAATCAGCTGAAGTTGATAATCGACAGACGCAATCTCATTGCCCACGAGGCCGACTTGGATCCGACGCCTCCGAGACTTCACAGATATCCGATCAACCAGGCGACTGCCTCGACTGCACTCGAATTCATAGATAGACTTGGCCACGCCATCAGCGCAGTGCTTCTGTGACTCGGGAATGTATCAGCGCCAAGGATCGGCACTCGGTGGATGGGACCGTGGCGAGCGCGGCAGTAGCTAAAGATGTCGACTCGGAAAGAGCGGCGTCCGCCCGGACTTGAGCCCGAAACCAGTTTAATTCGGTGTGCACCGCCACTCGGCTGCAACGAGTCAACGCGGAACTGCCGTCGAGACGCCTTGGTCGTTCGGGGCGGTCGGAAGGTGCACACCCTTGTGACCCCGGTGACGCGGACCCCGGTGGGTCGTTGACGGTTCCTTCCTGATTGTTCTTTGGGAGGATGGTCGCTCTGATCGCCCATGGGAGGGCTGATGAGCGAGACCCGGAAGTACCGGATGTTCACTCCGGAGCAGAAGATCGAGATCGTCCTGGCGGGCCTGCGCGGTGATCGCGGGGTGCGCGATGTCTGTCGCGAGTACGAGATCAGCGAGGCGTTGTTCTATCAGTGGCGGGAGCGGCTGCTGGAGGGCGGTAAGACCGCGCTGGGCACGCCGCGGGACAAGAAGCCGCCCGAGGCGGCCGAGCTGGCCGAGGCCCGGAAGAAGATCGCGCAGCTGGAGCGGGCGCTGGGCCGCAAGACCTACGAGCTCGACATCGCGGGGGAAGCATTGCGGGGCTGGGAGTGAACGAGCGCGTCACCTGCGTCCCGCGCCCTGATCGCCCAGGGCCACCGCCCGGCGGTCGTGACGCGCGTGCTGCAGGTCAGCCGGCAGTCGGTCTATCGCCCGATCAGCCGACGCCCGGCCGGAGCCGGCCCCGGCCGCGGCAGGGCCGATGACGAGGCCATCGTGGAGGTCGCGAAGGCGAACCCGACCGACGGCACCCGCATGGTCGCCGCCCTGGCCTCCCGCGAGCTGGGCGAGCCGGTCAACCGCAAGCGGGTGCAGCGGGTGATGCGCCAGCACCGGCTGCTGCAGCGCAGCCGCAACACCGACCGGCGGCGCCGGCCGGGCTACTTCCGTGTCACCCGACCGGATGAGCTCTGGCATCTGGACTGCGACCTTGGTCTGGACCGCCGCCCACGGCTGGGTCTATCTGCACGTCGCCGTGGACTGCTGCACCCGTGAGGTCGCCTGCTGGCGCCTCGACCTCAGAACCCGATCCCAGGAGGCCATCGCCTGCATCGAACAGGGCATCCGCGACCGGCAGGTCCCACCGGGTCGGCTCACGCTGGGCAGCGACAACGGCTCGCAGTTCACCAGCCGAGACTTCCGCAAGCATCTCTCGGCGCGCGGTGTGACCCACCGCCGTGGCGGCTACCGCGACCCCGAATCCCAGGCCTTCATCGAGTCCTGGTTCGGCCAGTTCAAGAAACGCTGCGCGTGGCGCGCCGAATGGGAAACCATCCACCAGGCCAGGACCGAGATCACCGACTACATCCAGCACTACCACCACCGACCCCACTCCGGGATCGGCTACCGCACCCCGACCGAGGTCGCCGCCACCTGGCGGCCGAACCCCGAACCTGAGAACCTACAAACCCTGGCGACCTGAACCGACAACGGCGACAGGGTCCACGTCAGTGCAGCAACGACATTGGGCCGTCGCGATCGTGCTCAGTGCGGTCGCGGTGTGCGCGGTGGTGTGTCCGCTGGCCGATGCCGCGGTGAGTCGTCGCAGCGAGTACGCAGCCGATCGGTATGCCGCCGATGTCGGGGTGGGTCCGCAACTGGCGGGCGCGCTGCAGGTCCTCGCCGGTCAACAGCCGCGGCGAGTGGGCCTGGTCGCTCGGCTGTTGAGCCGCCACCCCCAGGTGAGCCGGCGCATCGAGGCACTGGGCGCACAAGTCGTGCAGCGGCCCGGGCGCAGGGGACTCGACGAGGAGCGAGCGGCCGCCTGTTTCGATGGTGCGCGTGCTGCAGGTCTCGCCATGCATGGCTCGGCCTCCTAGCTGGGGGACTCGGTTCAGCGCTGGCGGTAGATGTCTGCTCTGTGGTCGACGCTCACGATGTAGACCCGCTGTGCCTCGTCGTCGCTGCTGTCGAGGAGGCGTCAGGGCCCGGCCCGGCGCCTGATTTGGTCAGGCGCGCTGTTGCCTCCGCACGCGCCGACCCATTGTTTGCACGCGGTACTCCCCAAGGATGTAGTTCGACAACAGTCGAATGTCACCGGGAGTGTTCTGAAGGTCGTTCCATTTGCGGTGATGATCCGGTGCGAACCTCCATGTTCCGCTGGTCCATTCACATACATCGGCGATCTCATCTAGTTCGTAACGGAAGTCGTCGACTGTGGGCGTTCGGATGTGTGCATACCGATCGCCGATGGCATCCATGAGGTAGCCCATGCCGATGATTCCCACCCCGTGCATTAGACGCGACCGGCGGGGGGGTAGTGCCCAAGCGCTTGGGAATGTATCGCGGACGGCCGTCCAGAAGTCCTTGATCATCGCCAGCATGGAGTCGACATCGCCCTCGCCGGTGCCGGCGTATCTGTAGGGGTAGAGGGCACCGTCGCTGAGGCTGTTCTCGAGCATCCGAAGAATGGAGTTGTCTTTGATGACACCCTCGGGCGTCGTCGGGGTTTGAATCAGCGACTGTAGCGGCGAGTCGGAGTCGTAGTTGAGGTGCTCCAGCAGGGTTGCGGGGAAGCGTCGGACCTGGAGCGCAACGGGCAGTGCGCCGACCGTCGATGGCAGGAGTTCGTAGATGAGACCCTTAGGCAGCGGCTTAGTCGAGTTGACGAGGATGAACTGGGAGCGCTGCTCGGCGTCTGACTCGGTGATGAAGGCGGTTACGCAGATTGGGAACGATTCGACTCGCGCTTCTCGGATTGCGGCGCAGCGTTGCTGGCCATCGACGACCCAACCCGGCTTGTCTGCGTCGGCGCCCTGGTCGTCGATGGGGATGACGAGGGTGCCCGGGCATGCGTAGGCGTCGGCGGGCCCGCTCGGTTCGAACAGGACGCGCTTGTCGAACGCGATGACGATCGCGTTCGGGATCATCGGATCCTCGGACTCAAGGTATTTGCGGATTGAGGTGATGTGCGAAAGCACCTCGGGTCGCTGGTACCCCTGGATACCAGCATCGGTGTCGCGGCGTATGCGGGAGACCGTCGCGAAGCGCGGTAGTTCTTTGCCGTCGACCGCAAAGCTGTACAGAATCCGATTGGGTCCCTGCCGTACCTGCAGAGCGGGGAGTCGAAGTTCCTGTTCGATCGGGGGCGAGGTCAGGTCGCCGCGTCGCCGAGAGGTCGTCATGCTGCCGTGCCTTCCAGTTCGCGGGCGAGCCGCTGGCGAAATACGTGCAGGTTGTGGAACCCGCGACGCTTGTTGCGTTCCGAACCACGAAAAAGCGCGATCTCGATGCCCGCTGATTCGCACAAGCCGCATTGGCAGTCACGCCATAGCTGGGCTTCGAGTGTCTGCTGGTACGAGGCCGTGCGGTCTTTGCGGCCGTCGCATAGTTGGTCGTACTCCCTCAGCAACTCGAGGACGGTCTCGATCGTAACGGTGCCGGTGTCGTAGCGGCGCACTGCCTGCAGGCACTGACGCTCGAGTTTGATCGCTTGCGCCTGGGAGACTTGCCCTGCACGGATGCGGGCCTTGAGCTTCGGATTGCCGTCAACCTGAGGGACACGCAGCGCCGAGTAGTTTCGGTCGAGCGCGTAGTAGTTGTCGTGGTCATCCTTGAACGACTGCCGAAACGCCGAGGTGGAGTCGAAGCTGGTGACGCCGTTGGCGGCGAAGGCTTCGACGTTCTCGCATCGGGAAATGCCCAGAAGGTGCAGTTGAGTGGATGACTTGCGCACGACGTTGACTGCCTCAAGGCACGCCAGGATGTCTGGAGTCTTCAGCGGCACCATGCCGCCCATCGCGACCCGGCTATAGCCGATCTTCTGCAGGGCCGAGACCGAGGCAGCGTAAGACGTTGGGCTCCAGCCTTGCGCGACCCCGACGGGTGTGAACCGCGCCTTTCGAGCCCGGGCTCGTGAGCGGAATTCTGCAGCGAGTTCGAGGGTGATCTGTTGACGCTGCTGCCAGCCATCCCGATGAGGGTGACTGGCGTCGGTGTCTGCAGTCTTGTCGTAGCCGAGTATCACGTGATCGATTGAGATGCCCAGGTCGAATCCGCAGCCTTCGTAGAAGTCGACCACCTCATCGGCGGTGTACGGCGGCACGTCGTCGCGCACGTAGGTGAACGCGCCGCAGTCACCCATCGTCTCGAGTCGACGATCGTGACGCTCGTCGAGGCGAAAGAAGTCGCGGACTCCAACGCGATAGAGCCGCTGACGTTGTGGGGCTGTGTACTTGCCAGCCGCCCCGGGCAGTCCGTCGACGATCGCCTTCGAGACGAGCAAGCCGTCGAAGGGCGAGGCGCGAAGTGCTTCGTGGGCATAGTGGTCATCGCGTTGCCGGACGCGATAGATCGATCGTTCCTCGCTGATGAAGTCAAACGATGGGTCGATTTGATCCTGGCTGTCGGGGAAGAAGAATTTCATCGGCGGGCCATCTTGGCCTGGGTGTGGACTCGGATCAGGTAGTTGGAAAGTTCGTTGATGTGCCGCGTGGTGTTCTCGACCGCATCCCACGACCTGCCAAGTTCGTCCCAACTCCCGGCGGTCCATCGGCAGCAGGGCGCGACGAGTTCCAGTTCGGCCATGACGACTTTCGACGTGAGCACATCATCCAGGTTTAGCGGTGACATGATCTTGTCCATGAGGCGGCCCATCGCGCGTATCCCTGCCCCATGCATGAGCCGACTCTTCTCGGGCGGGAGCCCCCAAGCGTCAGGGAAGGTTTCGCGGACGCAGGCCCAGTAGATTGTCACTGTCCGGAGGACGCTCAGGGAGTCCGTCTCGCCGGTCGTGAAATTTCGATACGGGTAGAGACAGCCTCCGGAGGAATTGAGACTATCTTTCACCATCTTCACGATGCTGGTATCGGTGATGACAGCCTGAGACCGCTCGGTCTTGTTGGTGGACGAACGTCGGATGAGGCCAGCGAAGGGAGACGATTCGTCGCGGTTGAGAATGTCGCACAGCGCAGAGGGAATTTGGCTCGCGGCTAGTCGCGGTGGCAGTGGGCTGGTGATGCTCGGAAGGAGTTCAGTGACAAGTCCGCGTGGTAGCGGCTTGGTGTTGTTGATGCGCATGAATTGGTCGCGCTGTACATCAACATCGTCGGTGATGAAGGCAGTCACCAGCACCGGTAGGTCTTGGCGTCGAGCCTTGGCGAGGGCGAGGGTGCGCTGCTGGCCGTCGACGATCCATCCAGGCTGTGGTTCGTTGCCAACCGGCAACGGGATTTCGAGAGTGCCGTTGCACGCAGCCTCATCCGTCGTGTTCGGTTTGGTGCCGCGACTGGAGACGAACCGGACCGTGGAGGGCAGCGCGATGATGATGGGGTTCGGGAACACGACATTGTCGCTGTCGAGGTATTCGACGATCTCGTTGACGTGGTTGCGAACTTCGGGTCGTTGGTAGCCGATGAGTTCGCCGGCCTCGTCGCGGCTGACCCGGGAGATTCCAGCGAGTTGCAATATCTCCGGCGCGGTCAGGCTGAATACATACAGGTAGGTACCGTTCGTCTGTTCTAGTCGTAGCGCTCGCCGGTCCAGGGTGGGACGTTTGGTCCGTGTGGTCATGAAGTGCCTCCCACGGTGGCGGCGTGTATCGCGGCAAATCGATTTTGTTCGCAGGCCATGCCCGCGTCGCGGAGTTGACGAAGCAGTCCGGTCCGACTGACGGTCGAGTCCTGTGCGTGGTGGGTTCGAATGAACGCGCTGACTGCTGCATCACTGAGTCGGCTTCTCGCGTACACCGTCAGCGACGGAGCCTTCGCCAGCGATCGGGTGAGGTAGCGATGCATTGCGGCGTGGTCAGTCAGGCCGGCATTGAGCAATGCGCTGGCTATACGAACGTTGAGTGCCCCGCGAGTGCCACCGAGGCGGTCTTGTAGTCGGGCGTTGGCGGGTAGTTGCCATCCGGCGAGGCGCGGGTTCGCTGCGACGCCGGCGGCTACGATGCTGACCTGGGCGTCGCGTGCGGTGGCCAGGGCGCGTTCGAGATCATCAGTGCAAGCGCTGAAGTAGGGCTGCGAGAGTACGAACAGAATGCGGTCGCGAGGGTGCTCGGCAACCAACGCAGTAAGTGAGCGGGGACCTGCCGTGTTCGGGCCGGACCATGCGGCTACTGCGTTCCACCACGCTCGTGTGCCGTCGCGGCCGGGTGGAACTGAGTCCGCGTGGCCTGCGGCGAACGTAGCCGAGTACGGGCGAATCTGGGCGTCTGCTGCGATGAGTCCCCAGCCAGCGGACGCCACCCAGAGTGTGGCCTTAGCGAAGCCAGTCGCGGAGCTGGGTAGATTACGGGCGATGTCCCAATGCTCGCCGGCGTAGAGGTCCTCAGCGCTAACCGTGCCAACATCGCTCGAAGTCAGTCGCTGCGTCCAGTGGTTGATGCGCGTTTCAGTTCGGACGCCGGTGACTTCCCGTAGATGCAACTTTGCGGGCACGGGCTGGCGTTTGCGGTTGGTGCACGTCACCACGATGTGGATGCGAGGGCGTTGCGGACTCATCGCAGTCACGCGGTTTCGGAGGCTCGCGCGGTTGCGGGGTGGTGGATGCGCGCGAATGCGCCGTGGTTGTGGATGCTCTCGTCGTTGACTGCTTCGACGGTGAACGCGGCGATGCGATCGTCGGCTTCCAACTCGCGGGCGGCTTCGCGAACCATGTCTTCGACGAAGACCGGCTTGTCGTAGCCGGCCATGGTGACGTGGCGTTCGTCGGTGCGTTTGAGGATCGGATAAACCGGGCTCGACGCGGAGGCTTCGGCGATCGAGATCAGATCCTCGATCCAGATGAGATCGAACTCTCCGTCGGCTTGACGGGGCCAGACCTCGATCGTGATGAGGCCGCGCTGGTTGTGTGCTCCGTAGTCGCTGATCGCCTTGGAACAGGGGCACACGCTTGTGACCGGGACCGCGACCTGGAGGGCGAACTCAGACACTACCGCTGAGAGTCGAGCGCGGAAGCGGCATGCATAGTCCATCAGGGCCGTGGCGCCGCTGACCGGTGCAGACCGGGGCAGGAAGTAGGGAAATGCCACCGTGAGTTGAGCATCTGTCGTGCCGAGCCGATCCTGCATCTCGGTGAGCACGGTCGGAATGGTGCGCTGGGTCAGTTCGCCGCAGTGTTCGGTGAGGATTTCAAGAAATCGGCTCAGATGGGTGCCTTTGACCTCTGCGGGCAGCGCTACGGACATGGAGATCTCGCCGATCGTGTCCTGTTTGGCGAGTGCCTGGTCGAGAACGGAGATCGGGTAGCGCAGACCGTTGACGCCGACTGCGTCGATCGCGATGCCGCGGCTGTCGGGCCGGTTCTGCACGTCCTCGAGGGTCATGATTGATCCCCGTGGTACGCGACTCCGGAGGTACATGTCTCGCGGACCACGATTCCCGAGAGCGGGAGGGTTCCCTCGATGCGCTTCCAAACCCATTGGGCGAGATTCTCGCTCGTGGGGTTCTCCAGTCCCTCGACCTCGTTGAGATAGTGATGATCAAGCATGTCCTCAAGCGGTCGGAACGCGGCTTTGATCTCGGCGAAATCCATCACCATGCCGGTGACCGGATCGACATCGCCGCGCACGTGGACCTCGATGCGGTAGGAGTGTCCGTGCAGTCGCCCGCACTTGTGTCCCTCCGGGACGTGCGGAAGTCGGTGTGCGGCTTCGAAGCTGAACTCGCGAAAGATATCCACTATGCGATCCCTAGGTACTTGTGGGTCTGCAGGCTCAGACGCCACTGCGGGTGGGCGAGGCAGTACTCGACGGCAAGACGGGTGTTCTTGTCCTGGTCAGGCCCGTCCATGGGCTGCAAGAGGAACCGCTCGAAAGACAGGTGCTCAAACCTCTCGGGCTGGGCGGTCTCTTGGGGGTAGACGAGTTTGAGTTCGTCACCGGTGACCAGCACGAGCGGCGCGTCGGCCTTCGGGCTGACGCAGATCCAATCCAGCCCGACCGGCGCCGGTTGGGTGCCGTTCGTCTCGACAGCCACAGTGAAGCCCCGCGTATGAAGGGCGTCGATCGCTGGGGCGTCCAGTTGTAGGAGCGGTTCACCGCCGGTGCAGACCACATACCGCTCTACAGAAGGATTGGGCTGCCCCGCCCAGGTGGAGTCGATTGCGTCGGCAAGCGCGTCCGCGGTCGCGAAGCGGCCACCGCCGGGTCCGTCAATACCTACGAAGTCGGTGTCGCAGAACCGGCAGACTGCCCGGAGCCGGTCCTTCTCCTGGCCCGTCCACAAGTTGCAACTGGCGAACCTCGCGAACACCGCAGGGCGTCCAGCATGGGCACCCTCGCCCTGCAATGTGTAGAAGATTTCCTTTAGTCGGTAGGTCACGGCCTGCGGCTCGCGACACCGAGCGCCGGATCGGTCATCCCCAGTTCTGCGAAGCCCCGTCGCCGTAGTAGGCACGAGTCACATGTACGGCAGGCCTGACCGCTGACTGTAGGGTCGTAGCAACTGTGAGTGAGCGAGTAGTCCACTCCTAAAGCCAGGCCCTTGGCGATCGTCTCGGCTTTCGTGAGATTGATCAGAGGCGTATGGATCTTCAGTCGCTGAGTGCCTTCGACGCCCGCTTTGGTTGCCAGGTTCGCCATCTGCTCATAAGCGGCGATGTACTCCGGCCGGCAGTCCGGGTAGCCCGAGTAGTCCAGAGCGTTGACTCCGATGAATACGTCGCTGGCCCCCAGAGTCTCGGCCCAGGCCAGCGCGAACGACAAGAAGATTGTGTTACGCGCGGGGACGTAGGTGATCGGGATGCCGCCATCGTCAAGATCATCGACGCTCGCGTGATGCGGAACGTCAAGGTCAGCCGTCAGCGCTGATCCTCCAAACACACGCAGGTCGATCTCAGCGATCACGTGCCGGTCCACGTTGTTGGCGGCTGCGACGCGTCTGGCCGCGTCAAGTTCGACGTCGTGACGTTGGCCGTATCGGAAACTGATCGCGTGGGGCTCGAAACCTTTGTCCTTCGCGATCGCCAGGACTGTCGCCGAGTCTAGCCCCCCACTCAACAGGATCACCGCTGGCTTGGTCGTCACAAGTTCCTCCTCGAAGCGGTTGCGTTCGACCTGACCCTGAAACTGCAACCCTCGATGAGACCTCGATAGTGCAGTTTCGGACCGTGCCGCTATGCCACAAACTACCTTACTGTCATTCGACCACAGGGGTCTGACACGGATACTGGTCAGACGGCAGTTCGGCGCGAGTGGCTGGGACGCCGAGAAGCCCGACTCTGGCCCGTCGGGTGGGCCAACCTGCTAGCCGGTCCGAGGATCGCCCTCGTCGTTCTGCCCCCGAGGGAAGCGGGACGGGACGATCCTTGTGATGGCCAACGCACCGCCGGGTCGATCTTGACGAGCCACGGCTCTTGATCTCGGAACCTCAAGGCTAGAGTCTGGGAATGTCAGACGGGCGGATGCAACGTGACGGACCGCCGACGCCGTCGGAGCTGTCCGTTGGCTGCGTTGTCACGTTCACCGGAGCGCCCGGGATTGGCAGGGTTGGTGACCTCAGCGACGGCCGGGTGCGGGTCGACTTTTTCGAGTCGGCCGCCGAACCCGTCGTCGGGTCACGGTGGCTTCCATTACCCGATGTACGACGAGTCTTGCTGGGGGAGCAGACGAGGGTGTTCTTCGTGGACGGTGGAGGACGTTGGCGTGCCGGGCGTGTCGTGGGGGGCGGACCGGGGGGCTACTTCGTGCGCTTGCCTAACTCCTCGATGGACACCGACATCCCCGAAGATCAGATCTTCGTTCGATGGGAGAAGGTTCCGCGCGATCCACTGCAGGTCCTGCTCGCGGGTGCAAATGAGACCCCTCGATACCGTGACGTCCGCCAACCAGTACGACGCCTGCTGCTAGCCGAGCGTTCGGCCACGGGTTCTGCCACGGGGATCACGTCCTCCTCTGTGCGCATCCACCCGCACCAGATCAGTGCCGCGCTACGCATCATCCACGATCCAGTTCAGCGGTACCTGCTGGCTGACGAAGTCGGGATGGGCAAGACCATCCAAGCTGGCATGGTGATGCGGCAACTGTTGATCGACGGGGCCGGCCGCCGAGAGATCGGCGTTATTGTTCCCGACGCTCTGGTACCTCAGTGGAAAGCGGAGCTACACACCAAGTTCCACCTGGACGATTTCCCGACGGCCGACGGATCGAGCCCGGTCCGAATCGTCGGTCACGGGGACGTCGGCGGATGGGCGGCTCTGGTGAACGTAGACCTGCTCGTAATCGACGAAGCCCACTTGCTGGCGCGTACCGCAAGTCCGTCAGCCTCGCCCTATCGCGAGTTGGCTGCGGTGGCTCACCGGGCACCTCGGATCCTGATGCTCTCGGCCACCCCTTTCTCCCGGGGCGTGACAACCCATCTGGCCCTACTTCACCTGCTCGACCCGCAAATGTTTCGGTGGGAAGACCGTGACTCATTCGAGCGGTTGCTTGAGTCACGACACGAGCTCGCGGCCGCCGTTTTCGGACTCGATGAGGAACCGGATGCGGACAACCCGGAGTTGCTGGAGATCCAATTCGATCAGATTCGGCGACAGATCCCCGCCGACGAGGCTGTTCAAGCTGTGATGCAACGCGCGATGAAGGTGTATGGACCCGCGGGCACCGACCCCAAACACGTCGACCTCGAGCAACTCCGGCGTGCAGTTGCCGCGGTCCGAACACATGTGTCCGAAACTTACCGACTCCACCATCGAGTAATTCGTAACAGGCGGCACGTCGTCGCAATGCAGACTCTCGACGACGAAGGCCTGTTAACTCCATTCGAATTTACGGGACGTCTCCGGCCAAAGGTCATCCGACTCGAGGCGCTGGAGGCATCAGCTGGGGCCGCTGCGATCGCCACCTGGGTCAATCGCTGTGCGGAAGCGATTCTGGATAACGAGATGGACCCCGTTCCGTTTGGTCCGGTCCTGGCGGTGCTGCTGTCCCGGGTCGGTGGGCCGGTGACCGATCTCTGCAATGTCTTGGATTTTCGGATCAACGGCCGTGAGACCCCAGGGTCGTTTTCTGCGATCGAATCTGAAGCTCTCGTCGCGGCCCCAGTTCTTGAGTTCGAGACTGACCTTCTAGACATACTCCGGGCCCAGATGCCCATCGATGGCCTGGAAGCGTTGGCGACTGCGATCGCGCAGCGTTGCCAGGCGCCGGCGAAGGCGATCGCCTTCTGCGGGCGTGGCGAGCTAGCAGGGGATCTGGTTGCTCGCATCCCAGTCAACCAAGGCGTCGTGAATCATGTCCACGCCCACGTTCGCAGCCAGACAGAAACTGAGAGGGAACAAGCGACGGCAGCATGGCTGAAGTCGGGTGGAGTGCTCGTCGTTGACGACTCCGGCGAGATCGGGCGAAATTTCCAAGACGCGGACCTAGCCTTCCACGTTCGACTGCCGTCAAACCCGAACCTGTTGGAACAGCGGATCGGCCGACTCGACCGCTACGGGCACCAGCGTGCTACCACGCAGTTCGTTGTCGCCGACGACGATCACACGGGGATCCCCGCATCCTGGCTGAAGGTGCTTGTCCGAGGGTTCGAGATCTTCAGTGGCTCCATCTCCGCCTTCCACGAAGCCGTGGAGGACCTCGTTGGTGAACTCTGGACTGTCTTGCTGACGGAGGGCCTAGACGAATTCGTCGAACGGGCCGAGCCAATTCGAGAGGCTCTCAAGCGTGAGAAGCGCCGCGTCAACGAACTCGACGCGCTCGAGTCCAGCTATGGCTCGCAGATCGACGGCGAGGCGGTGGCAAGCGCGATCGCCCGCTACGAAGAGGACTCCGCCGGCATCGAAGCCGCCTACCGCAGCCTGATCGAAGGTAACGAAGGCTTTCGGTTCGTCGGTCGCACAAATCGCGACGGCAGCACGACGTTCGAACGCGACTATCAGAACAAGCCACTGCTGAGTGAGCGTCTACTAAGCAGGCTGCTTCGTGTCGAAGGCTCGCGCACCGGGGTCTTCGATCGCTGGACGGCCGGCGACCGGCGTCTCTTTCGCCGCGGGAATCCATTCATGGATGGGATCGAACTGCTGCTCAACCTAGACGATCGGGGCCAGGCGGTTGCCATGTGGCGCCTCAATCCGCGCTGGCCACTCGAGCCACTCCCAGTGTTCGGATTCGACTTCGTCGTCGAAGCCGCGTTGGACCCGATTGTCAGTGCGATGGTCGGGCTCGGCGAAGTTGAGCCAGTCGCGAGGAGGCGTGCTGACACGGCGTTCCCGCCCCAATATCAGCAGGTATGGATTCCGTCGGACACGAGCTCCCCGGTTCTTGACCCTACCTTCGCTGAGTACCTCAGCCAACCGCTAAGGAAGGACAAAGGCGACGTCAATCTGAACCCGGATCGTATCGCGGCGCTGCACACCCTGCTCGGTGGCGAGGCCAACCTGGCTGCGGTAGCGGAGGGTTGTTTTTCCGTCGCACGACACCACGTTGAACATATTTCCGACGTCGTCGAAGCATCACGTCGAGCGGCGGAAAAGGTTAACGGGGACGCCGACATGTTGATCGCACAAAGCAGAGCCCGGTCACGCGCGGCCGGCTTCGTCATGGACTCGGCTTTGTTAGAGGCGGAGATCGCTACCAGTCGTGCCATCGCGACCGCGGTGTCATCTCCGGTGCTACGTCTGAGCAGCGTCAGCTGTGTCGTGGTTTCCGCACAGTCCTGGACGGACTATGTCTAGAGACGATCTGTCCGTGCTTCAGGACGCCTTGAACCGGTGGCCGGAGCCATACGCGCGCGGGTCCGGGTTGGTTGTCAGCGATGCCTGCCGACGCACCCTCGACGCGCTGCCCCACCTTGGGACGGTTGAAGCGGGTTGGCGCGATCTGGCATGCCTGATCAGACAAGTGCTGATCACGGCAAAGGTGACCTATGCGGGCAATCCCGCGCTGACGGTGCCCGCAGGACCTCCCTGGCCGACGAGTGCTCAGTGGGAGGCCGTGCAGTGCGCCGCCGGCCAGATCGTCGGCGGACTTCGTGCCGTACGCGCGCTCGACTGGGCGCCTAGCTCTGCCGACGACCAGGCGCCCGCGGCGGAACTTGCGATCTCGCAGGTCCTTGCTGCGTACGTCGACGCCGATCCGGACCTCACCAATCTTGTTGAGGCGGACCCGTTCTGGACTACTGCGCACCGCTATGAGCACTATCGAGGCGAACCCCAACGTCAGGCTGCCCGGGCAGCGGTGCTCAACGACGGCGGCTCTCTCGTCGTCGCGCTCCCCACTGGGCGAGGCAAGACCGCCGTCGCCTGGTCCAAGGCGCTGTTGTCAGACCGAGGGGTCACGATCGTGGTCGTCCCGACTGTGGTCTTAGCGCTCGATATGGAGCGTCGCACCAGCGAGGAAGCGCAACTGCGTGGGCGGGAATTGAGCCCTCACGGAAGGTTCGCCTACGTCGGAAGTCTCGCGCCAGAATTGAAGCGGCAGTTGCGGGACGCGGTGCGCAACGGCAGCCAGCGACTCCTGTACACCTCTCCGGAGGCGTTCGTGACCGGTCTCGCTCCCGCGCTCCTAGCCTGCGCGGATGCTGGGATCCTGCAGCAGATCGTGATTGACGAGGCACACCTAGTCGACCAGTGGGGGACTGACTTCCGACCAGAGTTCCAAATCATGCCTGGACTTATCAGGGAGGCGCACGCGCGCGCTCCTGCGAGTAAGAAGCCGTCGGTGCTGATGCTCAGCGCGACCTTGGCGCAGCGTCCGGTAGAGCTGCTAACCCGCCTGTTTGCCATGGGCGAAGACCCGGTCTCGGTGGTGTGGGGCTCGGAGATCCGTACCGAGCCGGCTTACTTCCTGACGAATCATCTCGATGAGCGGGCGCGACAGGCCGATGTCCTCGAGGCACTCAGCTGCCTACCGCGGCCGCTGATCCTGTACACCACGACCGTCGCTGACGCCGAGGAATGGGTCATTCGTCTGCGTGGGGCGGGCTTGGCTCGCGTCGAGAGTGTGACTGGTCGGTCGAAGGACGACAAACGACGTACGGTGTTGGAGCGCTGGCGCGGCTACCAGACAGACGGCGAAGATTCTCCGACCTCACTTGATGTCGTGGTGGGAACTTCGGCGTTCGGACTGGGTCTAGACATGGCGAACGTTCGGAGTGTGGTGCACGCCTGCCTGCCGGAGACCATCGACCGGTACTACCAGGAGGTCGGCCGCAGCGGCCGTGATGGACGACCATCGGTCGCCTATCTGTGCAGCGGTCCCCGTGACGGCCGGATCGCGGCGAGTCTCAACGATGTCTCCATGATCGGAGATAAGTTGGGCTGGGAACGCTGGCGCCGCCTTTTGCAATCGGGGGTACGGCTCACAGATCTGCGTTATCGAGTACGAAAGAGCACCCTTCCCTCCTACATGCTCGAGGGCTTCGGTCGGAGCGCCCAATGGAATGTTCAGACGCTCGTCTTGATGGCACAGGCCGGGATTATAAGGCTGCGGGTACCGATGTTCATTGCGGACGAGGACCAGTCCCTAGAGGCGCAGCAGGAAGCTCGCACGACGTTCAACGAACAGATCGAGGACTTCATCGAGTTTGAGTTGGTCAACGGGGTATACCAGAGCGAGCATGGTTGGCGTGAAGCGCTAGGACGCGTACGGGATGAGGTTCGGACCGCCCAGGGCGCTGCCCTGGCTTCCTTGCTGACCCTTGTCGATGGTGGCGCGTGCGTCGGCCGGACCGTTGCCCGCCACTATCGGGTCAGGATCGACGGCGGATCGTTCGGCACCAGTCCGGCGTGCCGGGGGTGTCCGGCGTGCCGTCGCGCGCCACAGGCGTCGCCGGGAATCCACCCTCCCGAGCCCTGTCCGCCGCTTCCGAGCCCGCGGGCGGGCGGGGATGCCATGGAGCCGTGGCGGTCGGGAAATGCCTCCCTGTTCGCGTGGTACGACGACGGCGACGACATTGAACAACTTCTTGTCCGACTCGCCCAGCGGCAAATACATGTCTTCTGGGGTGCCTCCAAGAAGTTGACAGCCAAGCTGCAGCGAGCGGTGACTCAGTCACCGATCATTCGCGACGATCCGGACTCCGCTACGCCCCTGATCCATACATACCCAGGGCCGATTGCCGCGGTCCTTTCGAAGCCCGAACTGGACGAGGATATCCGAGAGCGGGTCAGACTGGGCCTCCCCACATACATCGTCGGTCCGAAGGACACGCCTGATCCGGGCAAGCCCGGATGGATGCTTCGTGACACCGCAGATTCAGCAATTTCGGCCGCCTCACTCCTCAAGGGACTTTAATGTGGACATTCTGAACCCGAACCCGGCGGCAGGGTTTCCGCAAGCCCTCTGGCTGACCTATTGGGCCATCATGGATTACCCGGATCTGAATAGAGACGAGATCCTCGCCCTGGTCGTCCCCGAAGCTATGCGAGCCCATACCCCCGGCGATGGCGCACACGTCAAACGCGCGCTCGCTGGCCTGGTCGAATTCAGGCTTGTTGAGCGCTCTGGCGAGGGCCTGCACAGTTGCGCGAAGGTCGACAGCCCGCACGCGTTTCTGCGCCTTTTGCGCAACCGCCTTGTCAGGCCGCCGGACGAGTTGGGGGACGGCTTCGAGGGCGCGCCCGATGTCCGCGCGGGGCTGATCTGGTTGCTGCGCCAGTCGCCGACGGAACCACTGGACTATTCGGTCAACGTAGCGCCAGTAATGCCCACGAAACTGTTCACGAACGGTGCTCACTGGAACACCTTCCGTTCCTGGTGCGAGGCGCTCGGATTTGGCCGGCCGGCGTTGACGTCAATGGTGACCGGTTCCGGTCAAAAAGTGACCGGGGCGAAGGTCGTCCCCGACCCTACCGTCGCGGTCATTGATGCCATCCGGTATCCATTCGGTGAGCCGCTAGCGAAGGGAGCGCAAATCCCGATCGGCAGTCTGCTTGAGTTTCTCCGCAATGAGTTGCCGGTTCTGCCTGGCCATCCGAGTGCGACCTATCCGGGCCTCGGCGACGATTCGGATGGAGGTGTGCGCGCGCTCGGACTCGCGCTGGCGAGCGCAGAGGAACGTCACCTTCTGACTATGACGTACCAGTCTGACCCGTCGGGTGTGATGGCGCTGCCGGACGCCCAAGAGCACGGGAAGCCGCGATACGTCTCGGCCGTGACAATCACGAAAGACACCCGATGAATACACAGGTCAACGTCGTTTGCTGGTCCTCCGAGGTCGTCACCGCCACGATACCCACCGAAGCGGCTACGCCCTCGGACGCGGTCCTACTTGCTACACACTCGCCATTGCGGATCAGTCGGCGCGGAGGAAGAGGCGGCCGCGACGGGATCGAAACGGTGAGCGAGGACACGGTCCTTCGGGAGTTCCTTGAAGGCGCGCCGAATAACGGCGTCCTCGTAGCGACAGTCCTTGGCGAGTCGGGAGCCGGAAAATCTCATCTGGTCCGCTGGACCCACGCGAAAATCGCTAAGAAGCAGAAACGTCACGTGATCTATCTGCAGAAGACCGAGACCAGCCTGAAGGATGTTGTCGAAAGGCTGCTCCTCGACCACGCCGACCCCGATTTCGACGATATTCGTCGGAAAATCGGAAGCCTTGGTAGCGGCGTCACGGTCGAGGAGATGGAACAGAAGATCCTCGCAGAGTTGGCTGAGGCACTCCGCACCCACGAGTCTCAGACTCCTCATGGCAAGGCACTCGTCGGGGAGAACGGACTGAGTCTGTTCTTCCTCGATCCTCTGTTTCGTAGCCACCTCCTTCGGCCCGGATCGTTCATCAAACGACGTGCCCATCATGCACTGCATGGTCGCGACCCCGACGAACCCGACATCCCACTTGAATTCACCGTCGATGAACTTCCACTCGACATCGTGGACTACGCCAACCTCAAGGACGCTGCGGCAGCGACTCGTAAGCTATTCACCCGGCTTTCCAACAATGGCCCAATGCAGGCTGAGGCTGTGCGCCTGCTCAATGGACTGCTCGACGTAGCGGTTACCAAAGCTGCCAGCCTCGGTGTCGGTGATGTAAGCGAGGCCTTCAAGAAGATTCGCGAGAAGTTGGTCGGTCAAGAGATCGTCTTGCTGATCGAGGACGTCGCGCTGATCCAGGGCGTGCGCCGCGACCTGCTCGACGCGATCGTCGAGGTCGGAGTCGTCCAGGGCGTTGAGCGCTATGCAACGTTGCGGACAATGATGGCAGTGACGCCGGGCTATTACCACGAGTCGCTACCCGAGACCTTTCGTAGACGCTCGGAGGCGACGTCGCCGCTATACGAGGTCGACGTGGACCTTGCGGGGGCCGACGCGCAGGAGCTGGTCGATTTCGTTGGTCGTTATCTGAATGCAGCCCGGGTTGGCAAGGACGCCCTCGAGACTGAATTCCCGGGCGTCCCTAATGCCTGCGCTAAATGCGTTTATCAGCCGTCGTGTCACGGTTCATTCGGAGTGTCGAGTACAGGCTACGGTCTCTACCCCTACAACGAACTCGCGATTGTGCGCGCCGTGAATGCCTGTGCGGAGAAGTCTCCAGACGGCAAGGGCCGCTCCAACTTCAACCCACGGAAGGTCCTCTCCCGAGCGATCCGCGACGTCCTCAACGACAACGTCGATGTGATTGAAGCTGGCGAGTTCCCCCTGCCCTCCTTCCTCGCCGAGGAATCGACGAGGATGGCGCTGCCGCGCCTGCCGCTACATGTCCAGGAGAAGATCCAGGCTGATTACTCCGAAGGAGAGGCTGGGCGCCTCGAGACGGTCTTGAACTTCTGGGGCGACCGCGGTCGCACGGAGATAGATCAGGGAATTTTAACCGCGTTCGGTCACGAACCGATCCCCGAGACCCTGTTTGACCACCCCACTGACACGACCGAGCGCGCCCGGACCGACGGCGATCGGCCGCGCAACTACGATGCCTCGGGCGAGATCCCACGGTCGGTCAAAAGGAAGATCGAAGCAATCGATGATTGGGCGAACGGCAAGAAGATGCCCCCAACGCTCGCCAGTGAACTCCGCATCGTCGTTCGGGAAGCGTTGATCGCACGAGTGGACTGGTTCGAGCGGGTCATCAAGGATCCAGACGCCCCGACGGTGTCTAAGGCGATCCCAGCGGGCACCCGGACCGTTTCAATAGAAGGTTCAGACGAACATCTCAACGTGACTCCAATGGTGACGGTGAAGCGCTCCGCTCGGATGGCGATGATGCTGCGCGGCCTGGTCTTCATCGGCGCCGGCTTGCCGCAGTTAGCCGGCGAGGCGCTGCCTCGTCTCGATGCTCTTGTGGACGGCTGCATCGACCACGCCCGAGCGCGGATAGTGGCGGTGCTCGAGATTGACGACGACTCGCTCACGGATGCCGCCGGCTCACTGCTGCGGGGTGCGGCGGCCTGCGGACAACTCCCAGCGAAGCCGAGCGATATCGATCTGATCAACGCGGTGCTCTGGCGTGACGACGGCAAAGGTCGGATCGACGCATCGGCTCGCTCCCCCGAGTGGATGGACGCCTATACGAAGTACGTTGCGGCGCGGGGTGATGCGATCGATCGGCTACTTACCGGCGTCGGCGCGGCCCAAGGCAGTGGTGCAGTGCATGCGATCGACGTACACCGAATGACTGCGATTGTGCGTAGGGCCAAGGCGGCAGCGGCCTCGGACGCCAAGCTAGTGGTGCCCCAGTGGTGCGAAGACGCCGACAAGGAACTAAGGGGGCTAATTCGAGCGAGCCAGAACCAGATCGACCACTGGGCTGCCCTCGTCGGGAGAATCCGCGGCCAACTACCGCAGGGTCTCAGTTATCCCGACACCGTGGACGCCATCATTGAAGCCACCACGACCGGGCAGGCCTACGGTCTGGTCAAGGTCGCTAATCTTGCTGCACTGACCGACCTCAACGCCTCAGCGCGCAGTTGGAACGCGGCCGGGATCGCCCAACTGGAAAAGTTGTTGGAGTCCGCCAATGGGGAGACCGGCTTCGCCCTGTTGGGGCTGGTAGGAGCCCAAATCCAGGGAAACCTGGCCGCGATCGTGGACTATCTGGAAACGAGCACTCAATGGATCAATGCGGGTCTGCGTGACGCGACCGCGGACGGCGGATCGATTGCTGACCTCGACGCCGAGATCGAGCGCGTTATCGAGCGATGGTTCGAAATTCTGACTGAGCCCAACGCCGGTCCAACCTCGAGCGAAGAAGGGAAGTCACATGAATGACGTCATAGCAACCGAGACGCTGATGCTGCGAGCTAAGCGACTCGCATCGTTGGCGCGTGCTAAGCGGGATGACGAAGGCGCGTCGCAAGATCAGAGCCAGACTCAAACCGCCCTCAACAAGCTCGACGCAGAACTCACTGGCTTCGCGAGCGCTCTGGTCGTGCACCGTGCGTTGACGGCTGCGCACGTGCCCGTCGCAACGCCCACGGAGTTGGAGAAGCCCGCAAAGGCGCTCCGGGATCGGGTCGCGTCTCAGGGCCGTCCGACGGCCCAGTATCTTAATGCACGAGTCCGAGAAGTCGCCGGGATACGCGCCCAAATTGCTCAGAGCGATCAAGCTGCGTGGCGCGAATGGGCCGAGACTCAACTCAGAGCGCTCCCCCTAGCACTGCTTCCTCGCCTTGGCCCCAATCAGGCCCAAGTCAAGGAGCGGATACGGAAGTTGCAGTTGTCCGCGGCCGCCGCACCTACGAAGTCAGACATCGCGCTCTTCAGATTGAACCTGGACCACGTGCAGGACATTCTCGCGGATATTGAGGAGTCTGGTGACCTCAACGCCCTGCTCGCACGCTTCAGTGCCCACCGGGGGCGACTACCGCTTTCGGACGTCACAGACGAGGAGGTAGCGTTGATCCGCAACGAACCGTCCCTCGCTGAACAGATCTTCCTGAGCACCTCGTGACCGAAGACCGTTGGGCGGGTGTACCCGACCTCCTGACTCGGCTTGAGGACCTCGAACTGGGGTTGCTGTCCTGGGGCGTGGTTGACGGATTCCTCAGTGCCTCCGAGGTCGGTGAGGCCATTGAGGCGCAGTTGGACCTCGACGCCGCCCGAGGCGCTGTCCTGCTGTCCAACGACCAGTACCTTGAGCACCTCCTTGACGTCGGCCTGCTGCACCAATTGCCTGAGATCAAACCGCGGTATCGCACTCGGCTTGCCGAGACGCTTCGGTTGTTGCGGAGCCTTCGGCAACTGCTCCCCAAGGATCAGACGAAGGTCGATTGGTGGCGGCAATCAAGCCCGTTGGTGGCGGACTTTCGTCTCAGGGTCTCTCCACGTAGGTACCCCGCCCGTTCTGTGACGGTGACGGATCTGGTCGGGGAGCTGGAGCAGCTCGACGGCTGGACGACGGCGCAAACCCACGTCGTACGCAGTGTCGTTGGCAGCGACCACTCGGCCAAATTCCAGGTGCAGGCAACGCGGTCGATCCTGTCCGCCCTACGAGAACCGCATCCGGTGGGCCGAATCGTCACGGCAGGCACCGGTTCCGGCAAGACCCGCGCGTTCTATCTACCTGCGCTGCTGGACATCGCCGCAACGATCGACGTAGCTAGGAAGGGCCCGCACACGTTAGCGCTATACCCGCGCAACGAACTCTTACGCGACCAAGCAAGGGAGACACTTCGGGTTATCACGGACCTCGGACCACTTCGCGGTGCGGGCAGCAGGCCCGGCCGGGTTGGACTGCTTTACGGCAACACTCCGTTCAGTACCAAGGACTTCGCTCGGTCGGCGGGCCCCACGGGATGGCGACGTCAGGGCGAAAGTTGGATCGCTCCGTACTTTCCATGCCTGGACGACGACTGCGGCAGCCATCTGGTGTGGACCGATGCCGACCGATTGCAAGGCGTGGAGAGACTGGTCTGCCCCAGATGCGGAAAGCAGACTATGGAGGGCACGCTCGCCCTGACCCGGGCATCACTCAAGGATTACCCTCCGGACATCCTGTTCAGTTCCACGGAGATGTTGAGCAAGCAGTCGACGGATTCCAACCTCGCAGGTGTCCTCGGCTGGAAGGGTTCGAACGGCACCCGCCTGGTCCTTCTTGATGAGGTGCACACCTACACAGGTGTCCACGGCGCCCAGGTGGCGCTAATGCTCCGTCGATGGCGCTACGCCAATCGGCAGCACGGTACGCCGAGTCCGGTGATGGTCGGGCTCTCAGCGACACTGCGCAATGCCGCAGATTTCTTTGCGGACTTGACCGGCGTGGAGCGTGGCAACGTCGGGGAGATCAGCCCCGCGAACACTGACTTGCTCCCGACGAGTCGCGAGTACGGAATTGTGCTTCGCGGCGATCCGGTCTCTGGTGCGTCTTTGCTGTCAACCACCATTCAGACATTGATGCTGCTCGGGCGGGTCTTAGACACTCAACCCGGCATCTATGGATCGGTGGCCTTCGCCTTCACCGACGACCTCGATGTCATAAATCGTCTGCACGACAATCTGCGTGACGCGGAGGGCGAAGACCCGCGGGGGTTGGCGGGCGGTCAGATCCTTGCCGACCTGCGCTCGCCCTCGGCGTCCCAGGCCGGCGCTCGCTATCGGGATGGTCAGTCCTGGGATCTGCCCGCACATCTGAACCGGATGAGCCGCAGACTTCGAGTCGCGCGGACTTCGTCGCAGGATGCCGGAGTTGACAATACGGCTGACATCATCGTTGCCACGTCGTCGCTGGAAGTCGGCTTCAATGACCCAAGGGTCGGGGCAGTCATCCAGCACAAGGCCCCCCGCGACATGGCGTCCTTTCTGCAGCGACGGGGCCGAGCGGGTCGTCGATTGGCAATGCGTCCGATCACGGCGGTGGTGCTCTCTGACTATGGCCGCGATCGGATCGCCTACCAGACCTACGAGAAGTTGCTCGATCCCGAGATCGGCGCGCGGTCACTCCCCATAGGTAATCGCTTCGTTATCAAGATCCAGGCCACGCACGCGCTCATCGACTGGATCACGCGCCGGATAAACGTCGACGGACGGTGGGCGCTGCGGCCGCCATACAGGGGGGTCGCATACGACCGCGCTCCCGAAGTGGTCACATTGCTGCGGAGCCTCCTCGCTAGCGTCGACCTCCAGAGCGAACTTGCCGAGCATCTGCGGCGGAGCCTGTCTATCTCGGCTGACGAGGCCGAGGCCGCGCTCCGCGAAGAGCCACGTTCCCTGCTGCTCTCCGTCCTCCCCACGGCCTTACGTCGGCTGGAGTCAGGCTGGACGCCGCTGGCCGGGGAGGTCGATCCCGGCGCTCAGGGACGGGAACCGCTTCCCGAGTTCATGACGAACACGTTGTTCGATTCGCTCAACACACCCGACGTTGAGTTCGTGCTCCCTTTTCGGGTAGACGGCGAAGACGAAACGGCGATGCCGATTGACGCGGCGCTGCGCGAAGCCGTCCCAGGTCGGGTTCGACGGCGTTTTGGGTACAGCCACGCCAGCCACCGCACGTGGCTGCAACTGCCAGCGCTGGGCACGGACCTCGCCCTAACTGACGTCATTGAAAAGGGCCACGCCTTGGGAGTCTGGAAGACAGCGCGCGGTGAGGAGTTCACCGTAGTAAGGCCCCTGGTGCTCAGGCTCGAGAAGCCCCCACCGGAGGTTGCCGACAGTTCGTCAGCCCAACCGCTGTGGCGATCGGCGTTTGAGTACGACGAAGGCGCCCTACATGACGTCGACATTCCGACGCCGTCGGCCTGGTCTAGTCTTGTCGATCGGTGTGCGTTCGCGCTGCACGTAACCGGAGGTCCGCTGCGCGTGCGACGCATGACCATCGGATCTGATGGAGAACTGCAGGAGCGTCGCGGATCAGTCTCCGGCCGGACTCCGTTCTCGGTGCGGTACATCCATGACGGCCAGGCGGCCGCACTCGGATTCGAGATCGATGTCGATGGCATGATCCTTTCCGGTCGACTACCTGGAAACGCTCCGGAGTGGCTCGGTGACTTCCCGTCGTCCTCGGCGTGGCGAACGTTGGCGTTTCGTCGACGCGTGCTTGAGGACCCCCGACTCGTGCAAGTAGCCAACGGGTTCCAACTCGGCTGGCTCATCGAGGTCTACCTGCATGCTTACGTGTCATTCCGACTCAACGGTGGCTCTTCTGCCGACGCAACGGCGGCGCTTGCTAGCGGTCGATGGGCCGACAATCTGACGCAGTTCTTCGCGGTCCTGTACCGGACCGATGAGAGCTTGATTCTTGACAGTCGCGTTCTGGCGGGACTCCGGGACCTGATCACAACGCCGTTGGTGTGTTCCGTTATCGAGGAACACGGTCTTCTGTGTGCCACCGACGACCTGAGCGCGCAGACCTCTGACCTGCTCGATCGTGCCCTGGCCGACACCCTCGGTTGTGCCGTCCTAACGGCAGTCCAAGAGTGCAGTCCCGACGCTCAGGACGCCGACCTGATGGTCGATATTCAAATCGACGATGACCGTCGGTTCCGGGTGATCATCTCGGAAACCTCTATCGGGGGATTGGGTCTCCTTGAGTCGCTGCATCGCGACTATGCCCTCAATCCGAGTCACTTCTGGGACGCCGTCGCCCGCGCTTGCTCGCCGACAGAAGCGGAGGACGTCGACGATTCGATGAGCCGTCTCGTAAACGACCTGGTCGACCCAAATTCGCTGTTTGCGCCCGCAGTCAGAGACTTTCGGTCAGCCGAGGGCATCCGCGCGATGGATGCCGCATTGCAAACCCTCCTCCAGACTTGGACCGAGCACGACGGACCTCCCAGTCACTTACTCGTCTCGACCTTCGCCGCCCGAATGCTACGGCCCGGCTCGAAGCCGACCATCGACCAAGTTGTCGCGAACCTGGCACACGCGTGGGTGACCGAGGAGACGCGACTCGGTGTGGAGTTGGACGCTCGTGCCGTCGTGTTCCACGCCAGCCAGGGCAAGTTCGGCTTTTCGATCCTCCCGCTGACTGGTGACATGGCCTTCTCGATGTTATGGCTACGCGGTCCGTCTGCACGCTCGCAGCGCCTTGAACACTGGCACCCTTATCGGAGCGACGTAGTAGTAGAACGGCGGATCTTCGACCGGGCGTTGAGGGACGGCGCAGAACAGGTCGACGTTACCGACCCCAGGTGGCTCTCGCGCTACGTCGAGGCCGTCGAGCGCAAAGGGCGCGTCGTACTCACAGCACCGTATCCGAAGCGCACGACGATGGCCGGGGCGCTGCGTGACGCAACGGTGACTCCGGTTGAACGCAACGGACTGCGGGTCTACGCGCGGGTGACGGCGATCAACTGGCGGTATGGCCTTGTCCGAGTGCATCTGTCGCTGGCAGAGGACCTGCAGTGAGGTCACGAACGGTGCGCACCCGACCGCGTAACGGACTCGCCATTGGTGACGTGCTTACGGCGGCGCTACTTTCTGAGTTCTGCTCGCCGAGCCGGGAACTCTGGTTGGTCAGCGGTTGGGTCACGGATCTTCCGGTGGTCGATAACGCCTATAGACAGTTCGACGCCGTCCTTGGCGCTGACGCGCGCACCACCCTGACGTTGACGGAGGTGCTCGCCGCGCTGAGCCGTCGCGAAACGCACATCCACGTCGCCCTACGCGAGGAACAGCACAACCGACGCTTCGTCGAACGCGTCGAGAGCGTCTGCGACCCCGGTTTGCTTTCGATCTACTCGAGTCCGGACCTACACGAGAAGTTTCTGGTGGGCTGGACCTGGCTGATGAAGGGCTCGATGAACTTCACCTGGAACGGTGTCCAGGTCAATGAGGAGAGCATCGACTTCCAAGTCGATCCCGGGGAGGCTGCAAGACAGCGCCTCGAGTTGCGGACCCGATGGATCGGCGACGCATAGTGACCCGTACATCCGATGAGTTCATTTCCAAATTCTTTGGTCCCCCCAACAGCATCTGGCCCAACACGGACCCGAACGATCAGATCGTCAACACAATCGGCTTGTTCCTGGCCGCACTCTCAAGGCGCGGCGAGTGTCCCCTGATCCTGCCGCGTCGCGATCTCGCGGCGCTTCCCGCCATCCTCTACGTAGTCTGCTGGGACAGTGCTCATGCCGGGCGGGTGCGTCCGCTCCTCGAAGCAGCTGTTGCCCATAGTTGGTGTTCCTTCGACGGCCGAGTGACGCCCCTCGCCCTGTCCGACCCTGTGGAACGGGCGATTCTGGATCTTGTGGGTCCGGCCACCACGTTCAAACTGCGCCCGACTCAGGAATCGGCCGGACCGACCTTTCGCGCGCTGCAGCGTTTGGTCAGCTCGCTCGCCGAGACATCGTTGCGGACGCCGACCGCAGCCCGTCCGGTTGGTCGAATGCTGCGTGAGTTCGATCTAGCGCTTGCGTCCGGTGCTGTTCAGACGTCGCTGACTTTGCTGAAGGAGATCGAAGGATTCGGCGGCATCTCGCACGAGAATGTTGCCTTCCTCCAGATTCGCCGCCTTGCGCAACTCGGCCATGACCAGGACCTGCTGACGCACGGATCGTTGCCAACTTTGGTCTACACAGACCCCCCGCGACTCGTTAGGGAGGCCGTCCTCGGCGCCTGGGCGCGAGCCCGAGTGATCCCGGTGCTGGGTGCCGACGGACTCGACGCGGCCATCGCGTTGATCCGAGATTCTGACCCAGACATCGCCATGCTGGCGGACTCCACGTTGTTCGGCACCAAGGACGCTGGTGTCGCCACCGTCTGTGCGCTGGTCGCGCTGCTTCGGCAGGACATCGCCATGGCAGTTGCATTCAAGGAGAACTCGGGCGTGGCTCCCGACGTTCTCGCGCTGGCGCGCGCTCTGGCTGCAGCGTCGAGTGTGGTCGACGCACCGCAGATATTCCTGCCGGTGGTCTCGAATGAGACGCGTCCAGCGGCACCTGCGAACGAGGTGATCGACCAAGCGACGGCCGAAGATTCCGTAGATGAGTCCGAGGACGATTTGGTCGGAACCCTGCAGGAGTCGGTCGACCAGGCGCCGCACATGGACCAGGTTCCCCAACCTGTCGCTCAGGACTCGTGGCTGGCTTGGGTGGAGCATCTGGGAACTTCGGGCCAGGTCAATATCGACGCGGGGACGGCCGACCAATGGGCGCCAGCGTCGTCGATTGATGACCAACTAGCCGCCGCCGTCGACGGACTCTCCGAATTGGCCGTTGATGATCTCCTCGCCGGAGTCACCTGGTTCCTGGAAACAGATGATCCAGAAAACCCGGCTTCGGCAACGGCGATGGCCCTCATCCGTCGTTACCTGCTTTCTGAGCGGTTTGCCCCGAGTGACCTGGGCGCCCTTTGTTCACTGATCCAGATCTTCCTGCGCGGCGGACCGGGGCGAGACACTTATCGCGAACTGCTGGACGACCTCCGCAGTTACGCTCCGCAATGGGTGGCCGTCACCACGGCGACGAGGGTTCTGGACATCGCGGACGCCTTCGTTTGTGGACCGGCTGTCGACGCCGCTGGCCGCAGCGGCTTCGTGACCACCTTGCTTGCACCCCTTAACGCGCAGAAGCGGCGACTGCCCGTCTCGCTCCGCAACCTCGCGGGGCTTATCTGCCACGACGTTGAGCTGGACTTAGACTGGACCGTCCAGGAGGTCGAACCAGACGCTGATGCTGCAGCCGAACACGTTTCGAGCCTGGATCCACAGATCCTCCTGTACAGCCTCGACATTGGGACGCTGGCCCGGGTCCAATCGGCCATCAAGACCCAATGGCCGGGGGCGCGTGTCGCTTTGTCCGCGGTCAAGGTGGGCAATCAGTCGCTGAAGGGGCAGAGCCGCGGGGCGGACATCATCGTCATCGCCACTCGGCGCGCCGCTCATGCAGCAACGGGTTTCATCTCCGACAACGCCAGGGCTGATGCAAGGATCGTCTATCCAGACGGCTCCGGTTCAGGATCAATGCTCCGGGTAGTCGAGTCTGCGATTGCCGAGTGGGCGACCTAACCCAGCGCAGTCGCTTCCCGAGGGGTGGGACCAACTTCGTGGCTCTCTCGGGCCGGCAGACTGAGCCATCGCACTGCTGATTGAAGCACGATTGCCATCGACGCCTGCGACGGAAATTGACGGGCTTTTAGCTGTTGACTCAGTCGGGACACCGTCGCGAGGCGTGATCAAGCACCACTGTCAGGCCAGGGCGACTCATGGCGATCGACTATCTTCATGAGATGGCTGATCTGGTGGTGGCCTGACCCCGATTCGTAGGTCCAGTTCGAGTGAGAGTCTGAATGCCCCGATGCGGACAGGAAGGCTTGATGATCATGGCGACGAGGAAGCGGCATTCACCGGAGCAGGTCGTGCGGAAGTTGGCGACGGCGGATCGGCTGTTGGCCGAGGGCAAGGATCTGGCCGCGGTGTGCCGCGAGCTCGGGGTGTCCGAGGCGACCTATCACCGGTGGCGCAACCAGTTCGGTGGGTTGAAGGCCGACGACGCGAAGCGGCTCAAGGATGTCGAGCGGGAGAACTCCACGCTCAAGCGGCTGCTGGCCGATGCAGAGTTGGAGGAGGCGGCGTTGAAGGAGATCGCCAAGGGAAACTTCTGAGCCCGGAGCGACGCCGGGCTGCCGTGCACCACCTGATGAAGGTCCTGAACGTGTCCGAGCGGTTCGCCTGCCGCGTCGTCGGTCATCACCGCGCGACGCAGCGACGCGACCCGGCGAGCACCACACCGGGTGACCCGGACGCAGCGCTGCGGGCTTGGCTGCGTGAGTGGGCCAAGGACCATCCGCGGCGCGGGTTCCGCAACGCCTGTGCCGACGCTCGCGGTGAGGGCTGGAACGTCAACCACAAGAAGATCCAGCGACTCTGGCGCGATGAAGGGCTGCGGGTGCCGCAACGTCGACGACGCAAGCGATTGGGCACCAGCACGGCTGCGGACCGACCCACTGCCGATGCCCCGAACCGGGTGTGGGCGGTGGACTTCCAGTTCGATGCCACCACCGATGGCCGGCCGATCAAGCTGGTGTCGATCATCGACGAGCACACCCGCGAATGCCTCGGCGGACTCGTACAACGCTCGATCACCGGCGACCGGCCCATCGACGAACTCGACCGCCTCGCCACCGCCCGCGGCTACCCGACGGTGCTGCGCTGCGACAACGGCCCCGAGCTGGCCTGCGACGCGATGGCCGACTGGGCCGGCGAACGTGTCGGGCTGTCCTTCATCCCGCCCGGCGAGCCCTGGCGTAACGGTTACGTCGAATCATTCAACTCCCGGGTCCGAGACGAGTGCCTCAACATCAACAGCTTCTGGTCACTGGCCCAAGCCCGGGTCGTGATCACCGACTGGAAGGACGACTACAACCATCGCCGACGACACAGCTCGCTCGGCTACCAAGCGCCAGCGGTCTACGCTGCCGCTTGCACCGACCGATGAACGACTCTCAAAACGAGTAGATCAGTTCTCGGGGTCCGGCCAGGGCAGCCTGCGTTCGGGTTCGAGGTCGTTCGCCAACGTTCGCCGTTTTGAGGAAACCCCTATGCGATAAGCCTTCGCTCATCAGCGCACGTCCGTGAATATAGACAAAACGGACTGGCAGTGTGGGGGTCAGGAGTGTGAGTCCCTCAGTGCTCCGCCGATGTCAGTTGGGATGAACGAATACATCGCCACGTCGATGCGGCGCCCCCGAAGGTCCATCCACTGTCGGAGAATTCCTTCGAACGTGAATCCAGCGCGTTCGGCGACGCGGGTGGATGCCCCGTTGGCCGGCTCGACGACGAGTTCGACGCGGGCCCCTCGCCGCTCGATGAGGAACCATCTCGTCACGATCCGCAGTGCCTCAGTCACGAATCCGTTGCCTCTGAGATCCGGAACTGACCAGTAACCGATGTGGGCGACGCCCGCAGCCATCCGGTGTGCTCCGATGCTTCCGGCCACACGGCCGGTCGCCGCGACGACGATTGCAAATATGCCGCCGCCGTCCATCCACGCTGACGCGGCGATGCTCGTGACGTAGTCGATCGCGTCGGAGCGGCCGTAGGGGGAGGGGACCGTTGTCCATCGTTGAATGGCACTGTCCTGGCAAGCCGCGTATACCGCGTCCGCGTCATCGATGTGCCACGGGCGGATAATGACGTTCGTGCCATTCAAAGTCGGCTGGCACTCCCGGGCACGGCTCATGGTACGAAGTTAGACGCTCAACGCGCCCCTGTGCGGAGGGGAACTCGAAAACCTCCGGGCGAGAGGTTCGGCTACAGCCAAGGTCGGGCGTCATTATTGAACGGTGCGAATGGAGGCCAGCCAGCCGATCGGCCGGGAGGACGACGTCGCGGCCATCCTCGCCGCGCTAGCTGCCGACGCCTGCGTCGTTGTGGAGGGCGAGCCTGGGATCGGTAAGACGTCGGTGCTGCGGAGCGCGCTGGAACAGTGCCGGCTACGCCTGGCGTGGTCGGTTACGTGCCACGAGGCTGAGCGAGACCTCGGTCTCGCCGTGCTGGCCGATCTGCTCGATTCCATGCCATCGAGCGCCTATGCGTCCCTTTCTTCGGAGTTGCGGCGCGTCGCCGATATCGTTCTTTTCCGTGACGCTCCTGCCGGGGACCCGGTTGACTCACGCGCGCTCGGCGAAGTGACGCTGGCAGCGTTGCGAGCCGTCTCCGAGGACGAGCCCGTTGTTGTCGCGGTGGACGACCTGCAGTGGTGTGATCGCAGCTCTCTCAAGGCGCTCGCATTCGCGCTGCGGCGTATCGAACAGCGGGAAGTGAGCGTCCTCGCCACGCGTCGGCCGGCGCACGAGGCCCCCATGCCGAACGAAGCGCTGTTCGTGCTCGGCCCGCTAGCCGGCGAGCCGTTGCGAGCTTTGATTCGCCGATCCGCCTCCGGGCCGCTTCCGCCCGGAGCTGTCGAGGACATCGTGCGGCGCAGTGGCGGTAACCCTTTCTACGCTGTGGAACTGGCACATGACCGTGCCCGCCCGGACGGGGCCGACCGTCGAGTGTCCTCGCTGAGCGCATTGCTCTCCAGACAGATTGCGGCCGTCCCGGTGGAGGAACAGCCGGCTTTGCGCTATCTCGCGGTATGCGGAGAAGCGGGTTCGGATGAAATGGACCCCGACGGCCTTCCCTATTCGCTGGGGGCACGCCTGGTCGCCGCACGCGATGGACGACTCGCCTTTCGCCATCCGCTGCTGGCCAGCGCTGCACTCGAACAGGCAACGGCGGTGCAACTGCGGTCGGCGCATGACCGCGCAGCGCGGGTAGCGAGGGACCCCGTGGAGCGTGCGCTGCACCGCGCACGTTCCGGAATCGGGTCCGAGAAGGTTGGATCCGAACTCGACGCCGCCACGGATCTGGCGCTCGCCCGCGGTGATCTGGACGGGGCGCGCACGCTAGCGCAACTTGCGGTGGAACATGGCCGGACGGAGGGACGGCTCGTGACGCTCGCCGAGCTGGAGGCCGAGCTCGGTGCGACGGCGACCGCGGCGACGCTCGCACGGGAGTTGTTAGCCTCCGCGACGACCGCACCCGCACGTAACCGTGCGTTGCGGATTCTTGCCTGGTCGCAGGACAACGCGGCTGTTGCCGATGAACTGCTCGCCGAGGCCGCCGAGCTGTCCGGATTGTCGCAGGAGCTGCGACTGGCCACACGGGCGCAACGCGCACACGTCCACCGCATCATGACCCAGCCGCGAGAGGCACAACTCGACCTTGAAGCCATCCTCGACGAGGCACGCGAGGGAACCCCGACCTGGGCGACTGCCGCGGCGCACGAGTGCGTGAATCGGCGCCTGCTCGGCCGCTCGGTCGACGGGGATCGGCTGTCCCGCGCGGTGGAGATCGACCGCACGCTCGGCTGCGACTGGCCGAGCCTGGCGCTCAGTGATGCGGCAGTGATCGCCTATTTCGACGACAGGCACGACGAAGCGCGGCAGCTCATGGCCGAGGCGGAGAGCCTCGCCCTCCGCAACGGTGGGTTCCCTTCTACTGGCGTTTACACGGCGGCATTGGACCGGCGCACTGGACAGTTGGCCTCGGCCGAAGCCAAGCTGCTCAGATTCCTCGACCGAAAGGCGGGCGTCGACCGAACTCCGGCTCTGCTCGAGTTAGCTCACGTCAATGCCTGGCAGGGACGCAGCGACGAAGCCCAAACGCGAGTCCGGGAGGCCTTTGCGCTTCAAGGTTCGCTCCCTCCCCGCGACCCGGCCCGGGGCGAATTCATCGCCGGTTTCGTTCACGTCCTCGACGGACGTCCCCACGAGGGCTGGGACCACCTTTGTCGAGCAGTCGACCACCTGCGCGTACGCGGGATCGCCGAACCCTCCTTCGTCCCTGCTCTGCCGGCTGCAGTGGAGGTCGCCGCTGCCTGCGGCAAGCTGTCCGAGGCCGCGTCGCTACTCGACCAGCTCGAGAATCAGTCACACGCCTTGTGTAGCCGGTGGGGCCTCGCGGCCGCCGAAGCCGGACACGGATACCTTGCCGGTGCGCGAGGCGAGACCGACGACGCCGAACGACATTTCGCTTCTGCCATCCACCTCTTCGAGGAGCTGCGCCTCCCGCTCGAAGCCGGGCGTGTCCAGTTGGCCCTGGGCAGCTTGCTCCGGCGGACCCGTCGGCGACGCCAAGCGCAGGAGCTCCTGCAACGCGTGATCGGCACGTTCACCTCCTGCGGCGCGAGTGGTCTCGCTGTACAAGCAGAACAGGAACTTGCTCGTACTGGAGTCCTCGGACGAGCCGCCTCGACCGCACTAACGCCATCGGAACGGCTAGTTGCCGAACTGGCCGCACGCGGAATGCGAAACACAGACGTTGCGGTTCAGATGCATCTATCGGTGAAGACCGTCGAAGCCCATCTCGGCCGCGTCTATCGCAAGCTGCAGGTCCGCAACCGAACCGAACTCGCGGGACGCCTCGCTTCGCCGGACTGGCAGCAACCCGGCTCGTAGTGCCGGGCGGGCCCCGCGACGTAGGTCCCGACTGCGGCCGCAATCCTCGTTCAGCCGATTGCACCTCCGCTTGAGGCAAGCGTCGACCCACCGCTAGCGCACCGCCGCGACGGGGATGGCTTCGATGACGGCTGTAGTGACGTAGGTGCCAAGGCCGAAGGTGAATGAGTTGCACACAAGCTTGATCGTCTGGCCGGCCTGGACTCGGATGGCGTCCGTCATCGTGGCGGTGCCGTAGATGGAGCCCGTCCCTGGGTTGCCGGCGGTGCCGAACACACCGTCGTTGCCGCTCCCGGAGGCACTGCAGACGATCTGGTCGTGCGAGGCGATCACCGCGCCGGCGACCGAGGTCACGAGGTACAAGCCTGCTGGCAGGGCCGCGGTCGCAGCGAGCGTGGTGGGCGCGTACTGCGGACCCAGAACGGTTTTCTGATTGACGGCCATCGCCTGATAGACCGTCGGCTTCGCAATGGGCGGCGTCGTCGCGGCCTGGGCCGTCCCTCCCTGGGTGAGACTTACCGTGATCCCAGCTGCGCCGAGAGCTGCGAGAGCGATTGCGGGAGCGAGCTTCCTACCGAACGCGGTCATGGTGCCTCCTCTGGACTACCGAACCGCCATTCGGCCCGGTCTCACGACGGGCCGGATGCACCGGTGTCGCAGAGTCAAGCCTGCCGGGGACAACCTTCGACGGCGTCGGGGAAAACCCTTGAACATGCTGCTTGACAGCCCGGGCGTCACAACCTGGCCGGCCTGCGCTGTCGCCAGGGCGGCGCCGTTAGCTGTCCAGTCCGCGGATGCCTACCAGGACCACTGCTGAGGACCGTAGACGCGCCCGGCCTCCTCGGGTGCCAGGTCGGTCAGCCCCGCCGGGTTCCCTCGCGCGACCAGGTAGTCGTTCAGATTGACCGGAAGTTCATGGGATCGGTCCTCAGCGACGTACCGCAGTACGACCGCGGGAGCGAAGTGCTCCCACACCAGTTGAGGGTCGATCGCGTCTATCGCGACCGGTCGCCGAGGAGTGAGAAGCTCCCGGTAGTAATCGGTCTCGGTGAAGTAGAGCAAGGGCACGCGGACCGTCACGAGCCGATCGAGATCTCCGGTCGGCCAGGCGTACCAGGATTCGTACGAATCTTGCCTCCCGACTGAACCCCACATGTTGCGCACGGCGGCGACCAACCATTCCGCTTCCCATTTCCAGTGATAGCTAACGCCGCCCTGGAGTAGCGCCGTGACGCCGTGCTGAAAATTGTCCACATTGGCCTTGAGCGTGAGATACGTGCCCGGATTAGCCCGAGCCCAGTCGCGGTTCGTGAGGAGCACGTGGTTGACATCCAGCCGACGACGCTCGGCTGGCAGTTCCAGAAGCGTAAGAACGCAGTCCGTGGCCACGGCCTGGTCCCCTCCGACGAATTCTCCGTGCTCGCCGATGGTCACAGAGAATCCCGCAGGCGACGGAGCGGTTGTCGGTTCAGGCGCTGACCGCAGTCGAGACTCAGAGCGGTCACCGCTAGCGGGCGAGGTGCGGCATCCCCACGCGAATAGGGCGATGGCGCTGATTGCGAGCGCGAGGAGGGCTCCGATGACGATTGCCACCACCGGCGTCGACGGGGTTGTCGCGGTCAGGACTCCGGCGGCGATGACCACGAGAAGACCGAACGCGAGCATGAATACCAGACGTTGGTCGAGCACTCGATCGGCAAGCCGGTCGAAGGAGTCGAGGGCGCGTGAGGGCTTCGCGTCCGATCCGCTTCCATCTTCAGACAAGGGTGTCTCCCTGGTGAGGCTGCCGTCAGAATCCCATAACGCGAGCGCTTGAGAGGAAGTATTCGCCGGGGCGCCTTCGCGAGACCGTCTGGCGCGGCCCGACGGCCGACAGTCAGTCCGTGTCGACGAGGACTGAGCGTGTCAGTCTCGGCGGAACCAGCGTGGCGTAGTCGCAGGGTTTTCCCCGATGCGCCGGCAGCGAGCCGTGGCGACTCTATTGGTGTCCGGCAACTACGCCGAATCCAGAGCAAGGAGACCGCAATGTTTTCGATGAACAGCTCGTCGATGTATCGCCGAGCAGGAGGCGTGATGACCGCAACGGCTGTCGCGCTGGGCGCCCTCAGTTTCTCTGCGATGCCCGCCCACGCTACGACGCAAGCCACCGCCCAGCCGACCTGTGCCTCGCTCACTCAAGACATCAGTGACCTCGTCGCCGAACTGGCCTGGGCGACAGGCTATGAACGGGTCCTCGTCATGCGCGCGCTGACCGCAGACCGCCAGAAGAAGGCTCAGCTTCACTGTCCGTAAGTCCTGGGCGAGCTCAGCGTGCGCCTCGGCTGCCCTCCGCGGTAATCCGTGCGCGCTAGCTCTCCTGGGCCGGCCTGGGATGAAGAGCTACAGGCGGCCCGACTCGATGAACCGTCAAATGGCGGCCCGGTCATGAGTTCGAGCGGACGACCCTGGGCGGTCCAGCGGGCCGGTGGTTCAGTCGGTATGTTGATCGCCGTAAGGTTCGGGTTTCGGGTTGTCTGTGAGGCTTCAGGTGTCGTCGACCCTCCTCCCTGGCGTCCGCGCGGTCTCTTTCGACGGCGACGGCACGCTGTGGGATCTGCGCGCTGCGATGAGCGCGGCGCTGAGCCAAACCTCAAGCCATATCGCAGACCGCTACGGCCTGACTGTTGCGGCGGACGCGCTGGCTCGCATGCGGGACGAGGTCGCGCGGGATCCGGACTACCGAAGCGCAACCATGGAAGTCATCCGCGGTGAATCGTTCAGGCGGTGCATGCAGCGCGCGGGCCTGACCGAGGGTCGAGGACCGCAGGAGGTGTTGGAGTTCTTCCTGGAGGCACGCTTTACCGCCACCGCGCCGTACCCAGAGGTACCGGAAGTCCTTTCTGCGCTTTCACAACACATCCCGTTGGCGTACATAACCAACGGCAACACAATCCTCGAACGAGTCGGACTCGCTGGCTACTTCAAGGTCGCGATCGTTGGACAGGAGATCGGCGTTCGCAAGCCGGACCCGCGGATCTACCTGCGAGCGTGCGCTGAGCTCGACCTGGCCCCGCACGAGGTCCTTCACGTGGGCGATGACCCCGTCGAGGATTGGGCGGCGGCTCGCCAAGCAGGGCTGCGGGCAGTCCTGCTGGATCGTGCCGGCGGCTCTGACAACCCGAGTGATCTCTCCTTCCTCCTGGATCGCATATGGATCTCCGGCCACTAGCGGCCCGGTGCTGGCGCGCAGCGCGCTCCGCACAGTGGTCGAACCCGCACGGTCATCGAACCCGCCTGGTTCGAACCCGCCGAGTTTGAACCCACCGAGTTTGAACCCGTCGAGCGAACCAGCCGTCAACTCACTTGGTGGACGTGAGGGCCTTCAGCGCCGCGTTCATCGCTGCTGCGGCGTCTTGATCGAGGATTTGCCCCACTGCGACAGCGTTATCTGCCGTCATCGAAGCGGTCATCGAACGGATCAGCTCGTCGGAAGCGAGCTGGCTCAGGACCTGACCGATCGGTCCCGCCCCGAGACCATTGCGCACGGCAGCCATCAGCAGCACCGCCTCATCCGTGCTCACATCGCGGAACCGGTACCGAAGATCGGGGATCGTCGTCACCGTGGGGCTCGCATACACAGCCAGAGCAATGCCGTAAGCGCCGGCGCTCACATCGAGCCGGGTGCGGTCGGCGAGTGGGACGCTGACCCCGCTGCCGATGATCTGCCAACCGTAGAACTCATACGGCTGCACGCCACCGAAAGATGCCGCCGCGCGCAGCGTGAGACCATGATCGGTAGCGATCCAGCCATCAGTGTTCGCCTGGGTGTTCAGTGACGGATCGGTGACGTCGGTGACGAAGTCGGGATCATCGAGCAAGGCCCCCGTGTTCAGGTAGAGCTCGTCCAGCATCAGGTACGGGTGGCTCGGGCCCGGCCCGCCGCCATTGAAGTCGCAGAACCAGGCTCGGACGTCGGTCTCCGGTGTGGCACCCGCGCGGCCGGCGAAGGGCGCCGGGCTCGACAGTGCCTCGTACCAGCCGCCGTCATCGCGAGCGGCCCAGAACCCGAAAGTCAGCGGGTGGGTCGCGTCCGGCCAGGTGATCGGGGCGGCCGGCAATTCGACGGAGTAGAAGTCTCCAGGCGACGGATGGGGCGGGACGACCGCGAGCGGGGCGACATCGACGTAGCCCGGATCGCCGTTTCGCGGCAGGCGATGTTGAGGGGCGCGGGTGAACAATCGCGCACTGGCTTCGACCGCGTTCGTGGGCATCGTCGGACTCCTGTCGTGTGATCGGGTCGCAGGCTGCCGGCCATCCGGTCGACATGGTGAAGAGGGCCCGGCGCAGGCCCTGATACCGACCCATGCGGACGGGCACACCGATGCGCGACGGCAGCGGCCTTGGCTCAGGTAGGCACTACCTGTCGATCCCGGCACTCAACCGGCCGAGTACGTTGGACCTCGGGTCGGACTCCCTTCACAGGGGGGCTCGATCAAGGCCCGGTCAGGTGCTCGCTACACCTGGCCGGGCCGTTTGATCTCCCACCACACCACACCACACCACACCACACAGCACAGCACCGTCACCGGCTCCTGGCTCTCAGGCCGATCGAGGCCGCATCCACTCCCGTCGAGCGGTAACGGCGAGCACCAGCGCGGCCACGCCGAGCGCGATGGTTATCACCGCTTCGGAAAGGCCTGACCCATGGTCGGGGTCCACCTTGAAGAGGAGTTCGATCCAGGCGGCTCGCGCGAGGGTCAGGCCGACAGCCACAGCGAAGAGCAGCGTCAAGCCGGCTTCGATCCAGAATCTGAGGCGAAGGGACGGGTGGGTCATGACGGCATCGCTCCCTTCTGCGTCGGGCCTTTCCGGATGGGACCACCGGACTCGGATCCTGCTACGTCGCCGACACCGAGATTCTGGTCCGGCCGGCGTCGGCGGATCTCCAGGAACCCGGTCACCGGGTAGGGCTGGCCGTCGTCGGTGATGATTCCCGCGGTTCCGCCAGGGAGTTGATCGACGGCCGTGAACGGAACCGCCTGGGATCGGTTGAACACGTCCACGTCGGGCACCTCGTAGCGGTCGGTTTCGATGCCGTGCGCCAGCGCGAGCTCGGCCGTGGTCACCTTCAGCGGGTTGAGCGTGAGCAGGCTGCTGAGCTGTTCGAGTGTGATGACATCCCCAGCGCCGGCGGATTCGTCGTTCAGCCTGTCCTTGTCCCACACCTCCGTCTGACGAGGCGGCAGCGGCGGTGCCGTGTACGGAACGCTGTTGAGCGAGATGAGCAGCTCCACGTGATCTGTCTGCGGGATCACCTCGACACCGATGCCCGTACGGCAGGTGAATTGGAAGCTGACCTCGACCTGCTCGGCCTCGGCGTCACCCAGGCCGATCCCACTGATTCCGCCGTGGCCGCCGATACCGCCGCCACCGGTCGAGTCCGGTGGTCGCACGATCAGCCGGTAGAAGTGGCTTCCGCTGAAAGGCTTGGCCGCAATCTTCGGGTGGGCCTCCAGGGTCGTGGAATCCGGAATGAAGATCCCACTGGTCAGCTTGTCGACCTCGTTGTTGAGGTGTTCGAGCATCGTTCCGTCCACGGAGCCTGAGTCGTCGTAGATCGAGTCCTTGTCCGTCGTGAAGACCTGTTTGGACAGGTATGGACGCGAGGTCACGGCGATTCGGGTCAATTGATTTCCAGCGGCGTCGAGCCGGTCGCCGCCGATCGCCATGAGCAGCGGCGGGTGAACCTCGGCCCGGTAGCTGTCTTCGGCGCCCGTAGGATCGGTCACCGAGTGGCCGGCATCGACAATCCACCGCCCGAAAACAGCGATCCGATCACCGACCTGCACCGCTCCGCTGACTGGGTCCTTGAAGGCGCTCGGCACACAGTTCTGGTCTTGCTCGACCGCCAGCAGTCCACCGGGTGGCACGGGAATGCCCAGACGATTCGCATCGGTCATCGCCATCAGCCCGTCCTTGCCGTCCGGGATGACGTTTCCCCGAGCGAGTAGGCCGGTGAATTCCGGATCCAGGGCGACCATGCACTCCCAATCGCTGCGGAAAGGATGGTTGAACGGAACATCGGTGCCGGCCAGCTCGGGTTGGAGCACCCAGCCGGTGCAGCCGACGGCGGTGAGGTCGTAGTCCTCGGCTGGGTCCAGGACCTGCACCCATTCCCTTGCGCAGACGGGGAATTGGTCCCCCTTCTTGATCCACACGGCCAGCTGCAGCAGGGACGGGAGGATCGCGAAGTCGCTGCGGTTCTGCTTGACCAGATCGGCCGCCCAGTTCGTCGCCGGAGGCGGAGCCGGGTTCACATAGTCCGTCTGCAGGCTGGCTTGCGGCGTAAAGGCCACCGACGCGATTGTCACGATCGCTCCGCTGCCCCGGAGCAGGCCGCTGGGAAACCGAGTTGCCTACCCGCTGTGCTGCTCGACAGGGCGTCCACAGCCTCCGCCTACCAGCCTGGCACGTCAAGAGCTGGGGCGAGCCGGGCTCATGAGGGTCGCAAGGGTCACGAGGGTTACGAGGGTCACGCCAGGCGGGTGAGCGTCCTCGCCACGGCCAGGTGCACAGCTCCGACGATGCTGGCGCGGTTTCCCAGTGCGCCGGTGCGGATGTCGGTGTCCCACGCCAACCGGGCGGCGGTCGCGCGGACCTCGCGCAGCATCAGCTCGTTCTGCCCGACGCCGCCACCGAGAACGACCACCTCCGGGTCGACGATGCTGATGACCGCAGCGGCCAACATGCCGACGTTCTCAGCATGTTCGGCCACCAGCTCACCGGCCAGTGGATGCCCGCCGGCGGCCAGTTCATACAGGGCCGCGGCGGTGCGGGGGACCGGTTGCGAGCTGTCCGACCACCGGGATCGGCACCGTTTCATCAGCTCGTCCGAGCCGAGGTAGTGCTCCAACGCGAGCCGGCGCGGCGGCGTGCCCGGCGACCACGGGAACGGCAGCAGGGCCACCTCACCGGCCGCTCCGTGCGCACCGGCGTGCAGCTCACCCTTGATGACGATGCCGGCACCGATCTTGACGCCGACCTGCAGGTACAGAAAGTTCTCCACCCCCAGTGCCGCCCCGGCGCGGTGTTCGGCCAGCGCCGCGCAGTTGACGTTGTTCTCGACCAGATAGGGGACCTCGGGCGGCAACTCGAACGCCTCGGCCAGCTGCCCTACACCTTCAGGGCGCCGTCCCGGCGCGTGCAACTCCGATGGCAGGGTGGGCGTCACGATGACCACATCGCGCAGGGGACCGTGACCGAAACCCGTGCTCGCTACGACCTCGTCGATCAGCTGTGCCGCCTTGGTCACCATTGACGGTGTGACCGTTCGCCGGTAGCTGCTCAGGCGTTGCTCGGCCGACGCGATCAGCGTGAAATCGAGCGAGTGCGACTCCACCCGGACCCGGCTCGCCCCGAGCTCGACCACCAGCACGTGCCCGGCCTCGGGCGCCAACGAGTACAGCGCCGCGGACCGGCCGGTGTGGCCGCGGGATTCACCGTTGCTCAGCACCAGGCCGTGACTGGCCAGTTCGGCCATCGCCGCCGACATCGTGGGGCGCGACAGGTTCAGCTGCTGGCTCAGGACCGGACGGGTCGTCGGCCCGACGCTGGACAGTCGGCGGAAGACGGCCCGCGCGCTGTCGGTCATCGGATACGGCTCCAGAGCTGCCCGCGAGCGGTTCACCGTCGTTCTCCTCTGCCTGTGGCGGCGGCAGCCGCACCGGACCGGCACCGGTGATCAAATCACCTGCGGAGACATCTTGGCAGGTAATCCTGAGTTTGTTAACCTGCCTAACACTGGTCGTGAATTTTTGTCCGGTACCCGCTCCACCGCGAAGTACCTCCCTGCCCTGCAGAACGGATGTCGCCATGTCAGCCACCGCCCCGGTCACCGATGAGGTCACCGGCATCGACGTCGGGGCGACCAAGACGCAGCTGGCTCGGGCCACCGGCGGCGAGCTGTCCCTCGACCACGTGGTGCCCACCCCGACCTGGCGAACCGGTTCGGTCGAGGACAACGCCCGGGCGCTGGCCGGCTTGGTGCTCGACTCGTTCGGGCCGTCGGCCCGGACTCAGCCCTTGGCCGTCGGCGCCCACGGCTGTGACTCCACCGCCCAGTGCCTGCACCTGCAAGCCGAACTTCAGCACCACTTCTCCGGCCCGGTGAAGGTGGTCAACGACGCCGAGCTGATGCCCTGGGCCATGGGAGCACCCGGTGGCATCGGAGTCGTCGTCGGCACCGGATCGATCGCCGTGAGCCGCGACGACGAGGGCGAACTGCTCACCGCCGGCGGCTGGGGCTGGGTCCTGGGCGACGAGGGCAGTGCCGCCGGCCTGGTCCGGGAAAGCTGCCGGGCCGTGCTCGCCCGCCTGGACAACGGCAAGGGCCTCGACCCGCTCGGCCACCGGCTCTTCCGCGCCTTCGCCGTCACCGACGGTCCGCAGCTGGCGATCGCCCTGAGCCGGGATTCCTCGGCCCATCGCTGGGGACGGTATGCCCCGGAGGTCTTCCTGGCCGCCGACGAGGGATCGGTCGACGCGGTAGGCGTGATCACCGAAGCCGGAAAGGCCCTGGCCCGATGGGTGGCCCAGCTTCGGGGCCGGGGAGTGTCGGGCACCCAGGTCGTCGCCGGTGGTGCCGTGATCGTGTCTCAGTCCCGGCTGCGCACCGCCTTCGCCGACGCGCTCGCCGTCGCCCAACCCGACGCCGAGCTCCGCATTCTGAATCACCCGCCGGTATTGGGAGCGCTGGCGCTGGCCAGATCCCTGGTGGCGGCCAGCACCGTCGCGTGACCAGTTCGCCAAGCACCACGAGCCACAGCCCATCACCCTCGGAGGCACCGCAAATGAAAGACATCCAGGATCTGTCGCTACTCACCCAGCCCAGCCGGCGACAGCTGCTGCTCGGGGGCGCCGGCGCCTCTGCGTTGCTGGCGCTGTCGGCGTGCAGCGTCACCGGCGGCAAGTCGAACTCCGGCTCGACCGGCAGTGGCACCGGCACCGTCCACGCGCTGTTCATGCAGCAGGCCGGCTACAGCACGACCGACGTGGGCACCATGCTCAAGGACTTCAAGGCCGCCAACCCGAACATCACGGTCGTGCCGACCTTCGTGACCTATGAGGCCCTGCACGACAAGATCGTCACCGCCGCCGCCGCCGGCACCTACGACGTCGTCCTGATCGACGTGATCTGGCCGGCCGAGTTCGCCAGCAAGAACATCGTCGCCGACGTGACCTCCCGCTACCCGGGCGACTGGCAGACCACCATGCTCGGCGGGGCGTTCGGCACCGCCCAGTACAACAGCAAGCAGTACGGCGTGCCGTGGGGTATGGACACCAAGCTGTTCTACGCCAACTCCAAGATGCTGTCGCAGGCCGGTGCGTCGACGAGCGGGCTCGACACCTGGGACGGTGTCCTCACCGCCGCCCAGGCCATCAAGTCCAAGGGCATCGTGAAGTACCCGCTGGTGTGGAGCTGGTCGCAGGCCGAGGCCATCATGTGCGATTACACCCAGCTGCTCGGGGCATTCGGCGGCAGCTTCCTCGACTCCTCGGGCAAGCTCGCGATCAACACCGGGGGCGGCGTGCAGGCCCTGGAATGGATGCGCAAGACCGTCACCGACGGCCTGACCAACCCCGCGTCCACCACGTTCCTCGAGGCCGACGTCGAGAAGACCCTCAACAACGGCCAGGCCGCGATGGGTCTGAACTGGACTTACTACCTCGGCTCGTCCAACGATGCCAAGAACTCCAAGGTCGTCGGCCAGATCACGCCCATGCAGACGCCGGCCGGGCCCTCGGGCAAGCGTCCAGGCGTCAACGGTGCGATGGCGCTGTCCATCAGCCGCGGCAGCAAGAACCAGGACGCGGCCTGGAAGCTGATCGAGTTCATCAGCTCCCAGGACCAGCTGAACAAGTACGCCGGGGACGCGCTGCCGATCTGGAAGTCGAGCTACAACGACTCCGGTGTGCTGGCCAAGGCGCCCAAGATGCTGCCGGTCGCGGCCAAGCAGCTCAACGACCTGATCCTGCGTCCGCAGGTGGCCAACTACAACGCGATCTCGCAGTTGATCCAGACCGAGTTGCAGAATGCGCTGCTGGGCAAGAAGTCCGCCCAGGCCGCACTCGATGACGCGGTGAAGTCGGCGAGCTCGCTCATGAACGGATAACCGCGGTGAGTTCAGCCACCGAGCTGGGTGAGGTCGGCCGCACCAAGGCCGGCCGAACACCTCGACGTAACCGGCGCGGGCGCGGGGAGCCGCAGGGTCGTTTGGCCCTGCTGCTCCTGCTGCCCTCGGCGTTGATCGTCTTCGGCATCATCCTGTACCCGATCATCCGCACCACGATCATCTCCTTCTTCGAGGTGAACAGCGCGGTACCGGTGGCGACCCCGTTCGTCGGGCTGCGCAACTACACCGACATCCTGTCCAACCAGGCCTTCTACTCGACGATCTGGCGCACGCTGTACTTCACCATCGGCTCCACCGCGCTCGAGCTCATCATCGGTATGGCCCTGGCGCTGCTGCTCAATGCACCGGTGAAGTTCCGCTGGCTGTTCCGGGCGATCGTCGTACTGCCGTGGGCCCTGCCGACAGTGGTGAACGGCGCCATGTGGCGCGGCGTGCTCAACGCCCAGTACGGCTCCCTGAACGCCCTGTTCACGCAGCTGCATCTGATCAACGACTACCGCTCCTGGCTCGGCACCCCGACGTCCGCGCTCAACATGCTGATCATCGCCGACGTCTGGAAGACCACGCCGCTGGTGGCGTTCTTCCTGCTGACCGGGCTGCAATCCATCCCGACCGAGATCTACGAGAGCACCCGCATGGACGGCGCCGGCCCGATCCGGACGTGGCTGTACATCACCCTGCCGCTGCTGGTGCCGAGCATCTCCGTGGTGCTCGTCCTGCGGACCATCGACGCGTTCAAGGTCTTCGACCTCGTCTACGTCCTCACCGGTGGCGGCCCGGCCAACGGCACGCAGACCATCGCGTACTTCACCTACGTCCAAGCCTTCTCCGACCAGCGCTTCGGCTACGGATCTGCCCTGGCCGAAGTGATCGTGATCTGCATCCTGCTGCTCTCGGCGGTCTACCTGAGGGCGTTGCGACGGGACGAGATGACGCTGATATGAGGTACTCCCGGCGCTATATCGTCTTCGTCAATCTCTGCGCGGCCGTGGTCTCGATCTTCATCCTGGCGCCGTTCGCCTGGATGGTGCTGGCCAGCGTCTCCCAGCCCGCGGACCTCATCGCCCGTCCCTACCGCTGGTTGCCCAAGCACCTGGACCTGGGCCGATACTCGGACCTGTTCGCCGGCCGCGGCAGCGACGTGGTGGCCTCGTTCCGGCAGTCCCTGCTGAACTCGACCATCGTGGCCGGCTGCACAGTCGTCGTCGCGATGGCGGTGGGCATCCTGGGCGCGTATGCCTTTGCGATGCTGCGGTTCCGGTTCCGCCGGGTGACCCTGATCGTGTTCCTGACGACCTACATGCTGCCGCCGATCGCGTTGCTCATCCCGCTGTACCTGATCATGAGCTCGCTCGGCCTGCTCGATTCCAAGCTGGGGCTGATCATCATCTACAGCTCCTACGTCACGCCGTTCGTGTTGTGGATCCTGAGCAACTACTTCCTCACCATCCCCGCCGAGCTCGAAGAGGCGGCACGGGTGGACGGGTGCTCGCGGATGGGTGCACTCTTCCGCGTGATGCTTCCGGTCGCTCGCCCCGGGCTGTTCGCCACCATCATGTTCGCGTTCCTGCTCGTGTGGGATGAGTTCCTGTACGCGCTGATCTTCACCTCGACACCCAATGCCCAGACCATTCCGGTGGCCATCGCCAACTTCACCGGCCGGTACTCCACCGACTTCGGTCTGGTGGCGGCCGGTGGCCTGATCGCGTCCGTGCCACCGGTCTTGCTGGCGGTGGCGTTCCAACGTTATGTCGTCGGCGGATTGTCCGCCGGCGCTGTGAAGGGATAACCAGTTCCAGATGGAGTACAACGAGGCCATCGAAGGCCAGCCGACCGCTCTCGCCGAATCACGCCGACACGTTCTCGACCAGCTCGCCACCCTTGACCTGACTGCCTGGCGCGCCGGCACGATCGGCGTCGCCTCGATGGGTGCCAGCTCGCACGCCGGGCACGTCTTCGCCCGGCAACTCATCGCCAACGGCCGGCGGGTGCAGTTGGTGGACGCGGCCGAGCTGACCGGCTACGGAACCGGTGCGCAACTGGCCGACAGCTACCTGGTCGTGACCGAAGGGGGCCGGAGTCGCGAGACGATCGAAGCCGCGCGCGCGGTGGCCCCATTGCCCCGCCTGGCCCTGACGAATGTGCCCGCCGCGCCGATCGCCGACGTGGTGGACTCGGTCCTGTCGCTCGGCCACGGACCGGACAGCCGGGTGTACACCATCGGGTTCACAGCCACTCTGCAGGCGTTCGGGTTGCTCGCCGAGGCGTTGACCGGAACCGGCGAGGACTGGGATGCGGTGCCCGCCCTCGTGGAAACGACGCTGCGCGACCTGCACGATCGGATTGGTGACGTCGCCGACCGGTTCGCGGGCCTGTCCAGCATCGACGTGGTCGGGTCGGGCGCGAGCTTGTCCGCGGTGCACGAAACCGCGCTGATGCTGCGGGAGGGTCCCCGTATCCCCGCGAGCGGGTACGAGACCTACCAGTACCTGCACGGACCGATGGAATGTCAGACCGAGCGCACCGGGTGCATCTTCTTCGGCGGCGAAAGGGAGATCGCGCTCGCACAATACGCCGCCCGGCACGACATCCCCAGCCTGCTGATCACGTCCCACGAGGTAGCCGAGGCCCCCAACCTCAGCGTCCTGCGCTTGCCTTCTCTGGCAGCTTTCTCGGCGGCGATCACCCAGATCTTGCCGGGCCAATTGCTGGTCGGTGAGCTGACGAGGCGCGCCGGCATCGACATCGACGAGTTCCGCTACGACCAGGACGACACGAAGGTCGGGCCACCACTGGCCGGTGAAGGGCACTGATCCCTCCAGCGCCTTGAGTCCCGGCCAACGCTCCGGCCGCCGGCGCAGTTCGGTCTTGAACTCGGCGTTGATCTGAAAGGCATGTACTCCCAGCGGAGCTCGAACGCCAGCGGCTGCTCGCTCAGCTAGTCCCGCTCCGTTTGCGTTGAGGTTGCCCTTGTTGCTCGCAACAAGGGCAACCTCAACGGGGCTTTTCGGCACTAAGGGCAACCTCAACGGGTCTTTTCGGCAACAAGGGCAACCTCAACGGTCGTCCTTCCGTGCACGTTCGGCATGTCTTTCTTCGGCACGGTCCTGTTCGGCGTTGCCGAGGAAGTCGTTTGCCCAGTCTTCGCAAGCATCGTTGATGACCGACCGTGTGACAAGTCCCTGAGCCCGGCGAGGGGACCCGGGTGTGGACTGTGCGCTACACCAGGGTCAAGTCAGTGCGGGGAGTCTCGGAGCGCTGCCGTCGCGGGAGCCGCATGACCTTCGTCCGCAGGGCGGTCGATCGACGCACAGGCGCGCGCTCGGTATCGAGGTGCACCAGCATGATCATGCGGACATGGATCGGCACGCGGCGATCGGCGAAGATCGCCGGATGCTGAGCTGCCGTGAGGAAGGCCTGGATGGCGACCTGCCTGGCCGCTCGCTGACCGCGAGTGCGTTGCCGTGAGTAGGCCCACACGTCTGGCGCGACTCGGTCGAACAGTTCCAGCAGTGCGTCCTCGTTGATGGGAGCACCGGTAAGGCGGGCGTGCAGGCTGTCTTCCCACGGTCGTGGGGTCAAGGAGATCATGCGTTTTTGGCGCCTTCAACAGCAATGCCCGCCCATGGTTTTATGTAGCGGTCGTGCGCTATTCGGTTGTGCGCTATCACCGTAGCGGTACGTGGGATTTCTGTAAAGGTGCCGCGCGGATCGGGCGCGTCGCGGCGTCCCTGTGGCGGCTCCGTGGCGCTGTCTGTGCACAGCGACGTCCTGTCAAACGCCTAGGATGGGGCGATGACGGTCGACGAGACATTCGTGCTGGAGCAGCAACTCTGTTTCGCGCTGCACGACGCCTCCCGGGCGATGACGGCCGCATACCGACCTCGCTTGGCCCGGATCGGCCTTACCTATACCCAGTACGCGCTGCTGTTGCTGCTGTGGGAGCACGGAGATGTCGCATTCAAGGATCTGAGTACGGCGATGCACATGGACAGCGCCACGCTGTCACCCCTGCTGCGGCGGATGGCCGAGGCCGGCCTGGTTGAGCGCCTCCGCGAGCCCGGCGGAGACGAGCGAACCGTCACCGTTCGGCTCACGAAGGCGGGGGCCGCGCTGTACAAGCCCGCCCGCGCGGTGCAGGCCGAGGTCGAGGTAGCGACCGGCCTGGCCCGCCAGCACCTGGAAGATCTTCGCCAGCAGTTGCACGATCTCGCCGCGCAACTGCGCGAGCCAGTCGAACCCATCTAGCAAGGACTTTTCGTGGCCCAAGCAGTGAGCTCCAAAGAGACGGCCGCGCCCGCGGTCATCCCGGCCCAGACTCCGGTTACGGAGCGAACCAAGGCACCACTGCAACTCTGGCCGGGCAAGGCGTATCCGCTGGGCGCGTCCTACGACGGTTCAGGCACGAACTTCGCCCTGTTCAGCGAGGTTGCCGACCGCGTGGAACTCTGCCTTTTCGACGCTGACGGGACTGAGTCCCGGGTGACCCTCCCCGAGGTGGACGCGTTCGTCTGGCACGGATTCCTGCCGGACGTCGAGCCGGGGCAGCGGTACGGCTACCGCGTTCACGGTCCCTACGATCCCGCCAACGGGCACCGCTGCAACCCCAACAAACTTCTCGTCGACCCGTACTCCAAGGCCATCGACGGAAGTTTTCACTGGGACCAGTCGCTGTTCAGCTACAACTTCGGCGATCCCGACTCCCGCAACGACGACGACTCCGCGGCCAGCATGCCCAAGTCCGTCGTCATCAACCCCTTCTTCGACTGGCGTTCGGACCGCGCGCCGCAGCGCGAGTACGCCGACACGGTCATCTACGAGGCCCACGTCAAGGGACTCACCCAGACTCACCCGGACATCCCCGAGAGAATCCGCGGAACCTATTCGGCTATCGCGCATCCGGTCATCATCAAGCACCTCAAATCCTTGGGCGTGACGGCGATCGAGCTGATGCCGGTGCATCACTTCGCCAACGATTCGACCCTGATCGACAAAGGATTGTCCAACTACTGGGGTTACAACACGATCGGGTTCTTCGCGCCGGACTTCAAGTACACGGCCAGCGCAACGCCTGGTGGGCAGGTTCAGGAATTCAAAGCCATGGTCCGCGCGCTGCACGAGGCCGACATGGAGGTCATCCTCGATGTCGTCTACAACCACACCGCGGAGGGCAACCACCTCGGGCCGACGTTGTCCATGCGCGGGATCGACAACAATGCCTACTACCGCACGGTTGACGACGACCACCGCTACTACATGGACTACACCGGCACCGGCAACAGCCTCAACGTCGGGCATCCCCACGCGTTGCAGCTGATCATGGATTCGCTGCGGTACTGGGTCACCGAGATGCACGTCGACGGATTCCGTTTCGACCTGGCCTCGACTCTGGCTCGTGAGTTCTATGACGTCGACCGGCTCTCGGCGTTCTTCGAACTGGTCCAGCAGGACCCGATCGTGTCGCAGGTGAAGCTGATCGCCGAGCCGTGGGATGTCGGCCCCGGCGGCTACCAGGTCGGCAACTTCCCGCCGCAGTGGACGGAATGGAACGGCAAGTACCGCGACACCGTAAGGGACTTCTGGCGCGGCGAGGACGCCAGCCTGGGCGAGTTCGCGTCCCGGCTCACGGGCTCGGCCGACCTGTACGAGCGCACCGCCCGACGTCCGGTCGCATCGATCAACTTCGTCACCGCCCACGACGGTTTCACGCTGCGGGACCTGGTCTCTTACAACGACAAGCACAACGAGGCCAACGGCGAGGACAACAACGACGGCGAGTCCAACAACAGTTCCTGGAACTGTGGCGTCGAGGGACCGACCGATGATCCCGAGATCAACGCGTTGCGTTCGCGTCAGCAACGGAACTTCCTGGCGACGACCCTGTTGTCGCAGGGGGTGCCGATGCTGTGTCACGGCGACGAACTCGGGCGCACCCAGGGCGGCAACAACAACGGCTTCTGCCAGGACGACGAGATCACCTGGATCAACTGGCAGCAGGCCGACACCGAGCTGGTCGAGTTCGCCCAGGCTGTGTCCGCGCTGCGCGGCGCGCACCCGGTCTTCCGGCGCCGGCGCTTCTTCGACGGTTTGCCGGTGCGCCGTCGCGGCGCCGAGGGCCAGCCCGACATCGCATGGTTTGCTCCGGACGCCAGCGAAATGACCGACGAGGACTGGGATTCAGGCTTCGGCAAGTCGGTCGCGGTCTACCTCAACGGTCAGGGCATTCCCGACCGGGACTCCCGGGGCCAGCGGGTGACCGACGACTCGTTCTTGCTGTGCTTCAACGCTCACCACGAGTCGATCCAGTTCACGTTGCCGGCCTCGGAGTTCGGCTCGGCCTGGAAGGTCGTCCTGACCACTGACCCGTCGTCGGAACCGGACGCTGGTCGGGCGGCGCAGCAGAACGTCGCGGCCGGCGGCACAGTGGACGTCGGATCCCGATCGCTACTGGTGCTGCAGTCCAGCCACTGATCGGCTCGTGCTGCAATCCAGCCACTGATCCGACTGATCCGCCTGATCCGCCTGATCGGACGACGACGGGTGTCGGCGGCGCCTGGTGGGTGGCCGGACTACGACCGCTTGGCGGGTAGCGAGCGCGCGTAGGTCACCCCGAGCGTCGCCCAGCGGCGAAGTTCCGGTTCGTTCGGCACCGCGGCCGTGTCCACCCGGAGCCAGCCGTCCATCGCCCGGCCGCGCATCACGAACCGTCCGACCAGCGGTTCGTCGACCAGCGCCTCGGTGTCGGCGGGATCCACTCGCAGCAGCAGGCCACCCTGACCGCTGGCCGCGACCGCCATGTTTCCGCCGATCAGAAAGGCCAGGCCGCCGAACATCCGTTGTTCGGTGAGGCCGCGCTCCTGAGACAGGATCTCGCGAAGGCGGTCGGCCAGCTCCTCGTCGTAAGCCATGCGAGGAGTATGCCCCTCAAGTGCCGCCGAGCGCGGTCGATCAGACGATGGGGGAGACGTCTGCCCTGAGCCCGGTACCGGCCTGAGAGCTGAGCTGGTCCGTCAGGTGCTTCGTCCAGCTCGCTGAGCCCTGGTCTGTAGGGGTCGAACGCTGCCTGAACCGACATTGTTGTCGATTCGGCCACGAACGGCCGTCCACGCAGCTAGGGTCTTGCTCCGTGTACGACAAGCGACGACACCGGTGTCCGCACGGCCGCACGGTGGTTGCGGCTCTCGTCGTCGTCCTGGCCTCGTTGGTGTGTCTGGCCGGGTGCAGCACGCGGCAAGGCTCTGCAGTGATCGACGATGTGGTCCCGCCCGTCACCCCGTCGCCTGAAGGCTCGGTCTTGCCCGGCCCACTCGCCCGTCCGCCCGCCGGGTCCCAGCTGGGGAAGGAACCTTGTCTGGTCGGCGCACCGGTCGCGTGGCGGAGGGCTATCGCCGCTGGAACGCTGTGGCACCGCCAGGCAGACGGCACAACGGCAGGGGTCGCGGCACCTGACGGGTCGGCCGTCCTCCAACAATCCGATCATGGCAACGTCGCTGAGATCGCCCTGGTCGGCCGTGAGCATCGACTTGTTCACAAGGTCGGCGACCTGCCGCAACCGGGTACCGGGCAGCTCACGTACAACGTCGTCACGCGGGACTACGTCGCCTTCTTCTACGCCCTGAAACAGGAGGATCGAGACCGCAACCTGTGGTTCCTCTACCTCTTCGACCGCAAGACGAACGTGCTGCGTCGACTGATTTCCAATCCACACGACAGCAACGGTGTGCCGCTCCCGGGCGGCGACGTAGCCCCGATCCTCAGCGGTAGCAGCCTGTACTGGGTGCAGCCCACCGCGGCCGACAGCCCGCTGGGAACGGATGAGTTGATCCAGTACGACCTCGCTACGGGTCGCATGCGAACCATGTACCGCGGGCGCCTCGGAGCGGTGGCGCTGGTTGGCGCCGCCGTGTGGTTTTCGCGCGCGGTCGCGGCGTCGAATCCGATGGACGACAACCCGCCCATGACCATGGCCGGTTTCGACGAGCGCAGCGGACGTCCTGTCGCGGTACCGGCGGGCATTACAGCAGCGGAGGACCACGCCGTTTCGATGTATTACCACTCCGGCACCCTCAGCTGGAGCACCCGAATGGGCGAGCTTCGGGCGTGGCGCGTGCAGTGGGGGAGCAGCATCACGCTCCTGCCCGGCACGGGCGCTGTCACCACGCGTCTCGGGCTTTCCGATCAGCTCGTCCCCAGGGTCTACCGCGACTTCGTCGTGATCAGCGCAGGCGGTACCTACGTTCTCGACCTGAGGACGAACAGCCTTGCTCGCCTGGGTAAAAGCTCAACCGCCGGGGATCTGACCGGCTCCATCCTGGCCTTGCGGGACTACGGCTCGCACGATCCCGTGACCGGGGCCGGGATCGGGCCGTCCGGAGTAGCCGTCGTCGATCTGGCGCACCTGCCGCGTCTGCCGCGCTGCCCGCATTGAAGAGACGTCGGGGTCTCGTTCCCGCAGGGGCTCCGGAGCCGGGCGCGGTGAGCCGCCGGAGGAGCCGCCTGCGGGAACAGCGCGTTACCGTGCGAGGAAGCGGATGAGAGCGTCATTCCATTCACTGGCATGGCTCACGTTGCAGCCGTGCGGAGCGTCAGCGATGACGTGCAACTCGCTGCCCTCGATCGCCTCGTGGGAACGCTTGCCCGAGCCTTCGAACGGCACGGTCGCGTCCGAATCCCCATGCAGGACAAGGGTGGGCACGGTGACCTTCGCCAGATCGTCGCGGAAATCGGTACCACCGAAAGCGGCCATGCATCCAAGGGCGGCCTTCTTGTCGGCCTGGTGGCACAGTGCCAACGCCTCCTGGCGCTGCTCCTCGGTGACCTTGAGAACCCCGTTCGCGCTGAAGAAGTCGGTGACGAAGCCGTCGTAGAACGCGTCCGGGTCCGCGGTGAGCTGCGCGGTCATCTCACCAGCCTGCGCGGCGGTGAGCGGGCCGGCCGGATTGTCGGCGGACTGCATCAGGTACGGCGGCACGGCCGAGGCCAGCACGACACTACGGAGACGCTCGCTGCCGTAAAGGCCGAAGTAGCGTGCGACTTCGCCGCCGCCCATCGAAAAGCCGACAAGCGTGACGTCGGTCAGCGCGAGTTCTTCCAGCAGGGTATGGAGATCCTCGGTCAAAGTGTCGTAGGTGTAGCCGCGGGCCGGCTTGTCGCTGCGGCCGAAGCCACGCCGGTCGTACGTGATCACGCGGTAGCCGGCCTCGGACAGCGCCGGGACCTGGAGCTTCCATGCTTCTCCGCTCAGCGGCCAGCCGTGAATGAGCACAACCGGACCACCCGAGCCCCCCGTGTCGTCGACATGTAGTTCGGTGTTCTTGAAAAGCCCGTGATGGGCAATGATCTCGGTCATTGAACCTCCTGCGAAAGACGGCAACCGCGTGTGAGGGTGTGCGCGTAACGACACACGTGGGTCGGCGCATGGACTGGACGTGGCTGCCGAGGTGGGACCGGCTGGTTGCGGTCGCAATTCCCACCTTAGGACGCAAGATCGGATATCGCGGCCGGTCGATCTTGCGAACTGGTGAATTGTTCGGGGCGCGCTCACCAGGATGCAACGGATCGGTCGGCCGGCCGCATCCGCACAGGGGAGGTGGTGGTGATGGCGGAACGTCACGTTTCGACGGTGTGTGCTGGCGCCGTGTCGGCGGTCGTCGGTGCGCTGCTTGCGGGGTGCGCCAGCCCGGGCTCATCGCGGGTCGGAGCCGGTTCGACCCCTGTGTCGTCCTCATCTTCGTCCGTTGTCGCTGGCGCTACCCCTGCCGGTCCGAATGCGGGCGGTGGCGGCGGCTACCAGTCGGCGCCGGCCCTGCAGGCTTCGGCCTGCGCGAACTCTGGATCCGGGTTCTCGCTGTCGCTCGCAGCGGGCGCGCACGGCTCAGCCAGTCCGGTCGAGGCCGCACGAGATTTCGCACGCAACGGTGCGAAGCCCGATTTTGGAACGGCACAGTCGTCCTGGCGGGTCGTCGCTGCGGTTCCGGCGAATGCCACCGAGGCAACGGCTGTTTCCGGCCTTGTCCACCTGCACGTGACTCGATTGAAGGACGGTTCGTGGGCGGTCGACAGCGGGGAACGTTGCGGCTGAGCTGGCAGATGCTCGAGCGCGGCTTGACAGGCTTGTAGAGGTTTTCCACAAGGGATGTGATTGCTGAGACGTGAGGGTGTTCCGGCTGGCATAGTCCGCTCATGCCCAGACGGACGGCCATGATTCTTGTTCTCGTCGTTGGCCTTGAGGCCTCGACGGGGTGTCAGCATTCGCCTCGATCGGTGACCGGGTCAACAGCGAATACCGTGGCTGCATCGCGCACATCCGCGGCGGTCAGCTCGGTCGGGGCGCCTCGCGGTTCGGCGTCGGCGTCCTCCGCCGGCGGGGTGTCTGGGCCGAGTGCATCCGCTACGGCGGTGCCGGTGGATCAGATTCCGCCCGGGCGCCCCGCCGAGTGGGTGCCGGCCGGCGTGTCGACGACGGCGCCGTTCAGGGAGACCGGGGATGTCCTACCCAGATTCAACCTGGCCATGTTCACTAACGATCAAGCCGGCGCCGTGGCCGCCTCGAAGTATTACTTGTCTGCGTCCAACTGGTCACTCGCATCAAACTCTGCCTCCGCAACTGAGGCCATCTGTGATGACGCAACGTGTCGGTCGAACGCGGAGGTCCTGAGGTCGCATCAGAAGCGGGGCTACCACTTCGAGGGCGGCAGACAGCAAATGTTGAGCTCTGCGGTATTCAAGTCCGACGACGCCCCAAGGGCTGAATGGATCGTTCAGATCGGGCTGAAATTCGCCGCGACCGTGACGGTGAATGCCCAGGGCGTCGTCGTGAAAGTCGAGCCCGCAGGAAGGGCTGTTGAAAACGTCTACCTGAGGTGGAGTGGGTCGATGTGGCGTGTATCCGGGCTCTATCTGGCAGGCCGCCGTCAGATATCCCCGCGCCGTAGCCGTTGATCCAACTCCCACAGGGCGGTCCTGTTGCTGTCCCACGTCAACAGCTCATGAGCGTCCTCGTAGGGCAGCCACCTTAACGCTGAATGTTCGTCGGACAGGCGTACTTGTTGGCCTGTGAGATCGGCCGCGAACGCAAATTCTGGCACGACGTACATGTCGAGTGCCCATGAGGAACGGTCAAAGTGGTACGCCGGTATCGACGAGACCGAATCCAGACGAAAGACGGGCACGGCGTGCTTCAGGGTGAGCTCCTCCTGGAGTTCGCGCCTGGCCGTGTCTTCCGGGCCTTCAGTGGCCTCGACTCCGCCTGCCACACCCTGCCAGGCGGCGGAGTCCGCTCGTCGAAGGACGCCGTAGCGGACCTCACTCCCGATCTGGCTGTATGGAAGAACAAGAATTTGAATGGGCTGCCTAGCCAACGGACCACCAACCCCTTCTAGGCGCTCCTGTGAGACGCCACGTTGAAGTTTTCCACAACAAGTGTGATTGCTGAGACGTGAGGGTGTTCAGGCTGGCATAGTCCGCTCATGCTCAGACGGACGGCCATGATTCTTGTTCTCGTCGTTGGCCTTGAGGCCTTGACGGGGTGTCAGCATTCGCCTCGATCGGTGACCGGGTCAACAGCGAACACCGCGGCTGCGTCGAGCACATCCGCGGCGGTCAGCTCGGTCGAAGCGCCTCGCGGTTCGGCGTCGGCGTCCTCCGCCGGCGGAGTGTCTGGGCCGAGTGCATCCGCTACGGCGGTGCCGGTGGATCAGATTCCGCCCGGACGCCCCGCCGAGTGGGTGCCGGCCGGCGTGCCCACCACAGCGCCGTTCAGGGAGACCGGGGATGTCCTACCCAGATTCAACCTGGCCATGTTCACCAACGACCAAGCCGGCGCCGTGGCCGCCGCGAGGTATTACATAGACGCGCGAAACTGGGCCGGCGCGTCGAACACTGCGAGTGCCTATCTTGCGATTTGCGACGCTGACAGTTGCCGGGCTGATGCTGCGGCGTTTGCCAAGCGCACTAAGGGCGATCGACACGTAGAAGGCGGTCGGCTGCGCGTGGGGGGCGTCGAAGTGATGGCGCCCAACCCGTCGGCGAATGCAGATTCCGTAATCCGCATGGACGTGGCGACGGCCGCGGGGCGTGTGATCGACGCGAACGGAAAGACGTTCGCGAAACAGGCGGCAGCGAACGTGACATACGAGGTGTGGGCCAAGTGGAGCGGGTCGATGTGGCGGGTTAACGGTGTTTATCTGGCGAGCTAGGCGAGCCGTGCTGGGACTTTGCCTCGTCATCCTGTGGTTCGTAATTTCGGGAAGCTTGGGCGCCGCGCCTAGCGTTGGGAAGGGGCGAGATTGTGACGTCAACCTTCTCGGCGGCTACCACTGTGCGGTCACCTTGCGGCCGCCCGCATCCCGAACCCCACATGCGGCCTCGGCGGCGGCCGCCTCCTACGTGAAGACAGTTCGGTGTGGTCCCCGCAGGTCCGGGTTCGCCGACGCGTTGCGCGCTATGGGATCTGTATGCAGCGGTCCACTCTTGCTTTGTCTTCTGAGGCCTGGCGAGCCGGTGGATCCGACGCGTGAGGTGATTGCGAACAATGTCTACGAGTCTGGGTCGAACCGCCTTTTGAGAACTGAGATCGACTGTAAGGCTGCTCTGGGGTCGGCGATGCCATCGATGGCTGCGGTGCGGGAGGAGGTAACGAAGCGGGCGCCGAGTCCGGTGGTGATGTCCGGTGGGCGGCGGTATCTCTTTCGTGCTGGGGTGGTGTTCTTTCTGCGGGCGCCGGCGGAGTCTGGTGATCTTGCTCGGCCGATGGTTGAGTCGTTCGTTTTGGGTGGGCATCGTTTCCGGGTGACGCTGCGGTTGACGAGGTCGACGTGGTCTTGGGGTGATGGGTCCAGTGACACGTATTCGGTGCCTGGTGGTGATCCGGTGGGGAAGCCGTATTCGGATCGCGTGCCGTGTGAGTCGATTTCGGTGTGTCGTCGGTATATCGCGCACGCCTGGTATCGCCCGGGTTTTCATACGGTGAGTGTTGTGGCGCATTGGCAGGGCTCGTTCGCGGTTGACGACGTCGTGGTCCCGGTGTTGATCCCTGGCGACATTTACCGGGCGGCTGTCTCACGCGCGATCGAGATCCGCCAGGCCCACAGCGTCCTCATCGCACCGCGATAGTGGCAAGACCGGATCAGGTTGATCCAGGTCGAGTGAGAATTTGGACGTCTACGAATCTGGATCGCAATCCGCCCGAACTCGCCCGCGACGCGGTGGCCGACTCGAGCGGCGAAGGCGTCAGACTGAGCCTCATCACGCCCGGCGGACCCTGGCGCAACGGATATGTCGAGTTCTGTGAAGAACAAGAATTTGAATGGGCTGCCTAGCCAACGGACCACCAGCCTTTGTAGGCGCTCCCGTGAGACGCCACGTCGAAGTTTTCCACAACAAGTGTGATTGCTGAGACGTGAGGGTGTTCCGGCTGGCATAGTCCGCTCATGCTCAGACAGACGGCCATGATTCTTGTTCTCGTCGGTGGCCTTGGGGCCTCGACGGGGTGTCAGCATTCGCCTCGATCGGTGACCGGGTCAACAGCGAATACCGTGGCTGCATCGAGCACATCCGCGGCGGTCAGCTCGGTCGGGGCGACCCAAGGTTCGACGTCGGCCTCGACGTCCTCCGGCGGCGGGGTGTCTGGGCCGAGTGCATCCGCTACGGCGGTGCCGGTGGATCAGATTCCGCCCGGGCGCCCCGCCGAGTGGGTGCCGGCCGGCGTGTCGACGACGGCGCCGTTCAGGGAGACCGGGGATGTCCTACCCAGATTCAACCTGGCCATGTTCACCAACGATCAAGCCGGCGCCGTGGCCGCCGCGAAGTATTACATAGACGCTGACAATTGGGCTTTGGCTTCAAATTCAAACGCCTTCCTCCGTCTGGTCTGCAAAAGCGCCACGTGTACGAACAACGACTCATTCCTGAGCCGGATGGACAGCGAGGGACAACACGTTGTTGGCGGCCGAGAGGCCTTGACCGGCATGAGGGTGTTTGCGTATGAGGGCGGAAGTCGAGCCGATGTTGTGGTCCGGGTGGTCTTGTCCTACTCGGCGTCCCACCTGGTTGGACGAGGTGGGCATGTTGTAAAGACCGAGCCCGCACGTCGGCTGCCTCTGGATCTATACGCGAAGTGGACCGGAACGCGCTGGATCATCTCCGATACCTACCTTGCCGGCCAACCATGAGACTTCGGCTCTTACGATTCTCCACCTTGATTGTCCTGGCGTTAGTGGTGGCCAGCCTTTCCGAGCCCGCGATCGCGCGAGCTGAGCGATTCTGCAGCACCGACCCGCATGGACGTTACGTCTGCGCCACTGCGACGGCGCCCACCGGTCAGGGACCTGCCGGCACGGGCCTAGTTACGACGTACGTGACCTTCGTTCGCTGCGGTCCGCGGCCCGAGATTAGTGCAAATCTGGCGGTCGGGACTCCACCGGAGTGTGGGGATTACATCCAACTCTGCGCCCGCAGCCCAATCGAGCCGGTGGATCCGACGCACGAGGTTACTGTCAGCAAGACTTATGAGTCCGGGTCGAACAATCTGGTGAGGACCGACATAAAGTGCTTCGCTGCCCTGGGGTCGGCGATGCCGTCGACGGCTGCGGTGCGGGAGGAGGTGATGAAGCGGGCGCCGAGTCCGGTGGTGATGTCGGGTGGGCGGCGGTATCTCTTTCGTGCTGGGGTGGTGTTCTTTCTGCGGGCGCCGGCGGAGTCTGGTGATCTTGCTCGGCCGATGGTTGAGTCGTTCGTTTTGGGTGGGCATCGTTTCCGGGTGACGCTGCGGTTGACGAGGTCGACGTGGTCTTGGGGTGATGGGTCCAGTGACACGTATTCGGTGCCTGGTGGTGATCCGGTGGGGAGGCCGTATTCGGATCGCGTGCCGTGTGAGTCGATTTCGGTGTGTCGTCGGTATATCGCGCACGCCTGGTATCGCCCGGGTTTTCATACGGTGAGTGTTGTGGCGCATTGGCAGGGCTCGTTCACGGTTGACGGTGTCGTGGTCCCGGTGTTGATCCCTGGCGACATTTACCGGGCGGCTGTCTCACGCACGATCGAGATCCGCCAGGCCCATAGCGTCCTCATCGCACCGCGATAAGCCGCGTACAGGTGCATCAGCGCGCCGCAGATTGCTTACAGCGTGCGCGAGCAGATAGACAACGGCCGGGGCCCAGGATCACGTGATCCGGAGCCCCGGCCGATGGTCTGGTCGGTCGGTCGCAAGAAGGGCAACCTCAACGGTCGGCGGCCCGCAAGAAGGGCAACGTCAACGGTGGGCGGCCCGCAAGAAGGGCAACCTCAACGGTCGGCGGCCCGCAAGAAGGGCAACCTCAACGGTGGGCGGCCCGCAAGAAGGGCAACGTCAACGGTGGGCGGCCCGCAAGAAGGGCAACCTCAACGGTCGGCGGCCCGCAGGAAGGGCAACGTCAACGGTCGGCGGCCCGCAAGAAGGGCAACCTCAACGTGGGGTGGCCCGCAAGAAGGGCAACCTCAACGGTGGGCGGCCCGCAAGAAGGGCAACCTCAACGGGTCAGGACTGGTTGGAGACGTCTCCGCGCCAGGCACCGTCGGCGCCACCGTTCTTCTCGATGTAGGTCTTGAAGCGCTCCAGGTCGGCGTGCACCTGGTGGTCGTCGACGCCGACCAGGGCGCCGGCCTTCTCGACCAGGCCCTCGGCTTCCCAGTCCAACTGAACCGTGACCTTGGTCTTGGTGTCGGCGAGGCGGTGGAACGTCACGACGCCGGCGTGCTTGGTGCCGTCGGTGCTCTTCCACGCCACGCGCTCGTCGGGGTGCTGCTCGGTGATTTCGGTATCGAACTCGCGGGTGACCCCGCCGATCTTGGTGACCCAGTGCGAGTGGGTCGGGTCGGTCTGCGTGATCGTCTCGACGCCGCCCATGAAGTGGGGGAACGTCTCGAACTGGGTCCACTGGTTGTACGCAGTGGTCACGGGTACATCGACATCGATTGACTTGGTAACGCTAGGCATGTGCAGATCCCATCGTGTGGTCCCTTGAATGCCCCGAAGGATTATGGGGCCCGAAGCAGAGGAACTGTCTCGGAAGGCCAGGCCGTGGATCACAGGGCTACTGGATCACGGACGTCCGGCGCGTGGCGCCGACGGTTGCTCGCGGCGCTCTGGCTCCAACCTACCCGCCCGCCCGCTGATCCGCCGGGTCGGTACCTGTGCAACCGCGTCGGCGGGGCGGAAACGAGGACGGCTCGACCTCACCGACCCCGCGCTGACCGGCCCTCATTTCCGGACAACCCTCATATCCGGCCTTCACCGCCCGATGGGACTCCCGACAAGATCGGGGGGTCTGATGAGTGTCCCGCCACCGCGCTCGCTGGTGAGGTTCTCGCAGTTCTCAGCATTCTGGCATCTGGCCGTGCTGAGCGGGCTGCCCCTGCTTGCCATCGCCGGCTACGAGGTGGCGACCTCGACCTTCTCCCGCGGCGGTCCGGCGCTGCTGATGTGCGCCGCTCTGCTCGTCGCGCTGGAGTTGTTGCCCCTGGTCCAGGGACGCGGACACGACCCCCAGGGCGTGGTCATGTCGACCGCGTTCGTGTGCGCGATGCTGTTCCTGTGGGGTCCGTGGCCGGCCATCGTGATGGTCAGCGTCGCGGCCTGTGCCTCCGACCTGCGCGCTGAGAAGCCGTGGTGGAAGGTCGCGTTCAACGTCGGCCAGTACGCCACGTCGGTGTTCGCCGCCTACCTGGTCATGTACGTGGCCGGAAGCCGTCCGAGCATCGACCACCCGCTGCCGCGCTTCCACGTGCTCGATCTGGCCTGGGTTCTCGGCGTCTGGGCCGTGTACTTCCTGGTCAACCTGTTCCTCGTCGCCGGCATCATCTCCTTCGACCGCTCGTTCAAGGAGGTCTTCCTCGAGGACTTCTCCCACTACACGACGATGACCTTTGCGGTATTGGGAATCTCGCCCGCCATCGTCATCCTCGCCCAGAACTTGTGGCAGCTGTTGCCGTCCCTGCTCATCCCGCTGCTCCTGCTCTACCGCATGGCGCAGATGTCGCTGGAACACGAGCATGACGCCAGCCACGACCCGCTCACCGGGCTGCCCAACCGCGCCAGCATGCGCTTCGCCCTCAATCGCGAACTGTCCTTCCGGGAGAAGCGCACCTTCGGCTTCCTGCTCATCGACCTCGATCACTTCAAGGAGGTCAACGACACCCTGGGCCATCATGTGGGCGACGACCTGCTCGTACACGTTGCCCAGCGACTGTCCACGGCTGTGCGCACCGAGGATCTGGTCGCCCGGCTCGGCGGCGACGAGTTCGCGGTGATCATTCCCGACGCGGACGAACGGCGCTCACGGGCCATCGCCGAGCGCATTCGGGTGGCCCTGTCCGAACCGATCTACATCCAGTCGCTGTCGTTGCGCGCCGAGGCCTCGATCGGACTGGCGATGTTCCCCGAACACGGCTCGGGGGAGGAGGAACTGCTCCGGCACGCGGACGTGGCGATGTACACCGCCAAGCAATCGCGACAGGGAATAGCCCTTTACGCCGCTGAGCGTGACCCGCACCGGACTGATCGGCTCGGCCTGCTGAGCGACCTGCGCCAGGCCATCGCCGATGACGTCCTCGAACTGCACTATCAGCCCAAGATCAGCCTCGCCGACGGATCCCTGCTCGGTGTCGAGGGGCTGGTTCGCTGGCGCCACCCTTCCCGCGGCTTCGTCCCGCCGGACATGTTCATCCCGCTGGCCGAGCAGAGCGATGTCATGCCGCTGCTCACCCAGCGGGTCGTGTCCGTCGCGCTGGCCCAGTTGGCGGCGTGGAACGAACGCGGCCTGCAGGTGCCGATCGCGGTGAACGTCTCGCCGATCGACCTCACCGGTCACCGTCTCACCGACCTGCTGGCCCGCGGCTTGGAGGACTACGGGATCGCTGCCGGCCTGCTCCAGCTCGAGATCACCGAACGGGTCGTGGCCGAGGAAACCGCTGAGCTGCAGGAGGTGCTGGCCGAGCTGAACCGGATGGGTATCCCGCTCAGCATCGATGATTTCGGCACCGGCTACTCCTCGCTGCTGCGGCTCAAGACGCTGCCCGTCGGCGAGCTCAAGATCGACCGGACGTTTGTGTCCAAGGTGTGCGAGAGCCGGGTCGACGTCGGGATCGTGCGCGCCATCATCGATCTCGCGCACGCGCTGGACCTGCCGGCGATCGCCGAGGGCGTGGAAACCGTTCAGCAGCAGGAGGTTCTGCGCTCGCTCGGCTGCGATGGCGTGCAGGGATGGCTGGTGGCGCGACCGATGCCGGCCGAGCAGATCACCGACTGGATCCTGCAGCGTCGCGTCACCTCACTCGACGCCCGGCGTGGCCTGTCCCGCGCGACGATGGGCGACGAGTCCGTAGCCTGAGCCGCCCGTCGAGCCGTGCCGTAGCCGCTACCGCACGTCCTCTGCATCCCCGAGCTGGAAAGCCCGACTGGGACTGACCGGTGAGCGGCGGCACATTTTTTTCGCTTACATCCTCTTCACACGGTCGCGTCAACACCATGGTGATCATGATTTCTGACACCGCCGTCCCGGTAGGACAACGTCCCGGGACCACGATGCTCAACAAGGTCCCCGAGGTCACGGTCTTCTTCTGGATCATCAAGATCCTGTGCACGACCGTTGGGGAGAGTTGCGCCGACTACATCAACAGCACCCTCGGTTTCGGCCTGACCAAGACGACCTGGGTCTTCACCGCCGCACTCGTTGTGGTCATGGCCGTGCAGTTCCGGCTCCGGCGTTACGTGCCGGCCGTCTATTGGCTCGCGGTCGTGCTGATCAGCGTCGTAGGCACCCTGTTGACCGACAACCTCACCGATGGCCACAACGTCCCGCTCTGGATGAGCACCACCTTGTTCACCGTCCTGCTGCTCGTCGTGTTCGGCGTCTGGTACGCCCGCGAGGGCACCCTGTCGATCCACTCCATCACCACCGCCCCGCGGGAAGCCTTCTACTGGCTGACCGTTCTCACCACGTTCGCGCTGGGCACCGCCGCCGGTGACTGGACGCTGGAACTCACCGGATGGACGCCGGGGCCGGCGGTTCTGCTGCCGCTGGGGCTGATCGCCGTTGTCGCGGCTGCCTGGCGGATGGGCCTGGGCGCGGTGCTCGCCTTCTGGCTCGCCTACATCCTCACCCGGCCGCTGGGCGCCAACCTCGGCGACTACCTCGGATCCGCCCGCGCCGACGGCGGGATCGGCCTGGGGACGCCCGGAACGACCGTGTTGTTCCTGGTCGCGATCGTGGCCGCTGTCGTGTACCTGACCGTGACCCGGCTCGACCGCACGGAACGTGCCGAGGTTCGTGGCGAGGCGAGTGGGTGAGCTACTCCTCGCGCCGCCGTGGCCATTGCAAGCGCACCAGCGCCCCCGAGGAGTCGGTGCGATTACTGGCCACGGCGGTACCTCGATGAGCCCGCAGCACGCTGCGGACGATGGCTAGGCCGAGTCCGGAACTCCAGCCGTCCTCCGAACGGGTCCGGGCAGTGTCGCCCCGGCGGAACCGTTCGAAGACGACCGGAAGCAACTCGGCCGCGAAACCCGGCCCCTGGTCGGCGACCCCCACGTCGACCAGGGGTCCGGCTACCCCAGCGGTGACCGTGACCTCCGAGCCCATCGGGGCGAACCGCAGCGCGTTGTTCAGCACGTTGTCCACCGCCTGACGAAGTCGCTCCGGGTCGCCGTCGGCCATCAAAGAGTCCGGCGCCACCAGGCGAATCCGCACCGCGTGCTGGTCGGCCAGCGACTCCAGCGAACGGATCGAGCCGGCCAGCACGGCGACGACGTCGAAGGAATGCCAGCGCAGCGGGACCGAACTGTCGTCGCGGGCCAGGACGAGCAGGTCCTCGGCCAGCCGGATCAGCCGCTCGGTTTCGGCCGCTACGACGGTCAGGGTTTCCTCGAGATCCTCCCGACTCCGGCCGGGACGGCGGGCCAGCTCGAGCTCACCACGAAGGACGGTCAGAGGCGTACGCAGTTCATGCCCGGCGTCGGCGACGAAGGCGCGTTCGCGCTCCAGCGCCTGGTGCAATCGGGACAGCAGGTCGTTGAACGTCAACGCCAGCCGCTTGATCTCGTCCCGGCTGCGCGGAACGCTCAGGCCCTCCTCGGCGTCCTGCGCCTCCAGGGCCGCCGCCTGCGCGCGCATTCGCTCCACCGGTTCCAGTGCCTGCCGAGCCAGCAGCCACGATCCGGGAGCGGCCAGCAGGAGCACGACGGCCCCGGTGATCAACAGTTGTTTGCCGGCCCGCTCAACCGCTTCGTCCACCACATCCCGACTGATCGCCACCGCGGCGACGTAGCCCGACTTGCCGATCGGCACGGCCAGAACGCGAACGTCCATGCGATGGCTGGCCGGATCCGACTCCTGCACCGACTCGTCATAGATCGTGCCGCCGCCCTTGACCGAGACCATCCGGCTCGCATCAACCAGGGGTATGCGCAGCTGCTCGGTGGTGGTCAGGCCAACCTGGCCGTTCGGGCCCAGGATCTGGCCGTAGCCGCTGGCCGGCAGGTGCAGGGCCGCGGTACCGCTCCGGAGCTTGCCGGAGTCGTCGACCTGTGCCACCAACTCGTCGGCGCGAGAACGCAGCGTGCTGTCCAGGCTGTTCTGCAGACCCGAGCGCAATGTGGTCAGGAAGATCAGGCCGGCTCCGCCCAGCAGCAGGATCGTGGCCAACGTCGAGGCCACCGCGATCTTGAGGCGGATCGGCACGGATCAGCTTCCCGCGGCCGGGCGAGCCTGTTCGAGCAGGCGGTAGCCGGCCCCGCGGACCGTCTCCAGCTGCTCCAGACCGAAGGGACGATCGATCTTGCGGCGTAGGTAGGCCACGTACTGATCGACCACGTTGCTGGCGCCGTCATAGGCGAAATCCCAGACGTGTTCGAGGATTCTCGTCCGGCTCAGCAGCTCGCCCGGATGGCGGAGGAACAGTTCGAGCAGCGCGAACTCCTTGGGGGAGAGGTCGAGCAGCTCCTCGTTGCGCCAGGCCTGGTGCAGCGCCGGGTCCAACCGCAGGGTGTCCACCTCCAGGGTGGTCGGCCGCGGCCTGGCGCCGCGGCGCATCAGTGCCCGCAGCCGCGCCGTGAGTTCGCTGAAGCTGAACGGCTTGGCCAGGTAGTCGTCGGCTCCGGCGTCGAGTCCGCGCACCCGGTCGGCGACGTCGGTGCGAGCGGTCAGCATCAGCACGGGCGCCCAGCGGTCGGCCTCCCGCAGGCGCCGGCAGACCTCGAACCCATCGGCGCCGGGCAACATGAGGTCGAGCACGATTGCGTCGTAACTGTGTTCGGTGGCCTGCCAGATCGCGTCGGTGCCATCGCGGACGACGTCAACGGTGTAGCCGTCCTCACTCAGGCCGCGTCGCAACATACTCGCCATCCGGACATCGTCCTCGGCCACCAGGATTCGCATACCGGCGGACTCTAGGCAGAGCTCGATGTGAACAACATTTGACCTGCCCGACTCCGGACGTACATCGTTCTCACATCGTCAGCGTCTCACAGTATCTTCTGGAGTGCCGGGATCAGAGCCCGGTTCGGCAATATTTGGCGGGAGAATCGTGCACGCACACTTGAGCTGGCTGGAAGCCGGAACCATCGGGGCGATCCAGGGGGTGACCGAGCTCTTCCCGGTCAGCAGCCTCGGCCACAGCGTGCTGATCCCGGCCCTGATCGGCGGCAGCTGGGCCAAGCACCTCAACGTCAACGCGCCTGAGTCTCCGTATCTGGCCTTCATCGTCGGCCTGCATGTGGCCACGGCGCTGGCGCTCATCATCTACTTCTGGCGGGACTGGGTCCGCATCATCGCCGGCCTGTTCACCTCGCTGCGCTACCGCCGCATCTCCAACGACTACGAACGCCTGGGCTGGCTGTTGATCCTGGCCACGATTCCGGTGGGTATCGCCGGCCTGGCGCTCGAACACGCGCTTCGCACCACTCTCGGCAAACCCACGCCCGCCGCGATCTTCCTCATGGTCAACGGCCTCATCCTGTTCGCCTCCGAGCGCTGGAAGCGGCGAGCCGTCCAGCAGGAAGATCTCGTCGAGACCGTTCCCGCCTCGCGGCACCGGGCGGGCGAGACCGTGTCGACCAGCCCGATGGCGGTCTCCCACCAGAGCGAAGAACCCAGCGACACCGACCTGGATCACACGCTGGCCCAGCTGCCGTGGCCGCGCGCACTGCTGATCGGCGCGGCCCAGATTCTCGCCCTGGCGCCGGGCATCAGCCGCTCCGGGGCGGCAATGGCCACCGGTCTGGCCCGCGGGCTCTCGCACGAGGCCGCGGCCCGCTTCTCCTTCCTGCTCGCCACGCCCGTCATCCTCGCCGCCGGGGTGCTCAAGGTCCCGGATCTGTTCGGTCCGCTCGGCGACGGCATCCGTCCGCAGGTCCTGTTCGGCAGCGTGCTGTCCGGGGTCGGCGCCTACCTGTCGGTCCGCTTCCTCAGCCGGTACTTCGAGAAGCGCTCGCTGCGTCCGTTCGCCTGGTACTGCCTGCTCTTCGGCGCCGGGTCGCTGATCATCCTGCACTGACCCCGGACAGGGTTCCTGCTGCTGGCGCTGGCGCTGGGCACCTCATCGTTCGTCGCTTGGCAGCACGGCAGGCGCCCCGAGCAGGTAGGCCAGCAGGCACGCCGTGATGGACTCCGCGCACAGCAGGCCGACTAGCACGACAATCTGGAAGCGAGCGGCGTCCACCGCGCTGGCGCCACCGAGCAAGGCGCCCACGAACGCGCCCGGAAGGGTGACCAGGCCAACCGTGCGGGTCTGGTCCAGCGCGGGTACGAGAGCTTCCGAGACGGCCAGCCGGGCAATCGGACGCACGGCCTGGCGGCTGGTGGCACCGAGACTCAGCCAGCCCTCGATCTCGTCCCGCCGCAGGCGTAACCCGTCGGAGAGCCGGCGTCCGGTCAGGGTGGCCGCGGTCATCGTGCCGCCGAAGACGATCCCGGAAACAGCGACCAGCGTGCGGACGTCGCGGCTGAGGACCGGGGCGCCGACGATGATGGCGATGCTCACCCCGGCTCCCGCGAAGCAGGCGAGCACAACCGCGCGGTAGGCCCTCTCGTGCGAGCGCAGACGGCGGCCGGCAGTCCAGGTGGCCACCGAGAACATCACCGTGATCACGGCGACGACGGCAACCGGTGCGGCGAAGACCCCGCGTAGGACCGCCGCGACGAAGGCGAGTTGGACGATCGCGCGGGCGGAGGCCAGCAGCACCGCTCGCCGTTGGGGAATGCCGGCGTAGCCCAGCACACCCACCGTGATGCCCGCGAGGACCAGAAGACCGATGCCGAGCCGGACGTACGGTGACACCGGGTAGCCCCCATTTCTCTTTCAGTCGACGGTTCCGACTCACCGATGAGATCACGGTGTGACCGACTCGTTGCTCACCCCCGTTTGCAAGACGGACCAACTTAGGGCAGCCTTGCCTATGTCGTTCAAACCGCTATTCGATCGGGGACTCCGGTGAGCCTGACCAAGACGCTGCTCCTCGGCCTGCTGGCCGGTGGGACCATTCTCCTCGGCCTGCCCGTCGGTCGAATCCGGCGGCCGATGCCATCCTTGCGCCTGCTGCTCAACGCGACTGCGATCGGGGTGCTGCTGTTCCTCGTCTGGGACGTGTTCTCCGCCGCGTGGTCGCCGGTCGACGCGGCCCTGGTCGCGACCCACGACGGGACGGGCGGTCTCGGACCGGTCTTCGGCTACGGCAGCCTGTTCGGCGGCGGTCTCGCGGTCGGTCTTCTGTCGCTGGTCGCCTACGACCGGTGGATGGCCGCCCGCTCTCGAGCCTCGGCCTCGCGGGGACACATCGGTCCGGGCGCGATGGCTGTGCACGAACAGGCCAGCGACAGCCTTCCGCTGCGAGGAGTGGCAGCGTGGTCACCGGCTCGCCGCCTCGCGCTGCTGATCGCGGTCGGCATCGGGTTGCACAACTTCGCCGAAGGCCTGGCCATCGGGCAGTCCGCGGCCTCCGGGGAGATCGGGCTCGCGACGATGCTCGTCATCGGATTCGCGCTCCACAACGCCACCGAGGGTTTCGGCATCGTGGCCCCGCTCGCCGGTGAGACGGCCGATCGCCCGTCCTGGCGTTTCCTGCTCGGGCTGGCGGCGATCGGCGGCGGCCCCACGTTCATCGGAACCTGGGTCGGACACGGGTTCACCAGTGAGGCGGTGTCCGTGGTCTTCCTCACTCTGGCCGCCGGATCGATCATCTACGTCGTCGCCCAGCTATTCGGTGTTGCGGCGAAGGCACGGCGATCGGATCTGCTGGCCTACGGTCTGCTCATCGGGCTGGTCGCCGGCTTCGCCACCGACGCGATCATCACCGCCGCCGGAGTCTGAACGCGCACCGCTCACGGCGGCGGCGACGGCCGGACCCGCATCGGCGCCAGATCGTCGGGATGGAAGGCGAGCCGGTTCCCGGTCGTGCGCCGGACCGGCAGGTTGCCCAGCCGGACGTGGCGGTACAGCTCGGACAGCGAGATTCCCAACCGGAAGGCCGCCTCGGACGGTCCCCACAGGGCCGGAGGCGGGCGGAAGGCCAGGATCTCGTCCTTGCGGAAGGTCTTCCGCCCGGTCGTGTCCAGCTCTGAACGCAATAGCCCCAGCGAGGCCCAGATTCGGATCTGGCGCGGGGTGAAGCCGGTCAACCGGGATGCCTCGGCGGCGGTGATCCGCTCCTGCTCGTCGATTCCCGTGGTCCTCGACCCGGGTGGAGTTGCCTGAGCCTCGGTCACAAGATCCGCCCCGGTGTCACCAGACATCGTCGGGACCGTCGTGGCGTGCCCACCGGGCCAGCAGTTCCGCGCGCCGGGACCGGGCCACTGAAGGTTCGAGAATCGGCAGGCCGAGCCGGCTGATCCAGGCTCGGCAGTCCGGGCAGGCGTCGGGACGCGTCGGGTCCCAGTCGACGATGAGGGGCCGCAGGTCCTCGATCGCGATTCCGCACCAGCTGGTGTCTTCGCGGATGCCGTGCCGGCGGATGGCATCGGCGGGATGGACCGCGGCCTCGAACGCGCCGCCGGACAGAAAGCTGGCGTCGATGTAGGGAGAGGTTGCAGATCTCGCAGGGCGGCCGCGCCGGTCCTGATCGAGCCGATTGGCTAACACAGTGAGACCTCCGAAGGGCGATGGGAATCACTGTCGAGACGGGGCAATCCGGCGGTGATGTCGCCGGTCGGTCGGGTGCGCTGCGGTCGGTCTGGGTCGGCGTGGGTCTGCCTGGGTCGGCCTCAGTGCTCAACGGACGTGCGCAGGCTCGTGCGCGGGCCGTCGGCCTCGGCGCTCATCGAGCCGTCGCGATGGGCCGCGCCGGGGTCCGGTTCGGCGCGTCCGCCGTTGCCGATCGCCCAGCCGGTCGAGGCCGCAGCCTCGAAGGCGGCCCGGGCCGCAAGAGCTTCAGGGGACGTGCGGTGTGGTCGTCGACGACGCCGCGCCGCACGGGTGAGTGGCGCGGGAATCAACGACAGTCGCGCGGAGGTCACGGTGTTCGCATTCTTTCTGGATCGAGTTCGGATGTCTCTGCGCCTGCGGCCGTGGGCGGCGGGCGGTACGGGTGCCGTTCTTGGGCGGCCTGACGGTGGGCCGATGGCTTCGCTGTACGCGATAGGGACCATCGGCCCACCGGTTGGCTGCCGGTGTATTCGGTCAGCCGGCGGTTAGTGCCGCTGCCGACGGGGTCGCTGGACGCCGACCAGCAGCATCGTTCCCAGGCCGAGCAGGAGCAGGCCGAAGGCAAGCGTCAGCTCGGTGGCCGTGCCGGTGTTGGGCAAGCTCCTGGTCACGGTGTTGTGGGCCGTGACCGGTGTGCTCGGTACCGGGGTGCTCGACGGCGGCGTGCTCGTCACCGGAGTACGCGGTTGCGGCGTGCTGGGTGTGCTCGGAGTGCTCGGCGGGGCGGGCGGGTTGTTGACCTGTTCGTAGTAGAACCCGAAATCGAGCGTCAGATCCTGCTCACCGCCCGCCAGCACGGTGCTGGTGGCGCTGCCGGTGGACGAATCGAGCTCCCGGGCGCCTTGACCGCTGAGGGTCGAGACGAGAGCGGCGGGGACGGTCGTTCCGTCCAGGTGCACCACGTACTGGCCCGGCGGCAGTTCCTCGAACAGGTACTTGCCCGACCCATCGGTCTTCGTGGGGCCGACCGGCTTACCGGTCACGTCGGTGACAGGCTGGCCGTCGGGCGTCGCGACCGTCAGGCTCACCCCGGGGATGCCGGGTTCGCCCGGCTCCTGGATTCCGTTGTGGTTGTTGTCGATCCAGACGTAGTCGCCGACCCGCACGGACGGGGATCGGTGCGCGAAGTACGGGTTCTTGTCGGTCACCTTCGTGCCGGAAACCGACCCCTGGCCCTCGACGGTGGCAACGTCCTGATGCACCGTGCCCGACTGCACGCCGGACAGGGTGGCGGTACACGTGAAGTGGGCCCCCACCTCGAACGGACCAGCCCAGCGGATTCCCTTGGAGCCGTCGGGGAAGGAGCAGATCAGACTGGTCACGGTGCCGTTCGAGACGACGGTGTCACCCACGACCACCGACTTCAACGCCTCGGCCCCCTTGTTGGTAATCGTGTAGACGAGCCCGGTGGTTCCGGAGGGGAGCGAGGTCGCGTCGGCCTCGGTGTCGGCGGCGTGGCCGGCACTGTCGTCCTTGGTGATCGAGATGCCCGGGGTGGGAGTGGTGCCGCCGCCCTGGCCGCCGGCCGAGGACTGGGTCACGCTCGCGCTGGGCTGGTAGGACTTCGTGCCGTTGACCGTCTTGACCGTCTCGGCAGCGGTGTTGCTGAAGGTCCTCGGCGGCGTCCCGACCCCGGTCGGGGCGGGCAGCGACACCGAGAACGTGACGCGGTAGAGCTCGCCCGCGGCAGCGGCGCCGAGTGCCACCGAAATCGCGCCCTTGGAGCAGGTGACGGCACCGTTGAACGCCACGGCGTGATTGAAGCCGCCGTTGGCGCCGGTGGTGTCACCCTTCTGCACCAGGACCGAACCGCAGTCGATGGTCTGCGGGCTCTGGGCGGTGTCGGCGAGGACGGCCGAGTCGAACGGCCCCGTCCGTGTCTCGAGGGTCCACTTCAGAAACCCGTTGTTGTTGGTACGGCCTTGGTCGCGGCCCGTCCAGACGCCGTACTTCTGGGCGTGGGTGCGGGGGGCCGACGTGCTCGTGACGGTGACCTGGGACTTCCAGGTGTTGCCGTCGCCCCCCGTGTTGACGAGGGTCTGGTCACCCGGAGCGGCGCTCAAGGTCGACATCACGAAGGCGGTGCCGGAGGTGTTCGTGTGGCGCGCCGCGTAGTCGGTCAGGGTGAAGGTGATGACCGCGGGAACGGTATCGGTGATCGTGGCCTTCGCGATCACGTTGCCCGCCGGGTCCTTGATGTCGAACGACGGGGGCAGGCTGGTCAACCGCCGGTCGAGGGTGAGGGTGAATGTGTCGCCGGCGTGCGCGCCGTCGGGCACGCGCCAGTCGATGTTCGAGGTCACCTGGCCGCCTACCGGGACGGACTGCGGCGACGTCGTCACCTTGGTGATCGCCCCGGCGATCGAGGCGGCCTCGGCGCGCTGCGTGTGCCCGGCCACGAATGCCAGCAACACGATGACGGCCGATACGATTACGGACATCGGACGACGAATGTCCATGCCACGTTCCTTCATGAATTTCCCCAGACTGATCATCTTTGGCACCTAAGGCCTTTACGGGTTCTAGACGCCGACAGGTGCCTCCTCATGACGGCGTCCGACGGTCCTCGTACTGTCTGATCGAAAATTGGCCTCGACCGCTACGCAGGGTCATGGACCGACCGCACAACGCCGACATATGCCGACCCGGGACGCCGGCCGGAACCACCCGGTACGAGGGCGGACGACGATATGCGCTCGTGGCGGGCCGGGCGGAAATACAATTCGTTGACTGCGGACTAATTCGAGTGTTCGAAATTGTGCGGCGTGGAATGCGCCATGACCGCCGGGCGGCCGCGTCTAGTGGTCGTGGACCAGCGACTTTCGCCGGAGCGAGAACGGCTCGTGCGGCAGCGGCAGATGGATACGGTCGCGTACCTGTTCCCGCGCGGAGCGCTGATGCTGGTCGCGGGAACGACCGTTCTCGTCCACGCCTATCTCAGTCCCGAGGCCGGCTTCGCCCGCTGGGCGTGGCTGTTGTCGGTCAGCGCCGTCGTCCTGACCTCCAGTGCGTTCTGGCTGCTGCGTGCCCGCTTCGGTCCGGTCCATAGTTTCGACCAGTGGCAGGCGATCGTGACGATGGTCAGCACGGCGAGCCTCTACTGGGGTTTTTACACGGGTCTCAAGGGCTATCTCACGCCGACCGGAAAAATTGCGATGCCGTTCGCGATGATGGCCTTCACCGCCGCGGGTGCGCATCTGGTGGCCGTCTACTTCCCGGCGGCGCTGGCCTTCATCCTGACCAGCGGGGTCGGACTGTCCTCGACCGTCGATGTGCGGGATCCGTTCCTCGCGACCGGTCAGATCGTGATGATCGGGATCTGGCTCGCTGCCATGCTGATGGCCTCCCATCATGTGTCGGCCACGTTCGATGCCCGCTACGTCGCCGAACTGCGTGCGGCCTCCGAGCGGGAGAAGGTGGCCCTGCTGCTGGACGACTTCGAGAACGGCAGCCCCGATTGGCTCTGGGAGACCGGACCGGACGGTCGGCTCACCCACGTGTCCTCGCGGATGGCCGAGGTGACCGGGCGGTCCAAGAACGAGTTGGGCGCGCTGACCCTGGTCCAACTGCTCGACGACCTGACCGTCCCGTGCGCGATCCAGGGCGGCAACGTCGTCGCGGCCCACCTGGATCGGGGTGAGGCGTTTCGCGATGTGGTCCAACCGGTCTGGGTCGGCGGGGAACAACGCTGGTGGAACCTGTCCGGTAAACCGCGAGCCGATTCCGAAGGCTGGCGCGGAGTCGGATCGGACGTCACCGAATCCACCCGCCAGCTCGATCGCATCCGGTCCCTGGCGACGGTCGATCAGCTCACCGGCCTGCCCAATCGGTACGCGCTGACCGAACGAGTCGCCGATGCCGTCCGCGCCCGGGAGCGGTTCTGGCTGGCCATCCTCGACCTGGACGACTTCAAGACCGTCAACGACACCCTGGGACATCCCACCGGCGACGCGCTGCTGGCTGCGGTCGGCCGGCGAATCCGGGCCTGGGCGGCGGACCAGACGGCTGACGGTCAGATCTTCTGCGGCCGGCTGGGTGGCGACGAGTTCGGCCTGATCCTGTCCGAACGCGGCGACGCCCTCGTGGCCGCTCAGTGCGAAGACCTGCTCGCCGACCTGCAGGCACCGTTCCTGGTCGCCGGTGCTCGGCTGGAGATCAACGGAAGCGTGGGGGCCGCTCACCACCCGGATGCCGGGGGATCGGCCGCTGACCTGATGCGCGCCGCGGATCTCGCCCTCTTCGCGGCCAAGGCGTCCGGTCGTGGCCAGCTGCAGCTGTACGCGCCACCGTTGAGCGCCGCCGCGCAGCAACGCTCGATGGCCGTACAGCAGCTGGGTCTGGCCCTGCGGCGTGGCGAACTGGAGCTGTACTACCAGCCACAGGTCCGGGCCACCGACACGCAGCTGCTGGGTTTCGAGGCCTTGCTCCGCTGGCGCCACCCGGACCAGGGCATCATCGCGCCCGCCACCTTCATCACCGTCGCCGAGGAGACCGGACTCATCGTCCCGATCGGTGAGTGGGTATTGCGCGCGGCCTGCGAACAGGCCGCGCAGTGGCCCGGAGACCTGCGCATCGCCGTGAACCTCTCCGCCGCGCAACTGAGGTCCGGGCGCATCGTGGAGGCCGTGGCGGACGCCCTCGTCCGGTCGGGCCTGCCGCCGCACCGTCTGGAACTGGAAGTCACCGAATCGGTCGTGGTGGACGAACGGTCGGTGGAGGTGCTGCTGCAGCTCAAGGCGCTCGGAGCCGAGCTGTCGCTGGACGACTTCGGCACCGGCTACTCGTCGCTGGCCAGTCTCAGCCGGCTGCCGGTGAGTCGCCTCAAGATCGATCGCAGCTTCATCACCGCGTTGGACACCGGCGAGGAGCAGGCGAGGGCGTTGGTCGCCGCCATCGTGCAACTGGCGAAGTCGCTCCGGCTCATCACGGTTGCCGAGGGAGTGGAGACGGCGAGGCAACAGGCCGCGGTCCAGGAGCTGGAGTGCGAGGTGATCCAGGGCTACCTGCACGGAAGGCCCGAGCCGGCCGAGGCCTGGACACCATGGCTGGACGAGTTGCGCGCGTCCGCCCGTTGAGCCGGTCAATCCGTGCCGTTGTGGGACAGATCCTCAGCATTGTCTAGATGGCGTCGATCCATGTTCTAGAAATCGGCAGCCCACGTCCCCGGGGGAATGAACCATATGCGACTGACCAACCGCCAGCACCCGCGCACGGTCGACCCGGCGGCGTCCGGCCTGCCGCAAGACGTCGAGGCTCTGGAGGTCCTGCTCAGCGAACTCGGTGAGGGAGTCCCCAGCCTCGCCGATGCCGACCGGGTGACCGTCGAGTCCTTGGTGAAGTCGCTCGGTCTGGCCTACGGCGCGGTCTGGTGCGTCACAACTGACGGCCGTCTGCGCCGCAACGCCGAGACCGGCGCACTGTCGAAAGCGCTGGCCGACGCGATCCACGGCGAGACCACGGTGTCCCAGCGCGACGGCCTGCTCGGCCGCGCGATAACGACTCGCGAGCCGGTGCTGATCGACGACATCGACGACACCGCGACCTGCCTGCGCTGGAGTGCGGCCGCACGGGCCGGGATGCGCAGCGGATGCGCCCTGCCGGTCTTCGAGGACGGCCGACTCACGGCGGTCATGGAGTACTACGGAACGGGCCCGCTTCCGTTCTTCGGTGCCCGCGGAGAGAAGTGGAAGACGATCGGGCGGATCGCGAGCATGGCTCGCAGCCGGGCGGTGTCGCTGGCCGAGCTCAAGCAGGCCATCGACGATCGCAGGGCGGTGACCGATGTCGTCGAGCGGATCGGCGCAGCGACCGACGTGCCCACTGCGCTGCGGGCGGCCCTGGAGGCGGTTCGCAGTTCCTTCGGCTGGGCCTACGGTTCCTACTGGAAGCTGGATGAGTCCGGCAAGCTGCTGCGCTTCGACCAGGAGTCGGGCTCGGCCGGCCAGGAGTTTCGAGAGATCACGCTCAAGGCCTCCTTCGCCCGCGGCGTCGGTCTTTCGGGCCGGGCCTGGGACCGCAACGACCTGGTCTTCGTCGCCGACCTGGCCGAGATGACCGACTGTGTTCGGGCCCCGGCGGCTCAGCGGGCCGGAGTGCGGTCCGGGGTGTGCTTCCCGATCTCGATCGGCGGACACATCGTCGGCACGATGGACTTCTTCACGACCGAGACCGTCGAGTTGTCCGACTCGCGGATGTCGGCCCTGCGCAACGTCCAGCAGCTCGTGTCCCAGCGGTTGGCGATCCTGGACCGGGCCGACGTCGACAGCCGCAGTGCCCAGGACCTGTTGCAGACCATCAACGATTTGCGCCAGGCCGCGGACAGTGCCCAGCGCGTGGCAGCCGACGCCAACGACCGCGCTCGTCAGATGATCGGCGAGGTCGACGGACTGCGGCAGGCGTCGGCCTCGATCAACGAGGTCATCCGGATAATCTCCAACATCGCCGACCAGACCAACCTGCTTGCCCTCAACGCCACCATCGAGGCCGCGCGAGCCGGTGAGGCGGGGAAGGGTTTTGCCGTCGTCGCCAGTGAGGTCAAGGACCTGGCGCGCGCCACAGCGGCTGCGACCACCAACGTCGCCGAGCAGGTCGCGGGCATCCAGCTCAGCAGCGAATCCGTCTCGCGGGGGATCGAAGCGACCAGCGAGATCGTCGGTCGGCTGGACAGCGTCCAGGTGCAAATGATGGACATTCTCCAGGTTCAGGCGGGTATGGCGGCTGCCTTCGAGAGCCGTTACTGAGCCAATTGACTCCAGTTCAGGCCATGGTCGATTACGCAACGTCATAGGTCAGACTGACGAAGGGCGCAACCCGCCTGCCCTTCGACCAAGGAGCCCGTTTGCCCAGGCAGAAGCGCGCCGATCTCATGTCGACCGGTCCGGACGCCTCGATGGGCCGGGATTGGATCGGCGGGGACTGGGCGAACATCGTCGAGCTCATCGCCGACGGGACGATGACGGCGACCTTGCGGGTTCCGTCGGGACGCGACGTGGTCCTGCTCGCAGGCGAGGAGTACCGCCGGCTCACCGAGGACCGGCGCGAGTCGCTCGACGTCCGCACGCCGCATCTGAGCGCGCGGGAGAAGTCCGTCCTGGCGATGATCGGCGTGGGGCACTCGGGTAGCTCGATCGCTGAAGAGCTCGGACTGGCCGTCAACACCGTCGCCCAGCACCTGGCCTCGGCTCGCCGCAAGCTCGGCGTCCGGAGCAGCAATGACGCGGTCGTGGTCGCTCGCCGGCACGGCCTGCTCGACTGACCTCGGCCGGACGGCGCGCAACGAGGGCAACCTCAACGTCGGACGGCGCGCAACAAGGGCAACCTCAACGTCGGACGGCGCGCAACAAGGGCAACCTCAACCTCGGACGGCGCGCAACAAGGGCAACCTCAACGTCAGGGACGTATCACGGGGATTGCCCGGTCGCTCTGCCCCATCGCGGTCCCGTCGGAGGACGATGTCGGGAGAGCTCCGGACGCAGCGTGGGGGAGTGGCGATGGCCGAGGTCAGTGGGTTCCTGCCCAGCACCAGTGCGGCGTTGTTCAGCAACGGGCCGTGGGCGGCGTCAACCCGACTGCGCATTCCGATTCCCGGCTTGCCGGACATCGGCATCGACACCTCCCGGATGGGCTTCTGTGGCGGCATGTCCTTCATCGCGCGCGACATCTTCGAGGCCGGCCGGCCGCAGCTTCGAGGCACGGATTCCACCGCTGTTCCCGGTCCGGTCGTCGATGTCATCCAGCGCCGGCTTCGGGACAGTTTCGGCGGTCCGGCCACGGTGGCCCGCTGGCTGCGGGCGACCGCGGAACCGGACGGGCAGTCTGGTTTCGGGGCCGGCTTGTTCGCCGACACCGTGGCCGAATGTGCCGTGATCACCAGCATGATCGACGCCGGTAAGCTGTGTCCGATCGGCCTGGTGCTCACCCGCTCACCGGCTCCCTGGGCGGTGTTCGACAACCATGTCGAGCTGGTCTACGGCTACCAGCGGTCGGGCTCGCTGCTCCGCCTTCAGGTCTATGACTCGAACCATCCCGGCGACGACTCGATCGAGATCTCCCTGGACACCGGGCCCGATTCCCCCGGCACGATCGACACGAACGGCACCTCGGGCACGCTCGGGGTTCGCGGTCTACTCGCATTGGGCAGCTACCGGTGGGCCGATCCCGCCCCGCTCTATCTCGACGATGCGCGGGTGCAGGTCACGGTTCCCGCCGCGGCCGAAAGCTACATCCCCGGCCTGACGCTGCGAGCCGAAGTCTCGGTCACCAACACCGGATCCACGACCTGGTCGGCCGCTGAGGGCTACCGGCTGGGCAGCGCGGGACCGCGGGACAACCGCGCATGGGGCCTCCAGCGCGTCGAACTCGACCGTTCGGTCGATCCCGGTGAGCAGTACACCTTCAGCTTCGACGCGACTGTTCCCGATCCCCTGAGCGAGGAACAGGCCGGCTTTTGCTGGCAGATGGTGCGAGAGCACGTGCAGTGGTTCGGCGCCGTGTCCGCCCCATTGGGCCTGGCGCTCAGTGGGGCAGGTCAATGACCAGCCGGGTCGGCCCGGTCAGCGTGAAGACCCGCTTGCAGGACTGGTGGGCCAGCCCGAGTCCCCAACTCGTCACTCCTTCGAAATCACCGATCTGGCGAGCCTCGCGCAGCTGAACGAAGGCGGGTCTGATGTCGGTCGGCCCGGAGAAGGTGCCGATCCCGGTGGTCGAACGCATGACCACCTTCAACCCGGCCGTGCCCCGCAGGGTGACGGGCTTGCCGCTGCCGTCGAGGTAGAACACCGCGCTGGACTTCGGGGTCAGCGTGAAGCTCGGGATCTTCGAGCCCGCGAACTGAACGACGAAGCGGTCGAAGCCGACGTGCTGGCCGACCCGGACGTCGACGACGTGGGCGGAGACGCTGCTCGATCCGCCCGACACCGTTCCGCACACGTAGGCGGGAAGGGCGGCGGCCGGCTGGGGTAGGACCGCCACCCAGATCGCGGCTGCCAGGGCGATGAGGGCGGCGCTGCCGGCGCCGATGCGGCGGGGGACGGTGGAGTTGCTGGTCATGGCCTGCTCCTCGTGGTGGTGTTTGACCACGCGGTCTGAAGGGACCGTGCCGCAAGGATGCGCTGACGGACCGCTCGGGACAATGTATGCTTGCCGATAGGCAAGTAAATTCGGATGGGGACGAGAAGGGGCGGACATGTCGCAGTTCTCCGACGACGAGATCACTCGATTGCGCATAGCCCTGCGCCGCATCGTGAAACTGGTCGACCGGCACGTCTCCGTCGACGGGATGACCCACACCCAGCTGTCGGTCCTGGGCACCGTGGTGCGGCGGGGTCCGCTGAGCGCCAGCGAACTGGCCGAGCTCGAAGGGATCAATCCGACCATGTTGTCCCGCGTCATCGGCAAGCTCGAACAAGCCGGCCTGCTGACCCGGACGCCGGACCCGGACGATCGCCGCGCATTGCAGATACAGGCCACCGCGGCCGGCCAACGACTGCAGCACCGGCTCCGCCGCCAACGCGGTCAACTGTTCACCGAACGGGTGCAGCTGATGGCCCCCGAGCATTCCGCGCTGTTGCTCGACGCGCTGCCGGCGTTGGAATCACTGGCGATCGTCATGGACGACTCGGCACCGACACCGACACCGACACCGGCACCGACACCGACATCGACACCGACACCGACACCGAGCCCGTCCCGATGACCGGTGCCGTGCTCGCTCGTCGCGTCAACGGTCTCGGACGTCAGACCTTCTCCTCGCTGTCCAACCGCAACTACCGCCGCTACTACTCCGGCCAGGCGGTCTCGCTCATCGGCACCTGGATGCAGACCGTCGCCCAGAGCTGGCTGGTACTACAGCTGACCGGTTCCGGAACGGCCCTCGGGGTGTCCGTCGCGTTGCAGACGCTGCCGGTGCTGGTCCTCGGACCGTACGGGGGCGTCGTGGCCGACCGCGTCGACAAGCGCCGCCTGATGGTCGTGCTGCAGTCTCTGATGGGTCTTTTGGCGCTCGTGCTCGGCCTGCTCACGGTGACCCACGCGGTTCGGTTGTGGGAGGTGTACCTGCTCGCCTTCCTACTCGGCCTCAACAACTGTTTCGAGAACCCGGCGCGGCAGGCGTTCGTGCTGGAGATGGTCGGCCCGGCGGAGCTGCGTAACGCGGTGAGCCTCAACTCCGTGCTGGTCAATGCCGCGCGCGCCGTGGGGCCCGCCGTGGCCGGGGTGATCATCGCCCTGGGCGGTATCGGGATCTGTTTCCTGCTCAACGCGCTCAGCTTCGTCGCGGTCGTGGTCTCGCTGCTCAGACTGGACACCTCGGCCCTGCAGCCCTCGACGCCGGCCGTCCGCGCCCGCGGCCAGCTTCGTGAAGGGCTGCGCTACGTCCGGCGCACCCCCACGATCGCGGTACCGCTGTTGATGATGGCTCTGATCGGCTGCCTGGCCTACGAGTTCCAGGTCGTGCTGCCGGTCGTGGCGAAGCAGACCTTCGGCGGTGGAGCGCAGGCCTACGGCTTCATGACGGCGGCGATGGGTACGGGTGCGGTGGTCGGCGGTTTGTGGGTCGCCGCGCGCGGCCGGACCGGGGTCCGGGCACTGGTCAAGTCGGCGGCCCTGTTCGGGCTCGTCATCGGCGGGGCCGCCGTGGCCCCGTCGCTGTACTGGGAACTGGTCGCGCTCACACTGGTCGGCGCGGCCAGCGTCGGGGTGATGGCGAAGGGGAACAGCACCTTGCAACTGGAGGCGGCGCCCACCATGCGTGGTCGGGTGATGGCCTTGTGGGCAGTGGCCTTTCTGGGCTCCACCCCGATCGGCGGACCGATAGCCGGGGCGGTGTCCGAGCAGTACGGCGGCCGGGCCGGTCTGGCTCTGGGCGCGGTCGCCTGCCTGGTCGCGGCGGGTCTCGCGGCGGTGTTCCTGCGCAGCCAGCGGAGCGGTTCAGCGGGTGGGCTTGCCGCTGGCGTAGAGCCAGTTCTGGAAGAACGCGGTTAGGTCCTGTCCGCTGACGCTGCCGGCGAAGTGGACGAACTCGGGCACGGTGGCGTTGCCGTAGCGATGAGCACCCGCCCAGCCGCGCATGACGGCGAAGAACACCGGGTCACCCAGCTTCTCCCGCAGCGCCTGCAGGGTGGCCGCGCCGCGTTCGTAGACCGAGTCGGAGAAGATCGCGGCGGCCGAACCGGGGTTGCCTGGCGGCGGGCTCCACACCGGGTCGTCGGCGGGCACGGCCATCAGGGTGCTCAAGTGCGCGGCGGCGCTGGTGCCACCGGAGTGTTCGTCCCACAGCCAGGAGGAGAACTCGGCGAAGCCTTCGTTGAGCCAGATGTCCCGCCAGCGCGCCAGGGTCACGTCGTCGCCGTACCACTGGTGCGCCAGCTCGTGGGCCAGCGTCAACTCGTCCGGGGCCGAGTCGAAGACGGGACGGGTCGCGGTCTCCAGCGCGTAGCCGACGTTCGGAGCGTTGTCGACGATCGCGCCGGCGCTGCCGAAGGGGTAGCGGCCGTACACCGAGCTGAAGTAGTCGACCATGGCCGGCAGCTTCTTCAGCACCTTGGCCGACTGGCTGCGCTGCGTCGGATCGACCGCGATCAGGTAGGGCACGCCCTTACCCGTACGGCCCTTGGTGAGCGTGAACTTTCCGACCGTGGCGGTGACCAGGTAGCTGGAGACGGGCTGATTCAGCTGCCAGGCCCAGGTGGTTCGTCCGTGCGCGGTCCTGGCCGAGAGCAGGTTGCCGTTGGAGACCGCGGTGATCCCCTTCGGCACGGTGATCGACACCGCGTACAACGCCTTGTCCTTCGGGCTGTCGTTCACCGGGAACCAGGACGGCGATCCCTGCGGCTCGCTGGCGACGAACGCGCCGTCCGGGGTCGGAATCCACCCGTCCGGCGAACCGTCGGGATCCGTGACCGGCGTGGTCGTGCCGGCGTAGCGCACGCTGACCGTGAACGTCTGGTCCTTGCGCAGCGCCTTCGCCGGGGTGATGGCCAGTTCCTGTACAGCCCTGGCGGGTTGGCTGAACCGGGCCGCTCTGCCGTCGACGGTGACGCTGGTGACCTTCATCGTGCGTCGCAGGTCCAGGTTGAACTTCGACAGCGCCTTCGTCGCCCGGGCCCGGACGATGGCATGCCCCTTCAGGGCATGGCTGGAGGGCGTGTATTCGACGTGGATGCGGTAACCCAGCGCGTCGTAGCCACCGTTGCCCTGCCGCGGGAAGTACGGGTCGCCGCCCGAGGACGATCCGGGGGTGGGCTGGACCCTCGCCCGGGCCGCGGACAGCGCCGGTGCCGAGCCGGCCCGCGAGGCCGACCTCGAGTCTGCGACCGCCGGCGAGATGCCGGACAGCAACAGCAGGCCGGTCGCGGCGCTGGCGAGCACGGCCGGTGTGCTTAGGCGCTTGCGAGCGATCATGCTGGGTATCTTGTCAGCCCGGGGCCATCAGCGCAGCCCCGGCTGGCGTGCTGGGGCGCAGCGCCTGCCACCGAGCGTGCGCGCCCACTGCGAACGCACCGCGAACGCCGCCGCGAAGGCCGCCGCGAAGGCCGCCGTGAACGCCGCGCCGCGAAGGCGTGCTCAGCTGGCGACGGCGACCTGGTTGCGGCCGGCTGCCTTGGCGCGATACATCTGCACATCGGCCGAATCGAGCATGCTCTCCAGCTGTTTGCGCCGGTCGGTGCCCAGCTGTGGCCGGGCCACGTGAACGCCGATGCTTACCGTCACCCGAGCGGGAAAAGGCATCTCGTGCCGTTCCACGCTCGCACGCAGGCGCTCCCCGATCCGGTCCGCTTCGGCCCGGGACTCGATGACGGCAACCACCGCCAGCTCCTCGCCGCCCATCCGGACCACGAGGTCCTCGTCACGGCAGGCCCGGGCGATCGCCGCGGCCACCGAGCGAAGCACCTCGTCGCCCCGGGCGTGCCCGAGCCGGTCGTTGATCTGCTTGAAGTGGTCGATGTCGGCAAGCAGGATCGCGATCCAGCCTTCGGCGCGGACCGCCCGGGCGACGAAGGCGGGAAAGCGCCGGACCAGACCTCGGCGGTTGGTCAGGCCGGTGAGCGGATCGACCAGCGAGAGTTGTTGCGCGCGGGCCAGCGCCGCCCCGAGTTGACTCTTGAGCACCACGACGACCGCGGTGGCCAGCAGGCTCCAGCACAACACGATCGCGGTGAACGACCAGTAGAGCGAGGTGTTGGCGCCCAGGGCGAACTGGGTCGCCACCGTCATGGCGCAGGCCAGGCCGAAGAGCACCGCGGTCAGGCGAACGTTCAATACGGCGGCGGCCAGGATGACCGGCGCCGAAGTGGTGGTGGCGAGCAGATGAGCGAACTGCTCGCTCGTCGCGGTGAGCGCGATCGTGGGCGCGAGCAGGCAGCTGTAGACGACGGCCACCGCCGTCGTCGCGTCGCTGATCTGCAGCTGCCGCCGGACGTGCGCGAACGCGGCCAGCCAGCCCAGGGCGATCGCGGCGAGCAGGACGCGCCCGCCGGACGTCAGCAGGCCCGGGGTGAGCGCGCAGCCGGCGGCGAGCAGCGCGCAGACCGGCGTGATGAACAGCAGGCAGGCCGAGGACACGGTTCGCCGGGCGATCCCTCGCGTCCAGCGCCGCCACCTCAACAGCAGCCGGCTGGCGCCGGTCGGGTTGCCCACTTCGCCAGTATCGGCCACAGAGCTGTTGATATCGCAACCATCCGCTGTGCGCGAATCGAGGTCACCTCTCCCAGGCGATGATCCACTTCGTCACCGCGCACCACAGCCAGGCAGACTGGACGGCGATGTCCGAGCCGATCCCTCCCGCAAACGGCCCCGGCCGCCGCACGTTCCTGCGCACCTCCGGCCTGGTGGCCGCGGCGATGACCGGCGGCGCCGTGGCGGGGACGGCCGGTGTGTCGTTGCACCGGAACGGAAGCGGCAGCGCGCCGTCGGCGGCCGCGGCCGGATACCGCGGCTCGGTCGGTTTCTTCGGACCCCACCAGGCCGGGATCATCGACCAGGCCCCGGCGCACCTGCGCTTCATCGCCTTCGACCTCGGCGAGTCGACCCTGGCCGAAGGTCGCACGGCACTGGCCACGCTCATGCGGAGGCTCAGTCAGGCGGCCGCCCAGATGACCGCCGGCCGCTGGATACCCGAGCAGGGCTCCGTTGCCTCAGGGCTGCTGCCGGCCGGTCTGAGCGTCACCTTCGGCTTCGGACCGCGGCTGGTCCGTGCGGCAGGCGTCGCTGTTCCCCCCGCGTTGGCGCCCCTACCCAGTTTCCCCACCGACGAGCTGGTGCCGTCCCGGAGTGGGGGCGATCTTGCCGTACAGGTGTGTGCCGAGGACGAGCTGCTCGCGGTGTCCGTCGCCCGCGCCCTGGGGCGGATCGTGGGGCCGGCCGGTCGAGCGCGCTGGACGCAGAACGGTTTCCTGCCGGGCGCGGCTGCCCCGCCGGCTTCCCCGCCGGCGGCGTCACCGGCGACCGGGACGGGGACAGGGGCTGGGACGGGGACCGCGACGGCGACGCCACGCAACCTGATGGGTCAGCTGGACGGCACCGACAACCCGAACGGAGCGCGCCGCGACCTCGCGGTGTGGGTCGGTGCGGACACCGGCCCGGACTGGATGGTCGGCGGTAGCTACCTGGTATGCCGACGCATCCGGATGCTGCTGGACGTGTGGGACCGGACGAGCGTCCCGACCAAGGAGGCGGTCATCGGTCGGCGCCTTGACTCGGGCGCGCCGCTGACGGGCGGCTCCGAGCACAGCACACCGTCCTTCTCCGCCAGCGGTGCCGACGGACGCCCGGTGATCGCCGCGGATGCGCACCTGCGGCTGACGCACCCGGCCAACAACGGCGGAGCCACCATGTTGCGTCGGGGCTACAGCTACGACGACGGCCTGCGCGGCGACGGTGCCCCCGACGCGGGCCTGTTCTTCCAGGCCTTCCAGACCGATCCGCGCGAGGTATTCGTGCCGATCCAGCGCAAGCTGGCCGCCCGGGACGCCCTCGAGCGGTTCATCCGGCACGAGAGTTCGGCCCTGTTCGCCGTGCCTCCGGGGGCCGAGGAGGGCGGCTGGGTCGGCCAGCGGCTGCTGGGCTGACCGCTCCCGCCCCGGTATCTCAGCCTGCAGGGATCGCGACGGCAACGGAGAACGGTTTGGTCACCGTGGCCACCCCGCCGTCGGAGTAGTGGTACGTGCCGGAAACAGTGACCGTGCCGCTGGTGAAGTCGGCCGGTACCTCGAAGACCGAGTACACCTTGTTCGACATCGCGGGAATGCCGACGGCTAGATCCGTCGCCCGGTACACATGGCCGTCCTTCGTCGTCAGCCTCAGCAGTTCCGGCGGAAAGGCGAAAGGGGTTGTGGCCGACTGCTTCTTGTCGAGGTAGCTGATCGGCAGGTCGAGGTAGGCGTAGCCAGGGTCTGCGGGGTGCTTGGCGCCGGCGGGTCCGCCTCCCCAGTATTCGAGGTAGGCGGACCGTGCGCTCACCGGATAGGTGTCGTCCTCGGTCTGGCCGTAGCCGGAGTAGTGCACCGAGACCTGGCCCGTCTTGTGGAGGGACTCGTAGGTGTTTTGGCGGCTGAGCACCGCGATGTTGTTCGCACCAGGCTTTCCTTCGGGCAGCGACAGGGTCTGGGTCGTGCCGTGCGAGCGCAGGACCACGTCCACGGTGGCGGTCTGCGGGACGGCGACGACCAGTGTCTGGTACGACAGGGCTGGACTCGAAGACTTTCGAACGGTGCCGTCCACCCGCACGCCCCAGTCCACCGGGGTACTGCCGGCCGCGTTTACATGCAAGTCGAAGAAGATCATCCGCTCGCCCGTCGGGGCCGATCGGGTCTGCTCACCGCTGCCGTACCGACTGATCTGACCGGCGCGCATCAGCCGCACCGAGCCTTCGAGACCGCCCATGGTCTTGTCCACGAAGGGGATGCCGCTGAGCCCGACGGGGACCACGTCACCCTCACTCGCCCGGATGAAGGCGTCCTTCTTGGCGGCGGGAGCTTTCGGTGCCACCAGAGCCGCGGCCGAGGCCGGGAACGGCCTCTGGTCAGGACGGACGAGAACGGTGGCCTTGGGCAGGGCCTCGGTGGAGTCGGCGGCCTTGGCCGGCACCAGTTGCACCCGGTCTCCGGCGGGGGTCATCCGCAAGGGGACCCGGATGAGGTTGCGCCCGGCGAGGCTGTCGGTGAACAGCACCGGGCCACACAGCAACGCCATGCTGATGGGCCGCGCCCCCGACGCCGTCGCGTGGGCCTCCTCGGTCGTGAAGTAGCACCGGGGCGAGCCGTCCGTGGCGGCCGTCCGGTGCGCGATCAGCGTGGCCACCGCGGACTCGCCAGCGGCAATGACCGCCTGCGGATGGTTGACGAGCTTGCCGTTCAGGCTGAACGCGATCGGCTTGTGGGCCGAGCGCCACCACAGACCGCCGCCGACACCCGCGACCACGAGAATCACCACGATGGCCGCAGGCAGCAGCACGCGTCGCCGGCGTCGGGGCGGTGCCACCACTGGCGGCGGGGGAGGCATGAGCCCCCAATACTGTCCCTGCCACTGCAACTCACTGCCGGGCGGCGGTAACAGCAAGGGGCCGGCACCACCCGCCGGCGCATGGCCCGTTGCCGGCGGCGGAAGCCAGGTATCCGTCCCAGCCGCCGCGCCCGCAGGCTCCGTACCGCTCGCTTCCATCCCAGCTCCTACTACTGCCGATACCCGCCGATTACCGCCGATTCAACCACACGTGAGGCGGCCGTAAAGGCAATTGGAGGCCTCGCTCTCATGGCCTCCGGAAACCCGGCGGAATCGGCTGGGGGCGTCGCCTGGTTCAGAGTTCCTTGAGCGCAGGCAGGACCTGTTCGCTGAATTGGGTGAGGAAGCGGTCCTGGTCGTGGCCGGGTGCGTGAAAGACGAGGTGGTTGAACCCGTAGTCCAGGTAGGGCTTGATCTGGGCGAGGGCCTGTTCGGGTGTGGAGGCGACGATCCAGCGCGAGGCGATCTGCTCGATGGGCAGTTCCGCGCCGGCCTGCTGCATCTCGACGGGGTCGTGCAGGCCGTGCTTCTGTTCGGCCGTCAGGGCCAGCGGGGCCCAGAATCGGGTGTTGTCGAGGGCCTGCTCGTGGTCGGTGTCGTAGGAGAGCTTGATCTCGATCATGCGATCGATCGAGTCGCCGGGCCGCTCGGCCTTGTCCAGGCCCTCCGCGACCGCCGGTAGCAGTTTGTCGGTGTACAGCTCCGCGCCCTTGCCCGAGGTGCAGATGAACCCGTCGCCAGCGCGACCGGCGTAGCGGGCGACGACGGGACCGCCGGCGGCGATGTAGACGGGCACCGGCTGTGCGGGCCGGTCATAGACGGTGGCGTCGGTGCACTGGTAGTACTGGCCGTCGAAGGTGACCCGTTCGCCGTTCCACAGGGCACGGATGAGGTCGACCGATTCGCGCAGCCGGGCGAAGCGCTCCTTGAAATCGGGCCATTCCAGCCGGGCCACCGCGACCTCGTTGAGGGCTTCCCCGGTGCCGATGCCGAGAAAGATGCGTTCGGGATAGAGGCAGCCCAGCGTCGCGAAGGCCTGCGCGATGACCGCTGGGTTATAGCGGAACGTAGGGGTAAGGACCGAGGTGCCGAGCTGGACTCGTTCGGTTCGCTCGCCAACCGCGGCCAGCCAGGACAACGAGAACGGCGCATGGCCGCCGTCATGCTGCCAGGGCTGGAAATGGTCGGAAACGGTGACGCTGTCCAGGCCGACCTGCTCGGCCCGGACTGCGTAGTCGAGCAACTGGCGCGGACCGAACTGCTCGGCCGAAGCCTTGTATCCGAACTTGTGTCCCAACGTGTTCGCCATGCCCAAGTCTCTACATCACGGGGCAGGGGCACAAAACACCGGGTACGGGCCAGCCCCCGTCCACGTTGAGGTTGCCCTTGTTGCGCAGCCGTCCACGTTGAGGTTGCCCTTGTTGCGTGGCCGTCCACGTTGAGGTTGCCCTTGTTGCGTGGCCGTCCACGTTGAGGTTGCCCTTGTTGCGTGGCCGTCCATGTTGAGGTTGCCCTTGTTGCGTGGCCAGCGTTCCGTCGATGGTCGAATCCGACACATCGGGCAGCACCACGCGTGCAGCGGCCGGCAACGAGGGCAACCTCAACGGGCCACGGCCGGCAACGAGGGCAACCTCAACGGGCCACAGGCGGCAACGAGGGCAACCTCAACGGATAACAGCCGGCAACGAGGGCAACCTCAGCGGATAACAGCCGGCAACGAGGGCAACCTCAACGGGCCACAGCCGGCAACGAGGGCAACCTCAACGGGCCACAGCCGGCAACGAGGGCAACGTCAACGGGCAGCAGCCGGCAACGAGGGCAACCTCGACGGACGTCGCTTTCCGTGGGTCGGTGGTTCCGTCGGGCCGGTCAGTGGCTATTCTTCGACTTGGGAACACCCCAACCCCTGGGTCGCGGGTCAGTGGCGACCGAGCGGGCGCATCATCTGCGGTACGTGCAGTGCTGTGAGAGCCGGAGGCAAGAGTTGACGACGACTGCTGATCCCGAGGCGGGCAGCCCGGAAGCGATCGAGCCGACCCCGATCGTCTCGCGGCCCTTCCCCGCGTCGCCGGTCACCAAGGGCTCGATGTTCTTGAACCTGCTCCGCACGACCGACCACAAGCTCATCGGCCGCATGTACATGGTGACCTCGTTCACCTTCTTCATGTTCGGCGGCGTCCTGGCCCTGATCATGCGCGCCGAACTGGCGCGTCCCGGCCTGCAGTTCCTCTCGCCGGAGCAGTACAACCAGCTGTTCACGATGCACGGCACGATCATGCTGCTGTTCTTCGCGACGCCCCTCGTGTTCGCCTTCGCCAACCTGGTGCTGCCGCTGCAGATCGGCGCGCCCGACGTGGCCTTCCCGCGGTTGAACGCCTTTTCGTACTGGCTCTACCTGTTCGGTGCCACGTTCGCCTGCCTGGGCTTCCTCACGCCCGGAGGTGCCGCTGACGGTGGCTGGACCTTCTACCTGCCCCTCAACGACGCGATCAACTCACCGGGGACCGGCACCGACTTCTGGATCGTCGGCCTGGCCATCTCCGGCCTGGGCACCATCCTCGGCGGCGTGAACTTCGTGACCACGATCCTGACCCTGCGCGCCCCCGGGATGACCCTGTTCCGGATGCCGATCTTCACCTGGAACATCCTGGTGACCTCGCTGCTGGTCCTGCTCGCCTTCCCGATCCTCACCTCGGCCCTGCTCGTGCTGTGGGTCGACCGCCACCTCAACGCCCAGGTCTTCGCCCCGGACAACGGCGGCGCGATCCTGTGGCAACACCTGTTCTGGTTCTTCGGCCATCCCGAGGTCTACATCCTGGCCTTGCCGTTCTTCGGTGTCGTGTCGGAGATCTTCCCGGTGTTCAGCCGCAAGCCGCTGTTCGGCTACAAGGGCCTGGTACTGGCGACGCTGTCGATCGCCGCCCTGTCGCTGACGGTGTGGGCGCACCACATGTTCGCCACCGGCGCCGTGCTGCTGCCGTTCTTCTCGTTCATGTCACTGCTGATCGCGGTGCCCACCGGCCTGAAGTTCTTCAACTGGATCGGCACCCTGTGGAAGGGCTCGATCACGTTCGACACTCCGATGCTGTTCTCGGTCGGCTTCCTGGTGACGTTCCTCTTCGGTGGTCTCACCGGCGTGCTGCTGGCGATGCCCCCGGTCGACTTCCACGTGTCGGACTCCTACTTCGTGGTGGCCCACTTCCACTACGTCCTCTTCGGCACGATCGTGTTCGCCGCCTACGCCGGGGTCTACTTCTGGTTCCCGAAGTTCACCGGCCGCTACATGGACGAGCGACTGGGCAAGCTGCATTTCTGGCTGACGTTCTTCGGGTTCCACACCACGTTCCTGGTGCAGCACTGGTTGGGTAACGAGGGCATGCCCCGCCGGTACGCCGACTACCTCCCCGGCGACGGGTTCACCACCCTGAACACGATCTCCACGGTCGGCTCGTTCGTACTCGGCGCATCGATGCTGCCGTTCCTCTACAACGTCTACAAGTCCTACCGCTACGGCGAGGTCGCGACCGCCGACGACCCCTGGGGCCACGGCAACTCGCTGGAGTGGGCGACGTCCTGCCCGCCGCCGCGCCACAATTTCACGTCCATGCCCCGCATTCGCTCCGAACGGCCCGCGTTCGAGGCGCATTACCCGCACCTGATCGAGCGACTCGAGCGCGAGGCGCATGCCCACGTGAAGCACCACGAGACACTTGCCTCCGTCGGCGCCTCCGTCATCGGTGGCGACGGCGAGCGGCAGGGCAACCGGGACACCGACCCCGGCAGCTGAGGTCCGCCTCAGCTGACCGCAGCTGCCGCCCACCGACACTCCGCATGAATCCCATCGGCGTGCTTGTCACCGTGTCCGGACGTGACCGTCCCGGAGTGACCGCTGCCCTCTTCTCCTCCTTCGCCGCGCATGATGTCGACGTCGTCGATGTCGAGCAGGTGGTAATCCGGGAGCGGGTCATCCTCGGTGTCGTCCTGGACCTGCGCGGGGACCCCGCGTCACTGCGCCGATCGGTCGGAAACACCTGTTCGGCGCTGGGCATGGAGCACGAGGTCGTGGTCGTCGAACAGCCCGACAATGAGCCCGCGGCCACGGTTGCGGACGGGCCCTCCACCTTCTCGCCTGCCCGGTTGCACGTCATCGTGCTGGGCCGCCCGCTGCGCCCCGGTGCCCTCGCCGACGTCGCTCAGCGGATCGCCGACGTGGGCGGCAACATCGAATCGGTGACGCAGCTGTCCAGCTATCCGGTGTCCAGCCTGGAGATGATGGTCGCCGACGCCGACGCCGAACAGTTGCGCGCAGTGCTGGTCCGGGCCGCCAGCGATACGGGCCTCGACATCGCGGTGGAGCCGGCCGGGCTGGCGCGGCGAGCCAAGCGGCTGGTCGTGCTGGACGTCGACTCCACCCTCGTTCAGGGCGAGGGCATCGACGAATTGGCGAAGCTGGCCGGGGTCGCCGAGCGGGTCGCGGCCATCACCGCGTCGGCCATGGCCGGATCGATGGACTTCGGCGAGTCGCTGGCTGCGCGTGTCTCGTTGCTCGCCGGGCTGTCGGAGTCAGAGGTGCACCGGGTTCGCGACGGCCTGGTACTCACCCCGGGCGCCCGAACCCTGGTGCGCACGCTCAAGCGGCTCGGCTACGCCGTGGGGGTCGTCTCGGGTGGCTTCACCGTGCTGACCGATCGGTTCGTGGACGAGCTCGAACTCGACTTCGCGGCGGCCAACGAGCTGGAGATCATCGACGGACGAGTCACCGGCCGGGTGATCGGACCGGTGGTGGACCGAGCCGGCAAGGCCAGCGCGCTACGTAGGTTCGCCGGAGCGTTCAACGTCCCGCTGTCGCAGACGGTCGCGATCGGCGACGGTGCCAACGACATCGACATGCTGCGCACCGCGGGACTCGGCATCGCGTTCAACGCCAAAGCCGCACTGCGGGAGAGCGCGGAGGTGGCCGTCAACCAGCCGTTCCTCGACGTCGTCCTCTACATCCTCGGCATCTCCCGCTCGGAGATCGAGGCCGCCGACGCCGGCGACGGCCCGAGTGAGGGGCTCGCTTCGCTGAGTTGAGCGGGTCAGCCCTGGGTGCTGGGCGCGGCCTGCGCGGCCTGCGCGGCCTGTGCGGTCTGTGCGTCCTCGACCTGACGGCGCACGTCGTCCATGTCCAGATCACGCACGGCACTGACCAGTTGTTCCAGGGCCGGCGCGGGCAGCGCACCGGGCTGGGAGAAGACCAGGATGCCCTCGCGGAAGGCCATCAGCGTAGGGATCGAGGTGATGTTGGCGGCCGCGGCGAGGGACTGCTCGGCTTCGGTGTCCACCTTGCCGTAGACGATGTCGGGATTGCTCGCCGAACTCTGCTCGTAGACGGGCGCGAACATGCGACACGGCCCGCACCACGATGCCCAGAAGTCCACGAGCACGATGTCGTTTCCGGTGACCGTCTGTTCGAAGGTCTCCGCGGTCAGGGTGGTGGTCATGGCACTGCTCCAGCTCTGGGTCTCGGTGGTGTTCTTGGGTTCAGCAATCCGGCGCCGCCGGACATTCCCGAGGTCCGGGCGGCCCGAGCCGATAGGGTCGCTGGATGGATGTCGCTGACGTCGCCGCCCTCGGCCTGGTGCCGATGCCGAGCCACATCGAGCTGACCGGTGAGCTGTTTTGGCTGGACGAGACCACGGGCTTGGACCTGGACCCGGGGACGGAGGAGGTCGGCGAGCTGCTGCGGGAATACCTGGGGGAAGCCGGTTTCCCATTGACCGGTAAGGGTGAACGGCGCATTCAGCTTCGCCTCGACCCGCTCCCTCAGACCGGAGTCGCCGAGGCCGCCGGCCGGCAGGCCTACCACCTCGATGCCCGCCTGGAGGCCTACCGGCTCGATGTCGGCGAGGACGCCGTCACGATCACGGCCAGTGCCGTGGACGGTCTGCGTCACGGAGTCCAGACGCTGCGCCAGTTGCTCGGCGACGACCGTGGGGCCGCCGGGATCCCCGGGGTGCGGATCCACGACTCGCCCCGGCTGCCCTGGCGGGGCTCGCTGCTGGATGTCGGACGGTGGTACCAGCCAGTGGACTACCTGTACCGGTACGTGGAATCTCTCGCGGCGCACAAGCTCAATCGCCTCCATCTGCATCTGACCGAGGATCAGGGCTGGCGGCTGGAGATCCGCCGGTACCCGGAACTGACCCGAGTCGGGGCGTGGCGGTCGGAGTCCCCGGCCGGTCATGCCGATCAAGCACGCGGGGACGGCAGGCCGCACGGCGGCTTCTACACCCAGCAGGAGCTGCGGGACCTCGTCGAGTTCGCGCGCCGCCGGGGGGTAGTCGTCGTGCCCGAGATCGATCTACCCGGTCACGTCACGGCCGCCGTCGCGGCCTATCCCGCACTCGGCAACGCCACCCAGCCGATCCCGGTCTCCACCCGCTGGGGAATCCACACCAGCGTGCTGAATGTCGAGCCCGCGACGGTCGCGTTCGTCGACGACGTGCTGAGCGAGGTGCTCGAGGTGTTTCCGTCGCCGTGGATCCACATCGGCGGCGACGAGTGCCCGACGACCGAGTGGGAGTCCAGCCCGCGCGTGCAGGCTTGGCTGGCCGAACGGGGGCTGGCCGCCGGGGGATTCGGCGAACGCGGCGAACACGGTGCATCCGCGGTCCAGGACTGGTATTCCCAGCACCTGGTGGCGTTCCTGACCGAGCGGGGGCGGGTCCCCATCGTGTGGGACGAGGCGGCGACGGAGGCGTTGCCGCAGCACGTGCTGGTCATGGCGTGGCGGGACGAGCAGCACGGTCTGGACGCGGCGGCTCGCGGACACCAGGTGATCATGACGCCCCAGCAGCGCAGCTATTTCGACTGGTACCAGTCGCAGGCGCCCGACGAACCGCTGGCGATCGGCGGCCTGACCACACTGGCCGACGTCTACGACTACGACGTTCGCGCGGGTGCTGAGGACGAGTCCGTCCGCGACCGGATCATCGGCTCCCAGGGCCAGCTCTGGGGGGAATACCTGCCGAGTCCAGAGCGGGTCGACTACATGGCCTTCCCGCGGTTGTGCGCGCTGGCCGAGCGGGCGTGGGGTGCGATGACCGGACCGGCCACCGAGCGTGCCGCGGCCGACTTCCAGCACCGGCTGGCCGTTCATCGCCCGTCCGGCAGCGACTCGCCGTTGGGGTAGTGGCCGGACGCTCCCGGATTTGGGCGAGGGTCAGAGCGCCCGCAGCTTGTCCAGCAACGGGCCGGCGACCGTACTCAGAAACTCGTCCTGGCTCTCATCGCCGACCTGAACCAGAGCGACGTCGGAGAATCCCGCGTCGAGGTAAGGCTTCACGGACTCGGCGAGCTCGTCCAGGTCCGGGCCGCAGGCGATCGAGGCGGCGACGTCCTCCGGTCGGACGAACTGCGAGGCCGCGGTGAACGCAGCCGGAGTCGGCAGGTCGGCGTTGACGAACCAGCCGCCACCGAACCAGCGGAACAGCTCGTGGGCGCGTTCGACGGCGGCGTCCTTGTCGGGCCCCCAGCAGATCGGGATCTGGCCGATCGTGCGGCTTTCGGGCAGGCCGTGACTCTTGCGCTCGTGCGCCCACTGGGTGATCAACTCCGCCTTGGGCTCCACGGCGACCAGGTGATCGGCCAGCGGGGCGAACCGCGTGATGGAGGCACCGCCGGAAACGGCCGCCGCCAGCGGCACCGGGACGTCGGGAAGGTCCCAGATCTTGGCCGAGTCGACCCGGAAATACTCACCGACCCACGTCGTCTGCTCACCGGCGTGCAGCGTCCGGATGATCTCGATGGCCTCGGCCAGCATTTCCTGGCGAACCGCGGCGATCGGCCAGCCCTCGCCGATGACATGCTCGTTCAGGTTCTCGCCCGACCCGAGTCCGAGCGTGAACCGGTTGTCCGAGAGCACGCCCAGGGTGGCGGCCTTCTGGGCGACCACCGCCGGGTGGTAACGCAGCGTTGGGCAGGTCACGTAGGTCATCAGCTCAACCCGCTCGGTCACCTGCGCCACAGCCCCGAGAACCGACCAGGCGTAGGGCGAATGTCCCATCGCCTCCAGCCAGGGGAAGAAGTGGTCGCTGGAGACCTCGAAGTCGAATCCGGCCTGTTCGGCGGCGGTGGCGTAGCGGACCAGTTGCTTCGGTCCGCTCTGTTCGGTCATCAGGGTGTAGCCGAAGCGGGTCATCTGCAGATTGCTCCTGTTCGGTAACGGTGGTCGAGCCAGGTCAGTCGGACGGCGGTCAGCGGCCGAGCAGACTGCCGTCGAAGTGTTCCAGCAAGTGAGCCGGGTCCCGGTAGGTGGCGACCGCGCCGGCTTCGGTCAGCTCGGCGGCGCTGGTCCCGCCGGACTCCAGACCGATGCAGGCCACTCCCGCGGCGGCGGCGGCGTGAACGTCCCAGACCGCGTCCCCGACGAAGGCGGTGCGCTCGGCCGGCAGCTTCGCCTTGGTGAGCGCGACCTCGATGATGTCGGGCGCGGGCTTGCTGTCCTCGGCGTCGGAGGAACTCGTCACGACGTCGATCGCGTCGCCCACATCGAGGACACCGAGCAGGACGTCCAGATCGCTCTGCTTCGCCGAGGAGGCGAGGATGACCTTCAGGCCGGCCCGCTTGGTTCGAAGCAGCAGATCGCGGGCGCCGGGAAGGACACGAAGCTGGGGCCAGTAGGCCGAATACAGCGCGTCGTGAGCGGCGGACAGGGCATCGGTGTCGACGCCGGACGCCCGCTCGCCGAGCGCGTTGTCGATCAGCCGCGGGCCGCCCATGCCGATGGAACGGTGGATGACGGCCATCTGGGCGTCGAGGTCAGCCTGCCGGAAGGCCTGCCACCAGCACACCGTGTGGATGAACGTGGTGTCGACCAGGGTGCCGTCGACGTCGAAGAGCACGCCTTCGATGTGGGCCACGGTGGCTCCTTCGCGCTGATCGACAAGCAGAGATCGGCGCCGGGCTGGGCCTGTTTCGACGCTACCAGGCCCGCCACGACCGTCAGCCGGGATGTTCGGTGGCGGACGGCCGTGGTGGTCCGCTCGGTCAGCGGTTGGGGGTGATCTGGATCTTGCGTCCCACGCCCGCCTTGAATTGTTCGATGGCCTTCGGATAGTCGTCCAAGGAGAATCGGTCGGAGATCATCACCTCCGGCTTGAGTGCCCCGATCGCCAGCAGATCTCCCGCGCGCTCGAAGCTCCGCAGCACCGCCATCGAGCCGACGATCCGGATCTCCTGGTTGTAGATCTTGTACGGCTCGATGGTCGCCCGGGCCGAGTACGCGGTGACGCCGAACTGCTGGAACGTGCCGCCCTTGCCCACCCGGTTGAGCCCATCGGCGATCGCGGCCTCCACACCCGTGCAGTCGATGACTATGTCCCACAGATGGGGGTAGGAACCGACGATCTCCTCCGCGCTGGTCACCGCTTCGGTGCACCCGAGCAACCGGGCCGTGTCCAGTCGATCCGGGTTCAGGTCGACCATCGACACGCTGGCGGCGCCGGCGCGCTTGGCCAGTTCCATCATCATCAGTCCCATGGTGCCCGAGCCGTAGATGAGGTACGTGTCGCCCAGGTTCGGCCGCAGCACATCAAAGCCGCGAACCGCGCAGGACAGCGGCTCGACGAGGGAGGCGTCGGACAGTTCGAGTGAGTCCGGCACCTTCCAGCAGTTGGCCACCGGCGCCAGCGCATACTGCGCCGCGCCGCCGGCGACGCTGACGCCGATGGCAGCCCACCGCTCGCACATGTTGTTACGACCACGCCGGCACTGATAGCACTCGTAGCAGTAGAGCGACGGATCGACGGCCACCCGATCGCCTACGACAAGCTCGGACACCTCGCTGCCGACCTCGACGACCGTCCCGGAGAACTCGTGACCGGGAATGATCGGCAACGTCGGCGCGAACTCGCCCTCGAGGATGTGCAGATCGGTGCCACAGATGCCGGCACCGGCCACCTCGATCACGACCTGGCGCGCTTGGGGTTTGGGATCGTCGACGGTCTCGACCGAGATCGCTCCGACGCCCGTGATGATTGCAGCCTTCATTACTTGACAGCTCCTAGCGATAGACCCCGGACCAGCTTGTCCTGCGCCACCCAGCCGGCGATGAGGACCGGAAGGCAGACGACGAAGGCCACCGCGCAGAGGTGGGCCAGGAACAGCCCTTCCGGTGCGATGGATCCGGCGAGGAAGACAGGCGCGGTCTTGGCGTTCTGCCCGGTCAATCGTAGGGCGAACAGGAACTCGTTCCAGGAGAAGATGAAGCAGATGAGCGCGGTGGCCGCCAGCCCCGGGGCGATGACGGGCATGATCACCTTGCGCAGGATCGTGAGCAGTCCCGCGCCGTCGACCTGTGCTGCCTCGATGATCTCGCGCGGCACCTCCAGTAGGAACGACCGCAGCATCCAGATCGCGATCGGCAGGTTCGCCGCCATGTACATCACGATCAGGGCCCAGATGTTGTCGTTGAAGCCGAGGTTGTTGGTGATCAGGTACACCGGCAGCAGGGCCGCCACCGCGGGCATCATCTTGGTGGACAGGAAGAAGAACAGGACGTCCGTCCATTTCTTCACCGGACGGATCGACAGGGCGTAGGCCGCGGGCACCGCCAGCAGAATGACGAGCACGGTGGACGTGACCGCGGCGTTGAGGGAGTTCAGCAGTGCGATCTTGACATCGCCGGAGAACAGTCCGTGGTAGTTCACCCCGGTGAAGGCGGCGAGAAGCCTCGGCGAGGCCGCGTCGCTCTCCGAGCGGAAGGACAGCAGCAGCATCCACAGGATGGGGAAGAAGAACACCAGTGCCATCAGCCACGCCAGGGCGCTGAGGAGAGTGCCGCCCAGGCCGCCCGTCATGCGGGTGACCGCCCTTCGTTCTGAGACGGCGGGTCGCTTGCGCGCCGCGGTCGGGCGAAGATCAGAGGTCGTTGCGCTCATGAGTTGGCCTCTTCCTTGAACAGCGAGGACACCACGCGAAGGGCGAAGGTGGCCACGACGATGGTGCCGAAGACGACAAGGACCCCTTCGGCCGAGGTGACGCCGTAGTCACCCGATTCGGTCTGGGTCTCGAAGATCGCGAAGGGCAGGTTGGTGGTGTTGGAGATCCCTCGGGTGACGGTGTAGATCGCGTCGAAGGCTTGGATGATGTAGATCGAGCCGAGCAGTACGGACAATTCCAGGTACTGGCGCAGATGCGGCAGCGTGATCGTCCGGAAGATCTGCCATGCGCTGGCGCCGTCGACCCGCGCCGCCTCGAGCACATCCCCGGGCTGGCTCTGCAGGCCGGCGAGCAGGATCAGCATCATGAACGGAGTCCACTGCCAGATAAGGGGAATCGCGACCGCGAGCAGCGGATGGTCGGTGAGGATGGACCAGCTGGTGGGGGTGTGGTTGCCGAACCAGCCGCGGAGCCCGTTGATCACCCCGTTGATGAGGCCGAACTGCGCGTTGTAGAAGGCGTGCTTCCAGAGGAGTGCGGCCGCCATCGGCATGATGAGGAACGGCGCGATGAGCAGCGTGCGCACCACGCCCCGGCCGGCGAACCTGCGGTCCAGCAGCAGGGCCAGCACGAGACCGAGGGCCAGCGACACCAGCACGACCAGCACGGTCAGCTCGACCGTGACCAGGACGGCCTCGCGGAGCGCGTGGTCGGAGAACACAGCCCGGAAGTTCTTCAAACCGACGAACTTGTGCCCGAATTCGGGGTGGTCGCGGTCCCAGCCGATGACGGAGATGTAGAGGGTGTACAGGAACGGCAGTTGGGTGACGATGACGGTGAAGATCAACGCCGGGAGCAGTGGGGCCCGGCGGAGCATGCGGGCCTTGAAATCCTCGGCCGAACTTCGAATGGGTGGCGCGGTTATCGCACCGGGGTCGACGGTGGCGGCGGTCATGGTGACTCCAAACAACAGTGGGTGCGGCGTGCGGACATCCAGCGAGCGGATCGTCCTTGGTGCGTCGGGGTGATCTCGTTGTCGGTGGGTGATGCCTCCCGGGTGGCACGAGTGCTCGGTGCCACCCGGGAGGAGCCTGCTCGACGGCGCGGCGGGATCAGCCGGTCTTCTGGTACACCTTGGCCACGGCCTCGGCGTCCTTCTGTCCCTTGTCGAGAGCGGCGGCGACCGAACTCGCACCGGTCAGGACGTCATCGACGTAGGAGGAAACCTTGTCACCCAGGTCGGCGAACTCGGGGACGTCGACGAACTGCACTCCGATGGCCGGGCGGGGCTGTGTTCCGGGGTTGGCCGGATCGGCGTTCTCGATGGATTCCTTGACGATCTTGTAGTAGCCAGAGGTGGCCTTCTGGTAATCGGCGATCGAGTAGGTCGATTCACGCTTGCCGTCGGGCACCCGGCTCCAGCCGAGCTTGGTACCCACCAGGTTCTCGTACTTCTTGCTGGAGGCCCAGCTGATGAACTTCCAGGCCGAGTCGGCCCGCTTGGTCGTCGAGGGCATGGCCCAGTCCCAGCTCCACAACCAGCCGGAGTACTTGGTCTGATCCACTGGTGCGAAGGCATAACCGAGCTTGCCGGCCACCTTGGACTGAGTGGAGTCCTCCAGCTTGCCCGCACCCGAGGTCGCGTCGTACCACATGGCCGCTTTGCCCTGACCGATCGCGTTCTGGCACTCGGTGAAGCCCGAGGTCTGCGGATCCGGCTCGCCGTACTGCTTGACCAGGTTGGTGTAGAACGTGACCGCCTTGGTGAAGCCCGCGGCGTTGACCTGAGGCGTCCAGTCCTTGTTGAACCAGGTTCCGCCCATCGTGTTGACCACCGTGGTCAACGGCGCGAACATCTCGCCCCAGCCCTTGAGGCCGCGCAGGCAGATGCCGGCCATCCCGCTGCTCTTGTCGGCGACCTTGGCCGCGGCGTCGGCAACCTGCTGCCAGGTGGGATGCTCAGGCATCGTGATGCCCTTGGCCTGCAGCAGATCCTTGCGGTACATCAACATCGAGGACTCGCCGTAGAAGGGGATGCCGTAGAGCTTGCCGTCGCTGCCGCTGGCTGCCGTCAGCATCGGCTTGAGGATGTCGGCCTGATCGAACTCCGAATCCGAGCCCGAGTAGCTGGAAACCTCGTGCAGCCAGCCGTTCTTCGACCAGATCGGTACCTCGTACGCCCCGATGGTCACGACGTCGAACGCGCCGGTCTTGTTGGCGACGTCGTCCTGGACCTTGGCGCGCAGGCTGTTCTCGTCAAGCACCGTGAAATTGACCTTGATGCCACTGTCCTTGGTGAAGTTGTCGGCGGTCAGCTTCTGGATGTCGGTCATCTGGGAGTTGCCGACCATCAGCACGTTGATCGACTTCGAGCCCCCGCTGGAGCTGCCGCCGCCACCGGCACCCGAACAGGCGGTGAGAAGTCCGGCGGCGGTGGCAGTCACCCCGATCAGTGCCATGGTGCGCACACGAATGGATCGCATTGTTCTTCCTACCTCCATGAGGGGATGGCGGCAGCGCACCGGGATCGGTGCGGCCGTTACGGAAACGGTGTTGTCGTGACGAAGTAATCGCGGTGCGACGGCTGAGGAATCAGCCGCTGAGTGCCCTGACCTCGACGGTCGTCGCGGGCGGCGAAGGTCTTTCGGAAGGTCTTTCGGAAGGGCTTTGAGGCGCCGGCGTTCGCCGGACGATGACGGTGCTCATGCGCGGGTCACCTCGATACCGCGGGCGTGCAACTCTGCGGCGTGCTCCACCGACAGGGCGTCGTCGGTGACGAAGCGTTCGAACTCGTTCAGTTCGGCGAAGCGGACGAAGGAGTCCGAGCCGTACTTGCTGGAGTCGGCCACGAAGATGCGCCGCCGGCTGACCCGCATCGCCATGCTCTTCACCGCAGCGACCGCGCCGTCGGGGACGGTGAGGCCGTGCTCGAGGGTGACGCCGTTGGCCCCCATGAAGGCGAGATCGAGTACCAGGGTGGAGAGCATGCCCACCGCCCAGTGATCCACCGCGCCCAGCGTCGTCGCCCGTACCCGCCCGCCCAGCACGATGACCTCGACGTTGTCCCGGTCGACCAGGGAGGTCGCGATCGGCAGCGAGGGGGTGACGACGGTGATCGGGCGCTCGGGACGCAGATGGTCGGCGATGAGCTGCGGCAGGTTTCCCTCGTCGATGTAGATGGATTCGGCTGCCCGCACGTAGGTGGCGGCCGCTTGGGCGATCCGGTTCTTCTCCTCCTGTCGTCGCTGGGCCCGCATGGTGAGGCCACTTTCGAATGCGAGCCGTTCCACCGGTACGGCGCCGCCGTACACGCGGCGCACGAGACCCTGACGCTCCAGATCGTTCAGGTCGCGTCGGATCGTTTCGGGGGCCAGGCCCAGTTCCTCCGACATGGTCGAGACGTCGATTCGTCCAGAAGTACGGGCCCGCTCGATCAGCCACTGGCGTCGTTCGATGGCGTACACGGTGCCTCCCTTCGCCGAACCTCTGATCGTGCGCGTCATCGACCTTGCCGCCTGCTTTCCCTTGCGTTTTCCTGCGCCCGGTGTGCCGAGCATCTCGCCCGGTCTTGCCCGAGTGGGATGAGTGTTGTGGCTCACAAGCGCGCAGAACAAGGGATTTTGGTTTCATTCCAATAACGCCCCGGCCCGGTCTTGCCCGGTTAAGCGCTTGCGGTGCCCGAGCCCCGGTCCCGCCCTGCCCGGTGCCTGACCGCCCCGTTTCGGGGCCTGCGGTTGAGCCGTCAGCGGGGCGCGCTCGGCAGGCTGTAGAGGTCCAGCCGGCGCACCAGGTGATCGACCATCTCCGGTTCGATTCCCCGTTCGGACCGAGCGGCGAGAAGTTCTTCCCGGGCCGCGGTCAGCATCCGCTCCAGGCCCGTCCGGATCTGGACCCGGTCCTGCTCGGCGTCGGTACCCGGGGCGTGGGCGTCCCCGCTCAGTTGCGGTCGCAGCCGGGCGAGCAGGTCGGTCGGGAACGCGTTGAGCCGGTCCCAGACCTCGACCTGGAAATCGAGGTCGTCCTGCAGGTGGTTGAGTGCCTCGGCCGCAGCGTGGGCGGCCCGTTCGATCAGGACGCTCTCCGCGTCGTCGCCGTCGCGTTCCCCGGCGCGCACGCCCAGCAGGCGCACCAGGGTCGGGAGCGTGACACCCTGCAGGACCAGGGTCACCAGCACAACCGCGAAGGCGATGAACAGTATCCGGTCACGAGCGGGGAACTGGGCGCCGGAATGGACCGTTACCGGGATCGCCAGCGCCAGCGCCACCGTCGCGACACCGCGCATGCCGGCCCACCAGACGACGAGCGTTTCCCGCCAGCCGATCGGGACGTCGGTGCCCCGTTGGCGTTGCAAGCGAGGTGAGTCCGCGACGCCCTGCAGCGCGTCGGCCAGGGCGTGGACCTGAAGTCGTTGGTAGAAGCGCCGGGCCAGCAAGACCGAGGGGAGCAGGTACAACAGGCGGACTCCCACCACGACACCCACGATCGCGACCGTCTCGCCGACCAGGTTCGTCCACGGGACGTTGAGGGCCTGGAACGCGGTCTGGAACTCCAGGCCGACCAGCCCGAAGGCGATGCCGGTCACCAGGGTCTCGGTCATCGACCAGAAGACGTCGGTGGTGAGACGGCCCTGCGCGTCCGCCGCGTCCACCGGGCGCGACACCGAATACAGCGTGTAGACCAGGACGGCCAGCACTCCGGAACCGTGGACCTCTTCGGCGGCCACGTAACAGACGGTCGGGGCCAGGATGGAGATGAGTACGGGCGGGCGTGGATCGGCATTGCCGAGCAGCAGGATCAGCCGGTTCACTCCCCACCCGAACGCGAAGCCGATGACCAGGGCGAGTACGGCGGCCAGCAGGAGCTTCACCGCCGCGTCGCCGGGAGAGAACGATCCGCCCACCACGGCCGAGATGGCCACCTGGTAGAGCACCAGGGCCGCCACGTCGTTGAACAGACCTTCGCCTTCGAGCATCGAGACCAACCGCCGGGGCAGGTGCAGTTTCGAGGCGATGGCCGTCGCGGCGACTGGGTCGGGCGGTGACACCAGTGCCCCCAGCGCGACCGCGCCGGCAATGGAGATGCCGGGCACGACGCGCGTGGCGACGAAGGCCACGGCCGCGGTCGTCACCATGACCAGCGCGACCGCAAGCAGCAGGATCGGCCGTGCGTTGGCGGCCCATTGCCGCCAGGAGGTTCGCCGGGCGGTGGCATAGAGCAACGGCGGAAGGACGACGGGCAGGATGAACTGGGGTTCCACGTGCACCTGCGGAACCTGCGGAATGGCCGCCAGGAGGATGCCGAACACCGTCACGAGAACGGGCCAGGGCAGATTGATCCGGCTGGAGACAGGGATGAGGATCGCCGTCGCCAGGATGACGGCAGCGACCAGGCCGAGTTGCTCCATCCACCACCTCCGCCGGGTCGGTTCGACGTCAAACCTACCGGGCGGTCACACAGATCACCGAATCACGCCAAGGCCAAACCCCCCGCCACGTTGAGGTTGCCCTCGTTGTCGGGGTTCGTGTGTTGAGGTTGCCCTCGTGTCGGGGTTCGTGTGTTCAGGTTGCCCTCGTTGTTGAGCAACGAGGGCAACCTCAACGTGGGGTGTTGAGCAACGAGGGCAACCTCAACGTGGGCTGTCGAGCAACGAGGGCAACCTCAACGTGGGGTCAGACAAGGTCGAAGTGGCGCAACTCCTCGTCGGTGAGCAGCCGTGAACGGATCAGGAAGCGGACTCCCTCCGGTGCCTCGACCGAGAACCCACTGCCTCGACCGGGAACCACATCCACGGTGAGGTGGGTGTGCTTCCAATACTCGTACTGCGACACGGACATGTAGAACGGGACGGGCCGTTCCAGGTCGGGCACCGCGAGATCGCCGAGGTGGACGTCGGCATCGGAGATGATGAAGTCGCCGTCCGGGAAGCACATCGGTGAGGAGCCGTCGCAGCAGCCGCCCGACTGATGGAACATCAACGGGCCGTGCCGCCCGGTGAGGCGGCGGAGCAGGTCCGCCGCCTCCTCGGTCAACGTCACGCGGGACAACTCGGTGTCCTTCATGCGCTCGGGTTCCCTGCGCGGATCAGAAGAATCCCATCGCCTTCGGGGCATAGCTGACCAGCAGGTTCTTGGTCTGCTGGTAGTGGTCGAGCATCATCTTGTGGTTCTCACGGCCGATGCCCGATTGCTTGTAGCCGCCGAAGGCCGCATGCGCCGGGTACTGGTGATAGGTGTTCGTCCAGACCCGGCCGGCCTGAATCTCCCGACCGGCCCGGTAGGCCTGGCCACCATCGCGACTCCACACACCCGCGCCCAGTCCGTACAAGGTGTCGTTGGCAATCTTGATCGCATCGGCCTCGTCGTCGAAACGGGTCAGGGCCAGCACCGGCCCGAAGATCTCCTCCTGGAAGATGCGCATCGAGTTGTTGCCCTCGAAGACGGTCGGGGTGACGTAGTAGCCGCCGGCCAGATCGCCGTCCAGCTCGGCCCGGCTTCCGCCGGTGAGCACCTTCGCACCCTCAGCCCGGCCGATGTCCAGGTAGGACAGGATTTTCTCCAGCTGATCGTTGGAGGCCTGCGCACCGATCATCGTCTCGGTGTCGAGCGGGTTGCCCTGCTTGACCTTCTTCACGCGCTCCAGCGCGTCGGCGACGAAGCCGTCGTAGATGGATGTCTGCACCAGCGCCCGGGACGGGCAGGTGCATACCTCGCCCTGGTTGAGCGCGAACATCGTGAAACCTTCGAGAGCCTTGTCGTAGAAGTCGTCCTTGGCCGCGGCGACGTTCTCGAAGAACACGTTGGGGCTCTTGCCGCCGAGTTCGAGGGTGACCGGGATCAGGTTCTGCGAGGCGTACTGCATGATCAGCCGGCCGGTCGTCGTCTCGCCGGTGAAGGCGATCTTCGCGATCCGGGAAGAGGATGCCAGCGGCTTGCCGGCCTCCACTCCGAACCCGTTGACGATGTTCAGCACGCCTGCCGGGAGCAGATCGGCGATGAGCTCGACGACCTTCAGCAACGACCAGGGCGTCTGCTCGGCCGGCTTGAGGACGACACAGTTTCCGGCGGCAAGGGCAGGAGCCAGCTTCCAGACCGCCATCAGGATCGGGAAGTTCCACGGGATGATCTGTCCGACCACGCCGAGTGGTTCGTGGAAGTGGTAGGCGATCGTGTGCTCGTCGATCTCGGAGATTCCGCCTTCCTGAGCCCGTACGGCACCCGCGAAGTACCGGAAATGGTCGACGGCCAAGGGAAGATCTGCCGCGAGCGTCTCGCGAACAGGCTTGCCGTTCTCCCAGGACTCCGCGATCGCCAGCATCTCCAGGTTCTGCTCGATCCGGTCGGCGATCTTGTTCAGGATGTTGGCCCGTTCCGCCGCAGAGGTGCGTCCCCAGCTGTGCTTGGCACCGTGTGCGGCGTCCAGGGCCAGTTCGATGTCCTCGCCCGTCGAGCGGGCGACCTCGGTGAAGACCTTGCCGTTGACCGGAGAGAAATTCTCGAAGTATTCGCCCTTGGCGGGCGGCACCCATTCGCCGCCGATGAAGTTCTCGTAGCGGGACTCGACGGTAACCGGACTGTCAGCCGAACCGGGCGCTGAATAAACCGACATGCGTGCTCCTATCTGGTGAGCATCGCCCGCCGGTACGGCCAGAGCAGCGCACCGGCGGGGACGACTGCGGCTGTGATGGGCGCCACGCTATGAGGGCCGACGTTGCAAGGACGTTGCACTGGGATTGCCGCTGTGTGCAACGAGGGCAACCTCAACGCGAGGGGACGTGCAACGAGGGCAACCTCAACGGTTAGCGGCGGTACTCCGCATCGAGTCTGGCTACCTCGGCGGCCGCCAGGGGACGCAACGGAGAGCCCAGCGGCAGCACCTGCAACTGGCGCCGCCACATGTCCAGATCCTGGGCTCCCCACCGCGCCCGCGTCCAGGCAACCATCAGCTCGGCCCGGTCGGAGGCAAGCAGTGCGGCCCTAAGCCGGCGTTCCAGCTCCTCGCGATGCGCGACGACGCCGGGCGCGTCGGACTGCGGCAGCAACGGTCCGCGGTACATCCGCAGCGCCTCGGTCAGGTTTCCGGCAGCCAGATGTCCCGCTACCGCCGACCAGTCCGAGTCCACGTCACCGGTCAGCCGGTAGGGCCGCGAGCCCAGCACCTGCTGGCCGAGCAGTCCCCGCAGCCGCACCAGTTCAGCCCGCAATGTCGAGGACGTCACGTCCGCCGGATACAGCTCGATGGCCAGCTGATCGCCGGTCAGCCCGTCGGGGTTGCAGGACAGGATCACCGCGATCTCGCTGTGGCGAGGGCTCAGCCGGACCGAGCGGCTGCCGATGGTCGCGACACAGTCCGGACGGCCCAGGGCCTCCAGCCGCACCGCGCTCCTGCGAGCGAAGCCGTCGGCGTGGTTGGCGTAGCTGGGCGAGCGCCGGTAGCTCGCCAGCTGTGCGCCCCCGTCGGAGATCGTCCGCGGATCCAGCCGCATCCCCTCCACCGCGTTGATCCGGGCCAGCTCGGACTCGGCCATCCGTGCGGCGGCGCGCACCATTGCGATGGTCTGGACCGTGGCCATGTCGGGGCCGCCGGTGACGTCGACGATGCCGAGGATGGCCGAGGTCACGGGGTCGTGGATCGGCGCAGCCGCGCAGCTCCACGGCTGCACGGAGCGGGCGAAGTGCTCCGAGGCGTGGATGGTGACCGGCGCGTCCAGGCGCAGCGCGGTGCCCGGGGCGTTCGTGCCCGCGTGGTCCTCGTCCCAGCGGGCACCCTCGACGAACAGGATCTCCTCGGCCCTGCGCAGCACGCCGGGCTGTCCGCACACCCACAGCAGCTGGCCCTGTTCGTCGGCCACCGCCATCAGGCTGTCGCAGTCCTCGGCGGCCCGGCCGAGGACGTCGTAGAGCAACGGGAAGACCCGCGACAGCGGATGTTCGTCGCGATAGTCGGCCAGCGAACTCCTCTCGAGCGTGATGGGCGGCGCGACGGAGTCGGCGTCCACCCCCGCTGCCGCGGATCGCAGCCACGAGTCCGCCACGACCGACCGCAGCGACCCGGGTGCCAACTCGGCCAGCGGGCGCCCGGACAGAAATTGCTCGTGGACCCGGCTCGTGTTCGCGACGTCGAAATCGCGCGGCCCCGTCATGGGCTCAGTGAAGCTCACCGGCTGCGAAAGCACCACCAGCGCCGACCGAGAGATGCTCCCCAGCGGCGAGTCGGTTCAAAAGGGCCGGGACGGACAGCGACCCGCCACGCTCGACCGGGGCGTCCAGTTCAACGGATTGTTCGTCGGCCAGTGGGACCGGCTCGGTCGGCTGCACCGCCGTCGACCGCGTCCAGGAGCGGTAGTCGACGTCCTGCTCGCCGAAGCCGTCCGCCTCGGTGGGATCCTGCTCCGAGGCGCGGACGACGACCGAGGGCAGCGAGCCGAACTGCCCCCCGCGCGGGGCGAATATCAGGTTCGGAGCGAGCTGCAGGACCAGTGCCTGCACCTCGGCCGTACTCGTAGCGCCCGGAATCTGCGCCAGAGGCATCCCGCTTCGGACGCAGGCCAGCACGGCGATGACGGCTTCCACCGAATCCGGCAGCCAGATCAGGACCCGGTCCCCGGGACCGAACTGCGAGGCCCGCAGGACTCCGGCCAGCTTGGCCACGCGTTCGGTCAGCACCGCGAAGTCGAGCGTTTCCAGCCTGCCGGTCAGCACCGACGGTCCGGTCAGGGCCGGGTCATCGGCGCGACCGAGCGCGACGTTGCGGTCCAGCGCCGTCCACGCGGGGTTGCCCGCCGGATCGCGAGCCGCGCGGACGGCCGCGGCGGCAGCCGAATCGCTGGGGGAAGGGTCGGGAGCGCTCACAGGCTCGCGCCTTCCTCGGCGGCCAGATCGGGTTCGTGCTTCCCGCCGGGGGAGGAAACGACCGAGATCTCGGTCGGAGCGAAGTACTCGCCGCGCCCGCGCACGGTGAAGAACAGCAGCGCGGCCAGGACGCACAGGGCGCCGGCGGTGAGCCACGCGATCCGGTAGTCGCCGGTGTGAGCTCGGACGGTCCCCGCGAACGACGCTGCGATCCCCGCCCCCACCATGTGCGAGGCATATACCCATCCGAAGACCACCCCGGAGCGCTGCAGCCCGAAGTGTTCACGACAGAGCGCGACCGTCGGAGGCACCGTCGCCACCCAGTCCAGGCCGTAGAAAACGATGAACAGGAAGAGCGGGGGATCGACGGAGGAGCCGAGCACGGTCGGCACGATGAGCAGGGACAGCCCACGCAAGCCGTAGTACGCGACCAGCAGGTTGCGCGGGTCCACCCGGTCGGTCAGCCAGCCGGACCCGATGGTGCCGACGATGTCGAAGATCCCGATCAGGGCCAGCAGGTTCGCCGCCGTCGTGGCCGGCATGCCGTGATCGTGGGCAGCAGGAATGAAATGCGAGCCGATCAGCCCGTTGGTGGACCAACCGCAGATGAAGAAGGTCACCATGAGCACCCAGAACGTCCAGCTTCGCGACGAGGAGACCAGCGTCGAGATGGCCAGCCGGGCGGGCCGTTGCGGAATCACGTCGGGACTGACGTAGCCCGGCTCGGCGCCGTAGGGGATTTCGCCCACGTCGGCGGGGGAATCGGCCAGCAGCCACAGCACCAGCGGGACCAGCAGCAGGGAGAACCCTGCGACCACGGCCACGGCCGTACGCCAGCCGTGGGACGCGATCAGGGCGGCCATCAACGGCAGGAACACCAGCTGGCCGGTCGACGAGGCGGCCGAGAAGATTCCCGTCACCAGCCCCCGACGCGTGACGAACCAGCGATTGGCAATGATCGCGCCGAAGACGAGGGCCATCGAACCGGTCCCGATCCCGATGGCGAATCCCCAGGCCAGGACGAGCTGCCAGGAGTCGCGCATGACGATGGTGGCCAGGCACCCGAGCGTCACCAACGTCAGCGACAGCGCCACGATCCTTCGGATGCCGAATTTCTGCATCAGGGCCGCCGCGAACGGCGCGGTCAAGCCGTAGATCACCAGGTTGACGGTGATGGCGAACGAGGTGATCGACCGGCTCCAGCCGAACTCGTTCTCCAGCGGCTCGATCAGCACACCCGTGGACGAGCGGAACGCCGCCGAGGCGATCAGGGCCAGGAAGGTGATCCCCGCGACCCACCAGGCACGGTGCAGGCGTCGGCGGGTCCGCGAGCTGGGTGAGTTGGATTGTTGGACCGATGTCACGAGTCCATGATGCCGGACAGGTCGCCCGCGCTCCGTTCAGATCCGGACGGCCTTCGGCGAGATCCCGCCGTTTGTCGGGATGTGCCTTCGACCAGGCGACCATGCCCGGGCCGCTCTGACGGCGCTGCCTAGGATGCGGGAGTGAGTGCGCGCGCAGGGGTAGTCGTGACCGGGACCGAGGTGCTGACCGGGCGGGTCACCGATCGAAACGGCCCCTGGTTGGCTGAGCAACTACGGCGGCACGGGGTCGACATCGGCCAGGTCGTCGTCGTCGGGGACCGCCCGGACGACCTTGCGGCCGCGCTGCGTTTCCTGCAGAACGCCGGGGTGGACCTGATCATCACGTCCGGGGGGCTGGGACCGACCGCCGACGATCTGACGGCGGAGGTGGTGGCTGAGGTGCTGGCCCGGCCCCTGGAACTGGATCCGGCTCTGCACGCGCGCATCGGGGACATCATCGAGCGGTTGAACCGCGCCCGCGGTCGCCAGACCGAACCCTCGGCCGCCGCGGGCACCCGCAAGCAGGCGATGGTGCCGCAGGGCGCCGCCGTGCTCGAGCCGGTTGGGACCGCTCCAGGCCTGGTGGTGCCGGCCGCCGCCGGGGTGGCCGGAGCGCCGGTGGTGGTCCTACCCGGTCCGCCCTATGAGTTGCAGGCGATGTGGCCGGCGGCCCTCGCCCAGCCGATGGTCCAGCAGGCACTGGCGGGGCGGGAGGAACTGCGGCAGCACACGCTGCGGCTGTGGGGCACGTCGGAGTCGGAGCTGGCCGGACTCATGCGCGAGCAGGCGGAGAAATTGGCCGGCCTGGAGATCACCACCTGCCTGCGAGACGGCGAGCTGGAGGTCGTCAGCCGGTTTCACCCCGTCGCCCAGCAGCGCTACGACGATTTCGCGGCGATGATCGTTTCCACTTATGGCGACGCGGTCTTCTCCGTCGACGGCGGGACGCTGGAGGAGATCGTCGGGAGGTTGCTGACCGAGCAAGGCCTGACGATCGGCACGGCGGAGTCCTGCACCGCAGGACTGCTCGCGGCACGGCTGGCTGATGTGCCAGGTTCGTCGAGCTACTTGCAGGGCGGCGTGGTGAGCTACGCCAACGAGGTCAAGCACTCGTTGTTGGACGTGCCGGTCGGTTTGCTCGAGACCGTCGGTGCGGTCAGCGCGGAGGTGGCCGAGGCCATGGCTCGCGGTGTGATCGCCCGGCTCGGCACGGACCTCGGCGTGGGTATCACCGGCATCGCCGGGCCCGGCGGCGCGTGCCCCGGCAAGCCGGTCGGCCTGGTCGAGCTGTGCGTGCTCGGCCGGGGGAGCCGGCTGGCTCGACGGGTGCAGCTTCCCGGCGACCGGGCCGATGTCCGCAGGCGTTCGGTCGCTGTGGCGCTGCACCTCATCTGGCGGCTGTTGACCGAAGCGGAACGATCGCCGTCATGATCGGCCTGCCCGGCGGGGTTCAGGATGTCCTGCGGTGCGCGGGGGACAGCGGCTACCGCGGAATGCAGTTCAACGCGGTCGTGGAGACGAACCTCAGCTGAGCAGGGGCGCGGCCGGATCCCATCCCAGGGTCGGCGGCAGGATCTGCTCGAAGGTGAGCAACCAGCGCTTGGTCTCCAGTCCATAGCGGCTCGAGCCACCGGTGTCGGTTTCGCTCGGGCGTTGGCCGCCGCTGTAGCCGCCGAGCCCGGAGGCCGACAACACTCGGTGGCAGGGCACGATCACCGGCAACGGGTTCGACCCCATGATCGAGCCGATGCCGCGCGCCGGCACCCCGGTACCGCTGCGTCGCGCAAGCGCGCCGTAGGTGATGCTGGCGCCGAAAGGCACCGTGTCATACAGGCACCGCAGCACGATCTGCTGGACGCGCCGCGTCAGTCGCCAGTCCAGCGGCAGGGTGAACCGCGTGCGGGTGCCGGCGAAGTATTCCGAGAGCTCGGTGGTGGCCTGCTCTGCCAGCGCGCGCACCGGCGCGGTCGGGGACGGGTCCGGAGCGAGGGCCAGCCAGCGCCCGAACGACTCGCGCGTGCCCCAACCCAGGGCGGCCACGCCGACGGGCGTCACGGCCAGGTTCAGCGGGCCGACCTGGCTCGGCAGCGACAGCAGAAACGCGGTCTCAGGTCGGTCCGTCGATGCGGGCAGAGCGTGGCCCGGCAGCGAGAGCATGGCGCCAGTCTGCACCAGGGTTCCGACAACGAGTCCCGAGCCCCGGCCGGCCTCAACCGGCGAGCAGCGCCGGTTGAGTCACGGCCCGGACGTCCTCGACCGTGACCCCTGGGGCCGTCTCTCGCAGCACGAGGCCGTCGCCGGTGATGTCGATGACGGCCAGGTCGGTGATGATCTGTTGGACACATCCCTTGCCGGTCAGGGGCAAACTGCAGGTGTCCACGATCTTGGGGGTGCCGTCCTTGGCGGTGTGCTCCATCATGACGATGACCCGCCGCGCGCCGTGCACCAGATCCATCGCCCCGCCCATGCCCTTGATCATCTTGCCGGGAATGGTCCAGTTGGCGAGATCGCCGTTGGCCGCAACCTGCATCGCGCCCAGGATCGCCACATCGATGTGACCCCCGCGGATCATGCCGAACGACAGGGCGGAGTCGAAGAACGAGGCACCGGGCAGCACGGTGACCGTCTCCTTGCCTGCGTTGATGAGGTCCTCGTCGACCTCGTCGTCATAGGGATAGGGCCCGACGCCGAGGATGCCGTTCTCCGACTGCAGCACCAGGTGCACCCCGGCGGGAACGTAGTTGGGGACCAGCGTCGGCAGGCCGATCCCCAGGTTGACGTACTGCCCGTCCGACAGCTCCTGAGCGACCCGGGCCGCGAGTTCCGTCCGTGTCCAGGCCATGCTCACAATCCCCGTTCGTGGTCGTGGCCGGCCTCGTGAGGTCGCACCGTCCGCTTCTCGATCCGCTTGCCCTCGGTGCCCACCTCGACCACGCGCTGGACGAAGACGCCCGGAGTGTGCACCTGCGCCGGGTCGATCTCGCCGGGCTCGACCAGCTGCTCGACCTCGGCGATGGTGATGCGTCCGGCCATCGCGCAGAGCGGGTTGAAGTTGCGGGCGGACGCGTCGTAGACGAGGTTGCCGTGCCGGTCGCCGACGGCCGCCCGCACCAGGGCGAAGTCGGTCACGATCGCCTCCTCCAGCACGTAGTCCTGACCGTTGAAGGCACGCGTCTGTTTCGCCGGTGACGCCAGCGCGACGGAGCCGTCCGCGGCGTAACGCCACGGCAGTCCGCCTTCGGCGATCCAGGTGCCCACCCCGGCTGGCGTGTAGAAGGCCGGGATGCCGGAGCCCCCGGCCCGTAGCCGCTCGGCCAGCGTGCCCTGCGGAGTCAGCTCGACCTCCAGCTCGCCCGACAGGTACTGACGCGCGAACTCCTTGTTCTCACCGACGTAGGAAGACACCGTGCGGGCGATCCGGCCCGCTTCGAGCAACAGCCCCAGGCCCGCGCCGTCCACCCCGCAGTTGTTCGACACCGTCTCCAGCGCCGAGGCGCCCTGGGCGAGCAGAGCCTGGATGAGCACCAGCGGGATGCCGCAGAGTCCGAAGCCGCCGACTGCCAGCGATGATCCGGACCCGACATCGGCCACCGCTTCGGCAGCGGACCCAAGGACCTTGTCCACGGTGGCACATCCCTTCATACAGCGGTCATCGACGGGCGACCGATCAGGCGGTCACGGTGACTTTCTCGGTCCGGACCCGGTCCGTCAAGCGGGCGGGGTCGCCATGACGCACAAGAACCACGGACCCGCCGACGATCAGCGGGGCGAGCAGGGCATCGACCCAGCCATCGGCGGTGAAACGACCCGCGCGCTGCCAGAGCAGCCGGCCGCCGGCCGACAGTCCCAGCTCACCGGCCCGCGTGGTCGCGCGCCGGCCGAGTTCGGTGCGGCTGAGTCCGTCGAGCGCGGCCTCGTCGGGCGCACCCTGGGGGCGCACTCCGGCCCACGCGTCGGCGTGCGGGCGGACCGTGGCGGCGTAGTCCGACATCCGCGGCGGGGGCTCGGCCGACCGGGCCATCGACAGCAGCGACACCGCGAAGACCTCGTCCACACCCGACAGATCGGTCCCGAGCAACGTCTCGGCGTCGCCGAAGGCCACCGAGGCGGAGCCGGCGGAACTGACCACTTCCAGGCCCGCGAACCAGCACCCGAGCAGGATCGGTGCGGCCAGCCAGTGCACCGGCAGGCTCACATAGGCACGGTCGCCCACGCCCAGCCCCAACTCGTCGCCGAGCAGGTGGTGTGTCTTGGCCACCCAGTTGCCCAGCGAGCGGGCCGACAACTCCGCGCGTTCCCCGGTCTCGTCGTCGTAGAAGGTGAGCAACGGCGCGGACGGATCAGCGGTCAGCCTCGCGTCGAAGGCCGACTCGGCGGTGAGTGCCATGCTTCGGCGTTAGTTGATGCAGCCGGCGTCGGCCGCGGTCGTCACCGTGGTCGCGGTCGAGCTGGACGTCGAGGTCGAGGTCGAGGGCGCCGGTGCTGTGGAGCTCGACGAGCTCTTGGGCGTCAGGGACTTGACCTGTACTCCGTTGTTGCCCAGCAGGAGCTCGACGCCCTTGGCGGTGCCGGTGCGCTCCATGACCGCCGTGGGGACCTGGGCCTGCACAGCCTTGGCCTGGCTCTCCATACCGCTCGGGTAGCGAATCGTGGTCTTGGCCAGCACGTCACTGGTGGCCGAGGGCAGCGTCGTCTTGAAGCCGAGTGCGCGCAGGGCGGCCGCGTTCTTCGACTCGATGCCGTCGTTGGAGTTGGTGTCGTTGGCAACCGACACCGTCACCGTCAACGGGTCGGCCGCGGTCGCCTTCTTCAGCGCGCTGGCGGCGTCGGTACCCATGAGCGAATCGATGAAGTCACTCATCGCGGAGGTGTTGACGACCACGACGCTGCCGACCGGCGTGTTGTCGTTGAACCCGTTCGTCGGAATGGTCGTGAACTTGACGTTGCCGGCCTGCAGGTTCTGCAGTTGCTGGGCCAGCTTGAGCGGGTCCAGCCCCGAGTCCATCGTGAGGGAGCTGGTGACCGCCCTGAGCAGGCTCTGCAGCTTGAACGGGTTGAGCAGGGTGCCGGCCGAGGCCATCTTGCGGAACACCGCCGACAGGAAGTACTGCTGGCGCTTGATGCGGTCCAGGTCCCCGTTGGGCAGGCCGTGGCGCTGGCGGACGAAAGCCAGTGCTTGCAGGCCCTTGATGGTGTTGTTGCCCTTCTTCAGATCGATGCCGGAGTAGCTCTTGACGAACACACCGTTCTCATAACCGGAATCGATGTAGCTCCCGGTCTGGCCGGTGAAGGTGGCCGGTCCGACCGCGTGGTTCATGCAGACCGTCACGCCGCCGATGGCGTTGGAGATCCGGTAGAAGCCGAGCAGGTCGACCTGGACGTAGTGGTCGATCTTGAGGTTCGTCAGGTTCTCGATGGTCTTGACCAGCAACTGCGCGCCCTTGGCCTTGTCGCCGTTGCCGTCGTTGACTCCCAGCGGATACGCGGCGTTGAGCTTGTTCATGCCGTGGCCCGGAATGGACACGTATGAGTCGCGCGGGAAGGAGATGACCGTGGCCTTGGAACCGTTGGCGGGGACGTGCATCAACATCATCGTGTCGGTGTTGTAGCTGCCCCCGTCCTTGGTCGTGCCGAGCTGCTTGAGCTCGGTGGGGGTGGCCGAGTCGCGGTCGTCGTTGCCGACGATGAGGATGTTCTGGTCCTTACCGTCGATGTTGTTCTTCGCGGCGTTGGTGTCGCCGGGAATCGCATTGACGGTGTTCAGATTCGATCGGAAGCTTCGGTAGGTGGCCCACGCCCAGCCACTGCCGACGAGGACGGTCAGCGACAGCAGTGCCGCGACGATCTGCACCCCGATTCCGACCCCGGCCAGGGTGCTGCGGGTTCCGGCACCACCGGCGGCCCGGCGCGCGGACCGAGTGTTGGAGCCGCGGCCTCGCGGGTCGAGGCCGGGTGGCAGGTCCGAGGGCCGGTTTCCGCTCGGGGAGCCCGGACGGCGCCCACGGCGCGGGTCGAGCTCCGGCGGCAGGTCCCCACGGGAGGCACCGGAGCCGGGATTGCGACCGCCGGTTCCCGGATCGTAATTGGAAGGCACCGACCGAGGTTACCCGCCGTAACCGGGAGGGCAGCGGCGCCGCGTCCGTGTGCTCAGGGTGATCTCAGGCGGCCTCACGATATGGAACGATGGCCCCCATGCGTGTACTAGTCACCGGCGGTGCCGGATTCATCGGGTCGCAGTACGTCCGCGATCTCCTGACCGACCAGTTCCCGGCGTTCGCCGGAGCCGAGGTCACCGTGTTCGACAAGCTGACCTACGCCGGCAACCTGGCCAACCTCGCCCCGGTGGCCGACAGCCCGCGCTACCGCTTCTTCCAGGGCGACATCTGCAGCGCCGCCGATCTCGACCAGGCCCTGCCCGGTCACGACGTGCTGGTCAACTTCGCGGCCGAGTCGCACGTCGATCGCTCGATCACCGGTGCGGCCGACTTCGTCCAGACCAATGTCTTCGGGGCGCAGCAGGTGTTCGAGGCCGCGCTCCGCCACGACATCGGCCGCGTGGTGCACATCTCCACCGATGAGGTCTACGGGTCGATCGACGACGGTTCCTGGACCGAGGACCAGATTCTCGAGCCGAATTCGCCGTACTCGGCGGCCAAAGCCGGCTCCGACCTGATCGCACGGGCCTACGCCAAGAGCTATGGCCTCAACATCTCGATCACCCGGTGCTCGAACAACTACGGGCCCTATCACTTCCCGGAGAAGGTCATCCCGCTGTTCGTGACGAACCTGCTCGACGGGAGGAAGGTCCCGCTGTACGGCGAGGGAGCCAACGTCCGGGACTGGCTGTTCGTCGCCGACCACTGCCGCGGCATCCAGCTCGTCGTCGAGAAGGGCGCGCCGGGCGAGTTCTACAACATTGGTGGTGGCCGCGAGCTGTCCAACCGGGAGCTGACCGAGAAGCTGCTGGCCGCGACCGGCCGCGACTGGTCCTACGTGCAGCCGATCGTCGACCCGCGCGGCGGAGGCCACGACCTGCGTTACTCGGTCGACTACTCCAAGACCGCCGAACTGGGCTATGCGCCGCAGGTGAGCTTCGAACACGGGCTGGACCTCACGGTTCAGTGGTACCGGGACAACCGTGACTGGTGGGAGCCCCTGAAGGAACGCGCGGCCGTGGCTCACATCGAGAAGGTCTGACCTGATGCGCTGGCTGATCACGGGTTCCAAGGGACAGCTCGGCACCGACCTGCAGACGGTCCTGGCGGACACTCCGTCCGACGTCGTGCATGCCGTGGACGTCGACGTCCTCGACATCACCGACTCGACCGCCGTTCAGGCCGTGATGGAGCAGTTCGCGCCCGACGTCATCGTCAACGCCGCCGCCTACACCGCGGTGGACCGCGCCGAGGAGGACGAGGACACCGCCTACGCGGTCAACGCGACCGGACCGGCCGTCCTGGCCGCGGCGGCCGCCCGCGCCGGGATCCGCTTGATCCATGTCTCCACCGACTACGTCTTCGCCGGCGACGCCAACCGGCCCTATGAGGTGGACGACGAGCCGGCTCCGAAGTCCGCCTACGGCCGCACCAAGCTCGCCGGGGAACGCGCCGTGCGTGAGCTGCTGCCCGAGACCGGTTACGTCGTGCGGACCGCCTGGGTCTACGGCGCGGGCGGGGGAAACTTCGTCAAGACGATGGCGCGGCTGGAGAAGACCAAGGACACCATCACCGTGGTCGACGACCAGCGGGGTTCGCCGACCTGGTCCTTCGACCTCGCGGTCGCTCTCGTCGAGCTGGCCCGGTCCGATGCGCCCGCGGCCATCTACCACTGCACCGGCACCGGTGACATCACCTGGTTCGCCTTCGCGCAGGCCATCTTCACGCGGCTCGGCGCGGATCCGGCCCGGGTGCTGCCCACGACCAGCGAGGCCTACGGCATGGCCGCCAATCGGCCCACGTACTCGGTGCTGTCGGACCGGACGTGGCGCGAAGCCGGGCTCAACCCGATGCCGGAATGGTCTGACGCCCTCTCGCGCGCCTTCGCGACGGTCGGCGAATCGCTGCGCGGAGCCTGAGGGGTGCCGACCCGCCGGCGCATCGCCGTCATCACGCCCGACGTGCTGGCCGGGCAGATGGCCGGTCCGGCGATCCGGGCGGTCAACATCGCCGAACAGCTCAGCCTCGACCACGACGTCACGCTGATCTCGACTCTGCGGTGCGAGATCAGCCGCCCGGGTTACCGTTGCCTTTTCGCCGGCTGGGACGAGCTGCGCGCCGCCGTCGCCGATGCTGAGATCGTCGTCCTGCAGGGCTTCGTGTCCTTCCACGCCTCGTGGCTGCTGCGCACCGACAAGATCCTCGTCATGGATCTCTACGACCCGATCCACCTGGAGCAACTCGAGCAGCTCAGCGGGCAACCCCTGGTCCAGCGTCGGGCCACCGCGGACCTCACCACCCAGGTGCTCAACGCCCAGCTCGTCCGTGGCGACTTCTTCCTGTGTGCCAGCGAGGTTCAGCGCAACCTGTGGCTCGGCCAGCTCGCCGCCGTCGGCCGGTTGAACCCGGACAACTACCTGGCCGATCCGTCCTTGCGGTCGCTGATCGCGATCTGCCCGTTCGGCGTGGACCCGCAACCGCCGGCGCGTTCGGGTCCGGGGATCAGGTCGGTCGTGGACGGGATCGGACCGCAGGACAAGGTGCTGTTGTGGGCCGGCGGTGTCTACAACTGGTTCGACCCGGTCACGCTGATCCGGGCGGTGGATCTCGTGCGGGCCGAGCATGAGGACTTTCGCCTGTTCTTCCTGGGCATGAAGCATCCGAACCCGAACGTGCCGGCCATGAAGGCCGCCTGGGACACGCGGCAGCTGTCGGAGTCGCTGGGCCTCACCGGCAAGCACGTGTTCTTCAACGAGGGCTGGGTTCCCTACGACGAGCGTGCCAATTACCTGCTCGACGCCGACGCCGGTGTCAGCACGCACCTGTCCCATCTGGAGACGATCTTCTCCTTCCGGACCAGGATCCTGGACTACTTCTGGGCAGGCCTGCCGATCGTGTCCACCGGCGGGGACAGCCTCGGCGACCTGGTGGGCGCCAACGGTCTCGGGGTGACAGTGGCGGAGGGGGACGTCGCCGGGCTGGCCGAGGCCATCACCCGGGTGCTCTACGACGAGGACTTCGCCCGCGCCTGCCGCGTCGCCGTCGAGCGGGAACGCGAACGCTTCGCGTGGCCGACTGCGCTGGCGCCGCTGGTGGACTTCTGCGCCGACGCCCACCGCGCCGCGGACAGCAGCATCGACCCGCGGCGAATGGCGCGCCACCTGTTGCCACCCCGCAATCCGGCCGAGGCCGACCTACGCCGGTTCTCCGCGCTCGTCCGCGAGGGCGGAATCTCCCTGCTCGGAAAGCGGATCGTCTCGCGGACCCGGCGGGTCGCGGGCCGGTTGAGCAAAGCCCGTAGGACGGGCGGCGAGTCGGCATGACCGAGCTGGAGCAGATCGCCTTCCTGTCCAACCGTCCCGACGTGCTGGCCGAAACCCTCGATTACGTAAGGCATTTCATGCCGTGGCTGCGGCGGGCGGTCGTCCTGGCCCCGGCCGCGACGATCGAGCCGATGCGCCGTAGTCTCGCGCGTTTCGCCCCGTGGCCGATCGAACTGGTGGCCGAGCCCGACGTGCTGGGGGCCGGTGAGCAGGTGCCGGTCGATCACGGCGCCCGCAACGCGCTGCTGCGGCTCCGGTTGGCCGAACGCGGTCCGCTGGACGAGCTGTTCCTGGCCTCGGACGACGACTACCGCCCACTGAAGGACGTCGCCGTCTCGGAGTTCCTCTCCGACGGTCGTATGCACAGCTACGCCAGCTATGACCTTGCGCTGTGGCGGCAGAACGAGAGCAGCTACGACCGGGTCCAGCACGCCTCCTACCTTGCGCTGAGCTACCTCGGTGCCGATCATCTCTGCTATGCGGCCCACATGCCGCAGGTCATCGACCGCCAGATCTTCGTGGCGGCCTTCGCGGCGGCCGGAGGGCTCAGCGGCTCGACCGCGTTCTGCGAATGGTCGCTGCCGCTAAACTACGGCCGGTTCATCGCCCCCGATCGCTACAGCCCGCCGCGCACCTTCCGCACCGTGGGCTGGCCGCAGTACCCCCATCAGTGGCCGTTCTGGCGCCGGCCGGAGGAGTTGAGCTTCGAGAACTTCTATCCCGAGTCCTACGTCGCCGGCCAGTTGTTTGCCGGCATCGACACCGCGCTGGATGCTCAGGACCCGCAACGCCAGGCGTTCAGCAAGATAAGCCGTTGGTACGCCTTTGATCTCGCGGCCGGAAGACTGCGGTTTCAGCCGGGGGTACAGGATCCGTGGCGGACGAGCGCCGGGCGCAAGGCCCTGTTCGGTGTGCTTCGCCGGGTGCGCAAGCTGTATGAGTACGTCGCGCTGGAGGAGCGCACTCAGCTGGTGGAACTCGCGGGGGAGTTGAACCGGCTTCAGCAGCAGCGTTCCGACGACGAGCGTGCCCGTCCCGATCGGTCGACGTGACCGGACCGGCCCGGCACTCCGACGTCACGGGACCGGCTCGGCCGCTGCCCGAGCACGCCACGATCGTCATCGTCACCTACAACGGCGCGCATCTGCTGGCGGACTGTCTCGATTCGGTGACCGGCGAGGGGGCGGCTCGGATCATCGTCGTCGACAACGCCTCCGTCGACGAGACGACCGCCTTGCTCGCGCAGCGCTTCCCCCAGGTTCACGTGGTCGCCAGCAATACCAACACCGGGTTCGCCGGTGGGGTCGCGCTGGCGCTGCCCCTGGTGCGGACGCCGTTCGTGGTGCTGCTCAACAACGACGCCACGGTCGCCCAGGGCTGGCTTGCGCGGCTGTTGGAGCCGCTGGCCGATGCTCAGGTGGGCGCCGTGTCGAGCAAGCTGGTGCTGCCGGACGGACGACTCAACAGCGCGGGTGGATACCTGGAGCCGAACGGCTACGGCCACGACCTGGGCTTCGGCGAGCCGGACGACGGCCGGTGGGACGAGCCCGCGGAGATCGCCTACGCGTGTGGTGCCGCCGCCGCCTACCGGGTCGCGGCGGTACGTGGAGTCGGCGGCGTCGATCCGCGCTTCTTCCTCTATTACGAGGACGTCGACCTGTCCTGGCGACTCTGGCTGTCGGGCTGGCGGGTGCGCTACCAGCCGAGCGCGGTCGTGGTGCACCAGCATTCGGCGACGACCTCGACCCGATCGATGCTGCACACCTTCTCCACCGAGCGGAACCGGCTGGCCTGCCTGATCACGTGCGCCACTCCGGGGCTGGTGGTGCGGACGTTGGCCCGCTACCCGCTGACCACGCTGTCGGTCGCGGTGGGCGAATCCCGTCCCAAAGCCTGGGCGAGGGTGCGGGCCCTGGCGTCCTTGGTGGGCTGGTTGCCGGGTTTGCTCCGGCGTCGGCGCGCCACGGAGACGCCGGCGGGTCGCCGGGCCGTACAGTCTCGGCTGCTGGTCGGAGCCAAGCCCCTTCCGCCGGCCGTCCGGTGAACTATCCTGGGTCGACCCAGACGTCGGACAGGATCCGTCCGGTACTCACGAGCTGACAGGAGACACCGCGTGCCACTGTCGAAATACGACATCGAAGCCGCGCAGGTGGCAGAGCCCGGGACCAGCCACAGCTTTCTGGTCGACATGGTGGGCTCCAACAAGCGCGTGCTCGACGTCGGATGCGATACCGGCTATCTCGGTGAGGTACTGGGCGCCGTCGGCAACAAGGTCTGGGGTTTCGAGATCAGCGAGGCCACCGCGGCTCAGGCCCGCACTCGCCTGGTCGACTGCGCGGTGGGCGATCTGGAGCAGACCGACCTCGCGAGCGTGTTCGAACCCGGATCCTTCGACGTCGTGATCTTCGGTGACGTGCTCGAGCATCTGCGCGACCCGCTGCCGGTGCTGCGATCGACGCGGCGGCTGCTGGCCGCCGGCGGGTCGGTGTTGCTGTCCACCCCCAACATCGCCCACGGCGACGTGCGACTGGCCCTGTTGCACGGGCAGTTCCGCTACAACAAGCTCGGCATCCTCGACGAGACCCATACTCGCTTCTTCACCGCGGAGTCCCTCGTGAGCTTCGCGCGCGACGCCGGCTTCGAGATCGCCGAGCTCCGCCGGACCCGCGCCGAGCTGTTCACCACCGAGATCGGTGTGAACGAAAGCGATTTCCCCGCGGAGCTGGTGGCCCGGTTGCGGGCGGACAACGAGGCGAGCACCTACCAGTTCGTGGCGCGGCTGGTGCCCGACGACGCGGGTGTCATGGTCACTCAGCAGGCGCTTCGGGTGGACGAGCTGGCCGCCGAACTCGACCGCGCGCGGAGTGAGCTGGCCGTTCAGGCGGCCGAGCTCACGTCGCTGCGGGCGGATCGGCAGAGCCTGGCCGAGCAGACCGAGCAGCTTCGAACGGCCCATGACGAGGCCGTCCGGCAGCGCGATCACCTGCTGGCCGAGGTCCGCGAACTGCGGTCGGCGATGCCGGCCACCGGGGGACTGGCCCGGCGGTTGATGGGCCGCGTTGGCCGATAGCGGGCTTTCCGCCCGTTAGACTGCTCAATCGTGTCCATAACTGCCGTCAACCGGCGACCAACGCTGTTCCGTGGGGTCGCCGAGGTTTTCTCGGCTCGGGAACTGCTCTTCAACCTGACCTCGCGCGAGGTCCGGGGCAAGTACAAGCGCACCGCGCTGGGCCAGCTGTGGTCGTTGTTGAACCCGCTGGCGCAGATGCTCACCTACTCCCTGGTGTTCGGCTTCTTCCTGCCCGCTCGCAACTCGCCCGGCGACCCGTCCGGCCTGGACGTCTTCGCCTTGTGGCTGAGCGCGGCGCTGCTGCCGTGGATCCTGTTCTCCGGCGTGCTGACCGGGTCCATGGGGTCGCTGCTGGCCAATGAGAACCTGCTCAAGAAGGTGTACTTCGTTCGCTCGAGCCTGGTGATCTCCACCGCGCTGGCGACCCTGTTCACCTCGCTGTTCGAGTTCGGCGTCCTGATCGTGGCGATCTACCTCTTCGGCGGCAACCCGACCCTGTACATCCCGTTCGTGGTGCTGTTCATGATCCTGCTGACGGCCCTGGCGCTTGGCCTGGGCTTCCTGCTCGCGGTGGCCAACGTCTACTTCCGCGACACCCAGCACTTCGTGGCCATCTTCTTGCAGGTGCTGTTCTACCTGACGCCGATCGTGTACCCGGTCAGCCAGGTCGCCGACCGGGTCCAGAAGAGCCATCCCTGGGTGCTGACGGCGTTCCGGCTGAACCCGATGGAGCGCTTCTCGGAGGCGTTCCGCAATCTGCTCTACGACAACCGGCTGCCGTCCCTGCCGACCACGTTGTACTGCATCGTTGTCCCGCTCGCCGTCCTGGCCGTGGGTTTCTCGGTCTTCATCCGCTTCGAAGGCCGCCTGGCGGAGGAGCTCTGACCGCGGACATGACCGACAACACGAATGCACCCGCCATCTCGGTGAACGAGGTCTCCAAGCGGTTCCGGCTCTACCACGAGCGCAACCAGTCGCTGAAGGCGGCGCTGATGCGTGGGCGCCGGGCCGAGTACGAGGACTTCTGGGCGCTCAAGGACGTGTCCTTCGACATCCCGGTGGGCTCGACCTTCGGCCTGATCGGCGAGAACGGCTCCGGTAAGTCGACGCTGCTGAAGGTCATCGCCGGCATCTACCGGGCCAACAGCGGCCAGGTCACCACCCGTGGCACCCTCGCCGCCCTGCTGGAACTGGGTTCCGGCTTCCACCCGGAGCTCTCCGGCCGCCAGAACGTCTACCTCAACGGCTCGATCCTGGGCATGAGCAAGGCTGAGATCGACCGCCGCTTCGACGACATCGTCGGCTTTGCCGACATCGGTGAGTTCATCGACCAGCCGGTGAAGAACTACTCCTCCGGCATGTACGTCCGGCTCGGATTCTCGGTGGCGATCAACGTCGACCCGGACATCCTGCTCGTCGACGAGGTGCTCGCCGTCGGCGATGCGGCGTTCCAGGAAAAGTGCATGGAGAAGTTCGCGCAGTTCCGCGAGGCCGGCAAGACCGTGGTGATCGTGTCCCACGCGATGGGCTCGCTGCGCACGATGTGCGACCAGGCCGTGTGGCTGCAGAAGGGCAAGGTCGTCGGCTACGGTCCGGCCACCGAAACGGTGGACTCCTACGTCGACGCCGTTCACGTGGACCGCTCCGAGGAGCCGGAGGAGTCCGGCCGATGGGGTTCGGGCGAGGCCCATATCGAACGTGTCGAGCTGATCGGGCGGGACGGTCAGCCCACCACCCGGGTCCACACCGGTGACCCGGTCGCGCTGCGGGTGCATTACAACGCACACGAGCCGATCAGCCGGCCGGTGTTCGGACTGGCGATCGAGACCCTGGAAGGGGTCTACGCCTGGGCGCACAACTCTCGCGACGGCGGCGTCGTGCCGGACTCGATCAGCGGCACCGGAACGGTGGACCTGCGGGTCGAGCGGCTCATGCTGCAACCCGGGACGTTCGACATCCTCGCCGCGATCACCGACTACACGACCAATCACACGTTCGACTTCCGGCGGCAGGCGCTGCGCTTCGAGGTGGGGGCCGGGACACCGCACGAATCGGGTGGCATCCTGGCTCTCGGCGGCACGTGGTCAACATCAGCGTCAACGTCAGCGTCAACGTCTGCGTCGGCGTCAACGTCAGCGTCAACCTCGGCGTCAGCGTCGGACCCCGTGGCCGCAAACGGGCAGCCATCGCTGCCGGGTGTGACGGCGCAGGAAGCGGGAGTGTGATGACCGACCAGAGCGCGCTGACCAACGGTGTCGTCTCGATCGTGGTCCTGAACTTCCGGGGCGCCGAAGACACTCTCACCTGCCTGCGCGAGCTGACCGAACTGGACTACCCGAGCGAGCTGCTCGACATCATCTGTGTCGACAACGACTCCGGCGACGGCAGCTTCGAACGCCTGAGTCAGGAGGCGCCGTCCGGGGTACGGGTCTTTGCCAGCGGCAGCAACGGCGGCTTCACAGCCGGGTGCAACTTCGGTGCGAGCCTGGCGCGAGGTGAGTTCCTGGCCTTCATCAACAACGACGCCCGGCCGGACCGCGCGTGGCTGGTCGAGGCAGTGCGCGCCCTGGCCGACGACTCGACCGTGGGCTGTGTCGCCAGCAAGGTACTCGACTGGGACGGCGTGGACGTCGACTTCACCGACGCCGCCCTGGCGTGGTACGGCATGGGTTACAAGCCCGGTGCCGGCAGTCCGTATACCGGTGATGCCGAGCAGCCCAAGGACGTACTGTTCGCGACCGGCTCGGCCATGGTCACGCGCACGGCCCTGTTCGCCGAGGTCGGCGGCTTCGACGAGCGCTACTTCATGTTCTACGAGGACGTCGACTACGGCTGGCGACTCAACATCCTCGGCCATCGGGTCCGCTACGTCCCGACCTCGGTGGTGTTCCACAAGCACCACGCGTCCATGAAGGCCTTCGGCGCGTACCGCGAGTGGTACCTGCTCGAACGAAACGCCCTGATGAGCCTGTACAAGAACGTTCAGGACGAGACCCTGCTCAAGCTGCTGGCCCCGGCGTTGATGCTGTCGGTCCGGCGCGGTCTCGCCCTCGGCGGCGTCGACACCGGCTCGCTCGATCTGCGGCGCAGCACCGGCGACGATTCGGCCGAGACCATCGAGGTGTCGCGACGCGGCCTGACCGGCGCCTTCGCGATCGACTACTTCCTGGATCAGCTGCCGTCGCTGGAGAAGTCCCGCGCCGAACTGCAGGCCAAGCGCGTGCGGACCGACCGCGAGATCATGCCGCTGATGCGCAAGGCCATCGAGCCGGCCATCCCGAACGAGCGGTACCTCGCGGGGCACCAGGCCCTGGTCGACGCCTTCGGCATCACCGAGGTGTTCTCCGGCCGCTCCCGCGTGCTCGTCGTCACCGGCGATCCGCTGTCGGTCAAGATGGCCGGTCCCGGCATCCGGGCGCTGCACATCGCCGAGGCGCTGGCCGACGAGCACGACGTCCGGCTCGTGTCCACCACTTCCTGCAGCTTGGACGAGACCCGCTTCGAGGTGCTCGAACGACCGATCGCCAAGCTCAAGGCCGACGTCGAGTGGGCAGAGATCGTGGTCTTCCAGGGCTTCCTGCTGAACCAGATCCCGTGGCTGGCCGACACTGAGAAGATCCTGGTCGTGGATCTGTACGACCCGATGCACCTGGAGCAGTTGGAGCAGACGCGCGGCGACGAGCCGCACAAACGAACCGCCGACGTCGCCTCCACCACGAAGGTGCTCAACGACCAGCTCCGCCGCGGAGACTTCTTCCTGTGCGCCAGTGACAAGCAACGGCATTTCTGGCTCGGCCAGCTCGCCGCGGTCGGCCGCCTGAACCCTCGCACCTATGACCGCGACTCCACGCTGACGTCGCTGGTGGCGGTGGTTCCGTTCGGGCTGCCGGACGAGCGGGCCGTGCAGGAGCGCTCGCCGATCAAGGGCGGCTCGGTGCCGGGCATCTCGGCCGAGGACAAGGTCATCCTGTGGGCCGGCGGCATCTACAACTGGTTCGATCCGCTGACCTTGCTGCGCGCGGTCGACAAGCTCTCGGCCCGACACCCGGATGTGCGGCTGTTCTTCCTGGGCACCCAGCACCCGAACGCCCTGGTGCCCAAGATGCGGATGGTCGAGCGCACCCGGGCCCTGGCCGACTCGTTGGGCCTGACCGGCAAGGTGGTGTTCTTCAACGAGGGCTGGGTCGACTACTCCGACCGCAAGAACTATCTCCTCGATGCCGACCTGGGCGTGAGCACCCACTTCGAGCACATCGAGACGACGTTCTCCTTCCGTACCCGGATCCTCGACTATCTCTGGGCCGGTCTGCCGGTGGTGGTCACCGACGGCGACAACTTCGGAGATCTGGTCCGCGTCGAGAAGCTCGGGGTCGCGGTGCCCGAGCAGGACGTCGACGCCCTGGCCGAGGCGCTGGAGCGTTGCCTCTACGACGAGGCCTTCATCGCCGAGAGCCGGGCTGCCGTCGCCCGGGTCGCACCGCAGTTCCAGTGGTCGGCCGCGCTGGCGCCGTTGATCGAGTTCTGCCGGGCGCCCGAACGGGCCCCCGACGCCGAGATCCTCAGTTCGGCCCGGCGCAAGGCGCGGAAGTCGGGCGCGACCGTCGGCGGCCGCGGTGACCTGGCGCTGGCCCGCAAGTACCTGTCCGAAGGTGGGGTCGAGGAGCTCACCCGGCGGGCGGCCGGACGGATCCGCCGCAAGCTCGGGCTCCGCTAAGCTCCTTGATCGACAAGCGCACCCGCCGATAGGGGAGGGGATCGCGTGGCCCTCCGGCCACGCCCTGCCCCGTTGCATCTGGAGGCCACGGCTGTGTCAGCGTCACCGTTCGCGATCCGGCCCGACCGGGTCGGCAAGGCCCACCGGCTCGGCCGTACCCCTCGGCAGCGGGCGGTCGCGGCCGCGGTGGCTGTCCTCAGCGTGGCGGGCCTGTCGTTCGCCTCGTTCACACCGCAGAGTTCCGCGGCCGGTGCCGAGTACCTCAAGGCCACCGCCCCGGGCAGCTGGACCATCGTGGGCAACGGCAACGGCCACGGCCACGGTCTGAGCCAGTACGGAGCGCGCGGCGCGGCCGGCGCGGGCCTGACCTACCAGCAGATCCTCGCCTTCTACTATCCGGGCACGAGCCTGGCCGCGCTCGCCGGTAGCTCCGTCCGGGTGGGTCTGACCTCTGACGGAGCCGTCACCACCATCGGCACCGGAGCGGGCCTGACGCTCAGCTGGAGCGGCGGCTCCAAAGCCCTGTCGGTGGCCGGGGCCAGCCGCTGGCGCCTGACGCCGTCCGGATCGGGTTTCGCGGTGGCTTATCTCAGCGCCGGGGCCTGGCACACCTCCTTCACCGTGGCGGCCACCAGCGCCGCGTTCAGCGCCAGTTCCGGGCGGGTGCGGCGCTGGCTGTCCGACGGCAGCTCGACGGTGTATCGAGGGACGCTGGGCGCGGTCCGGTCCGGCGCCGGCGAGATCACGGTCAACAAGGTGGGCCTGGACGATTACGTGCGCGGTGTCGTCCCCCGCGAGATGCCCTCGTCCTGGCAGGCTGCGGCGGTGCAGGCCCAGGCGGTCGCCGCTCGCAGCTACGCGCGTTACGCGGTGGAGCACAACGCGTCCAACAGCTATGACATCTGCGACACCACCTCCTGCCAGGTCTATGCGGGCAAGGAACACGACGCCGCCGGCGGTGGACTGGTCTACGGCGAGGAGACCGGCTCCGAGGCAGCGGTCGTCGCGACCGCCGGCCGCGTCCTCAGGTACGGCTCGAGCACCATCTTCGCGCAGTTCTCAGCCTCGAACGGGGGCTGGACCACCGACGGCGGCCAGCCGTATCTGGTCGCCAAGGCCGACCCGTACGAGGCTTCCAGTGGCGACCCGTACCTCGGGTGGTCCAGGACCGTGAGCCAGCGCGCGGTCGCCTCCTACTACGGCCTGAGCAGCCTGGCCAAGATCGTCATCAACACCCGGGACGGGCACGGCCAATGGGGCGGCCGGATCACCGCGGCCACCGTCTACGGCACGGGCGGCGGTCAGGCGCGGTCGGTCTCGACGACCGGTTTCGAGCTGGCCGACGCGATGAACATCCCGCAGGCCTGGTTCGCCGGCACCTCGAACTCCTTGACCGGCCACCTCGATTCCGTGGTGTTGCAGGACGGGCACACGGCAGTCCTCACCGGCTGGGTCTGGGATCCGGCCAGCACGGCGGGAACCGGCCGCGTTCACACCTACGTCGACGGGACCGGCAAGTCCAGTACGTCGGCACTCGCCCGGCCGGACGTCCAGGCCAGCGTCGGGTCCGGATCCGACCTGCTCGGCTTCTCGGTCACGATGCCGGTGCCGAACGGCGCGCACAAGGTGTGTGCCTTCGCCGCCGCCAGCGGCCAGTCCGACGTCCTGCTGGGCTGCGTCGTGCTGACGGCCAGTGACAGCCCGATCGGCCAGACCGAATCGGTGACGAGGGTGTCCGGCCATCCGGGCGGGGCGGGCACGGTGCGGTTCAGCGGGTGGACCTTCGACCCCAACCTCAACGGTGGCCCGAACGGCCGGGTACACGTCTACGTCGGGGCGAAGGGCTATTCCTTCGCTGCGTCCTCCGCCCGTCCGGACATCCAGTCGCGCTATCACCTGGCCGGCAACCAGGTCGGCTTCAGCGTGCCGGTCGCGGTCCCCACCGGTCGCCACCAGATCTGCGTTTTCGGCATCAACGTGGCCGGCGCGGGCAGTAATCGGTTGCTGTCCTGCCGCACTATCGGCTGACGGATCGTCTGATCGGACGTCCGAGGCGGTCCGTTAGACTCCCTCCGATGCGCAGTCACCCCGGGCCGCGCGACATGGTCTGGTGGTGAGGGCGCCCTCGTGCGTGGCATGCGATCGAGCTGGATCGACAGGCTCATGTTCGGTCTTCTGGGGTTGTTCGTCGTCGCCACCATCGGACAGGCGCTGGTCGGCGGGGCCACCCTCATCGACGCCAACCTGTTCACCCGCTACGTGCCGTGGCAGTCGGCGAACGGGGTCGACATCGCCAACAGCAACATCTGCCGTGGCGACACCCTGGACACGATCTTGCCGACCGTGGCGCAGATCCGGACCTCGTTGCTGCACGGGCACTTTCCGAGTTGGTCGACGCGCTCGGTGGGCGGTTTCTCCCTCGGCGGCATCCCCAACGGCGGCCAGTTCTCCCCGCTGTCCTGGCCGTATTTCGTCCTGCCGCTCTGGCTGGCCCCGGCCTTCGTCAAGCTGACCGAATTCGCCGTCGCCATCGGCGGGATGGTGCTCTACCTGCGGCGGCTGCGGGCCTCCCGGGCGGCGGGCATCCTGGCCGGCATCATCTTCGCGACCAGCTCCTTCATGGTGATGTGGAGCAACTGGCCCCAGACCAGAGTCGCCGCGCTGATCCCGGCGCTGTTCTGGTCGACCGAACTGTTGGTGCAACGCAAACGGGCGAGCTCGATGTTGCCGCTGGCCGTGGTCGTGATGTCGATGCTGTTGGGCGGCTTCCCGTCCGTCACCGGGATGGCCATCTACGCGGCGGCACCGTACTTCCTCGTACGCCTGGTGGTGCTGCACCGGCGTGATCTGCGCCCGATCGTCGCCGGTCTGGGTTACGCGGTCGGTGCGCTGGCGCTGGGCTTCGGCCTGTCGGCCTTCCAGCTCTGGCCCTTCGCCAAGCAGCTGAAGACCGTCAACCTCGACTACCGCCAGCAGCTTCCGAGCTTCCACTCCAGCCTGTCGAGTCTGGTGACCACCTTCGCGGGTGACTCCCAGGGCACCTGCGTCAACGGGCAGTCGCTGACTCCTACCAACCCGATCGAGAACGTCGCATACATCGGGGCGATCACCATCGTGCTGGCCCTGGCCGCGGTCTTCGCGCGCTCGCGTATGCGCGGCAGCGATGGTGTGGCCCGCAGCGCCGGCGCGATCCTGACCGTCACCCTGGTCGTGGTCGTCGTCGTGTGCTGGTTCGGTGGCCCGCCACTGGCGGCCCTGCAGCACCTGCCGGTCTTCTCCAACAACGCCATCGGGCGGATCCGCTCGCTGTTCGGCTTCCTGGTCGCCGCCCTGGCCGGTCTCGGCTTCGACCGGCTGATGCGGATCAACGGCCTGATCGGTCCGGCCGAGCCGACTGACACCGCCGCCGCCGCTGAGGCGCAACCGATCGAGGAAGCTGCCGACGAGCCGGAAACCGATTCCCGGGTGCTGTCGGCTATCGGCGCCCAGGGCCGGGGTCCGCTGGCCCGCGTGCTGCAGGGCCCGGGCGGGTGGATCGCCGGCGGCCTGCTCACCGCCGTCATCGCGCTCGTCCTGGCGGCCGCGCTCAAGGACGCCCACACCCAGGCTGCCGTCGCCCGGCAGCTGCACTACTTCTCCAAGGCCACCCGGGCCGGCGTGGAACTGCTGATCGCCGGCTTCCTGCTGCTGGCCGGGGCGCTGATCGGCCCGCGCTGGCTGCGGATCGTGGCGATCGTGCTGCTGCCGGTGCTGGCGGTGGGCCAGAGCGTCACGTTCTTCCGCGAGGCGATGCCCACCAACAACCGCGACAACTTCTACCCGGTGACGACGACCCATTCCTTCCTGGAGGCCAACCTCGGCGGTGATCGCTTCGCCTCCAGCGACAACATCCTGTACCCGGCGACGTCGGTGTACTACGGGCTGCGCACTCCGGTCGGGCACGAGTTCACCCAGGATTCCTGGAAGGAGCTGCTCACCAGCGTCGACCCGCAGGCGATGCTCACCCCCACGTTCTCCCAGTTCCACGAAGCGGCGCTGAACGCCAAGACGGCCGGCGATCTCAAGGTGCTCGACCAGCTGGCGGTGAAGTACTTCGTGGGCGACGACTACGAGATTCCGGGGACCGTCGTGGCCGTGCCGCCGACCGCGACGACCTTCCCCGCCGGCAACGGCCAGCAGCTCACCTGCCCGTCGCTGGCCGGGCCGCTGCGCGCGGTGACTGTGGCGTTCCCGCACGGACTGCCCGGCACCGCCGAGCCCGGGGTGACCGTGCATGCCGAGGTCCAGACCCCGACCGGGACGATCTCGGGGGCCCGCTCGCTCGGCGGCGGTTTCTCATCCCCCAACCAGATCTCGATCGCGGTTCCCGGCGAGGACATCCCGGCCGGTACCGCGGTGACGGCCAAGGTCTGGACGACCGGTGCCGCGGGCACGTTCGACGTCTCCGGGGCGGCGGGCGTCCCGTCGTGCGGCACGATCGCCCCGGTCAAGGACAACCTCAAACTCGTCCACAGCGATGGTGGCGCGATCGTGTACCGGCGTCTGTCGGCGGTGTCGCGCGTCCACTGGGCCTCCCGGTCGAGCGTGGTCACCGACCCCGTTCAGCGCCTGGCCGCGCTGAAGGCCGGCCTGCCCGACGGCGGCGTGATCCTGGATTCGGCTGCCCCGGCCGCCTCCGGGAGCGGCGCCAAGGTCACAGTCGCCGATGACGCCGAGAGCACGCTCGATGTCGATGTGGACGCTCAGGGCTCGGGCTATCTCGTAGTCGCCGACTCCATGCAACAGCCCGGCTGGTCGGCGAGCGTGGACGGCCGGACGGTTCCCCTGGTCCCGGCCAACAACGCGATGGTCGCGGTGGACGTTCCGGCCGGACAGCACCGGGTCGTGCTGCGTTACACGGTGCCGGGACTGAGGCTGGGAACCGCGGCGTCGGCCCTGTCCTGGGTGATCTTCGCCGTGCTCGTCCTGCTGTGGTGGCGGCGTCGGCGCGTGGTTTCCCATGCGCGCACAACCGGTGACACGGCGCGGTCACGGTAGTATCACTGCGGCTATCCACCGGTGGCCGGCTGACCCGCGGCCGCGGCCCTTGGGGCCCCGGCGACCGGTTCACGACTAAGTGAGGTTCATTCCGTGCGACTCGTGGTCCAGGTTCCCTGCCTGAACGAAGAAGAGACTCTGCCGCTCGTCCTTGAGTCGATCCCGAAGTCGATCCCCGGTATCGACGAGATCATCGTGTTGATCATCGACGACGGGTCCTCCGACCGGACGGTCGATGTCGCCAAGTCCTACGGCGTCACGCACTTCGTCCGTCACGCGCGCAACCGCGGCCTGGGCCGGTCCTTCCACGACGGCGTCCAGCGAGCGCTCGAACTCGGTGCCGACATCGTGGTGAACACCGACGGCGACAACCAGTACCCGCAGGAGCGGATCACCGACCTGGTCCAGCCGATCATCCGCGGCGAGGCCGACATCGTGATCGGCGACCGGCAGGTCCACCTGGTCGAGCACTTCTCCCGGGGCAAGGTCGCGCTGCAGAAGTTCGGCAGCAACATCGTCAACCGCGCCGCCGGCACCGATCTGCCCGACGCCGCCAGCGGGTTTCGTGCCTACTCGCGCGAGAGCATCATGCTGCTGAACACGATCACCCGGTTCAGCTACTGCATGGAGACGATCATCCAGGCGGGTAACAAGAAGCTCAAGATCGCCAGCCTGCCGATCCTCACCAACCCCAAGACTCGTGAGTCCCGCCTGTTCAACTCCAGCTACCAGCACGTCCTGAAGTCGGCGGGCGCGATCGTGCGCTCCTACATCATGTACAAGCCGTACGTGATCTTCAGCTGGCTGGCCGGCGTCCTCGGCGCGCTCGGGCTGCTGCCCTTCCTCCGCTTCCTGATCCTGCAGTTCACCAACTCTCCGGGCAGTCACCTGCAGTCGCTGCTCGTCGGTGCCGTCCTGCTGATCATGTCCTTCATGAGCGTGATCATCGGCATCCTCTCCGACTTGATCCGCACGAACCGCATGCTCATCGAGGACAGCCTCGAACATACGAAGAAGATGCGCTTCAACCAGGGCGAGGATCTGTCCCAGGCCGAGCTGCGGGTCTCGGCCTGAGGATCGACTTCCTGCTGGAGCAGGCCCTGGCCCCGGTTCCGGGCGGGACGGGCCGCTACAGCGTCGAACTGGCCGCGGCGCTCGCGCAGTCCGCCGATCCCTCGGATCGGGTTCGTGGCGTGACCGCCTGGCACCGCGATCTCACCGCGGCCCGCGCGGCCGGTGTCCCGCTGACCCGGCTCCCGTTGCCGGCCCGCGGGCTCGTGCTGGCCTGGGAGCATCGGTCCGGCCCGCGGCTTTCCCGCGCGGACCTCGTCCACGCGCCGACACCCCTGCTGCCCCCGCCGAGCCGCGCCCCGCTGGTGGTCACCATCCACGACACCGTTCCCTGGACCCACCCGGAGACCCTGACCCCGCGCGGGGTCAGGTGGCACATCGAGATGGCCGAGCGTGCCGTCGAGCAGGCCGCCGCGATCGCGGTGCCGAGCCAGGTGGTGGCGCGTGAGCTGCTGGGCGTGCTGCCCGGCTTGGAACCCGCGCGGGTCCACGTGCTCGGCGCCGGCGTCTCGGCGGCGTTCCGGGCCGAGCCGGACCCGGCCGCGGTCGCCGCCGCGGTGACCGCCTTCGGTCTCGACGAACGGCCCTACGTGCTGTCGCTGGCCACCCTGGAACCCCGCAAGGGACTCGACGTCGCGCTCGCCGCGCTGGCCCTAACCGCCGCGGGCGGACCGGTTCTGGCCATCGTCGGACAGCCGGGCTGGGGCGGTCTCGACCTGGTCGGTGCCGCCGCGCGGCTCGGGCTACCGGCCGAGCGGGTGAAGCTGCTGGGACGCGTGTCCGACCCGGAGCTGCACCTGCTGCTGCGCGGTGCCCGAGCGCTGCTGATGCCCAGTCGTGCGGAGGGTTTCGGGCTGCCCGTCGCCGAGGCGATGGCCGCGGGGACGCCGGTCATCAGTTCCGACGCGCCTGCCCTGGTGGAGGTCGCGGGCCAGGCCGCGCTGGTCGTGGCGCGCGAGGACGCCGGTGCGTTGGCGGCGGCCATCGAGCGGGTGCTGACCGAACCGGGCCTCGCCGAGTCGCTGAGCGCAGCCGGACGCGCACAGGCGGCGAGCTACACCTGGCCGAAGGTCGCCGAACGAGCCTGGGCGCTGTATCGGAGCCTGGTCCGGGGCGCGAATTGACCGCCGGCGTCCGGGCCGGACGGTAAACTTCCACGGTTCGCCCGGACGGCTCACGCCGGGCCGGCACGCCAGTCGACAGACAGGTCGCGACCAGCCCGCGGGGCCCGGTCCGGCCGGAACGGATGGAGCTCGCGGTGTTGCGTGTACTGCTCGACGCCACCGCCATCCCGGTCGACCGACGTGGTGTGGGCCGCTACCTCGAGGAGCTGATCCCGGCGCTGGCGCGCACCGACGGGCTGGCGCTGGTGGTGGCCGCGCAGGCTCACGATGCCGAGGCATTCGGCCGGACCGGCGCCGAGGTGGTCGCGGCGAGCGGACGGATCGCTTCCCGGCGAAACCGGATGGTGTGGGAACAGACCACCTTGCCCGCTCTTGCCCGCCGGGTCGGGGCGCAGGTGGTGCACTCACCGCATTACACGATGCCGCTCGCGTGCCGGGTTCCGGTAGTGGTCACCCTTCACGACGCCACCTTCTTCTCCAATCCCGACCTGCACCAACCGCTCAAACGGCACTTCTTCCGGGCAGCGACGCGGCTGGCCGTGCGACGAGCCGCGGCCCTGGTGGTGCCCTCCGCCGCCACCCGGGACGAGCTCGTCCGGCTGGTGTCCCCGGCGGCCGCGCGAGCCGTGGTGGCCCACCACGGCGTGGACTCGGCCACCTTCCACCGGCCCAGCGACGCGGAGATCGAGCAGCTGCGCCGCGATCTCGACCTCGGTTCGCAGGACTACGTCGCGTTCCTGGGCACGATCGAGCCGAGGAAGAACCTGGTGAACCTGGTGCGCGGCTGGCAGCAGGCAGCGTCCGGCCGGGACCGGGCGCCGGCCATGGTGCTGGCCGGTGGACGCGGGTGGGACGCCGAGATCGACGACGCCGTCGCGGCCGTCACACGCAGCGCCCCGTCGCTGCGTCTGTTGCGGCCCGGTTACCTTCCTGTCGAGTCTCTGCGCGCCCTGCTCGGCGGCGCCGAGGTGGTGGCCTATCCCGCCCTCGGCGAGGGCTTCGGCCTGCCCGTGCTCGAGGCGATGGCGTGCGGGACGGCGGTGCTCACCACCCGCCGCCTGGCCCTTCCCGAGGTGGGCGGGGACGCGGTGGCCTACACCGAGACCGACGCAGCTTCGATCGCGGCGGCGCTCACCGGCCTGCTCGACGATCCCGGGCGCCGCTTGCAGCTGGCCGCGGCGGGTATCGCCCGGGCCGCGGAGTTCACCTGGGACCGTGCCGCCCAGGCGCATCTGCACGCGTTCCGGACGGCGCTTTCCCGATGACGCCGCCCACACCGATGACACCGCCCGCCCAGCCGACACCGCCGGCTCCGGTGTCCGTGGTCACGGTCACGTACTCGCCGGGGGACACCCTGGCGGCGTTCCTGGACTCGGTCCGGCTCGCCGATGGCTCTACGGTGCCCGTGGTGGTCGCCGACAACGGCTCGACCGATGGTTCGGTCGAACGCGCGGTGATCCGTCCGGGCCTGCAACTGGTGCGCACCGGTGGCAATCTCGGCTTCGGGCAGGCGGCCAACCGCGGCGTTGCGGCCACGGCCACCGAATGGGTCCTCATCGCCAATCCCGACGTGATCCTGCGCGAGGACACGCTCGATGCCCTGCTCGCCGCCACGAGCCGGTGGCCACGGGCGGGCGCGTTGGGTCCGCTCATCCGAACCGGCGACGGCGCGATCTACCCGTCCGCCCGCGCCCTTCCGTCCCTGGGGCGTGGCGTCGGGCACGCGTTGTTCGGCTGGTTCTGGCCCACGAACCCGTGGACGTCGGCCTACCGGCGGGAGAAGGACGCGGTCACCGAGCGCACAGCGGGCTGGCTGTCCGGCTCGTGCGTGTTGGTGCGGCGGGTGGCCTTCGACGCGGTCGGCGGCTTCGATCCCAAGTTCTTCATGTACTTCGAGGACGTCGACCTCGGCGAGCGACTGGACCGGGCCGGCTGGCTCAACGTCTACGTGCCCTCGGCCGAGATCGTCCACCTCGGCGGCCACTCCACGTCCCGGCACCGCTCGGCGATGCTGGCCGAGCACCACCACAGCGCGATGACGTACCTGGCCGGGCGTTATCCGGGCCTGCGCCACGCACCGCTGCGGCTGGCGCTGCGACTGGGCCTGGGCGCGCGCGCACGCCTGCTGGAACGACTCTCGCGCCGGCCGGCCCCCGGTGTGGGCGGTGCGCCGGCCGGAGGTTCCGTGATCGAAACATCGACTCGACACGATGACCCAGTAGACCGCGGACCCTCAGAAACAGGGAGATCGACATGAGCGCACAGCGGCGCGACGACGTGGACGCCGTCGTCCTGGTGGGTGGGAAGGGCACGCGGTTACGGCCACTGACCCTCTCGGCACCCAAGCCCATGCTGCCGACCGCCGGTGTGCCGTTCCTGACGCACCTGCTGTCCCGGATCAAGGCCGCCGGCGTCGATCACGTCATCCTGGGCACGAGCTACCAGGCCGAGGTGTTCAGCGAGTACTTCGGCGACGGAGCGTCCCTGGGGCTGGATCTGGAGTACGTGATCGAGACCGAGCCGCTCGGCACCGGCGGGGCGATCGGCAACGTCGCGCACCTGCTGCGCGGCTCTACCGCGATGATCTTCAACGGCGACGTGCTGTCGGGCTGCGATCTGTCGGCGCTACTGGCCCGGCACGAGCGAGCCCAGGCCGATGTGACGCTGCATCTGACGAAAGTCTCGGACCCGCGTGCGTTCGGGTGCGTCCCCACCGACCCGGACGGGCGGGTGACCGGGTTCCTCGAGAAGGATCCGGACCCGGTCACCGACCAGATCAACGCCGGCACGTACGTCTTCACCCGCGAGGTCGTCGAGTCGATCCCGGTGGGCCGGCCGGTGTCGGTCGAGCGGGAGACGTTCCCGCAGCTGCTCGAGTCCGGAGCCATGCTGGTCGGCTACGTGGACTCGACGTACTGGCGTGATCTCGGCAAGCCCAGTGACTTCGCGGCCGGCTCGGCCGACCTGGTGCGCGGGCTGGCCCCGAGCGCGGTCCTGGCCGGGCGTACCGGTGAGGCCCTCGTGCTCGAGGGCTGCGCGATCGCGCCGGACGCCACCCTGACCGGTGGAACCACCGTCGGGCGCGGCTGCACGGTCGGTTCCGGCGCGGTGGTGATCGGCTCGGTGCTCTTCGACGGCGCGGTCGTGGCGGCCGGTGCCCGGATCACCGACAGCATCGTCGGCACCGACGCCCGGATCGGAGAAGGCAGCGTCCTGTGCGACGTGGTCATCGGGGACCGGGCCCGGATCGGACGCAATGTCGAACTGCTGGCGGGCGCGCGGGTCTGGCCCGAGGTGGAGTTGCCCGATGGCGGCGTCCGGTTCTCGGCGGACCGCTGAGCCTCGATGACCGGCACGCCCGAGCTCCTGCGTCGGCTCCCGTTGTCCGGCCCGCTGGACCTTGCCCGCACGCTGGGCCTGCACCGGCGTAGCTCTGCCGATCCGAGCATGGTCGTCCGCTTCGACGGCCTGTGGCGAGCGAGCCGGACGCCGGTCGGTCCGGCGACCCTGGTCCTGTCGCAGCGCGACGGCGTGCTCACCGGCCGAGCCTGGGGTCCCGGCGCCGACTGGACCCTCGACGGGCTGCCTCTGCTGGTGGGCGAGACCGAGGCGGAGCGAGCGGCCTGGGCCGAGCTGGACCTGACCAGGGTCCCGCACCTGGCCGAGGTCCGACGGACGAGGGCCGGTGTGCACCTGTCCGGAACCCGCCTGGTGCTCGAGGCCCTCGTCCCCGGCTGCCTGGAGCAGCGGGTGACCGGGGGTGAGGCGTGGCGGGCCTGGCGCGGGCTGTTGCGCCGGTTCGGTGAGCCGGCCCCGGTACCGGCCGCCCGGGCCGACGCGCCGGAACTGTGGTTGATGCCAGCGCCCTCGGACCTGCTCGCGATCCCGACGTGGGAGTGGCACCGGCTCGGGGTGGACTCGCAGCGGTACCGGAGCATCCGTGCCGCCGGTACGGTCGCCCGCCGTCTGGAGGAGTCGGTGTCCCTGGCTCTGTCCGGCGATCCGGCCTCGGCGTCCCGACGCCTTCGGGTCGTTCCCGGGGTCGGTGAGTGGACCGCGGCCGAGGTCGCCCTGCGCGCCTGGGCCGACCCGGACGCCGTCAGCGTGGGGGACTTTCACCTGAAGAACCTGGTGGGTTATGCGCTGGCCGGTGCGGTGCGTACCACCGACGAGACGATGCTGGAACTGCTGGCGCCGTGGCGGGGACACCGGGCGCGCATCGTGCGGCTGATCGAGCTGTCCGGCCGGACGCCGCAGAAGTTCGGGCCGCGCTTCAGCCCGAACGACATCCGCGCCATCTGAGCTCTCAGTACAGCGGCCCGATCAACGACCGAATTCGTCCAGGACGGAGTCCGACAGCGCCGGCCACGCGTTCGCGGCCCACTCGTCGAAGGGCCGATCGCTCAGCGCCACCAGCGCGAGTCCGGCGGCCGGATCGAGCCAGACCATGGTGCCGCTGCGCCCGAAATGCCCATACGTCGCCGGCGAATTCCGCGCTCCGGTCCAGTGGGGTTGCTTGTGGTCGCGGATCTCGAAGCCCAGCCCCCAGTCGTTGTGTTCCTGACGTCCGAAGCCGGGCAGCACACCGGACAGCCCGGGGAACTGCACGGTGGTCGCTGCCTGCAGGCTGCTGGCGTGCAGCAGCCCGGCCGGGTCGAGCAGGTGCGCGAGCAGGCCGGCCAGGTCGGACACGCCGGCCCAGGCGTCCTTGGCGGGTGAACCACGCAGCTCGGCCGCCGACATGGCAAGCGGCGCGAACAGCGCCTCGGACAGGTACTGGGCGAAGGGCATCTCCGTGGCCGCCTCGACCATGGTCCCGATGAGGTCGTAGCCGGCGTTGGAGTAGATCCGGCGGGTGCCCGCGGACGCCGCCCGGATGGGCTTGTCCGGCGCGATTCCCGACGCGTGCGCCAGCAGATGCCGCAGGGTCGCGCCCGGCAGCTGCGCGGCGACGGACGCATCGACCAGCCCGGTCTCGCCGAGGGCCACGTCGAGGCCGAGGGCGCCTTCCTCGACCGCGACGAGGGTGGCCAGCGCGGTCAGCGGTTTGGTCACCGAGGCGAGCAGGAACGGCTCGTCCAGGTCGCCATGGCCGGCGATCACACCCGCCGCGGACACGACCGCCGCCGCGGCTCTTGTCACCGGCCAGGACCGCAGCTGTTGCAGGGCATTCACCGGCGTCCCGTTCGCAGGGCCCGCGCGATGAGCGCCGGCAACTCCGCAGCGACGCCGCTCGGCAGTGCGTCGACCGGCCACCAGCGCAGGTCGTCGGATTCGGAGCTGATCACCGCCTGGGCCCCCAGCGGGGCGACTCCGACGAAGCGGACGTCGAAGTGGCGCGTCGGGACGCCCAGCGAGCAGGTGATCGGGTGCACATCCAGGTCGAAGGGCCAGGGTTCCAGCGCGATCCCCGCGATACCGCTCTCCTCGGCGGCCTCACGTGCGGCGGCGGCCAGGATCGAGTCGTCGTCGTCCTCGACATGGCCGCCGAGCTGCAGCCAGGCACCCACTCGCGGGTGCAGGGTGAGCAGCACGTGGGTGCGGTCGTGGTCGAAGACGAGCACGCTGGCGGTCACGTGTCCGGGCGCGCAGGCCCGCCGGGTGGCGTCGGGCCGCGCGGCCAGCAGGGCGTAGAAGCCTTCCCGGATCGCGGCCTGCCCCGTGCCGTCGGCGGCGTCGAGCGGCATCGCGGCCAGGGTGGCCAGGGTGTCGGCGTGCAGCGCGGTGACCGCCGCCGTCACGCCGTCCGGATCCGCGCCCGAGGCCTGCGCCTGGCCCAGGGCGATCGCCTCGTTCGTGCCGAGCCGGAACAGGTCCTCACCCGCGCCCCGGATGAGCCGGCGGGTTCCGAGACCGTCGTCGGTGTAGCGCCAGCCGCGGACCACGGCGACGGGAATGTCGTTCAGCTTTCCTTTGACCAGGTCGCCCGCGGCGGCGAGTTCATCGGCCACCGCGACCTCCGTCACGATCAGAGTGTTGCCGAACTTGTCCACGGCGCCCCGTTCGTCGGTGACGGCGGTCAGCCCGGCCACCCCGATGGCGATGTCGGTGATGCCGTGCCGCCACGGCCGCCCGAAGGAATCGGAGACGACGACGCCGACGTTCACGCCGAGCCGGTCGGCCAGGCCGGCACGCAACGCCGCCGCCGAGGCGTCGGGATCCACGGGCAGCAACGCGATCTCGCCGGCGGCCACGTTCGAGGCGTCCACCCCGGCCGCGGCCATCACCAAGCCCTGCCGGGTCTCGGCGATGGTGAGGCTCCCGCGCCTGGCCACGACTCGCGCGGTCTCGGCCACGATCGCCTGGTCGCGGGCCGCCTGGCGTTCGGCGTCGGTCACTCCCGCCGCGACCAGCCGGCCCTCGGCCTTGGACACGATCTTGGACGTGATGACCAGGACGTCGCCGTCGCGCAACCAACCGGCGGCGGCGGCCAGCTCGGCGACCAGATCGGTCCCGGGCCGGATCTCGCCGAGCCCGAGGACCGGCAGGATCTCGATGCGGTCGGGGGGCGCGGCACCCGGCCGGCTCACGTGCTGATCCCGACGAGACCGGCCGCGTCGGCCACCATCTCGGCGGTGACCTCCGCGGAGGTCATCAGCAGCGGGCGCTGGCGCACCGAGACCCCCGGGACGACCGCACTGTCCCCGCTGTGAACGAGCCAGCCGTCGAGCAGCCCGCCGTCCCGTCGGGACCCGTAGTGCAACCCGACGCCCTCGGCGGTCGTGGGTACGCCGATCACCGCCAGACATCGATCGGCCATCCCGCGGACCGGGGCGCCCCCGACGATCGGCGACAGACCGACGACCGGGGCGGAGGTCGTCCGCACCGCCTCGCCGATACCGTCGACCGCCAGGATCGTGCCGATCGAGACCACGGGGTTGGACGGGGCCACCAGGACCAGGTCCGCTCCGGCGATCGCCTCGATCACCCCCGGAGCGGGTTTGGCCTGGTCCAGCCCGACCTGGACGAAGGCTTCGGCGGCGAGTCCGGCCCGATAACGCACCCACCATTCCTGGAAGTGAATGGCGCGGCGCGGGTCCTCAGGACCGGGGCCGCTGACCACGACGTGGGTTTCGCAGCGTTCGTCGGTCATGGGCAGCAGACGGACGCCGGGTTGCCATCGTTGCGATAACGCCGCGGTGACGTCGGAGAGCCGATAGCCGGCGTCGAGCATCTGCGTGCGGACGAGGTGGGTGGCGATGTCGAGGTCGCCGAGGCCGAACCAGCTCGGCTCGGCGCCGTATTCGGCCAGTGCCTGCTTGATCCGCCAGCTTTCGCCGGCCCGGCCCCAGCCACGCTCGGTGTCGATCACGCCCGCGAGGGTGTAGAGCACGCTGTCCAGGTCCGGCGTGATCCGCAGGCCGTGCATGGTGACGTCGTCGCCGGTGTTCACGATCGCGGTGACCTCGCTCGGGTCGCCGTCCTGCCCGCGCTGCTCGGCGAAGGCGCGCACGCCGGTCAGGAATTTCGCTCCGCCGATGCCGCCGGCCAACACAGTGATGCGCACTCGTCAAAACCTACTGGGTCTGCGCGGGTCAGCCGGAGAGCACCCGGAACAGGGCCAGGCCGCGCTGCTTGCGCAGGGTCTGTTCGACGATCGCGGCGACCGTCGGGTTGCCCTCGAATCCGGCGGTCTTGCCCCAGTCCAGCGCGAGCCGCGGACGAGGTCGACCGCCGGACAGGCCGCCGCCGAGCGCGAGCAGGCCCTCGATCCGTGCGCTGCCCGGGCTGCCCGGGCTGGTCGGGCTGCCCGGGCTGGCTGGGCTGCCCGGGCTGGCTGGGCTGGCTGGGGCAAGCAGACCCTCGATCTCCTGCGCCCGGACCAGCACCGCTCCCGCCGACCCGTCGGTCAACCGCCCGTCCGGCCCGCAGACCCAGATCCCGTTGTCCAGCAAGGCGGTTTCCGCAGCCCTGAGGTCGGCGTCGACGTGGGAGAACCACCGCCCGAAGGGCAGGCCGGGGCGCCCGCCAACGGCTCGATGCACCGAGGCCAGCATCGGATGCGGCGGGGTCCCTGGTTGCGCGTGAGCGACCCGGGGCCCGACGAGCAGTCCCGCCTCGGCCAACTCGACGAGCAACGCGCCCCGGATGGCCATGCCGACGTGCTGGCGATGGGTGATCGAGCCGCTGGCCGGATCCAGGCACAGTCGGGCGACCCGCAACGCCAGCGGCAGGTGTTCACCGTCGAGCGCGGCGTGCTCAGGCTGGCTCGTCGCCAGTCGCGGCGACCGTTGCGCCGGAATGCGCAGGGCCGTCTCGCGACGGTTGCGCAGGAGTCGGCCCACGAAGTGCATCTCGACCTCGGCCGCGCCGAGCGAGATCGCCTTTGCACGCAGGTGCTCGGGCAGATCGTAGTGCCAGCGCCACGGGTGGTCCTGGAAGAACCGGCGCGGCATGCCCAGGTGCGCGGCCAGGGCGTGCAGTTCGTCGCGTTCATCGGCGAGCAGATGGCAGAAGCGGGTGTAGCGAAGGCCCGCGTCGGGATAGTCGCGGACGGTGTCGACGTAGGTCGGCATCAGTAGAGGTTCTCGGCGTAGGACGGGCCGTAGTGCTCGCGGATGGCGGCCAGGTCCTCGTGTGGGCGTTCGACGGTGTGCACGATGTCGGCTCGGTCCGGCACCTGTTCGGGGTGCCACGCCTGCGGATCCCACAGCTTCGACCGCAGAAAAGCCTTGGAGCAGTGGTAGAAGACCTCCTCCACGTCGACCACGAGAGCCAGCGCTGGACGGTGCCCTCGCACCGTCATCCGGTCGAAGAACGGCGCCTGGCGCACCAGCCGGGCGCGGCCGTTGACGCGCAGGGTGTCGGTGCGGCCCGGTACCAGGAAGATCAGCCCGACGTGCGGGTTGGCGAGGACGTTGCGGAAGCCGTCCGCGCGCCGGTTGCCCGGGCGTTCGGCGATGGCCAGCGTGGTCTCGTCCAGCACGAGCGCGAAACCGGCGGGGTCGCCTTTGGGGGAGACGTCGCAGTGTCCGTGCGCGTCAGAGGTGGCGACCAGGCAGAACGGTGAGGCGGCCAGCCACTGTCGATCGAGATCGTGCAGGGCCGGGCGAACCTTGTTCGCCGCGGCGGGCAGTGCGATGCCGAGTATTTCGGTGAGTTCGGCCTCGCTGTGGATCTCGACGGTCGGCTCGGACGGTGCCGAGGGGGCGGGCTGTTCGGGCGGGACGGCGGCCATGAACCCATTATCCGACAGGGGTTGGGCGGATATTCCGACGCCGACCGGGCAGGACGCGCCGAAGATCATCAACCTCCACTTAACGAAGGTTCTACATCGCTACGCTTTCGCCGTCCCGCCCCCCACGGGTACCGCATTCGATTCGTCAGGACCCACACGTGAAGCTCGTCCTCGGACTCGCCACCGCCGCGCTGACGGCCAGCGCCTGTTTCGTCATCGGCTGTGGTGTCGCCGCCTCGGCCGCCGACCAGATCCAGCTGCGGCCCGCCGGGCCCAGGGTGGCCGACGTCGTGAGCATCGTTCAACCCGCGGCCGCGATGGGTTCATCCCGGACGGTCGACACTGTGAGCAGGTCAGCCTCCACTGCACCATGACCGTCGGCAGCGCCTAGGCTCGACCGGGTGAGCGTCGAACAGCCGTCCGAGTCCGCCCTGCGCCGCGCCCTGCGCCGCGCCCGAGACGGCGCCGCCCTGGACACCGGGGAGGCCGCGGTGCTGATGGCCGCCCGCGGCGAGCAGTTGACCGAGCTGATGGGGCTGGCCGTCGGGGTCCGGGACGCCGGCCTGGTGCAGGCCGGTCGCCCCGGCGTCATCACCTACTCCCGCAAGGTTTTCATCCCGCTGACCCGGTTGTGCCGGGATCGCTGCCACTACTGCACGTTCGCCACCGTTCCGCACCGGGTCGCGTCGGCCTACCTGGAGATCGACGAGGTGGTCGCCATCGCCGAGCAGGGTGCGGCGCTGGGCTGCAAGGAGGCGTTGTTCACCTTGGGCGATCGACCCGAGGAACGCTGGACGGCCGCCCGTGACTGGCTCGACGAACGGGGCTACGACTCGACTCTGGACTACGTCCGGGCCGCCGCGATCGCCGTCCTGGAACGCACCGGACTGCTTCCTCACCTCAACCCGGGCGTCATGAGCTGGACCGAGCTGCAGCGGCTCAAGCCCGTGGCCCCGAGCATGGGCATGATGCTGGAGACGACGGCTCGGCGCCTGTTCACCGAGCCGGGCGGCCCGCACTACGGCAGCCCGGACAAGGATCCTGAGGTCCGGCTGCGGGTGTTGACCGACGCGGGCCGGCTCAACATCCCGTTCACGACCGGCATCCTCGTCGGAATCGGGGAGAACCGGCTCGAGCGGGCCGAGTCGCTGTTCGCCATTCGGGGCAGCGCGCGCCAGTTCGGGGCCATCCAGGAAGTGATCGTGCAGAACTTCCGGGCCAAGGACGACACGGCGATGCGCAACGACCCCGACCTGGACCTGGAGGAGTACCTGGCCACGCTGGCGGTCTCCCGCCTCGTCCTCGGACCCAAGCTGCGCCTGCAGGCCCCACCCAATCTCGTGGACATCACCGAATGCCTGCTGCTGCTCGACGCCGGGGTCGACGATTTCGGCGGAATCTCGCCCCTGACTCCGGACCACGTCAACCCCGAACGTCCCTGGCCGGAGCTCGACAAGCTCAGCCGGCTGCTGGCCGATCGCGGGCTGAGCCTGACCGAGCGCCTCACCGTGCACCCGAGCTATGTGCGGGCCGAGACGCCCTGGCTGGACCCCCGGGTGCTGCCACACGTGCGCGCGCTGGCCGACCGGACGAGCGGTCTGGCCGCTCTCGGTGACCGCGGTACGCCGCTACGACCGAGCGGGTTGGCGTGGCAGGAGCCGGATTCGGAATGGGTGTCCTCCGGGCGCATCGACCTGAACACCGCGGTGGACACCGAGGGTCGCAGCGCGGATCGCCGCAGCGATTTCGACGAGGTCTACGGCGACTGGGATGCCCTGCGGGACAAGGTCTTCACCCCCGGGGCCAGCGCCCTTGCATCCGAGGTCTCGGCGGCCCTGCGCGCGGCCGAGCGAGACCCCGCGGGCCTCAGCGACGAGCAGGCGCTGACGCTGATGATGGCCGACGGCGACGGTCTGAGGGCGCTGGCGGCGCTGGCCGACGAGTTGCGCCGCGACGCCGTCGGCGACGACGTCACCTACATCGTGAACCGGAACATCAACTTCACCAATATCTGCTACACCGGTTGCCGATTCTGCGCTTTCGCCCAGCGGGCCACCGACGCCGACGCCTTCACCCTGTCCACGGACGAGATCGCGCACCGGGTCATCGAGGCGGCCGCGGACGGCGCGACGGAGATCTGCATGCAGGGTGGCATCGACCCAAAACTGCCCGCGAGCGCGTACTTCGACCTGGCCCGTGCGGTCAAGGCGGCGGTACCGGGGATGCACCTGCACGCGTTCAGTCCGATGGAGGTCGTCAACGGCGCCAGCCGGGCGAACCTGTCGATCGAGGAATTCCTGATCGGGCTCAAGGAGGCCGGCGTGGGATCCCTGCCCGGTACCGCGGCCGAGATCCTCGACGACGAGGTGCGGTGGGTGCTCACCAAGGGCAAGCTGCCGACCTCGGCCTGGATCGAGGTCGTGACGACGGCTCACCGGATCGGCCTGCCGACCACCAGCACGATGATGTACGGCCACGTCGACCATCCGCGGCACTGGGTCGCCCATCTGAAACTGCTGGCGCGGCTGCAGAGCGAGAGCGGCGGGTTCTCCGAGTTCGTCCTGCTGCCCTTCGTGCACCAGCAGGCCCCGATCTACCTGGCCGGCCTCGCCCGGGCCGGCGCCAGTCAGCGCGAGACGAAGGCAGTGCACGCCATGGCCCGGATCCTGCTGCACGGGCGGATCCGCAACATCCAGACGAGCTGGGTGAAACTCGGCGACGAAGGGGTCGTCGACATGCTCGGCAGCGGCGTCAACGATCTGGGCGGGACCCTGATGGAGGAGACCATTTCCCGGATGGCGGGCTCGGAGAACGGCTCTCGGAAGTCGGTCGAGGACCTGCACGCACTGGCCGCCCGGGCCGGCCGCCCCGCCCGCCAGCGCACCACGCTGTATGACCTGGTCTGAGTCCCCGACCCGGCTGATTCGGCGATCGGGATGGCCCGCGGGGCCCGGCAAGGTAAAAAGTCACGCGGATAGCAGGCTTCGGCTTGACTTATCGGTAACGACACGAGTGTAATTCGATGCGTGTCATTCACTGAACGCCGAACTAACCGTTCGGTGGCCGGCATGCCGGGCGAATCAGTCCCCGGCGCACCATCCGCAATCAACATCCGTAGGAGCACACCGTGACGGACATGCCGGCTCACCTGGCCGAAGCGGACCTGCCTTCGATCTTCGGGCTTCCCGAAGAGCAGAGTTGGCAAGAACGCGCCCTGTGCGCTCAGACGGACCCGGAGGCGTTCTTCCCCGAGAAGGGCGGCTCCACCCGCGAGGCGAAGAAAATCTGCGTCGGCTGCGAGGTTCGGGGCGAGTGCCTGGAATATGCGCTGTCCAATGACGAACGCTTCGGGATCTGGGGCGGTCTGAGTGAGCGGGAGCGCCGTCGGGTGAAGCGGCGCGCCGTCTGACCTGACCTCCCGCTTCGAAAGACGGGGGATCGCCCCTTCGTCGATCTATCCATCGACCCGCCGCTAGGCCAGCGGCGGGTCGATGTCGTCCGGGGAGATGTCGAACAGCCGGGCCACCTGCTCCACCACGATGTCGTGGATGAGGTCGGCCAGTTCCTCCGGCCGCCGCGCCCGGGTCTCCAGTGGTCGTCGGTAGAGAACGACCACCGGCCCTTTGAGTTCCGGCAGGCCGGTGCGGTAGAGCCGCGACAGGGGAACCTCGTTGTCGTCGAGGACGTCCCACTCGTCGGCGTTGGTGCCGTCCGCCGCGAAGCCGGGGACGTCCTCCACCGCGAACTCCACCTCTCGCAGTCGCTCGCCGACCCGTGGTTGGACGTGCTCGACCGCGGCCAGCACCATCGCGTCGAACCGGTCCGAGCGCGAGGCGCTGACGGGCAGCCCGAGCGGGGTCAGCATGCCGCGCACGCCGCGTCCCCGGCGGTCCCGACGGCCTCCGACGCGACGCGGGGGGCGACCGGCTCGGCCTGGCGCGGGAGTGCTCACGCGCAGCAGCCTAGTGCCGCCACGGCCTGGAGCCCGAAGCCCGCGACACGCTTGTGCGGATCGGTCTCGCCTGAGCGGTCCCGTCCTCGAGGCCAAGTAGGGTCAGAGGTTGTGAGACATGTCCGTCGCTGCACGCGGCCCGCCTGCGTGCAACCCGCCGTAGCGACGTTGACCTACATCTATTCCGACTCGACCGCGGTCGTCGGACCGCTCGCCGCCTTCGCCGAACCGCACTCCTACGACCTGTGCGAGGAACACGCCGTCCGGCTCACCGTGCCGCGCGGCTGGGAAGTCGTTCGGCACGCGGGCGAGTTCCCCTCCCCGCTGCCCCACGCCGACGACCTCGAGGCACTGGCCGACGCAGTCCGTGAAGCAGCCCGGGTCGAGCCGCGCGGTTTCCAGCCGGCCTCCCAGACGCCGGCCGCGGCCTCGGCCGTCGGACGGCGCGGGCACCTGCGGGTCGTCCCGCCCTCGGTCTGATCCGATCCCCACCGGGTTGACCCATCTGCCCGACAGCCACCCCCTGCCTGGGTAGGCTGCGGGTCATGGTGGACCTGACCCAGATCGTGAAGGCCTACGACGTCCGCGGGATCGTCCCGGACCAACTCAACGAGGCGGTGGCCCGAGCAGTCGGCGCCGCGTTCGTAGCCGTGACCGGCGCCGAACGGATCGCCGCCGGACACGACATGCGGGACTCCGGCCCGGGTCTGCTCGCCGCCTTCGCCGAGGGCGCGAACAGCCAGGGAGCCGACGTGGTCGACATCGGCCTGTGCTCGACCGACCAGCTGTACTTCGCCTCCGGCCAACTCGCGCTGCCGGGGGCGATGTTCACCGCCAGCCACAATCCGGCCCAGTACAACGGAATCAAGCTCTGCCGTGCCGGCGCCCAGCCGATCGGGCAGGACTCCGGCCTCGTCGAGATCCGCCGGCGCGCACAGTCCTACCTCGACGATGGCCCGCCCGAGAGTGCGGCCACCCGCGGCGCGGTGTCGCGGCACGACGTCCTTCTCGACTACGCCCGCTACCTGCGTGGTCTCGTCGACCTGCGCGGCATCCGCCCGCTCAAGGTGGTCGTGGACGCAGGCAACGGTATGGCCGGCCACACCGTGCCGGCTGTCCTCGGGGTCAGCGGCTCCGACAACGCGGCCGCGCAGCCGCTGCCCGCGCTGCCGCTGGAGATCGTGCCCCTCTACTTCGAACTGGACGGCACCTTCCCCAACCACGAGGCGAACCCGCTGGAACCGGCCAACCTCGTCGACCTGCAGAAGGCGGTGGTGGCCGAGCGTGCCGACATCGGGCTGGCCTTCGACGGCGACGCCGACCGCTGCTTCTTCGTCGACGCCGATGGCAACGCCGTGTCACCGTCGGCCGTGACAGCACTGGTGGCGGTGCGGGAGCTGGCCAAGGCGCCCGGTTCGGCGGTGATCCACAACCTCATCACCTCGCGTGCCGTTCCCGAGATCATCGCCGAACACGGCGGCCGTCCGATCAGGACCAGGGTCGGCCACTCCTTCATCAAGGCGCAGATGGCCGAGACGGACGCGGTCTTCGGCGGCGAACACTCGGCGCACTATTACTTCAGGGATTTCTGGCGCGCGGACACCGGCATGCTGGCGGCCATGCACGTGCTGGCAGCGCTCGGGGAGCAGGACCGCCCGCTGGCCGCACTCACCGCGGAGTACGAGCGGTATGCGGCCTCAGGCGAGATCAACTCGACGGTCACCGACCGCGACCGCGTGCTCGCGGCGATCACCGATCACTTCGCGGCGCAGGGTGCGCAATTCGATGAGCTCGACGGGCTGACGATGAGCCTGCCCGATGGGTCCTGGCTCAACGTTCGCGGCTCGAACACCGAGCCGTTGCTGCGCCTCAATGTCGAGGCGGGCACCGCGGCGCGCATGAGCGAGCTGCGCGATGAGGCCCTGTCGGTGATCCGGGGCTGAGCCGTCCCGGTGCGTCATCGTCACCGTCGTAGTCGCCATCGCCCGACCAGAGAAGGAATCCGCTGATGTCCGTCGCCGCAGATCTGCTGGCCATCCTGGCCTGTCCGAGTCCCGATCACGCACCGCTGCGTTCGGAGACCCACGACGGGGTCGAGGAGTTGGTCTGCACGGTGTGCTTGAGCCGCTTCGCCGTGCGGGACGGCATCCCGGTCCTGCTGCCCGACGAGGCGAGGCCTGGGCCGAACGGTCTCGGCGTCGCCGTCTCCGCAGCCACCGAACAAGACTGATCCGCCGTGCCCGCCTTTGATCCTGAGGTGCTGGAGAATCCAGAGACCCTGCAGCAGATCGACCGCTCGGCGTTGCTTCGCGCGCTGGCCGGGGCCGGCGCGCACGTCCGGCGAGCACTGGCCACCGTCGCTGAGATGGAACTGCAGCGGCTGGCCGGTTTCACGCCGCGTGCGTTGCTGGTAGCAACCGATGCGCATGTGCCCTACCTGTCCAACCTGCTGACGGTGCTGGCTGGGGACCAGGTTCCGGTCGTGGACTGGCGCGAGCCGGCCCTGCCCCGGTGGGCCGGACCGGCCGATGCCCTCGTCGTGTGCTCGGCCGACGGACGTCATCCCAGACTGGCGGAGCTGACCGAGCAAGCCGACCGGCGGGGCTTGTCGGTGGCCGCGGTCGCGCCGGCGGGCACGCCGGTCTCGGTATCGGCAGCGCGGCATCCCCTGGCCGACATCGGATATCTCACCGACAGCCCGCGCCGGGCGCTGTGGTGGGCGCTGGCAACCCCGGTCCTGCTGGCGCTGGAGGCCATGAACCTCACCTCGGTCAGCGGCGAGCTGATCGAGGTGGCCGATGCGCTGGACGCCGTGGCCGAGGCGAACCGTCCTGATTCCTCGGCCTTCACCGGCCCCGCCAAGATGCTGGCCACCGACCTTGCCGAGGCGGTGCCCGTCGTCGCCGGAGCCGGCCGCGGCGCGACGGTCGCTGCCCGGCGGGTCGCCGGCGCGATCCAGCTGATCGGCGGCTCGACGGCGATGGCGGCCTCGCTGCCCGACGACGTCGCGCGAGTCGGATCGCTGCTGGAATTCGCCTCTGCGGAAAGCGACTTCTTCGCCGACCGGGTCACCGACACCCGGGCTCTGCCGCGGCTGGTGCTGATCGGCGACGACGAGCCGTTCGCCGCCGAGCTGTCCCCGACCCGGGATCCGCTCTCGGGCGAGGCCGCCCGGCGAGCCGGCCGAGCCCTGGCCGAGCTGGCCACCAGCCGTGGCATCGGCTGTTCCCGCATCGACGTCCCGGACGCCGACGCCCTGGTGCGCTTTGCCGCTGCCGCCGCGGTGGGCGACTTCGCCGCCAGCTACCTGGCGCTGGGGCGGGGCATCGATCCGGCCGCTCCCCGGCTGGGGGAACTGCCACACTGACCGCCAGGTTCCGACACACCGCTGACGGACGCGGCCAGCCACGGCTGACCTGGCCGCCGGCGCACCAGCCGGATACGGGACCGAGACAGTGGCCGAGATTCGGCCGTCCGCACCGAAGGAGTACCGATGAGCGCATCCGGCGGTTCCAAGGCCGTCGTCGCGGCGCTGAGCGCCAACCTCGGCATCGCCGTGATCAAGTTCGTCGCCTTCCTGCTCACCCGCTCGTCCTCGATGCTGGCCGAATCGGTCCACTCGCTGGTCGACTCGGGCAACCAAGGGCTGCTGTTGCTCGGCGCCAACCGGGCCAAGCAGCGCGCCACGCCCGAACACCCCTTCGGTTACGGCCGAAACCGCTACGTCTACGGCTTCCTCGTGGCGTTGTGCCTGTTCTCGGTCGGTGGTCTGTTCGCGCTGTACGAGGGTGTGGAGAAGATCCGGCACCCACATCATCTGGACAGTCCGCTCATCGCGGTGCTGGTGCTGTTCATCGCGATCGGTCTGGAATCGTGGTCGTTTCGCACCGCGATCCACGAATCGGCCGAGCTGAAGGGCGATTCGTCGTGGGTGGCCTTCATCCGGCACGCCAAGACCCCGGAGCTGCCGGTCGTGCTGCTGGAAGATTTCGCCGCGCTGATCGGCCTCGTGCTGGCCTTGACCGGAGTCGGGTTGACCGCGGCCACCGGCGACGCGGTGTGGGACGGAGTCGGCACGGCCGCGATCGGCGTGCTTCTCATCGCGGTGGCCGTGGTCCTGGTCATCGAGACCAAGAGCCTGTTGCTCGGTGAGGCAGCCAGCCCCGAGGTCAATGAAGAAATCGAGAATGCCCTGATCGGCATTGCGGAAAGTACGGCCGTGGCCACGGTGCCTGCCCCGGTGGCTGCCCCGGGTGCCGTGCCGGGTGCCGTGCCGGGTGACGTGCCGGGTGACGTGCCGAATGCCGCGCCGGGCTCCGGCATCCTGCGGGTCATCCACCTGCGCACCATGCACCTGGGGCCTGAGGAGCTGTTGGTCGGAGCGAAGGTCGCGATCGGTGAGGACGCCACCCTCAGCGAGGTGGCAAAGATCATCGACGCCGCCGAAGCCCGAGTGCGTGCCGCGGTGCCGGCCGCCAGGGTCATCTACCTCGAACCCGATCTCGATCGGGGGATCCAGCCGGGCGAACCCTTCGCGGACGGAGATGTGGCCCACCCGTGAGCGAGGAGAGCCCGCCCATGAGCGAGGGCAGTGCGGCGGCCGCGGCCGCGGCAGAGAGCGCCGACCGCGCCGACCGCGCGGACCGCGCGGACAGCGCGCCGGCGATCATTCGACTGGACAACGGAATCCGCAACTACGCCTGGGGTTCGACGACCGACATTCCGCGGTTGCTCGGACTACCGGTCACCGGCGAACCGGTGGCCGAGCTCTGGATGGGCGCGCACCCGGATCAGCCGTCACGCGCCAGGGACCAGCGCGGCGGAGCCGGCCTGGACGAGCTGATCGCCTCCGATCCGATCGGCCTGCTGGGAGCGCCGACCCGGCAGCGGTACGGCGCCCGGCTGCCATACCTGCTGAAGCTGCTGGCGGCTGGAAAGTGCCTGTCGATCCAGGTCCATCCCAACCAGGAGCAAGCCCGTGCCGGGTACGACGCCGAGGTGGGTGGCGGCCCGGCGGTCGACGCCGGCCACCGCAACTACACCGATCCGCACCACAAACCCGAGCTGCTGTGTGCGCTGACCGAGTTCGAGGCGCTGTGCGGGTTTCGTCCGGTGGCTGCCACGCTCGACTATCTGGGCGCCCTCATCGGAGCCGGCGCCGGCCGCCTTGCCGGGCTGCGCGAGCTGCTCGGCGGCCGCGACCCGTTGCGCGCCGCGTTCACCGAGCTGCTGGAGCTGTCCGGGCCGTCGCGAGAGGTGATCGTGGCCGAGACGACGGCCGCGGCGCGTGCCCTGGTCGCCGAGGGTGGCCGGTGGAGTGGTGCGGCGCGAGCCTCCGTCCTGGCCGCCGGCGACTTTCCCGGCGACATCGGGGTGGTGCTGGCCGTGCTGCTGAACTACGTCCGCCTCAATCCCGGCGAAGCGATTTTCCTTCGCGCGGGCAATGTCCATGCCTACCTGCGCGGTTTCGGAGTGGAGATCCTCGCCAACAGCGACAACGTGCTGCGTTGCGGGCTGACCGAAAAGCACATCGACGTGGCCGAACTGTTGAAGGTCACCGACTTCCGAGCGTTGGACGAGCCGTTGTGGCCGCGGACGTCCCTACCGTCAGGCCAGCCGGCGTTCGTCGTGCCGGTCCCGGACTTCGAACTCGTCGTCCTGCAGGACATGGCCGAGTTCACCCCGGTGGCCGTGGCCGGTCCGAGCCTTGTGGTGTGCACCGCGGGAAGTCTGCAGGTTCGCGCGGCGGGCGAGATTGTCTCGGTCGCGCAAGGGCAATCTGTCTTCGTGCCCGCTCGCAACGGTCCGCCTCAGGTACGCGCCCAGTCCGCACACGGCTTCCTGGCCGCTGTCGGGGGGTAGCGCAGCACGCCGCGCGGACCGTCGAACGGCTGCCAACCGCGCAACGCAGGGGGCCACAACCGCGGCGGCGGTGTGCTCAGCGACGTGCGGACAGGTACAGCGGCCGGTAGGAGGCGATGCTGTGCTGGTCGTTGCTGAGCCAATTCCGGCAGATCGTGACCAGCAGGCCGCCGCCGGTGAGGTGCGCCTCCGGGTGCGCGGCGGCGTAGTAGAGCAACTGGCGGGGCCGCGGCGCCGGCAGCACGCCGACGGCAGCACTGGTGTATGCGGCAGGCTGCGTGCGGGAACGGTCGAGTCCGGCCGAGGTGTCGTAGCGAACGACCGTGCCGCCGCGCGCCGTGGTGAAATGCCAGCCGGCGGCGTCATGCCAGGCGGACACACCCGCCGGATCGATGCCAGTGGCGATGGGGCGGGACCCGAACTCCCAGCCCGTTGCGTGCAGCACGCCGGCGACCGGCACCGTGGCCGCGTAGACGTCGCGGGCATAGCCGGTGCGGGAAATGCCGTAGACGGTGATGTTTCGAGCGTCGCGACTCATTCCAGCACCCCAGTTCACCCCGCCGACGCCCCCGGCCGGAGCCCAGCGGGTGAGCCAGCGCTGGAAACCGACGTCTCCGTGGGAGTTGAGCGTCAGCACCGCCGCGCGTACCCCGACCGAACGGAAACAGAGTGCGCAGTCGCCGGTGAGCTGTTGCTGGCCGGTTGCGACGAGTAGGTGAGTCGCATCAAGGGCCACCGCGGCCGAGATCCAGGACACGACGCTCAGGCTGTCGTCAGGCAGCACCTGGGCGCCGTGTCGGGACACGTGGAAGCAGCCGCCGTCTTGAACGACGGCGCTCGAGTGCACGAAGCTCGTCAGGTGCCTTGAGTCGGTTCCGGTGACGGTGTCGCCGTAGAGCCACACCACCCGGCCGTCGGGCATCGGGACGGACAGCGACAGGTCGGCCGCCCCCCATTCGGCCGCGGGCAGTTCCGCGAGCGCGCGCTGGTATCCGGCGGGGGTCGTCGGCGCGGGCCGGCCGCACGTCGGGGAACGGGGGATCGTCGCGGTCAGGGAACCGGCCGCGGACGCGGGCGGCACCGGGGTAGCCGAGTCGGGCGTCGGGTCGATCGCGAGTTCTCGCTCTTGGATGTCTTTCGGTGCCCCGGTCAGGGAGCGGGCACCGGAACGCTCCGGTCCGCTGAGTGTTCCGCTGAGTGTTCCGCTTGGCGTTGCGCTGGGCCCCGTGGTCGGCGGAGGCGACGGGAGAACAGCGGAGTGGGCGGACGGCGCGGCCGATGCTCCGGCTCGGGCCTCGTTGACCGAGCCGGGATCGGCGGCGCAGGCAGCCAGCAGCGGAAGGATCACGGCCGAGACGACCGCAATCGTCACCCTGTGTAGCTGCACACCTCGAAGATCGTCACGAGCAGTGAAGACCTGACCCTGGCGGTGTTAACAAAATGTAAGCATCGCGACACTGCCGAGCGACTCGGGACGGGATTCAGAAATCTGACACGATTCTGGTAGAGTCTTAGGTGATGAAGCCGCTGACGATGCAGCAAGCCGCCGAGGCGACCGGATGGTCGCAACGGATGCTGCGCTACATCGAGCAGGCGGGCCTCGTCGTCACCCAGCGCACTCCGGGCGGTCATCGACTGTACGGGGCGCGGCAGATCGATCGGCTCCGCAGCCTGCGGAACCTGATCGAGCAGCAGGGGATCGGCCTGACCGATCTCGCCTTCGAGCTGCGCATGCGAACCGAGCCCGAGTTGTCTCGGGCTGTCGACGAGTGGTTTGGCGCCGTGCACCGCGCGGCAGCCTCGGCCCAGGCCGATCGCTACCGCCGGATGACCGCCGACGAATCCGATTTCCCGCCCCCGTCCGAACTGCAGGCTGCGGCAAACAGCCGGCCGGCATTCCGCACACACCAAGGAGATTCCGTGAGCATTACCCTCACTCCCGATCAGGCTGGTTCGGTCAACGACTTTAAGGTCGCCGACCTGTCGCTGGCTGCTTTCGGTCGCAAGGAGATCCAGCTGGCCGAGGTCGAGATGCCGGGTCTGATGGCCCTGCGCAAGGAGTTCGGCGAGTCCAAGCCCCTGGCGGGCAAGAAGGTCGCCGGCTCGCTGCACATGACCGTGCAGACCGCAGTCCTCATCGAGACCCTGGTCGCCCTTGGCGCCGACGTCCGCTGGGTGAGCTGCAACATCTTCTCCACCCAGGACCACGCCGCCGCCGCGATCGTCGTCGGCCCGAACGGCTCTCCCGAGGACCCCCAGGGTGTTCCGGTCTACGCCTGGAAGGGCGAGACGCTGGAGGAGTACTGGTGGTGCACCGAGCAGATGCTCACCTGGCCCGACGGCTCCGGCCCGGACTCCATCGTCGACGACGGTGGCGACGCGACCCTGCTGATCCACATGGGCGTCGAGTACGAAGCCGCCGGCGTCGTCCCGTCGGCAGACGCGAACGACTCCGACGAGTACAAGATCATCCTGGACACGCTGCGTCGGTCCCTCGTGGCCACACCCACCAAGTACACGACCATGGCTCAGAGCATCATCGGCGTCACCGAGGAAACCACCACCGGTGTCCACCGCCTCTACGAGTTCGCCAAGGCGGGCACGCTGCTGTTCCCGGCGATCAACGTCAACGACTCGGTCACCAAGAGCAAGTTCGACAACAAGTACGGCTGCCGCCACTCGCTCATCGACGGCATCAACCGCGCGACCGACGTCATGATCGCCGGCAAGCTCGCGGTGGTCTGTGGCTACGGCGACGTCGGCAAGGGTTCGGTGGAGTCGCTGCGGGGCCAGGGTGCACGCGTCGTCGTCACCGAGGTCGACCCCATCTGCGCCCTGCAGGCCGCCATGGAGGGCCTGGACGTGGTCCGGCTGGAGGACGTCGTCAGCAAGGCTGACATCTTCGTCACCACGACCGGCAACAAGGACATCATCATGGCCGAGCACATGGTCCAGATGAAGCACAACGCCATCGTCGGAAACATCGGTCACTTCGACAACGAGATCGACATGGCCGGCCTGGCCAAGGTCCCCGGCGTCGAGAAGATCGAGATCAAGCCGCAGGTGCACGAGTGGAAGTTTCCGAGCCGGGGCTCGCAGCCCTCGCACTCGATCATCGTGCTGTCCGAGGGTCGCCTGCTCAACCTCGGCAACGCCACCGGTCACCCGAGCTTCGTGATGAGCGCGTCCTTCTCCAACCAGACGATCGCCCAGATCGAGCTGTACACCCGTCGTGGTGAGTACGGCAACGACGTCTACGTCCTGCCCAAGCACCTCGACGAGAAGGTCGCCCGCTTGCACCTGTCCGCAGTCGGTGCCACCCTCACCGAGCTGAGCAAGGACCAGGCCGAGTACATCGGCGTCGACGTGGCCGGACCGTACAAGTCCGAGCACTACCGCTACTGATCCACACCGACACCGTTCGGCGACGGGCCGGGCGAACCTTCACGGTTCGCCCGGCCCGTTCGGCTTGTCAGCGCTTGGTGAGATCGGACAGGTAGGGAGCGAAGATCGACGTCACCTGGGCCGCCGTGGTCGCGGGATCGGCCATCGGGAACACGACGTGCGAGACCGCCAGCCGCACGACCGCGTCGGCGTAGGCGTGCACCCGGCCGTCGTCGGACTTCGGCCAGTGCTGCTGGAACCGCGCGCTCAACCGTGCCGTGATGAAAGGCAGAACCGTCGCCCCCTGGCCCGTGAGCAACGGCCCGAGGTCGGAGTGCTCGCCGTCACCGCCACCGATGATGGCGCGTAGCAACGGCTCTTGCTCGGTCCGTCGCAGGAACACCTCCAGCGCAGCCGACAGCCCGGCGATCGCATCGTGCGGGTGCTCGTCCAAAGCGGCCTCGACCTCGCCGAGAAACCTGCCCGACTCGCGCAGCAGCAAGGCACGACCGAGGTCGTCCTTGTTGCCGAACTCGTTGTAGACCGTCTGACGGCTCACGCCGACCGCGGCGGCGATGTCGGCCATCCGGGTCGCCGTCCAGCTGTTCGTGGCCAGCGCCTCGGCGGCCGCGTCCATCAGCGATTCGCGTAGCAGGTCACGGACCTTCTCGGCGTAGCTGAGTTTGATGCTGGCGCTGCCGGCCCGGGCGGCGTCGTCCGCCGTGGGATGCGGGTTGGTGCCCGGGGACGCGACCGCCGACGATGTCGAATCGGTGGACCTGCCTCGGCGTCGGGGAGCGCGGCTCATGGATCGTCAAGCTACCCCCGTGCACCGGTTCGGGCCCGTCAACCGGGCGGACGCGACACCGCCGTCGGTCCCGATCGCGCCGCGACCACACCGCAGGCAGCCCGTTACCGGCAACTTCTGCCCGCAGATGGAAACATGGGGGTATGAAGCCCCGTGTCCTCGTGGTCGACGACGACTCCTCCCTCGCCGAGATGCTCGGTATCGTGCTGCGATCAGACGGCTTCGAGCCGGCCTTCGTCCCGGACGGATCGCGGGCGCTGGCCGCGTTCCGGGAGGTCAAGCCGGACATCGTGCTGCTCGATCTCATGCTGCCGGGGGCAAGCGGGATCGACGTCTGCCGGGCGATCCGGGCCGAGGCCGGCACGCCGATCATCATGCTGACCGCCAAGAGCGACACAGTCGACGTGGTGCTGGGTCTGGAATCGGGAGCCGACGACTACGTCGTCAAGCCGTTCAAGCCCAAGGAGCTCATCGCCCGGATGCGGGCTCGACTGCGTCGCTACGACGAGGCCGGCGGCGAGACCCTGGTCATCGGGCCACCAGAGTCGCCCGTCAGCATCGACGTACCCGCTCATCAGGTGGTGCGCGACGGCGAGCAGATCTCGCTCACCCCGCTCGAATTCGACCTGCTGGTCGCGCTGGCCCGCAAGCCCCGCCAGGTCTTCACCCGCGAGGTCCTGCTCGAACAGGTGTGGGGCTATCGGCACGCTGCCGACACCCGCCTGGTCAACGTCCACGTGCAACGGCTGCGGTCGAAGGTGGAACGTGACCCGGAGCGTCCCGAGGTCGTCCTGACCGTGCGTGGTGTCGGGTACAAAGCCGGCCCGCCGTGACCCAACGGCGTGCGACCCTGGTCGCTCGCCGTGCCTGGTCAGCGGCCGGACGGGCCGCGGTCGCTCTGGGACGCCGACTGCGGCGCAGTTGGCGACGTTCCTTGCAGTTCCGGGTCGCGATCAGCACGGTCGTGGTCACCGGTGCTGTCGTGGTGCTGATCGGCCTGTTCCTCATCGACCAGATCGGTAACGGCATCCTCAAGGCCAAGCGGGACGCCGCGGTCAGCCAGGCCAGCAGCGGCCTGGACGCGGCGCGGGCGCATTTCGCGGGCGTCGGGCCCAGCGACTACACCGGAATCCGGCAGGCCGTCGATCAGCTCACCACGGATCTGACGTCCTCGGCCAACGACGCGGGCCTGTTCACCGTGGTGGTCCGGTCCCCGGACGCCTCGGTGGACAAGCAGCTGGGGTCGGGGCCAGCGATCCCGGCCGACCTGCGTTCAACGGTTCGCACCGGGGTGATCGCGGTCGCCTATGCGCCGGTCACGCCGCCCAACCAGCGGCACGTGCCCGGCTTGATCGTGGGCGAGCCGGTGTCGACCCGAGCGGGATCCTTCGAGGTGTACTACCTGTTCCCGCTCACCGCCGAAGCGGACACCATCAACCTCGTGCGCCGCACCGCCCTGGTTGCCGGCACCGCTCTGGTGCTGCTGGTCGCAGCGATCGCCGCGCTGGTCACCCGCCAGGTGGTGCGACCGGTCCGGACGGTGGCGCAGATCGCCGAGCGATTCGCCGCGGGGGAGTTGTCCCAACGCGTGAAGGTCTCCGGCGAGGACGACATCGCCCTGCTCGCCGTGGCCTTCAACGACATGGCCACCAGCCTGCAGCAGCAGATTCAGCGCCTGGAGCAGCTGTCCCGCTACCAGCAGCGCTTCACCTCCGACGTCTCGCACGAGCTGCGGACGCCGTTGACCACGGTCCGGATGGCGGCCGAGCTGCTCTACACCAGCCGGGACGAGTTCGACGCCGCGCTGGCCCGATCGGCCGAGCTGCTGATCAACGAGCTCGATCGCTTCGAGAACCTGCTGGCCGACCTGCTGGAGATCTCGCGCTACGACGCGGGGGCGGCCCGGCTGGAGTCCGAGCGAGTCGATTTCACCGGCATCGTCGAGCGTGCCGTCGCGGCCAGCTCGAGCCTGGCCGAGCGGCATCGCACCAAACTGCGACTGGAGACCACCAGCCAACCGTTGCCCGTCGACGTGGACGCACGCCGGGTGGAACGGATCCTTCGCAACCTCATCGCCAACGGCTTGGACCATGCCGAGGGCAAGCCGGTTATCGTCACGATCGGCTGGGACGAGGAGGCGGTGGCCGTGACCGTGCGCGACCACGGAGTCGGTCTGCGTCCCGGCGAGGCCGGCCTGGTTTTCAACCGGTTCTGGCGCGGCGATCCGTCCCGGAGTCGGCTCACCGGCGGAACCGGGCTCGGGCTGGCCATCAGTCTGGAGGACGCCCGCTTGCACGGTGGCTGGCTGCAAGCCTGGGGCGAACGGGGCAAGGGCGCAAACTTCCGGCTCACCCTGCCTCGCACGGCAGGCCATCCGGTGACCTCCTCGCCGCTGCCGCTCACTCCGGTCGAGGTGAACGCATGAGCCGCAGATCGATCCGTCGGCCGACCCACCGTGCGCCGAGCTCGTCGGCGGTCGTCGCCGTCCTGATCGCGTTCTGCCTTGTTCTGGCGGGCTGTTCCGGCGTCCCGCACTCCTCCCGCCCCGAGATCGTCCGTCCCGTGAACAACACCTCGCCGTCGGTGTCGGTGGGCCAGGCTCCTTCGGCCGGTGACGATCCGCGCGCGATCGTGCAGGGATTCCTGTTCGACGCGGTCTACCCCGAGGCCAAGCACTCGCTGTCGCGGCAGTATCTCGCGCCGGACGCGGCCAACAAATGGCAGGACAACCCGGTGACGGTCGTCGACGACGACAACTTCTCGGTGGGTGTGACCACGGCCGGCGGTGACGCCGCTCAGGTGGAGGTCCAGTACCGGCAGGTCGGTGAGATCAGCGCCGCCGGGATCTTCACCCCGGAGACGGCCGGCACCGGGGTGGGCAAGGCGAGCACCGCCGTCTACACCACGCGCAAGGTCAACGGTCAGTGGCGAATCGACTCGCTGCCCAACGGCGTGTTCATCCGGTCGACCTCGTTCGCGACGCGCTACCTGGACCGTCCGTTGCCGCTCTACTTCTTCGACTCGACCGGCACCCGGCTGGTGCCCGACATTCGGTACTCCGCGCTTGCGGAGGACGAGCCGGTGGCGCAGTGGCTGTTCACCCAACTGCTGGCCGGACCCCGCCCGGAGTTGCAGGCAGCCGTTCAGAGCGAGATCCCGGACTCGGTCGATCCGAAGCGGGCAGCGGTCAAACTGTCCGGCGATGTGGTGGAGGTCGAGTTGCCGGGTTCGTCGCAGCTGGACTCGGCCTCCCGGGCGCGGCTGGCCATCCAGCTCGCTTTCACCTTTTCCACGCTGGCCTTCGGCTCGGCCAAGTTGACGCTGACCGACGGGGGCAAGCCGGTCACGATTCCCGGCGCCGGAACGGTGTTCTCCGCCTCGCCCGATTTCACCAGTTACTCACCGGACAACTCCGCGACCGGGGCCCAGCAGTACTACCTCCGCACCGGTGGGCTTTACAGCGGCCTGGACAATCGGCCGGTCAGCGGCCCCGTCGGCGCGGGCGCCTACGCCCTGACCTCCTTGGCGGTGCGACGTTCCGGTGTCGCGGCGGTCACCGTGGTCGGCGTCGACACCTCGCGTCGGCTGATGCTCGGAGCGGCCTCCGGACCCCTGATCCCGGTGGCCGTGCCCAGCTCCGGCGGCAGCTTGAGCCTGCCCGAGTTCCGTCCCTACACCAGCTCCGCCAACCCGTGGGTCGCCTCGGGCACGACCATCTACTCGATCGACGCGGCCCGGGTGGCGCACGTGGTGTCGACCCCGGCGAGCCTGTCCGGAGGCGGGCTGCCCAAGGGCGAGATCGAGACGCTGCGTTTCAGCCCGGAAGGTGCCCGCTTGGCGGTAGTGGTCAAGTCGGCCGTCGACGGAACCCAGGCGCTCTACATCGGCTCGGTGGTGACCACGACCAACAACGTCACGAGCATCGAGGACTTCAAGGCGATCACGCCGGCATCCGTCGAGGTCCAGGACATCGCGTGGAAAGACGCGACCACGCTGCTGATGATCGCCAACAGCGGATCGTCGACCCGCCTGCAGTCGGTGGTCTCCGACGGGTCGCAGTTGCGCACCTTGCAGGCGGTCAATCTGCCACCCGGGCTGAGCCGGGTCGCGGCTGCGATCGGTCAGCCCGCCGTCGTCTCGGCGGGTCCGCAGGGGCACCTCACCCTGTGGGTGGACCGTGGCCCGTCGTGGGCGCCCGTCTCGGGCAGTGACCAGACGTCGGCCGGCGACGCGCCGGCGTACGCCCCCTGACCCGCGGCGCAGTCGTCCACAGCCCGCGTGGTTGTCCACAGCGGGGCCGATGGGCCGCACCCGCACGGCGCACCGGTCATTGTGGAACGCATGGTGACGCGGATGACGTGGATGACGTGGATGACCCGGACGGCGGGGATGACGCGGATGGCGGGGATGGCGGGAATGACGAAGAGCCTGTCCGAATTGGTGTTCCCGTTGCGTTGCGTGGTGTGCGGGCGCGCTGCGACGGCCTGGTGCGCCTCGTGCCGGCCGCGCCCGTTCGCGGTCACCGTCACCACCGATCCCGTGCCGATCGTCGCGGCAGCGCGCTATGACGGCGCGGTCCGCAGCGCGTTGCTGGCCTACAAGGAGCGTCGAGTGCTCGGTTTGACCGATGCGCTGGGCGAATATCTGCACGTCGCGCTGGACGCTGTCGATCCGGCCGGGCGCGCTGTCCTCGTCCCGGTTCCCTCGCGGGCGTCGGCGGCGCGGGTCCGCGGCGGGGACCATCTACTGCGGTTACTGCGCCGCACCGAGACGGTCCAACCCGTGGCTCGGATGCTGGCCGTGTCGCCGACGGTGCGGGACTCCGCCGGCCTGTCCGAGCAGCAGCGCAGAACCAACCTCGACGGCCGGATGTGGGTGGTCGGCCCACCGCCGGCCGTGCCGTTGCCGCTGTCCGGCGCCGGTGTCCCACCGCTTGTGCTCGTCGATGACATCGTGACGACGGCCAGCACCATTCGCGAGGCGCATCGTGCCCTGTCCGCGACCGGCTGGCCCGTCCTCGGGGCCGTGGTCATCGCAGCGACGCAGCGTCGTAAACCCCTGATCCGGCCGGGCAATCGGGCGTCGGCCGCACCGCGCGGCAGGGCGGATCGCGTCACAGATTTGAGTCCGATTCGTCCTGAGATCACTGCACAGTGAATTCACTCCCGAAACTTGGGCATAAGGGGTGGGCAGATCGTCCAGATGCGTCTAGCGTTGCTGTGACCAAGTACAGGAAAGGAGCCAGCGCGAGGTTGTCGCGACTGGCGGGCCTAACTGGTTCTCGGTCCGCGATCCGCGACGTGCCTGCCTTCGCGCTGGTAGCCGCAAGCAAGCACTAGGAGGTCGCGTGGAGATCGTCGTCAGGGGCCGTAATGTCGAGGTCCCGGATCATTACCGTCAGCATGTCGCCGAGAAACTTGCCCGCATCGAACGGTACGACGATCGGATACTGCGAGCCGATGTAGAGCTCCTGCACGAGAAGAATCCACGGCAGTCCGAGATTTGCCAGCGCGTCGAGATCACCTGCCGGACCCGCGGGCCGGTCGTGCGCGCTGAGGCCTGCGCAGCCGATTTCTACAAGGCCCTCGACAGCGCGGTCGACCGCCTGGAGCGCAAGTTCCGCCAGGCAGCGGATCGGCGCCGTGTGCACCACGGCCGGCACACGCCGAAATCGGTCGCGGCGGCCACCGGTGCCCTGGTCGAGCCACCGCCGTCGGTGGGGGTCGCTCTGGCCGAGTTGGACGTCGACGACTCCGGTCCCTACGACGGTCCAGGGCAGGTGGTCCGTGAAAAGGAGCATCCGGCCAAGCCGATGACGATTGACCAGGCGTTGTTCGAGATGGAGCTCGTCGGGCACGACTTCTTCCTGTTCGCCGATGCCGACTCCGGCCGGGCGAGCGTGGTCTACCGGCGCAAGGGCTACGACTACGGGGTCATTCGCCTGGTGGAGTAGCTCGACGCCTGCAGGTGCGCCAGGGCGGGGTGCGAGTGGCCGGGTCTGATCGCTGGGCCTGGCCCCGCGCCCTGCTCGACGTCAGGCGTCCGGCGCGACCTCCCCGGACGGGTAGCCTTGGCTGTCGTGAGTGCAACTGACAACGCCGTCGAACTAGCCCAGGTCGCCGGGCACGCTGCCGCCGACAAGCTGGCCACCGACATCGTCCTGATCGACGTGAGCGATCGCCTGGCCATCACCGACGTGTTCGTGATCGCCACCGGCAGCAACGAACGCCAGGTCGAGGCCATCGTCGACGAGGTCGAGGAGAAGCTGCGCCTGGCCGGCGTGAAACCGCTCCGCCGCGAAGGCAAGCGCGACGGGCGCTGGGTATTGCTGGACTACGCCGAGATCGTGGTCCACGTGCAGCACTCCGAGGAGCGCGTCTTCTACTCGCTCGAGCGCCTGTGGAAGGACTGCCCCTTCATCGCGTTCGACCCGGAGGCAGCGACGCCGGTCATCGCCACCGTCACCGCTTCGGTCGGCAACGCGGCTGACGACAGCGACGACAGCGACGACAGCGACCATGCCGGCAGTAACCACAGCGCCCACACGGACAGCGATGCCGACAGCGATGCCGACGGCGGCGCCGACGGCGGCGCCGACGGCGATGTCGACGGCGATGCCGACCAAACCGCCGACCAAACCGCCGCCGGTGAGGCCTGAGTGCTCCGACGGATCGTCATCCTCCGGCACGGCCGCACCCAGTGGAACGCGCAACGGCGCTACCAAGGTCAGTCCGACCCGCCGTTGGACTCCGTAGGCCAGGCCCAGGCCATCCAGGCCGCCGCGCTGATCGCCGCGATGGATCCGGACGTGCTGATCTCCTCAGACCTTCAGCGCGCCAAGCACACCGCCGACAAGGTGGGCTCGCTCGCCGGGTTGCCGGTGGAAGTGGACAAGCGCCTGCGCGAACGCAACCTCGGCCACTGGGAGGGGCTTACCCGAGACGAGGTCGCGGCGCGCTACCCCGACGAGTTCGCAGACTGGCTCGCCGGCCGCGACGTCACTCGGCGGGGTGGTGAGAGCCGCCAAGAAGTCGCCGATCGCGCGATGGGCGTTGTTGCTGAACTTCGCGATGTCGAGCTGGCCGTGTTCGTCAGCCACGGCGCTACCGCGATGTGCCTGACCGCCGCCTTGCTCGGCCTGCCCCAGACCCCGTCAGTGCTCGGCCCGCTCGCCAACTGTCACTGGACCGAGCTGCGCGACGACGGTCAGGGCTGGAACCTACGCGCGCACAACGCCGGCCCGCCGGGACCGGTGATCCCGCTGATCTCACCGGACAACGAACCGGCCGACGCGGACGCCTGAGCACCGAGCCGAGCGCGGCGCCGCAGGCCGGTCCTCCGGTGCTGGCGCTGTCTGACTCGCCGGCCCTCCACGGGTCAACGAAAGCCGCGCTGACAACCGATCAACGCCCGTGGCCCACGCGATGGCGGCCGCGCTCGGCAGCCGTGGTGGCGCAGGTCTGGTCGGCAGCCCACGCCTCGGTCGTCTAGCCTCGTCCCATGCCGAGGTCGCAGCGCGTTGTCGTCGTGACCGACTCGACCTCCTACCTACCCGACGGCTTGGCGGCGTCGCTGAACGTCGCGGTGGTGCCGCTGCAGGTGGATCTCGCCGGGCACTCCGGCCGAGAGGGTGACGAGATCTCCCCGCAGGAGGTGACCGAGGTGCTGCGCGCCAAGGGGTTGGTCACTACTTCCCGGCCCGCTCCGGCAGACTTCGCCGCGGTGTACCGCACGGTGCTCGAGGCGGGCGCGGACGCGGTCGTGTCGGTGCACCTGTCCGCTCAACTGTCGGGCACCTGCGACTCGGCTCGCATCGCCGCTCGTGACTTCGAGAGCAACGGCCGGTCCGTGGTTACCGTGGTGGATTCTCGTGCGACGGCCATGGCGCTGGGATTCAGCGTTATGGCGGCCGCGCACGCGGCCGGTGAAAACGCCGAGGCGGCGGACGTTGCCCAGGCGGCGATCCGGTGCGTGGACCGTAGCTCGGCGCTGTTCTACGTCGACTCGCTGGAATGGCTGCACCGCGGCGGCCGCATCGGCACCGCCGCCGCCATGCTGGGGACGGCCTTGGCGGTCAAGCCGTTGCTGCACCTGGTGGACGGCCGGATCATGCCGCTGGAGAAGGTGCGGACCTCCGGCAAGGCGATCGCGCGGCTGGTCGAACTTGCCGTCGGCGCCGCCGGCGACAACGAGGTGGACGTGGCCGTTCAGCATCTGGCCGCGCCGGACCGGGCCGACGACGTGGCCAGGCAGCTGAAAGAACTCCTACCCCGCCTACGCGAACTGCATCTGTCGGAGGTCGGAGCCGTCGTCGGTGCGCACGTCGGCCCCGGCCTGCTCGGGGTCGTTGTTCACCGGCTCTGATCCTCGGACCGCTTGCGAGGAGAAACGGCCCTATTGGGAAAGGCTGATCTCGATCAGCAGTGGCCGATGATCGCTGGCGATCCGAACGTCCGGAGTGTTGAGTACCGAGACGCCACTCACGGTCAGCCGAGGATCTACGAACGCCGCGTCGATCCGGCGTCGCGGTACGGCGACGCTGGAGGTGATCCCGTCTCCGGTTCCGGCGCTGGCCCACGCGTCCACCCCGCGCGTCTGCAGGGCCTGCCAGACCCGGGAGCCGGGATCGTCGTTGGTGTCCCCGGCGACGATGATCGGAAAGTCGGGTGGGACCTCGCGGTCGATCGCCTGGTGCAGTTCGCGGACATGGCGCAACCGTGGTTCTGCGGCGAGGTCGAGGTGGATGCCGGCGACCGCGAACGGAGCTCCGCTCAGCCGCATCGCCGCGATCGCGCTGCCCCGTTGGTGCAGCTTGCGGTCCTTGCTGAACAACACGTCCGCCTGGTGCTCGACCTCGACCTCGAGCCCGCACAGCAACAGGTTGGCCGCCGCCGGTCGGCCGCCACCGACGACGACGAGGCCGCTGCGTCGCGCGATCCCGGCAGCGGTCGCCCGCCAGCGCAGGAACCGCGGCGCCTCCTGGATGGCGACGACGTTCGGCTCCGCGGATTTGATCACCCGCATGACCGCGTCCGCGTCATCGCGAAGGGACCGGATGTTGTAGACCAGCAGCCGCAGCGTCGTCACGAGCGACATTCTGCCGAACCGCTCAGCAGCCTTCGCTCTTGACCGAACTCGTGACCGCGACGCCGGCCGTCAGCTGGTAGCGACCGGCCGCGGCGAAGGTGGCCTGCAGCTCGCCGTTCGGGGTGGCGAGCAGGCACACCGCGGGGCCGGCTCCGTCGATGCTGGCGATCCGCAGACCCTTGATGGGGCGCACGCGGAAAGTCATCGTGGACGGTCGGGTGACGTCGAAGACGAAGCGCGTCTCGTCGGAGGAAACCAGGTTCGCCTCGACCGGCACGATCGGCTTGGCGTCCTGCACGGCAAAGAGAGTCCACTGACCGTCATGCCAGATCTCGTGCAGATAGTTCAGCCCGAGGCCGACCAGCGAGGCCTCGGCCTGATAGGTCGGACCGGGCGCGTTCGGCACGGCGACCCAGGCGACCGCGTTCACGCTCAGCCACTGCTGGTAGCTGGTGGCCGTCAACGCGTCAGGACGGTAGAAGATCGCGTTGGACGTCGAATCGCTCTGGGTTTCCCAGCCGCGGGCCAGGTAGACGTCGGGCACCAGTTCGGCCGAAGCGCGGTGCGTAGGGGTGTCCAGAATCTCGGCGCGGTGGTTGTCGCGAGCGCCCAGCGTGCCCAGTTCGGCCCGCAGACCCTGGTAGTAGGTCTGCTGGGCCGCCGGCTGGGCCGCGTTGTTGAGGTCCCGCACGACGAGGTAGCCGCTGTAGGCGAACGCGGGAAGCAGCGCCAGCACGACCACCCGGCGCGAGTTGCGGGCCACGGCCCAGATCACCGGCGGCAGCAGCAGGAACGCGTACCGGCTGATGTTCGCGCCCACCCCGGAGGGGATGACGAACAGGGCCAGGCAGGCCAACGCCGAGGCCCACAGCCCGATCCGCATCGGTCGCGGCAGGTCGAGCAACAACGCGGCGAGCATGATGCCGATGCACCATGCCAGCGTCGTCCAGGCGAATGGCATCGGTGACGGCGCGCCGAAAAGCAGTGCGGGCACGGCGATGCCGAGCACGCTCGGGATCCCGAACCGGATCAACCGGCCCCGCCAGTCGGGTCGGGCCAGTGCGGGCCCGATCAGGACGAGCAGGATGAAGACCGGCGCCAGCGGGGAGAACAGGGTGGCCAGGGCATTGACGACACCGCCGAGCAAGGGACGTCCGCGTAGCAGCAGGAGCAGACCCGCCAGCGAGATCGCGATACCGACGGAGAACGGCACCCGACCGGACCACAGGTTGCACAACGCCGAGATGACGACCAGGTACGCCGCGGATCGGTGACGGTAGGTGTTGGCCAACAGCGGTCGGGCGAGAAAACCGATCGCGATGACCGAGGCCGCCGCGAGGGTGGTGACGCCGACAACGGACGCCACGGCCGGTGTGAGGATCGAGTACTGGCCAGGGGACGAGCCGCCGAACCACGACAGCCAGTACCCCAGGCCCACATGCCTGGCCGCCGCGCCGGCCCGGGCATCGGCCGCCTGCAGATCAGCGACCGGCGGCTTGACCACCACGAACAGCAGGGAACCGGCCACTGCCAGAAACAAGTGGCCCTTGGCCAGCCACCAGTCCCTGGTCGTTCGTTCGGGGCGACGGCCGGTCGGCGGCACACCCGGCGTTGCCGGCGCGGGGACGACGGTGGCGTCGGTGGCGTCGGTGGCGACGACGGTGGCGTCGGTGGCGGCGTCGGAGCGCGCGGGCAGCGTATCGCTGCGCTGCGCAACCGGTCCCATTGCCGCTCTCCTCCGCCCGCTGACGCGAACCTGTCGATATGACCCTTTGTGCCCGCCGGTACTGCGTGGCGTCCCGGTCGTCCCGGTCGTCCCGGCGTCCTGGTATTCCGTCGTCCTGGTATTCCGGCGACCCGGCTTCCCGGGCCTCCCGAAGCCGATCGTGGGGGTGCATTCTGCTGGGCGGACCGCTCCGGGAGCTTCTCGTGATCCTACCGTGACGCACCCGCAGAATTCGGCTCCCGCAATCGCGACGCCGGCTGTCCACAGGGGCGAGCGCCATCCACAGGAGCTCCCGCACAGCATCCCGCCGCCCCCGGTCGTCCTAGCGTCGAACCCGTGCGACGAGGTTCGGAGGGGTTGTCCCGGTGGCGGCGGGCCGCGCTGTCCAGAGCGGCGGAGTTCGGCGTGCGCGCCGGCGCTCCCGAATTGGCGGGCCCGGCCCTGTCGGACCAGCCCGGCTACGACGGACGCCATCGATCCGGTCCCGGTCCGCAGCCGTTCAGTCGGTATCGGACCGTCGTCGAGCACCGGACCGCCTTGGCGGTCACGCTGGTGGCCGTAGTTGTCGCCGTCTTGTCGCTGATGTGGCTCAGCGCCTCCCAACCGCGCTCCCTGGCGGGCGCTGGCGCAGCAACGTCGGCCGCGCACCCGGCTGAGTCCGCCAACCCTACGAAGGGCCTGCGCGCTTCCTCCCCGGGCGCGACATCGGTGGAGCGAGCCGGGCTGAGCGCGTTACCCCAGGCATCGGCTGGGACGGCGACGTCGGCCGGGTCGTTGATTGCGCCGGCTTCTGGTTCCGTCGTCGTCGTCGACGTCGCGGGCAAGGTGCGCCGGCCCGGGGTCTACCGCCTGCCCGCGGGGTCTCGTGTGATCGACGCGGTGCACGCGGCGGGCGGAGCCAACCCGGGTCTGGACCTGGCCACCGTCAACCTGGCCCGCTCGCTCATCGACGGCGAGCAGATCGCCATCGGGATCACCGGGGTGGCCGCGCCAGCGGTTCCCGCCCCATCCGGCGGAACCGGTTCGGCAGCCGGGGGCTCGAGCGCGCCGGTGAATCTGAACACCGCCACTGCCGATCAGCTGGACGCCCTTCCAGGGGTGGGCCCCGTGCTTGCGCAGCGCATCGTCGACTATCGCAGCCAGCACGGCCGGTTCGTCTCGGTCGATCAGCTCAATTCGGTGCCGGGGATCGGCGACTCCAAGTTCGCCGACCTTGCCCCGCTGGTGTCCGTCTCGTGACCGGCGGGTCGACCGACACTCGATTGGCCGCCGGTGGCGTGGTGGCCTGGACGGTCGCGGCGGTGGCGGTCAACGGTGGACCCCGAGTGGCCGTCGTCCTGCTCACGGGTGCCCTGATCGTCGTGGCCGTCACCTCGTGGCCTGCACGCTCGGATCGGCGCTCGCACCGGCGATCGCACCGGCGATCGCACCGGCATGGGAAGCGTCGTCGGGGTCGGCTCTCGGGTCGGCCCGTTCCCGGGGTTCTGCCATTCCTCGCCGGTTGCGCCGTGATCGTATTGGCGCCGTTGTCGGTTCGGTTGATCACCGCCGCGACCCCGCCCATCGCCGGGCTTGTGACGGGCCGCGCCACGGTGGTCGCCGAGCTGACGGCGACCTCCGATCCCCATCCGCTGGGTTCCCTCGGCGCGAGCGGGGTCGCCCGTGCCGCGATCGAAGGAAGACTGAGCAGCGTCGCCACCGGGTCCAGCCACATTCCGGTCACCGGACGTGTCGTCGTACTCGCGCCGCTGCAGCAATGGCGGTCGGTGTTGCCCGGGCAGCGTTTGCGGGTTGTGGCTCGGCTGTCGCCGCCACTGCACGACCGGTTGGCGGTCGCGGCGCTGGCCGCACGCTCGGCACCGGAACTTCTCGGACGGCCACCGTGGTGGCAGCGCGGGGCCGGAGCGGTCCGCGCCGGGCTACGCCGAGCGTGTTCCGGGCTGCCGGCGCTGGTGCGCGGGCTGCTGCCGGGGTTGGTCGACGGGGACACCACGGACCTCGATCCGGTGCTCGCCGACCGCTTTCGCACCGCCGGGCTGACGCATTTGGTCGCGGTGTCGGGCACGAACTGCTCCATCGTGGTGGGCGCGGTCACGTTGGTGCTGCGGCGGCTGCGTTCCTCACCTCGCTCGATCGCGGCCGGTGGGGCACTGGTGCTGATCGGATTCGTCGTGATCGCCCGTCCCTCGCCGAGTGTGTTGCGCGCCGCGGTGATGGCCGCGATCGCGCTGGCTGGACTGGCGAGTGGACGACCGCGCGCGGCGTTACCCACCTTGGCGGCCGCGGTCATCGTGCTGCTCGGGTGGGAGCCTCAGCTGGCGTGGGACGCTGGGTTCGCCCTGTCCGTGGGCGCGACCGCATCACTGATGCTCGTCGCTCCGGGATGGGTGGGCCGGCTGCGCCGCCGCCGGGTGCCCGCTGGTGTCGCCGAGGCCATCGCGGTGGCGGCGGCGGCGCACATCGCGACCGCGCCGTTGATCGTTGCCCTCAGCGGACGGTTCAGCCTCGTCGCCGTCCTGGCCAATGTGCTCGCCGAGCCGGTCGTCGCGGCGGCGACGATGCTCGGATTCCTCGCCGCTCTGACCTCGGTCGTCTGCCTACCGGTCGCGGCGCTTCTCGCCCAGCTGGCAGGTTGGCCGTGTCGATGGCTCGTCACGGTGGCCGACTGGAGCGGGTCGTTGCCCGGCGCGTCGCTGCCCTGGCCCTCTGGTCTGTTCGGCGCTCTGTTGCTGCTAATGCTCACCGGGTGCGTCATCCTCCTGTGCCGGTCGGCGACCGCGCGGGCGGCGATGGCCGTCGGCGCGGCCGTCGGGCTTCTCATCCAGATCCCGGTCCGCTCGGTCGTCGTCGCGTGGCCCCCGCCCGGGTGGCTGATGGTCGTCTGCGATGTCGGCCAGGGTGACGCGCTGGCACTCAACGCCGGCGATCACGGCGCCGTCGTGATCGATGCGGGTCCCGATCCTGTCGCCGCCGACCGGTGCCTCACTGAGCTGGGTGTTCAGCGGATTCCCCTGTTGCTGCTCACCCATGCACATCTGGACCACGTGGGCGGCATCGCCGGCACGGTCCACGGACGATCGGTCGGCCAGGCCTTCACCTCGATGCTGACCGAGCCCGAGGCCGGCCACCGGCTGGCGCGCACGGTGCTGGCTGAGCACGGAGTGAGTCTGCAGGCGGCCACAGCGGGACAGTCGTTCGAGCTGGGGTCGGAGCCGAATCGGCTCAGCGTGACGGTTTTGGGCCCTGCCCATGCCTTCTCCGGCACCCGCTCCGACCCGAACAACAGCTCGCTGGTCGTGACGGCCACAACCCACGGCCGCCGTATTCTGCTCGCCGCCGATGCGGAGGTCGAGGCCCAGGACGAGCTGTTGGCGCGGCCGGAGCTGCTTCGTGCGGACATCCTGAAGGTCCCGCATCACGGCAGTGCCTACTCAGACCCCACCTTTCTCCGCGCGGTCGGCGAGCAGCGTGCCCTCATCTCGGTCGGACGGCACAACGACTACGGCCATCCCGCGCCGAGCCTGCTTGAGGAACTGGCTCGCGAGCGGGTGCCGGTGTACCGGACCGACGAGTCCGGAGATCTGGCCGTCGTCGCGCGTGGCGGTGCCCTGTGGGTGCTCGGACGTGACACCCGAAGTGGCAACGCCGCCGGACCCACGCCGCGCTGTCGGTGCCGGATGGCACGATGGGCCCATGTCCAGCCCGTCCAGTACCGTGCCGCCGCTCACGCTGGTGGTCGGGGACGAGGAATTCCTGATCAGTCGCGCGCTGGACTCGATCCGTCAACGCGCGATGGCCGCCGATCCGAACACCGAGGTCCACGAGGTCGACGCCGTTGGCCTCGAGTCGGTGGAACTGATCCAGCTGCTCAGCCCGTCGTTGTTCGGTGGCGGCCGGCTCATCGTCTTCCGCTCGGCCCAGGACCTCCCGGCCTCCGCCGTCGCGAGCGTGCTCCCGATGCTGCTCGACACCGATCCGGAAACTCTCATCGTGGTCCAGCACCTCGGCGGTGCGAAGGGCAAAGCAGTTCTGGACTTCCTCCGCAAAGCACGCCCGGCTGAGATCGCGTGTGCCAAAGTCACCCGTCCCGAGGAGCGCATGAACTTCCTCCGAGAGGAGGTGAGCCGCTTTCGTGGACGGATGACCGCGGACGGGGCGGCCGCGCTGATCGACGCGGTCGGTACCGACCTGCGCGAGATCTCCGCCGTCGTTGCCCAGCTGATCGGTGACACCGGTGGCACGATCGATGCCACGGCGGTCGCCGCCTACCACCGTGGCCGGGCGGAGATGACCGGATTCGCCGTCGCCGACGAGGTCGTCGTCGGCAACACCTCCACCGCTCTGACAAACCTTCGGTGGGCGTTGAACATCGGGGTCCCGCACGTCCTCCTCGCCGACGCCATCGCCGAAGGGGTGAGGTCGGTCGCGCGGGTTTCGGGCGCCGGGCCGGGCGATCCCTTCGCGCTGGCTCCGGCCCTCGGGATGCCGCCGTGGAAGGTCAAACGAGCCCGGTCCCAGGCGCGCGGGTGGAATGACGAGGGCCTCACGGAGGCCATGGCGATAGCCGCCGCCCTGAACGCCGACGTCAAGGGCAACGCGGCCGATCCCGACTATGCGCTGGAATCAGCGGTGCGCAAGATCATCGCGGCCCGAGCCCAAGGCGCGCGCCGCCGAGGCTGAGCGAACCCGCAGCCGCGTCTCCGAGACAGCACGAAGCCCGCACGCCACCGGCATCGCCGATGATCGAGCGGGCTTCGAACGGGAGAACAGGCGCAGATCAGAGGGCGTTGGCGCGCTGCGCCATCGCCGACTTCTTGTTCGCTGCCTGGTTGGAGTGGATGACGCCCTTGCTCACGGCCTTGTCGAGCTGCCGCGAGGCGTGCAGGTAGGCGGTAGCCGCCTTGTCCTTGTCGCCTGCGTCGGCCGCCGCACGGAAGGCGCGGACGGCCGTCTTGAGCGAGCTCTTCACGCTCTTGTTGCGCAGCCGAGCGGCCTCGTTGGTCTTGATCCGCTTGATCTGGGACTTGATATTCGCCACGAAGATGCCTCTGTCGCCTAGCCGGTGGATGCTGTCTCGAAGTGCTGGTGTTGTGCGCTGCCTGCCGCCGGAGGAGACCCGAAACGGGGCCGACAGCGGGTGGACAACCGCGCCAGCTTATCAGCGGGCTCGGTCGCCACCCAAATCGTCCAGCGCTCGAGTGTGGGTCTGACCGGCGGCGCTCCGCGGCCCGGTACGTGCGGATTACTTGCGGACCGTGACCAGCTCGAACCGGGTGTACAGGAACGTGCGCGAGGCATCCGGTGCCGACAGGACCTCAGCGACCGGGCCGTCCTCGCCGTCATCCGAGCCGTAGGCCAGTGCCACACCGCCCGAGAAATAGATCGGGCTGTCAACCGGTGCCACATCGGTCAGCCGGACGACCACGTAGCGGTCACCGATCTCGGCGATGAGGGTGCTGGCCTCGGCGTCGCTTCCGGGATCCTCGCTGGTGTGCACCGACAGCACCTGCTGCCAGTCCTCGGCGTCGCCGGGGGAGGTGTTCACCAGATCCCCGGCCCGCAGGGCCGTGGCCGGGATCCGGTAGTCGCTGACCGCACGGGGGTCACTTGCTGGACTCGTCATGCGTCCATGATGTCAGCCGGGCCACCCGGGCCGACGATGCGCGGTCAGTTGGCGACGGTGAATCGGGTGTTGTGGTGAGCCGGCCGTTCGATCTCGTCGATCAGCGCGACCGCGAAGTCCTCGGCGGAGATGTGTTCACCGGCCGGAGTCTCGTCGCTGACGGCGTAGCGGCCGGTGCGCGTGCCGGGGGCGATCACCGGTGCCGGCGAGAGGTAGACCCACTCACCGCTGTCCGGCAGCGAGCGCAACGCCTCGAGGGAGGCGGCCGCGGCGAGCGACTCGGCCTTGTAGGCCTGCGGGAAGTCCGGGGTGTCGACCAGTCGGACGCCGGGCGCGGCCAGCAACGAGCCGGCACCACCGACGACGAGCAGGCGCGTCGGTTTCACAGCCCCGGCCAGCGCGACCAGCGTGTCGCTGAACGCGGCGGGGTCACCGTCTGGCTCACGACTGGGTCCGATCGCGGACACGACCACGTCATGATCGGCCGCCAGCCGTCCCAGGTCGGCCAGGACGCCGGGATCGGTCGCGTCGGCCCGGACCGGCGTCACCTGATCCGAGGCCTGCGCATCACCTTTGCGGCTCACGGCCGTCACCTGGTGTCCGCGGGTGGCGGCCTCGGCCACTACTCGGGAGCCGACCATGCCGGTTCCGCCGATTACTGCGATCTTCATTTCGGATCTCCTTGTTGGCTGTTGTCGAGGTACGCTTTCACAGTAACCATTGGTTACTGATGACTTCAACGTAACCTCAGTACCTAAAGGTAACTATCGGACGGGACGGTTCACACGATGGGCTTCATTCGGGGTGACCTGTTCGATCCCGACTGTCCGACCCGGCTGATCCTGGACAGAGTGGGCGACAAGTGGACCGTCCTGGTCGTCTCTGCTCTGTCTGAGCGCACCCTGCGATTCAGTGAGCTCCGGGCTCGGGTCGGCGGGGTGGCGCCCAAGGTGCTCACCCAAACGCTGCGGGCGCTTGAGCGTGACGGCATCCTGCACCGGAAGATCTACGCGGAGGTCCCGCCCCGCGTGGAGTACAGCCTGACCGAGCTCGGGCGCTCCCTGATCGGGCCGATCGAGACCATTCAGGCCTGGGCCGAGGAGTACATGCACCGGGTCGTGATCAACCGTGAGCGCTTCGATCGAGCAGGCTCCGGCGCCGTGGGAGAATGAAGCTGCCCTGGCGGTCCAGCTACCGCCGGCAACAGAACTCCGACCGTCAGCAGAAAGCAGCCTGTGCCCGCCATTCCGAGCCCAGCCGGCAACACTCCGCCGGAGCGCATCCGCAACTTCTCCATCATTGCGCACATCGACCACGGCAAGTCGACTCTGGCCGACCGCATGCTGCAGCTGACCGGGGTGGTCGACCCGCGGCAGGCCCGCGCGCAATACCTGGACCGGATGGACATCGAGCGCGAGCGCGGCATCACCATCAAATCCCAGAACGTGCGCATGCCCTGGCAGTCCCAGGAGGACGGCACGGACTACACGCTGCACATGATCGACACTCCTGGCCACGTCGACTTCACCTACGAGGTGAGCCGTTCGCTGGCCGCGTGTGAGGGCGCGGTCCTACTCGTGGACGCCGCCCAGGGCATCGAGGCGCAGACACTGGCGAACCTCTACCTCGCCCTGGAGAACGATCTGCAGATCATCCCGGTCCTGAACAAGATCGACCTGCCCGCGGCCCAGCCCGAGCTCTATGCCGCCGAGATCGCCCACATCATCGGCTGCGACCCGGACGAGGTCCTGCGAGTGTCGGCCAAGACCGGCCAAGGCGTCGCCGAACTGCTGGACCGGATCTGTCGTGTCGTTCCGCACCCCGTCGGTGAGGCGAACGCGCCCGCACGGGCCATGATCTTCGACTCCGTCTACGACATCTACCGCGGTGTCATCACCTACGTCCGCGTCATCGACGGCAAGATCGTCCCGCGCCAGCGCATCAAGATGATGTCGACCGGTGCCACCCACGAACTGCTCGAGGTCGGTGTCATCTCGCCCGAGCCGGTTCCCACCAAGGGGCTTGGAGTCGGCGAGGTCGGTTACCTCATCACCGGAGTCAAGGACGTCCGCCAGTCGAAGGTCGGCGACACCGTGACCGACTCGGTCAAGCCCGCGACGCAGGCGCTCAGTGGTTACCGTGATCCGAACCCCATGGTGTACTCGGGCCTGTTCCCCATCGACGGCAGCGATTTCCCGTTGCTGCGTGATGCCCTGGACAAGTTGCGGCTCAACGACGCGGCCCTCGTCTACGAACCCGAGTCCTCCGGCGCTCTCGGTTTCGGCTTTCGTTGCGGCTTCCTGGGCCTGCTGCACCTGGAGATCACCCGCGACCGGCTCGAACGCGAGTTCGGCCTCGATCTGATCTCCACCGCGCCCAACGTGGTCAACCGGGTCATGCTCGAAGACGGCCGCGAGTACGTCGTCACCAATCCCTCCGATTGGCCGTCGGGACAGAAGATCGCCGAAATCCACGAGCCGATCGTCAAGTCGATGATCATCGCCCCGAGCGAGTACATCGGCGCGATCATGGAACTGTGCCAGACCCGCCGTGGCGCGCTGCTCGGCATGGACTACCTGTCCGAGACGCGAGTGGAGTTGCGGTACACGCTCCCGCTCGGTGAGATCATCTTCGACTTCTTCGATGCGTTGAAGTCGCGCACCCGTGGTTATGCATCGCTGGACTACGAGGAGGCCGGCGAGCAGTCGGCCGAACTCGTCAAGGTCGACATCCTGCTGCAAGGCGAGCCGGTCGATGCCTTCTCGGCCATCGTGCACAAGGACAAGGCCTACGCCTACGGGGTTTCGATGACCACCAAGCTCCGTGAGCTGATTCCCCGCCAGCAGTTCGAGGTCCCGATCCAGGCTGCGATCGGATCCCGGGTCATCGCACGCGAGTCGATCCGGGCCATCCGCAAGGATGTGCTTGCCAAGTGCTACGGCGGTGACATCACCCGCAAGCGCAAACTGCTGGAGAAGCAGAAGGAAGGCAAGAAGCGCATGAAGATGGTGGGACGGGTCGAGGTTCCGCAGGAGGCCTTCATCGCCGCCCTGTCCACGTCGGAATCGCCCGAGAGCACCAAGAAGTAGGCCCGCCAGTGCGGCGACCGGACCCGGCCAGAACGTCCATTCCCGGTTGCTTACCGGGAAACCGATGAAGTACGCCGCACAATGGCCCCATGGACGACGAGCAGATGCGACGCCACCTCGGCCTGGCCAGAGTGGCCAGGCTGGCCACACTGGCGGCTAGCAGCGGTGACCCCCACCAGGTGCCGATCTGCTTCGCCCTGGAGGGCAACACGGTCTACTCGGTGATCGACGGCAAGCCCAAGACAACGTTGGGCCTGCGAAGGATCGACAACATCCGCTCCGACGCACGGGCTTGCCTGCTCGTGGACTACTACTCCGACGACTGGTCGAGCTTGTGGTGGATTCGGATCGACACCCACGCGCGAGAGGTCGACCGGACCGACGAGCGCAGCCGTGCCCTGACCGCCTTACGTGGCAAGTATCCGCAGTATCGGGAGCAGACGCTGACCGGCGCCGTGCTCGCCTTCGACATCGAGAACTGGGCGGCCTGGCAGAGCACGCCTGGTTGAGCAGCCGCTGCCCCGCAGTCCCCGGCCCGTTTCGTCAACTGGTGCGCCGGGCCGGGGGACCGAGTTCGGTTGCGACAGTTATGCGGGGACGTTGGCCCCGGTCGGGTCACCATGACGACTCGGCGCGCCTTCGACGCCGGCGGCGGTCTCGAACAACGGCGCTGCGAAGGCGGCCAGGGCACCACCGATCAAGGGAGCAACGAGGAACAGCCACACGTGCGACATTGCGTGGCTGCCGGCGAACAGGGCCGGTCCGAACGAGCGGGCCGGGTTCACCGACGTACCGTCGAGCGGGATGCCGACCAGGTGGATCACCGTCAGGACCAAGCCGATGGCGAGTCCGGCGAAACCGGGCGCCGCGGCTCGACCGGTCACGAGCAGCACCACGAACACGAGCAGGAACGTCAGCACGATCTCCAGGACGAACGCGCCACCGCTGCTGATCGACGGGCCCCAATCGTTGGTGCCGAGCCCGCCGGTCTGATCGGTGACGTTGCCGAACCCGGAGGTCATGAGCTTGAGCGCGGCGCCGCCGGCGATACCGCCGGCGAACTGGGCGAGCCAGTACGTGAGTGCCTCCTGACCGGTAACGCCCTTACGCAGCAAGACGCCCAGCGTCACGGCCGGGTTGACGTGACATCCGGAAACCGGACCGATCGAATAGGCCAACGCCAGCAATACCAAGCCGAACGCAAACGCAACTCCGAGGGCACCGATCTTGTCGATCCCGAATACTGCGGCTCCCACGGCGAAAAACACGAGCAGGAACGTGCCGAGGAACTCCGCCCCGGCCTTCCTTCCGATGTCGGTCACGGCACACTCTTCTCTTTAGAGTCGGACGAATCTCACAGGAACTATAAATGGATTCGGCGGCTCGCGAGATGCCTTTGGCCACAAAGATCGACCGGATCGGCCGACCTCAGGCCGGAGGTCGGTGTGGGTCAGCCGAGCAATCCCCGGATCGACACGTGGCCCTTCAACAGGTTGCGCGAGATCGTCCGCCGCTGGATCTCATCGGTTCCCTCATAGATCCGCAGCAGCCGCAGTTCCCGGTACCAGCGTTCGATCGGGAGTTCGCGGGTGTATCCCATCCCGCCGTGAATCTGCAGCATCCGATCGACGATCTCGTTGGCCCGTACGCCGCCGTAGAGCTTGGCCATCGACTGAGCCTGGCGGGAATCCAGCCCTTGATCGACCTGCCAGGCCGCGGAGAGCACCAGCCATCGCAGGGCTTCCAGTTCCGTGGCCGAATCGGCGACCATCCATTGGATCGCCTGACGCTCGGCGATCGGTTCGCCGAAGGTGACCCGGTTGCGGGCATGCTCCATGGCCATCTCGATCAGCCGTTCGCACGCCCCGATGGCCCTGGCCGGCAGCAGGTAGCGGCCGCGCCCGATCCACTGCATGGCCAGGGCGAAACCCTGCCCGACCTCACCCAGCACGTTTCGTTCGGGAACCCGGACCTCATCGAAGATCAACGCCGCGGGACCCCATTCGCCCATCGTGTCGATGTATTCGGACTTCCAACCCATGTCCCGGTCGGCGAGGAAGCAGGTCACGCCACCGTTGACCCCCTTGTCCGCGTCGGTGATCGCGAACACCATCGTGAAGTCGGCCTCGTTACCGCCGGTGATGAAGGTCTTCTCGCCGTTGATGATCCAGTCCGAGCCGTCCCTGCGGGCGGTCGTCCGGATCGCGGTGGCGTCCGAACCGGCACCCGGTTCGGTCACGGCGAAACAGGACACCCGGTCGCCTTCGATGGTCGGCAGCAGGTACTCGGCCTTCTGCTCGTCGTTGGCGTGGAAGAGGATGTTGTCGGCATAGCCGCCGAAGCGGAAGGGGATGAACGAGCGGCCTAGCTCGGCCTCGATCAGAGCGGTCATCACGGCCGACAGGGCCATGCCGCCGTACTCCTCCGGAGTCTGCACACCCCAGAACCCCGACTGGCGGGCCTTGTGCCTCAGCTCCGCCATCTCCTCGCTGGTCAACCCGGGCTGATGGTTGCGCTCACGCCGCAGTGCCAGTGGCTCCAACGGCATGATTTCGCGCTGGACGAAGGTGCGGACCCAGTTTCGGGTCTCGCGTTCGGTGTCGCTGAGCGAGAAGTCCACGATGATTCTCCGATTCCTACTGTCGGGCCAGTGCCTGCCGTACGTTTCGGCGCGGTTCGGCCTCAGGGCTCGAGCACGATCTTGCCGAGCAGCTGACCGGATTGCATGGCGGTCAGGGCCTGCCCGACGTCGCTGAGCGGCAGGACGCGATCGATGCGCGGCCGCAGGCCGGTGTCGCGGAGCAGCTGCATCAGATCGGCCAACTCGGCCCGGGTTCCCATCGTCGATCCGATGATCTGCAGCTGCAGGAAGAAGATGCGGTTCAGTTCGGCCGGCGGCAACGCCCCGGACGTCGCCCCTGAGATCACGACCTGGCCCCCGGGTCGCAGCGACTTGAGCGAATGTGACCACGTTGCCGCGCCGACCGTCTCCATGACGGCGTCGACCCGCTCGGGCAGCCGCGCGCCCGGCGGGAAAGCCTGATGGGCGCCGAAGTCCAGTGCCGCCTGCTGTTTGGCCTCCGTCCGAGCGGTGGCCCAGACCCGTAGCCCGGCCACCCGGGCCAGGCTGATGCACGCCGAGGCGACACCGCCGGACGCGCCCTGAACGAGCACGCTCTGACCCGGCCGCAGCGAGGAATTGACGAACAGCATGCGGTAGGCCGTCAGCCAAGCGGTCGGCAGGCAGGCCGCCTCGGCGAAGCTGAGCTCGGCCGGCTTGTCGATGACGTTGGCGGCGGGCACTCGCACGTATTCGGCGAAGGTGCCCTGGTGTCGCTCGGACAACAGGGACCGAGTGGGATCGAGGGTTTCGTCACCCGTCCAGTTGTCTCCGCTGATCACCGAGTGAACCACGACCTCCTTGCCGGTTGCGGTATCGATCCCGGCAGCATCGCAGCCCAGGATCATGGGCAGGCGGTCTTCGCTGATGCCGACTCCGCGCAACGTCCACAAGTCGTGGTGGTTGAGGCTGGTGGCCTTCACCTGCACGGTGGTCCAGCCCGGCATCGGCTCGGGCTCGGGACGTTCACCCAGCTCCAGCCCGTCGAGGGGAGCGTCCGGGTTGAATGACGTGGCGTAGGCAGCGCGCATGGGCTGACCCTAGACGGGGCACCTGCGCTGTGCCCGTTCAGGCCAAGCGATTGACGGCCCGCGCGCTGCTGCGGACCCGCTCGTTGGTGACCCGGCTCCGCTCGTACTTCACTCGTCGCAGAGCCACCGAAATCTCGGCCTGCCGAACCCCGGCAATCGCGCCGATCCGGTTGGTCACATAGGCGTAGAGCTCTTCGGAATCGTGGCACAGCACCGAGACCATCAGGTTGGCCGCGCCGGTGACCGCCGCTACGAATGAGACCTCGACGTGGTCGGCGATGGCGGCCCCGGCCGCGGCGAGTTGAGCGGGCTCCACGACGAGCCAGAGATAGGCCGTTGTACCGAAGCCCAATGCCGCGCCGGAGATCTCGACCTCGAAGCGCAGTTCACCGGCCCGTTGCAGGTATTCGATCCGCCGTGCGATCCGCCCTTGGGAGCACTCGCCGATCCGGGCCAGTTCGCCGATCGGGGCACGGCCGTCCGATGAGAGGGTGTCCAGCAGTTGCGCGTCGATGGCCTCTCGGCGGTAGGACGTGCCGGGGACGAAGCCGACGAGGTCACTGTCGACCAGGTACGCGTCCTGCCGCTGCCGGTCGAGGGTGTCCTCGTAACCGGCCCAGTCATCGGCACGGCCGGCGCGGAACGGGTGGAGCAACGCGTGCGCAGAGAAGTTGAGAACCTCGGCCGTCCGGGGGATGCGGCGAAGGAGGAGTTCGTCACTGTCGGCCCGGTTACGGGAGCGAACCGCGCACACGATCTCGGACCCGGCGGCGACCAGCGTCACCCACGACACGTCATCCATGGCCGCAAGAGCCTCGGCCATGGGGGCACCGGCGTTGGGGCGGCACTGGATGCGCAGCGTCCAGGCGTTCGTCGCCCGGTTGGGTCCGGCGGCGGCGATCACCCGGATGACGCCCTCGGACACCAGCCTCCGGTAGCGCCGGGCGACGGTCTGCTCGCTCACGTCGACCGCAGCGGCGATCCGGCTGAACCCGGCGCGCGGAGACAGCTGGAGGCAGTGAATGATCTGGCGATCTACTCGATCGATGGTGGAGGATTTCGATGATGTCGATCCAGGCATGGAGGAATTCTACGAACAGGCCCGACCGAGCCCGTAGTTGTCAGACCCCTGGAGCAAGCTGATACAGCGAGACCGACGGGGCCGGGGCTGATACTGCCGAGCGGGCTACCAGGCGGCCGCGGGAACGTGATCGATTTCTGGGAGGAACCAATGCGCAAGTGGTGGCCGCTCGTTGCCGTCAGCCTGGGCACGCTGATGCTGCTGGTTGACGTCACGATCGTCAACGTCGCACTGCCCGACATGGCCGGCGATCTGAAGACCTCGTTCACTTCGCTGCAGTGGGTGGTCGACATCTACGCCCTGACGCTGGCCGCGCTACTGCTCGCTGCCGGCGGCGTGGCCGACCTGCTCGGGCACCGACGGGTCTACCTGGTCGGGCTCGTGCTGTTCGCGGTGGCGTCCTTCTTCAGCGGTATCGCTCCCAACGCCGGGCTGTTGATCGCGGCTCGCGGATTGCAGGGCATCGGTGGTGCGGCGATGTTCGCCACCGTCTTCGCGCTGCTGAATTCGGCCTACCAGGGGCGCGACCGGGGTACGGCCTACGGCGTGTGGGGCGCAGTCGGGGGCGCGTCCGCGGCGATCGGCCCGATCGCCGGCGGCCTGCTGACCGAGTCTCTGTCCTGGCGCTGGATCTTCTTCGTCAACCTGCCGATCTCGGTCATCACGGTGGCCCTGTGCCTGGCCGTGCTGCCCGGCGGCCGTCATGCCGCGGCTCGCACCAGTCTTGATCTTGCGGGCCTCGTCCTGTTCTCCGCCGCCGCCGGCACCCTGACCTACGGCCTGATCGTGGCGGGCGAGCACGGCTGGACGTCCACCTCGGCCGTCGTGTCCTTCGTGGTGGCCGTCGTCGCAGGCGTCGCGTTCGTGCTGGTGGAACGGCGGGTGGCGGCTCCGATGCTGGATCTCGGCCTGCTCCGCAACGCCACGTTCAGTGGGTCGCTGGTCGCCGGGTTCTTCCTCAGCGGATCGGCCTTCGCCGGCCTGGTCTACAGCTCGATCTGGTTGCAATCAGTGCTGGGCAAGAGCCCGATCATGGCCGGTGTCATCGGCGGCCTGCCCTTGAGCGTGGCCGCGTTCGTCACCAGTGGGGTCGGCAGTCGGTTCCTGCACGACAAGCACCCGGGCCGGGTGATCGCCGGCGGGCTCGCGTTCATCGGGGCCGGTGACGTTCTGCAAGGCGTGCTGCTGCATGGTTCGGCGGGCGCCACGGCGCCGGTTCCGGGGCTGATTCTGGTCGGCATCGGAGTGGGGATGGGCATGCCCGTCCTGAGCTCGGCCGCGATGTCTGCGGTGCCGCTACAGCGCGGCGGTATGGCCGCCGGCTCGGTCAACACGGCCCGGCAACTCGGCATGGCTCTGGGAATCGCTGTCCTCGGCTCCATCTACACCGCGCGGATTGCCGCCTACTTCACGCACCACTCGGTCCCTCGAGCCGACTCGGCCGCGCACGCCGTGGCCGGCGGCCAAGGTCCGGCAATACTGTCCAAGCTCAGTGGCGCTGCCCGCTCCGGCTTCGATCAGGCCCTGCGCGGTGGCTCGGTGTCCGGGCTCAGTGCGGTCATGCTGGTCGCCGGGATCTCCGCGATCCTTGCGGCGGTCGTCGTCGTCGCCCTGATCCGCGCCCCAGCGTCGGAGGCCGCACCGGCGTTCGAGGGCATGGAGAAAGGCGGCGATGAGCAGCAAGCCCGGGCCAGGGCAGCCGGTGAGGACCGAGCCGTGGGCGAGCCCGTCTGAGCGTGCGGGTCAAGGGCGACTACGGCGACATCCCTGATCACCGAGCCCCGGCCCGGCGTCAGCTCAACAGGTCGTCGGGCACGGCGGACAACGCTCGCTCGATCGCGGCCACCAGCTCCCGGGCCGACGACGCGGTCAACTCGACCGCGAGCCGCCCGCCGGGGCCGGCGGTCCGGTCGGCCAGATCGATGTTGAGGGTGTGCTCGGCCGGCGCGTGAACCGGGTGGTCGTAATAGACGGTCGCCTGGTCGAGACGGAACCAGCCGTTGCGGCCCTTCGCCGAACCCGTCAGCTGGGCGTACTCGGTGTTGTAGGTGCACACTGCTGCCTCCGGTTCAGTTCAGGGTCCGGCCGAAGAACGCGCCGATGCGCTGGTACCCGTCCAGGGCCGCTTCCACCCGGTAGGACGGACGGTCGGTGGCGAAGAACGCATGCCCCGCCCCCTCGTAACGGTGGAACTCATGCTCCTTGCCCAGCTCCGTGAGCAGGCCGTCGAGCGTATTCACCTCGCTCGCCGACGGGTGGCCGTCGTCGTTTCCGAACAGGCCGAGCAACGGCGCGGACAGGTTGCCCAACTGATTCTCCAGGCCCGTCACCTTCAAGACGAAGTCCGGCGGTGGAGTCCCGACGACGTAGGCCCCGTAACAGTCGACCGCCGCGTCGAGTTCCAGGTTGCACGCCACCAGTACGGCCTGGCGGCCGCCGGAGCAGTGGCCGATCACACCGACTTTGCCGTTGGACGTCGGCAGCCCGCGAAGGTACTCCACGGCCCCCGCGACATCGCCGATCACCCGCTCGTCCGGCACGCCGCCCTGCGCTCGACCGACCGCGGCGGCATCGTCCGGCTCGGCGCCAGGCGCCTCGCGCCAGTACAGATTCGGGACGAGCACGTCGTAGCCGTCGACGGCGAACCGGCGAGCGACCTCCTTGCTCCAGCGATCGAATCCGGGCAGATGATGGATCACGACCACGCCACCGCGCGGCTCAGGGCCTGCCGGCCGGGCTTGATAAGCCTCGATCTCATCACCCCCCGCACCCGAAAGCCGAATGCTGGCCGTGGTGATCGCGTCGGTCAATGGACAACCCTTTCTGACCGCGCCCGCGCGCACATCACGTCCGGCGGAGCGCCCAACAGGTGGTGATCAGCCGAGAACTAGGCTGTCCGAATGCTCAACCTGCGGGCCGCACTGCGTCGACGACCGCTGCTCGCTCTGATCGTTCTCATCCTGCTCCTGGTCGTGGGCTACGCCGCACGCGGGCTGGACAGCTCCGGAAATCCCACCCGACCGAGCCACCAGCACACCACCGGGACGTCCGGTCCGGCTGCCGGCACGGCAAGCGTCACCGGGTCACGCCGGCCGGGCCCGATCGGTCCGCAGGTCCCCGGTTCCTCGCTCTCACGCACGGGCCAACCGCTGCCGGACGGGGCGGTTGCCTTGTCCGGCCTTCCGGCCCAGGCCTCCACCACGGTCAGGCTCATTCTCCGCGGCGGCCCGTTTCCCTACTCACGCGACGGCGTGGTGTTCGACAACGCCGAGCGGCTGCTCGCTCCGCACCCGCACGGCTACTACCACGAGTACACCGTGCCCACGCCTGGCGAGTCCGATCGAGGCGCCCGGCGGATCATCACCGGCAGGGGCGGGGAGTACTACTACACCGGCGATCACTACGCCAGCTTCGTCAGCGTCGACATCACTCGCTGAAGCTCGCTCGGCTCAGTCCCCCTCGGCCCACCGGGGGCGCCGTTTGGCCGCGAACGCCGCAATGCCCTCGGCCGCCTGCGGTCCAGCGAAGAAACCCGCCGACAGCTCGCTCATCGCCGCGAAGTCCTCGGCCATGTCCACCCCGGACCGGTCGCGGCGCGCCATTATCTTCGTTGCCGCGAGGGCGCCCGGTTCGCCGAGCCGGAGCAGCTGCAGATAACGCGTGAGCTCGAGATCCAACGCGGCCACGTCCGCGCACACCGAGTTGATCAGGCCCAGTTGCCGCGCACGCTCGGCGCCGAAGGTTTCGCCGGTGAGCAACAGCTCCATCGCCTCGCGAGGCGACAGTTGCTTGAGCAGCGGGACGGAGATGACCGCCGGCACCAACCCGAGACGTACCTCGGTGAAGGCGAAATCCGAGGCGGCTGTCGCCAGCACGATGTCGCAAACGGCTACCAATCCGATTCCGCCCGCTCGCGCCTTGCCGTCCACTCGCGCCAGGACCGGCTTGCCGAATTCCCACAGCCGCTGGAGCAACACCGGGAACGCCCGGATGGGCTGGTCCTGCTCGGCGACATCTGAGACCTGCGTCAAGTCCATGCCCGAGCTGAAGACCGGGCCGACGTGGCTGAGCACCACGGCCCGCACCGTCGGGTCTGCCTCGGCGGAGTCCAGATGGTCACGTAAGACCCGCAGCAGCGGGGCCGACAGTGCATTGCGCCGCTCCGGCGCGTCCAGGGTGAGGGTGGCGACGCCGCCTTCGACGGCGTAGTGCACGGTTGCCATGAGCTCCTCGGATCAGTCGAGACGGTCGTAATCGGTGCGGCCGGTGCGGCGGGTCGATTCGGCAAAGACCTCCTCGGCATTCAACACTGAACGCATGCCTTCCGCGCTCCCGATCGGAGATCCCGCTCCCGCCGACGGCCACCTGCCCGGCGCGGCGTTGCTGGAACTGCGTGGCCGACAACTCGGCTTCTACGTCCACGTCCCGTTCTGCACGGTGCGCTGCGGCTACTGCGACTTCAACACCTACACCGCGGACGAGCTCGGCCCCGGCGTGAGCCGTGGATCCTACGCCGACACGGTGCTGGCCGAGATCCGGCTCGCGCGTGACGTGCTGCCGAGCGGCGCACCGCCGGTGTCCACGGTCTTCTTCGGCGGGGGCACTCCGACCTTGCTGCCGGCCGAACATCTGGGCGAGATCCTCAAGGAGATAGCAGCCGAGTTCGGGCTGGCCCCGGACGCCGAGATCACCACCGAGGCCAACCCCGAGACCGTCGCTCCGGCTTACCTGGCCAAACTCCGCGAGGCCGGGTTCAACCGGATCTCGCTGGGAATGCAGTCGGCGGTCCCGTCCGTGCTGGCCGTTCTGGACCGTACCCATCGCCCCGAACGGGCGACGCAGGCGGTGGCCGAGGCCCGGGCGGCCGGGTTCGATCATGTCAATCTCGACCTCATCTACGGCACACCGGGGGAGACCGAGCACGAATGGCAACGGTCCCTGGACGCGGCCCTGTCCACCGATGTCGACCACATCTCCGCCTACGCCCTCATCGTCGAGGACGGCACCGCGCTGGCGCGCAAAGTGCGGTCCGGACGGATCGCCGCGCCGGACGACGATGTGCTGGCCGACCGCTACGTGCAAGCGGACGAGGCCTTTCGGCGCGCGGGATTGCACTGGTACGAGGTCTCGAACTGGGCCCGCAATCCGGCCGCCGAGTCACGGCACAACCGGCTCTACTGGTCCGGTGACAACTGGTGGGGTCTCGGCCCCGGCGCGCACAGTCACATCGGCGGCTTGCGCTGGTGGAACGTCAAGCACCCGACGCGCTACACGGCGGCGCTGGATGCGGGCCAGAGCCCGGCCGCGGGGCGGGAGAACCTGTCCTCGCGGGACCGCTTGGTGGAGCGGCTGATGTTGGAGGTCCGGCTCCGAGAGGGCCTGGACCTGACCACGTTCCCGCTGGCGCTCACGCGCCAAGCCGAACAGTCGGTGGGGTGGGGACTGGCCGAGCGGGCGGCGATGGACGAACGGCGCCTGGTCCTCACTCAGCGCGGGCGGCTGCTGGCCGACGCCGTGGTGCGCGACCTGCTCGACGCTTTGTGATCGACCGGCCGGGCGGTCAGCTGGCCCGCTTGGCCGGCTTCTTCGGGCGCAGCTCGTCGAGGTCGAGCACCCGCACGTGAAGAGTGTGCCGCTGCTGCAGCGCGGCGCGCACGGCCCGGTGCAGACCGTCCTCCAGATACATCTCCCCGTCCCAGTGGACCGCGTGCGGGAACAGGTCGCCGTAGAAGGTGCTGTCCTCGTCCAGGAGCTTGTCCAGGGCGAGCTCGCGCTTGATCGTGGTCAGCTGGTCCAGCCGCACCGACCGCGGCGGCACGTTGGCCCAGTCCCGCGAGGAGAAGCCATGGTCCGGGTAGGGCTTGCCCTCCCGTACGGCCTTGAAGATCACGCGTGAATCACCTGCCTGGGTCCCCTTCCCGGTCCGCGCCACCCTACCCCGCAGGATCGGCCCGGCTCGGGTTCGCGCCGACGCAGGGCCCGGCAAACTAAGCTTGTTGCCAGGATCGTGGTACTCATGCGGTGACAGCGGCCGCAAGTCGTGACTGTTGGGGAGGTGGCAGCGGACATGAACGTCGAAGAGCGCAAGCTCGAGGTGTTGCGGGCGATCGTGGAGGACTTCATCGCCACCAACGAGCCGGTCGGCAGCAAGGCCATCGTCGACCGCCACAACCTGGGTGTGTCGCCGGCGACCATCCGCAACGACATGGCCACGCTCGAAGCCGAAGGTCTCATCCAGCAGCCGCACACCTCTGCGGGCCGGGTCCCCACGGACGCCGGCTACCGGCTGTTCGTCGACAAGCTCACCGCGCTGAAGCCGTTGAGCCCGGCCGAGCGTAGGGCGATCGAGACCTTCCTCGACACGGCGGTCGACCTCGACGGTGTCCTGCACAACGCCGTGCGAGCGCTGGCCCAGATCACCCGCAACGTCGCGGTCGTGCAGTACCCGTCCCTGTCGCGGTCACGAGTCCGGCATCTGGAAACGGTGCTGCTCTCCGACCTGCGCCTCATGCTGGTGTTGATCACCGACACCGGCCGGGTCGAACAGCGGGTCGTGGAGCTGCCCGCGCCGGTGTCCGCGCTGGACATCGCCGATCTGCGCTCGGCCCTGAACACGCGGCTGACCGGTCAGCGGCTGGCCGACGCCCCGACCATCGTGGCCGACCTACCCGAGAACGTCCCCGGACATCTGCAGGGCTTGATCACCACGCTCACCTCCGTCCTGCTCGAAGCCCTGGTCGAGCATCCCTCCGAACGGGTCGTGATGGCGGGCTCGGCCCATCTGACCGATCACTCGCTCGACTTCCCGGCGATCAGGCCGGTGCTGGAAGCGCTCGAGGAACAGGTCGTCCTGCTCCGCCTTCTGGACCAGCAGTCGGCGGCTTCGGGGCAGATCCTGGTCCGGATCGGCAACGAGAACAGTTACGAAGGCCTGCAGACGACCTCAGTCGTGTCGGCCGGCTACGGCGCGGCCGGCATCTCCCTCGGCGGTGTCGGGGTGCTCGGTCCCCGACGCATGGATTACGCCCACACGATGGCGCGTGTCGCGGCCGTGGCGCGCTACGTAGGGGACCTGCTCGCCGAGAACTAGCCATCATCGATCGGCGCAACGGCGCGCGTCGGTAACGCGCGAGTGTGGTGCCGACGGATAACGGGAATGCCTGGACCGTGAGTCGGTTTGAAAACCGTATGCGCTCCCTGGACCGCCGGACCTCGTTCTGGCTCATTGCCTTGTCGTTGCTCGTGGTCATGATCGCGGCCGGCGCCCCATCGCCTCTCTACGTGGTCTATCAGCAGCGCATCGGTTTCTCATCCTCGACGCTGACCGTGATTTTCGCGGTCTACGTGCTGGCCCTGCTCGGCTCGTTGCTCACCGTCGGTTCGCTGTCGGACTTCATCGGTCGGCGACCGGTCCTGCTGGCCGGCCTCGCGGTCGAGGTCGCGAGCCTGCTGCTGTTCCTGCCCGCCGATTCGGTCGGCTGGTTGGTGGCCGCGCGCGTCGTGCAGGGGCTGGCCACCGGGGCGGTCATCGGCGCCCTCGGCGCGGCCCTGGTGGACACCCAGCCGCCCGGGTCCAACTTGGGCACCGTGATCAACAGCGCCGGACCCGCCCTCGGACTCGCCCTCGGCGCCCTGGGGTCCGGGGCGCTCATCCAATACGCCCCCAACCCGACCCAACTCGTGTTCCTCGTGCTGATCGCGGCCGTCATCGCCGCCGGACTCGGCATCCTGGCGGTACCGGAGACGACCGGCCGCCAGCCCGGCGCACTCGCCTCGCTGCGCCCTCAGGTCCGCGTCCACCGCGAAGTGCGTGCCCCGTTCCTCGCCGCGGTGCCCATATTCATCGCGACCTGGGCGGTGGCCGGGCTGTACCTGTCCTTGGGCGGTTCCCTCGCCGTCGGGGTCTTCGGTCTGCACAACCATCTGGTCGGCGGCCTCGTCGTGGCCGCAGTCACCGGTAGCGGCGCGGTCGCGTCGGTGCTGTTCCGTGAAACGTCCGAGATCCGATCCGTGCTGCTCGGCACCCTGGCGCTGGTCCTCGGTCTGCTGATCACCCTGCTGGGTATCGAGCGGACGGACACGGCGACCTTCTTCCTGGGCAGCGTCGTGGCCGGATTCGGTTTCGGCGCCTCGTTCCTCGGCTCGTTCCGGACCGTGGCCAAGCGCGTCGGCCCCGATGACCGGGCCGCCACTCTGGCCGCGGTGCTCTCGGTGTCCTACCTGGGCTTCAGCGTCCCCGCCGTGATCGCCGGATTCGTGGCGACGCATCGGGGGCTGCGCGACACCGCCCTCGGCTACGGCGGCGCGGTGGTGGTGCTGGCCCTGCTGGCCATCGGGACCCAAACCGTCCAGCACCGGCAGGCCCGGCGTAGCGTGGCGCTCGCAGCGGAGTCCGTACACTAGGACCTGGCACTCAGAACGCATGAGTGCCAATTCGTTTTCGCACTGTTACTGAATGAGGTTTCGCTGGTGGCCAGCCCCGTCCGCGACTATTACGCGCTGCTCGGCGTCGAGCGCGATGCCACCGCTGAGGAGATCAAGCGGGCGTATCGCAAGCTGGCTCGGGAGCTGCATCCCGACGTCAATCCCGACGCCTCCGCCCAGGAGAAGTTCAAGGACGTCACGGCGGCCTATGAGGTGCTGTCCGATCCCGAGAAGCGGCGCGTCGTCGACCTGGGCGGTGACCCGCTCTCATCGGGCGGCGGAGCCGGCGGCCAGGGCAACCCCTTCGGGGGCTTCGGTGGTTTCGGCGACATCTTCGAAACCTTCTTCGGTGGCGCCTCGGCCGGTCGCGGCCCGCGCAGCCGGGTCCGCCAAGGCGGCGACGCCCTCATCCGTCTCGACCTCTCGCTGAACGAGATGGCGTTCGGCACCCACCAGGACATCGCCGTCGAGACCGCCGTGCTGTGCCAGACGTGTTCCGGCGACGGGTGCGCGCCGGGTACGTCGCCGCGAACCTGCGACACCTGCGGAGGTCGGGGTGAGATCCAGTCCATGCAGCGGTCCCTGCTCGGACCGGTCATGTCCTCGCGACCGTGCCCGAGCTGCGCCGGAACGGGCCAGCAGATCCCCACGCCGTGTCCCAACTGCGCGGGCGAAGGCCGGGTGCGCGCCCGCCGCACCATCTCGGTGGATGTCCCCGGAGGCATCGAGGACGGCATGCGTATCCGGATGTCGGGTCAGGGCGAGGTGGGACCCGGCGGTGGCCCAGCGGGCGATCTCTACATCGAGGTCACCGAGCAGCCGCATGATGTGTTCAGCCGCGAGGGCTCCGACCTGCACTGCACCATCGGGGTGCCGATGACGGCCGCCGCCCTGGGCACCGACATCACGTTGCAGACGCTGGACAGCGAGGAGAAGGTGGAGATCCGCCCGGGCACCCAGTCCGGCTCGGTCTTCACCCTGCGCGGCAAGGGCGTTCCGAAGCTGCGCAGCACCGCGCGCGGTGATCTGCACGTGCATGTCGAGGTCAGGACCCCGACCAGGCTCGATGACACCCAAGAGAAGCTGCTGCGCGATCTGGCCGATCTCCGCAGCGAAGAGGTGAGCGTTGCCCATCCTCGCACCGGTCTGTTCGCCAAGGTCCGGGACGCGTTCAACCAGCGCTGATGACCCCGCCGCTGTTCCTTCTCGATGACCTGTCGGCCGCGAAGGTCGGCGGCCAGCTCGTCCTGACCGGGTCTGAGGCCCGGCACGCGGTGACGGTCAAGCGGCTTGCGGTCGCCGAGGAGGTCCTCCTGTCCGATGGCCGGGGGCGACGCGTGCGGGCGGTGGTGGCCACGATCGAGCGTGGCGGGTCAGCCCGTGGTGGCGGCGACGGCGACCGGGTCGGCCTCACCGTGCTGAGTGTCGAAGACGTGCGCGGCGCCGATCCTCGATTCGTGGTGGTGCAGGCGCTGCCCAAGGGTGAACGAGCTGAGCTGGCGGTCGAGGTCCTCACCGAACTCGGCGTCGATGAGATCGTGCCCTGGTCGGCGAGCCGATCCATCAGCCAGTGGCGCGCCGGCGAGAAGGTCGACAAGGGCGTCGCCAAGTGGCGTCGGACCGCCGCGGAGGCGGCCAAGCAGAGCCGGCGCTCCACGCTTCCCGAGGTGGCGGGGTTGAGGTCGACGACCGAGGTCTGCCAGCTCATCCGGCAGGCCGAGCTGAGCCTGGTCTTGCACGAGGATGCGGCCGACGCGCTGACCGCGACCGTGCTGCCGCCAACCGGCTCGGTCGTCATCGTCGTCGGGCCCGAAGGCGGGATCGCCGAGGACGAACTGGCCAGCTTCACCGCGGCCGGGGCTCGTGCGGTCCGGCTGGGCACCGAGGTGATGCGCACCTCCACCGCCGGGGCGGCGGCACTGTCGGTCCTGTCCGCCCTGACCGGGCGCTGGGCCTGACCTCAGACCGACCCCGGCCTTCGCTGACCGGGGTGGGCCGCCGGTCAGCGGGACGCGGCGATACGGTGCTTGTCATGGCCACTGATCCGGACTGCTTGTTCTGCTCCATCGCCGCGGGTTCGATGGGCGTCGAGTTCGTCTACGCCGACGCGGACGTGGTGGCGTTCCGCGACATCGCGCCGAAGGCTCCGGTGCATCTGCTCGTGATCCCGCGCCAGCATTTTCGCGACGTCCGCGAACTCGCCGGCGACCCCGCGGCCGGCGCGGCCCTGCTGGCCGGTGTCGCCGCGGTCGCCGAGCAGGAGCGGCTGCCCTACTTCACGACGGTGTTCAACACCGGGGCAGAGTCAGGACAGAGCGTGTTTCACGTCCATGCGCACCTGCTGTCGGGCAGCGGCCAGATCTGGGCCCACGGCGGCTGAAGCCGGCCAAGCCCGCCCACTGTCTGGTCCCACGGGGTCCGAGGCGTCCCCCGGGAGACAAAACGGGGCAAGGAATGTCGGCGTCGGCGGTAAAGTTGAACAGACACCACGCCGAAGCCGTTCAGAGCCCAGAAAGCAGCGCAGCCACTTGTCGGAACCCACGCCAGTCAGGCAGGGACCTCAGCGGGTGACGGCCCGCTTCGTCGTTCCGGGCGAGGCGGCCATGGTGGGCCTGCTCGGCGCCCGCGACGAGCTGCTTCGGCTCATGGAAGCCCGGCTGCGATCTGAGATCCACGTCCGCGGCAACGAGATCACAGTCACCGGTGAACCCGGCGACAACGCCATCGCCATCCGGTTGTTCGAGGAGTTGCTGCAGTTGCTGGAATCCGGTCACAACCTGACCCCTGATGTCGTCGGACGCTCGCTGGGCATCCTGCAAGCCGACACCGAAGACCGGCCGGCCGAGGTGCTCAGCCTCAACATCCTCTCCCGTCGCGGGAAGAACATCCGTCCCAAGACGGTGAACCAGAAGCGGTACGTCGACGCCATCGACCAGCACACGATCGTCTTCGGTATCGGCCCCGCCGGCACCGGCAAGACCTATCTGGCGGTGGCCAAAGCGGTGCAGGCCCTGCAGGCAAAGCGCGTCAACCGCATCATCCTGACCCGGCCGGCTGTGGAGGCGGGCGAGCGGTTGGGCTTCCTGCCCGGCACGCTGAACGACAAGATCGACCCCTACCTTCGGCCGCTGATGGACGCCTTGCACGACATGCTCGACCCGGAGTCGGTGCCGCGGCTGCTGCAGGCCGGCACGATCGAGGTGGCGCCGCTGGCTTACATGCGTGGCCGGACCCTCAACGACGCGTTCATCATTCTCGACGAGGCCCAGAACACCACCCCGGAACAGATGAAGATGTTCCTGACCAGGCTCGGGTTCGGCTCCAAGATCGTCGTGACCGGTGACATCACCCAGGTCGACCTGCCGACCGGGACGAAGTCCGGGCTGCGCGTGGTGCGCGACATCCTCACCGAGGTGGACGACATCAACTTCTCCTATCTCGACGCCGCCGACGTGGTCCGGCATCGGCTGGTGGGCGACATCGTGGCCGCCTACGACCGCTACGAGCCGAGCACCACGGGCCGATCCAGGTCATGACCATTGAGGTGAACAACGAATCCGGGGTGGACGTCGACGAGCTGGCGATCTCCTCGGTTGCCCGGCACGCTCTTGATTCGCTCGGCGTGAACCCGCTGGCCGAGCTGTCAATCCTGGTGGTCGACACCGAGGCGATGAGCACGCTGCACAAACAGTGGATGGACCTGGACGGGCCGACGGACGTGATGTCGTTCCCGATGGACACCCTGGACGACAAGCCCGGTCTGGGTCCCGAACCCGGCCCGGCCCTGCTGGGCGACGTCGTCCTCTGCCCGGAAGTGGCAGCCGCCCAGGCCGAGGCCGCCGGCCACACGACCGCCGCCGAGTTGTACCTGCTCACCACCCACGGCGTACTCCACCTGCTCGGCTACGACCATGGCGAGCCCGACGAGGAACGCGAGATGTTCACCCTTCAGACGCGGCTGGTGACCGAGTGGGGCGACGCGCACGGCGTGTCCCCGATCAGGAGTCCGCTGCCGGGCACCGGCGGGGAGCTGCGCTCGTGAATCCCGGCGATCCCGGCCATAAACCCGGCGCGTCGCGGTGGGCGGTGCGTCGATGACCGCACCTGATGTGTTCCTCGTCGTCGTAGCCGTCTGCCTGGTCCCCGCCGCGGGAGCGCTGGCCGCGGTCGATGCCGCTACCGCCCGGGTGTCCGTCGCCCGGGTGGAGGAGTTCGTCCGCGAAGGGCGTCGCGGGGCCAAGGCGCTGGCCGAGGTCTGTGCCGACCGCGCTCGGCACACGTCCCTGCTGCTGTTGCTACGGGTCGCCGCCGAGGTCACCGCCACCGTGTTCGTCACGGTCGCGGCCAGCTCGGCGTTCGGGCGGGACTGGCCCACCGTGTTCGGCACGATCGCGGTGATGGTGCTCGTCTCCTACGTCCTGATCGGGGTCGGTCCACGGACTCTGGGTCGTCAGCACCCGTACACGGTCGCCCTGGCCGGCGCCCGGATCGTGCTGCTGCTGACTCGGGTGTTCGGTCCGCTGGCGTCGCTGCTGATCCTGGTGGGCAACGCCATCACGCCGGGGCGCGGTTATCGCGACGGACCGTTCTCCTCTGAGGTCGAGATCCGTGAACTGGTCGACATGGCCGAGGCCCGCGGGGTGGTCGAGCGCGGGGAACGGGAGATGATCCAGTCCGTCTTCGAGCTCGGCGACACGATCGCCCGTGAGGTGATGGTGCCGCGCACCGACGTGGTGTGGATCGAGTCGACCAAGACGGTGCCGCAGGCCCTGGCCCTGGCCATGCGTTCTGGGTTCAGCCGGATCCCCGTCGTGGCCGACAACATCGACGACGTGGTCGGGTTGGTGTACCTCAAGGACCTCATCCGCCGGGCCCAGGATCCCGAGCACGCCAAGCAGACCAAGATCGACGAAGTCATGCGGCCGGCCACCTTCGTCCCGGAATCCAAACCGGTCGACGAGTTGTTGCGCGAGATGCAGGCGCGGAACTCGCACATGGCAGTCGTCATCGACGAGTACGGCGGCACCGCCGGGCTGGTGACCATCGAGGACGTGCTCGAGGAGATCGTCGGGGAGATCCGCGACGAGTACGACGTCGAGCGCCCTCCGGTGGAACAGCTTCCCGACGGGTCCTACCGTCTGACGGCTCGGCTGCCGGTGGAGGATCTGGGCGAACTCCTCGGCGTGGAACTGCCGCGCGGCGATGACGTCGAGACCGTGGGCGGGCTGATGGCGCAACTGCTCGGCCGGGTGCCGATTCCCGGTTCGCAGGTCGAGGCCTACGGTCTCGAGCTGACGGCCGAGAACGCCGGCGGCAGGCGCAACCGAATCGACACGGTGCTGGCCCGACGGTTGTCCCAACCCGACGACGAGGACGGCGACGTAGATGACTGACCTTCCCGCGACCGAACCCGAATCCGGCTTCGATGTCGCCAATCCCGAGGACGCGAAGCTGGTGACCCTGGCCCGCTCGACGCGCGCCCGCACCCGGGCCAGGTCCGGCGCGGCGGTGCGTGACAGCGATGGACGCACCTATGTCGCGGCCTCGGTGGAACTGGCGTCGCTGACGCTGTCCGCGCTACAGGTGGCGGTGGCTATGGCCGTCTCCTCCGGGGCTCGCTCGCTGGAGGCCGCGGTCGTACTGGCTGATGCTCCGGGCGATGCCGCCGGGGCCGCGGCCGTGCACGACATGACCCCCGGGGTCTCGGTGTTCTTCGTCGACGGATCGGGAGAGCCGCACAGCTGAGGTAGACGGTTCGCTCAGGCGTAACCGGCCCTCCGCTCGGACCGACCCGGCTTCTCAGGCGATCGGCCGGGTCGGTATCGCCGCGGTGTGGGCGAGGTCAGATCGACGGAGCTGCCGGGCCGCGGCCCAGTGCGCGCTGATCGAGCCGGTCACGGTGCCGATGATCGCGGGGATCCATCCGTAGTACACGGCGTGATGGATCATCGCCGGGCCGTAGCTGAACGCGTAGAGCGTGGTCTGTTCGCCGGCCGCGGCGCGCGCCTGCTCACCGCCGGCCAGCAGCAGCCGTACGGTCTCGGCGACCGCCAGGCTCAACGTGGTCAGACCCCAGATCCCGATGAACAGCGCGGCCGTGCTGCGCGGACCGTGCAGCGCCCCGGTGAGTACCGCCGTCGTGATCCCCAGCAACAACAGATAGATCACCAGGCCGAGAACGAGCGACGGGCCGGCGTACTGCCAGGCGAGCGAGTGCCAGGGGGCGGCAAGGGGGGCGCCGAAGGAGCGCAACAACAGTCCGGTCGTGCCGCGGTAGCTGTAGTCGTGCTGCATCGCCTCGAAGCTGATCTCCGCGCCCGCCAGGGCCATCACGAGTTCGGTGACGACGACGGCCACGGTGACCGGAAAGGCCCGAGTTCGCGGCATGCCCGCGATCCTAGCCAGGCCGGGACGGGCGCCGTCAGATGCCGGCGCGGAAGGTCCACTCGCCGCCGAGCAGCGTCCCCGACACACCCATCGAGCGAAGCGTCCGCGCGTCCGCGGTCAGCGGATCGGCCTCACACAGCACCAGATCGGCGACGTCGCCGGCGCGGGGGACCGTCCGGGGCGAGGTCGGATCACCGGTGCTGGCACCGAGGGCCTCCGTCGGCGTGATCCGCTGTTCCGGATGCCAGGGCTGGCGGCCGTCCCGGCTTCGGAACACCGCCGCCGCCATGCTGACCCACGGGTCCAGCGGGGCTACGGGCGCATCCGAACCCAGGGCGAGGCGGGCCCCGGCATCGAGCAGGCTCCGCAGGACGAAGGCCCGGCCGGTCCGTCCCGCCCAATGGTGTTCGGCCACGTCGCGGTCGTCCATGGCGTGTTCCGGCTGGACGCTGGCCACCAGTCCGAGTTCGGCGAACCGCTGCACGTCTTCGGAGTCGAGCAGTTGGGCGTGCTCGATGCTGCCCCGGGCCCCGGTGGCGGCGAAGGACTCGATCGCCAGCGCGTTGGCATGATCGCCGATGGCGTGCACCGCACAGCGCAGGCCGGCCTCGGTGGCACGCCGCAGCAGCGGCCGAACGGTCTCGGGTGGGACCACGAGTAGCCCGAAGGGGTGGTTCTCATCGCTCACGCCGGGGTAGCGGTCGTGGCAGTAGGCGGTTCGGGTGTTGAGCGAGCCGTCCGTGATCACCTTGAACGGCCCCATGGTGATCAACCCGGCGCCGCCGGCGACCGCAGCTCCGGACCGCAGTCCGCGACCGATCGCTGCCTCGAGCGATTCGGCCCAGACGCCGGTGCGGACCCGCAGGCTTCGCTGCCCGGCGGCGACCCGGCGCAGCCAAGCGTTCAGGGGGAAAGGCCTTTCCAGATCGACGATTCCGACGACACCCCGGGCGGCGGCTGCGGTGGCGGCGCTGGCGGCCCACCGGTCGGCGATGTCGTCGGGAACCGCGCTGAGCGCCCCGAGGACGGCCATCGCGTCCTCTTCCTGCAGCAGGCCGGTGGGATGGTCGGGGTGTCCGTAGCGGCGCAGCGCGGCCGAGTTCAGCCAGGCGCTGTGGAGATCGGCGCTGACCAGCACGGCCGCGCGGTCGCCGGTGGTCTCGTCGAGCACCGCCCGGGCGGGCGAGTCCGGCCACAGCGCGTCGCGGAAGCCGTAGCCGACGATCGGCAGCTGCGGGTCATCGTCCTGCGCGGTGAGTGAACTGGCCAGCCACGCGCGGACGAGTCCGGCGGCCTGGGCGGCGGAGCGGGCCGAAGCCAGGTCCAGACGCCGGCTGACCTGGGCCCACTGGTCGAAATGCACGTGATGATCCCAGAGACCGGGGACCAGCCAGCGGCCGTCCGCGTGCACGATCTCGTCGGAGCCGGAGCCGGAGCCGGAGCCGGAGCCGGAGCCGGAGCCGGAGCCGGAGCTGGAGCGGGAGCTGGAGCCGGAGCCGGAGCCGGAGCCGGTGCCGGAGCCCGTCCGGCCGCCGCTGGGCGCAGGTCTGATCGAGGTGATGACCCCGGCGGCCACCTGGACGTCGACGGGCCGGTCGGATCCCAGGAGACGGACGGACTTCAGCAGCAGGGTCGGGGTCGGCACGTCGGCGATCCTCCCACGGCTTTCGCGGCCCCAATGCTCAGAATTTCGCGGAATTCCGAGTATTCCGGCCGCGAAAGCCGGGGTGGGGAGGGTGAGAGAATGAAGGCATGGTCAATGACGACGATGCTGCGCCCCCTGCTGTGCACCGCTCCGGGTTCGTGGCGTTCGTCGGCCGCCCCAACGCCGGCAAGTCCACCCTCACCAACGCGCTCGTGGGCAGCAAGATCGTCATCACCTCGGACAAGCCGCAGACCACCCGCCGGGCGGTTCGGGGCCTGCTCAGCCGTCCGGACGGGCAGCTCGTACTGGTCGACACCCCGGGGTTGCACCGGCCTCGCACCCTGCTGGGAGAGCGACTCAACGACGTGGTCCGCAACACCCTGGCGGATGTCGACGTCATCGGCTTCTGCGTGCCCGCCGACCAGAAGATCGGTCCGGGGGACCGTTACATCGCCGAGGAACTCAAGCAGCTTCGGGCGCCGGTGGTCGCGATCGTGACCAAGACCGACGCGACGAGCCGGCAACGGGTCGCCGAACAACTCATGGCCATGTCGAAGCTGGGCGAGTTCGCCGACGTGGTGCCGGTCTCGGCGGTCTCGGGGGACCAGGTGGGGCTGTTGGCCGACCTGATCATCGCCAAGCTGCCCGAGGGTCCGGCCCTCTACCCCGAGGACATCGCCACCGACGAGAGCGACGAGGCGCGCATCGCCGAATTGATCCGAGAGGCCGCGCTCGCTGACGTGCGGGACGAGCTTCCGCACTCGATCGCGGTCACGGTGGAGGAGATGAACGAACGGGTCGACACCGGCGATGACCCCACCGACGAACCCGCCAGGAACACCACCGAAAGCACCGGCAAACACACCGGAAGGGCCGCTGGTAAGCCGGCCCTGCTGGACATCTTCGCCACGATCCATCTGGAGCGCAGCAGCCAGAAGCCGATCATCCTCGGCCGTGGTGGTCAGCGCTTGCGCGACATCGGTACGGTGGCCCGCGGCGACATCGAAGCCCTGCTGGGACGACGGGTCTTTCTCAACCTGCACGTCGCGGTGCTGGCCGAATGGCAGCGTGACCCGAAGAAGCTCGACCGACTCGGATTCTGATAAATCGTGATATCCCTTGCTGAACAAGTATAAAGCCGCCTACGCGCGGCCGGGCACGAGTGCCTTCTCCGCCGCCGGCTTCGTCTTCCGCTTCTCGATCGCGGTCTACCCGATCGCGCTGGTGCTCATCATCTCCGGCCGCACCGGTGAGTACGGCTTCGCCGGTGTGCTGTCCGGCTGCTACGTCATCGGCGGTGCTCTGGGCAATCCACTCGCCGGCACACTGGTCGACCGGCTCGGGCAGCATCGCGTGCTGCCCCCGTACCTGCTGGCGCACCTGGCCTCGACGATCGTGCTGGCCGGCCTGATCGCCGGGCACGCCGCGCTGTGGACGCTGCCGGTGCCCGCGGCCGCGATGGGTTTCACGTTCCTCAACGTCGGCGCCCTGGTCCGGGCGCGCTGGTCGTTCTTCTGGCCTGGTGATGCGCCCCAGCGTTCGACGGGCTATTCGATCGAGTCCACCCTCGATGAATTGATCTTCGTACTGGGACCGTTGGCCGGGACCATCCTCGCCACCCAGACCGATCCGCTGGTGACCTTGGGCTTCGCGCTCGTCATGGTCGCCATCGGGTCGGTGTGGCTGACCCGGCAGCGGTCGAGTGAACCTCCTGTCGTCACCCGCATCGCCGGACAGCGCCGGGCTTTCGCTTTGCGCAGCAAGGGAATGCTGCTCATCTCGCTGGTGATGGTTTCCGTCGGCGGAACCTTCGGCAGTGTCGAGGTGGTCATGGTTGCCTTCTGCGGCCAGCACGGTCAGCGCTCGTCCTCGGGCTGGGTGGTGGCCTGTTTCGCCCTCGGTAGCGGGCTGGCCGGTCTGCTCTACGGCGCCCGGCACTGGCGCTCGCCGCTGCTCGTCCGCTTCGTCCTCGCCGCGTCGGTCTTCGCCCTGCTGCCGCTGCTGACCTTCGTTCCGGATCGGGTGCCCGAACTCGCCTTGTGCATCGCCCTGGTCGGCCTCGGGACCGCGCCCACCCTCATCGCCGCGTTCGGCCTCGTGGATGCGATCGTGCCGTCGGAGGCTCTGACCGAGGGCCTGACCTGGATCGGGACCGGGCTGTCCGTCGGTTACGGAGTCGGCGCCGCGGTCGGCGGCGGTTTCGCCGACGTGCACGGCGCTCGGGTGGCCTTCTGGATTCCCGTGGGATGTGCGATGTCGGCCGGCGTGTTGGCGTGGTGCCTCTTCGCGCGGCTGGACGGTTCGTTGCGAGCGACCTCAGCGCAGCCGGCCGTGCCGGGCGTGCCAATGGCCGCCGGCGGCCAGATGATCGACAATCGCCCGCTGTAGCCGGGTCTGGCGGGGCAGGCCGTCCAGCCGCGGCGCGCCGGAGCGCTCCCGGCGGCGGAAGACGAAGTAGACGATGTCGGCGTCGGTGGCGACCAGGCTGCCCTCGGCGGCCTCGGCCAGGTCGGTCAGTTCGAACCGCCGCTGGAAGCACAGGATGTTGGACGCGGACGGCAGGTAGTCGCCCAGTTGCGGATCCAGCATCCAGCTCTCGCAGGTGAGCTCGGTGATCTGCAGCTCGCTGAAGGCGCCGGCGGCGAAGCGGGCGAAGTCATCCAGGGACTGCTGAACCGCGGTCTCGGACAGCGGGCCCGACTCCGGGATGTGCACGGCGGCGAGCCAATGGTCGCTGCCGTCGACGCCCCGGCGGTGCTCGAACTCGTACTGCAAGCGGCCCACCTGGTACAGCGAACCCTGCCAGTGACCCTCCAGCCACCGGTAACTCTCCAGGCCGAACTCGTCGTGGGTACGCCGGTGCAACGCGGCGTTTCGGCCCAGGTCAGCCAGCGTTGCCGCACTCGTCGCCTCCTCGACCCGACGGCTGCGGTGGAACCGCACCACATCCTCGACTGTGGCCAGGTAGGCCAGCAGCCGCAGGACATCGACGGGGACGGGCTCACCCGGCGTGCGCGGTGAGCCGGCCAGTTGGCGGGACCGGCTACGCGCGGGTTCGGTGAGGAATCGGCCGATGCGCCCGCGAAGCTGCTCCACCGACTTCGCGAACCGACCATGCGTCGCTGAGTCGGCGGGCAGGGCCAGTACGGCCGCGGCGGCGCCGAGGGTGTCAGCGGCATCGGCATCGGCGAAACCGAGCGCCGCCAGCCGCGCCGGGTCGAGACGGCCCAGGGCGGACTGGGCCGGCGACGGTGACATTCCCGCACCATATCGACGGCGGCAACCGGATCACTCGACGCACCGGCGCCAGGGGGGGACAGTGGAGGCATGTTCTTCGCCGTGCTGGCCACCATCGGCTTCTTCGCTGTCGCGCTCGGCCTTCCGGTACTGCTGTCGGGTCGTCGGCGCCCAGGCGACATCACCGGCCCCCGGCGGGAGAACTCCGATCAGGACAGGTTCAACGGCGGCGTCTTCGGTGGACTCTGGGGCAGCGACCGCCGCGACTGACGGCCCCCGCACCATCGCGGGCCGATTCCCCGCGTCGGTGGGCGCGATGTCGGATCCGTCAGGGACAATGCAGCCATGCCGCTCTACCGCGATGAGGCGGTCGTGCTCCGGGTTCACAAGCTCGGCGAAGCCGACCGGATCGTCACGCTGCTCACGAAGCGGCACGGGCGCATCCGCGCCGTCGGCAAGGGCGTGCGCCGGACGATGTCGCGCTACGGCGCCCGGCTCGAACCAGGTAGCCAGATCGACGTCCAGCTGCACACTCGCACCGCCGAGCCCGACGCGGCCCGCGGGCACCCTCGCCACAACGGGCTGGATCTGGTGACACAGGTCGAGACGGTCGACAACTTCGGCGCGCGGTTGTCCACCGACTACCCGGCCTGGACGGCGGCGGTGGCGATCTGTGAGACCGCCGAGCGGCTCACGGCGGAGGAGGGCGAACCCGCGCTGCGGCAGTACCTGCTCGTCGTCGGTGCCCTGCGCGCCCTGGCCAATCGCGACCACGACCCGTCGCTGATCCTGGACGCGTTCCTCATCCGCTCGATGTCGCTGGCGGGGTGGGAACCGGCACTGGCCGACTGTGCGGTGTGTTCGGCGGCCGGGCCGCATGCCGCGTTCCACATCGCGGCCGGCGGGGCCGTCTGCGCCAACTGCCGACCGTCAGGCGCCGTGCGGCCGCAGCCGGGCTCGCTGAACCTGATGTCGAGCCTGCTCAACGGGGACTGGGCTTTCGCCGACGGTACGGCCGCCCCGATCGCTCGCGAGGCCAGCGGCTTGATCGCCGCCCATCTGCAGTGGCATCTGGAGCGCGGAATCCGCTCACTGCCTCTGGTCGACCGCTGAGATCGCGCCGCTCGCTGCGCATACCGCCGAGAGAGCTAAGTTGTCAGGATGCCCGTCCGCGACCAACGCTGGCCCGACCCTCCGCCGCACCCGTCCGGAGCCCGGCCACCGGTGATCCCGGCCGATCTGGTCCCGCGTCACATCGCGATCGTTATGGACGGCAACGGTCGCTGGGCCAACCAGCGGGGCCTGCCTCGCACCGAAGGGCACCGGGCCGGCGAGGGCGCGCTCATGGACGTCCTCTTCGGAGCGATGCAGATCGGCGTCAAGGTCATCTCGGCCTACGCCTTCTCCACCGAGAACTGGCGGCGGTCCCCGGACGAGGTCCGGTTTCTGATGGGTTTCAACAAGGACGTCATCCGCCGGCGGCGCGACGAGCTCAACGACCTCGGCGTGCGTATCCGCTGGGCCGGGCGACGACCGCGGCTGTGGCGCACGGTGCTCAGCCAGCTGGAGGACGCCGAGCGGTACACCCGCGCCAATGACCGGCTGACCCTTCAGTTCTGCGTCAACTACGGTGGCCGGGCCGAGATCGTCGACGCCACCAAACGGATCGCGCAGCTGGCGGCCGACGGCCGGCTCAATCCGGACAAGATCGATGAGAAGACCTTTGCTCGCTACCTCGACGAACCGGACCTGCCGGACGTGGACCTGTTCATCAGGACCTCGGGGGAGCAGCGGACGAGCAACTTCCTGCTGTGGCAGTCGGCCTACGCGGAGCTGGTGTTCGTGGATACGCCCTGGCCCGATTTCGACCGGCGGCACCTGTGGGCCGCCTGCCAGAGCTACGCGGGCCGGGACCGCCGCTACGGCGGTGCGATCGACACCCCGACCGGGCAGGCCCTGTGATCTCCGTCATCCACTTCCGGCCCACGGTCGATGACGTCACCTTCATCGAACAGGCCACCGTCGCGATGACGGCGCTGGCGGCCCGGCCCGGATACCGGTCCGGATCCTTCGGGCGGTCCACCGACGACGAGAACGCCTGGGTGCTGGTGACCCACTGGGATTCGGTCGGTGCCTACCGGCGCGGGCTGGGCGGCTACGAGGTCAAGATGTCGACCCCGTTCTTCGCCCAGGCGCTGGACCAGCCCAGCGGATTCGAAGAGCTGCTGGCCGACTCGGCAACCGGCATCGCCGAGGTAGGTCGTAGCGATCTAGCCCCCGATTTCCGGCGGGATTTTTCGGCTGAAGGGGATTTCTGACAGAGTGGACTGACGAACATCAGTTGAACAGTCATTGAAGATTTATTTGAACGCGATGTTGAGACGATGTTGAGACAGGGGGGCGAGGGTCCTGACGACGACCGAATCCGGCACACCGGACGCCCCTGAGTGGGCCGGTTCGGACACCGTCGAACTCATCGAAGGCGGTGTCCGCGACGCCGATCTCATGCCCGCGGATCCGTTCACGCGCCGCCCGCGCCGCCTTCCGAGCCAGTTCCGCCTCTTCAGCCCCACGCAGCTCATCACGATCCGCCGTACCCTGCTCGGCCTGTACGCACTCGCGTTGCTGATCCTCATCAAGCAGAAGGGGATCCCCGAGGACCGCAACGAACTGTTCGCCCTCATGGCCCTCGGCCTGATCATTACCGGCATCGGCAAGCGCAAGGTCTGGCCGGTGATCCGGGACTGGCTGCCCTTCGCCGTCCTGCTCGCCGTGTACGACCAGACCCGCGGGGTGGCCGATGTGGTCGGCCGCCCGACCGTGTGGTTCTTCCAGGCCCGTTTCGACGAGGCCCTGTTCTTCGGACACGACCCGACCGTGTGGCTGCAGTCGCAGCTCAAACAGGTACAGCCACCGTGGTGGGAAGTCGCCGTCAGCACTGTCTACGTCTCGTACTACCTGAGCCCGTATCTCGTCGCCGTCGTCTGGTGGCTGCGAGACCGCCACGAGTGGAAGAAGTTCGTCGTCCGGTTCGTCGCCATGTCGTTCATCGGCCTGGCCGGCTTCATCCTGATGCCCGCTGCCCCTCCGTGGGCCGCTGCCCGGTGCACCGCGGCCCAGGTCGCCGGTGGCGTGTCCGATCCGCCGTGCATGGTGACCGGAACGGCCCAGGACGGGGACGTCGGAATCCTCGGTGAGGCCGTCGTCCCCCACCACTCCGGCGCGCATGCCTACGTCGAACGCGTCACCAGCCGTGGCTTCAAGCGCCTGCATCTGAACGAGGCCAGCGCGCTGCTCGAGACCGGGCAGGCCAAGGTCAACCTGGTTGCCGCCGTCCCGTCGCTGCACGCCGCGACCACGTTGCTGGTGTCGATGTTCCTGTGGCCGAGAGTCCGTAGACGCTGGCGGCCGCTGCTGGTCGCCTACCCGCTGGCCATGGCCTTCGTCCTCGTCTACGGCGCCGAGCACTACGTCTTCGACATCCTGCTCGGCTGGTTGATCACGCTCGGGGTGACCGCGGCATCCCACCGGTGGGACGTCCACCAAGCGCGACGGCGCGTCCGGCTCAATGCCCTAGCGCCGCCAGTGGCCGCCGGTGATGGGAATGGACCCCGCGTCGGCAGATACCCTGAGGTGATCTCAGTTTCGCCGCGCCCTGTGGAGTCCGATGCCGGATTCCCGATGTCCGATGGAGTCCCGACGTGCCCGACCGCAACGATGCCGTAGTCAGCCTGGCCAAGCGCCGGGGCTTTGTCTTCCCCGCAGCGGAGATCTACGGCGGCACCCGGTCGGCGTGGGATTACGGCCCCCTCGGCGTCGAGCTCAAGGAGAACATCCGCCGGCAGTGGTGGCGGGCCATGGTCACCACGCGGGACGACATCGTCGGCCTGGACTCGGCGGTCGTGCTGCCCCCGGCTGTCTGGGAAGCCTCCGGTCACGTAGCGACCTTCACCGACCCGCTCACCGAGTGCACCCACTGCCACAAGCGCTACCGGGCCGATCACCTCATCGAGGAGTACGAGAACAAGAAGGGTTCCCCGCCCGCCAACGGCCTGGACGACATCGCCTGCCCCAACTGCGGAAACCGCCACACCTGGACCGAACCGCGCCCGTTCTCCGGCTTGCTCAAGACCTACCTGGGCCCGGTCGAGGACGAATCCGGCCTGGCCTATCTGCGTCCGGAGACGGCGCAGGGCATCTTCCTCAACTTCAAGAACGTCATGACCTCGGCCCGCAAGAAGCCACCGTTCGGCATCGCCCAGACGGGTAAGTCCTTCCGCAACGAGATCACCCCGGGCAACTTCATCTTCCGGACCCGCGAGTTCGAGCAGATGGAGATGGAATTCTTCGTCCCGCCGGGTGAGGACGAGACCTGGCACGAGTACTGGCTGAAGGCTCGCTGGGACTGGTACACCGGCCTGGGTATCCGGCAGGAGAATCTGCGCTTCTTCGAGCACCCGAAGGAGAAGCTGTCGCACTACTCCAAGCGCACGGTCGACATCGAGTACCGCTTCGAGTTCGGCGGCTCGGAGTTCGCCGAACTCGAGGGCATCGCCAACCGGACCGACTTCGACCTCACCACGCATTCGGAGCACTCCGGAGTGGATCTGTCCTACCTCGATCCCGAAACCAACGTCCGCTACCGGCCCTTCGTGATCGAACCGGCCGCGGGGCTCACCCGGGCCACCCTGGCGTTCCTGCTCGACGCCTACGCCGAGGACGAGGCACCCAACACCAAGGGCGGCGTCGACAAGCGGACGGTGCTGCGATTCGACAAGCGGCTCGCCCCGATCAAGGCCGCGGTGCTGCCGCTGTCCAAGCACGCCGACCTCACGCCGAAGGCACGGGACCTGGCCAGCCAGCTCCGCCAGTTCTGGGCCGTGGAGTACGACGAGACCCAGGCCATCGGCAAGCGGTACCGGCGGCAGGACGAGATCGGCACGCCTTACTGCGTGACGATCGACTTCGACACCCTCGACGACCAGGCCGTGACGATCCGGGACCGGGACTCGATGTCGCAGGATCGGGTCGCGCTCGACAAGGTGGTCGGCTACCTGTCCGAGCGGCTGCCCGGCTGCTGATCCGATGACCACCTGGACTGCCACCGCACCCCTGCGGCTGGGCGATCGCATCACGGTCGACCCGCCGGTGGTGCTGGCACCCCTGGCCGGGATCACCAACGTCGCGTTCCGTCAGCTGTGCCGCGAATACGGCGCCGGCCTCTACATCTGCGAGATGATCACCTCCCGCGCGCTGGTGGAACGCAACGCCAAGACGATGGACATGATCCGGTTCGGGGCCGGGGAGACGCCTCGGTCGATGCAGCTCTACGGCGTCGACCCCGCCGTGGTGAGCCGCGCGGTGCGAATGATCGTCGAGGACGATCTGGCCGATCACGTGGACCTGAACTTCGGCTGCCCGGTCCCCAAGGTCACCCGCCGCGGTGGCGGATCGGCCCTTCCGTGGCGGATAAATCTGTTCCAGGATCTGGTCCGGCAGGCGGTGCAGGCAGCGGACGGGCAGATCCCGGTCACGGTCAAGATGCGCCTGGGCATCGACGCCGACCACCTCACCTACCGGGAGGCGGCCCTGCGCGCCCAGGACGCCGGCGTGGCCTACGTCGCCCTGCACGGACGCACCGCGGCCCAGTTCTACGGCGGCGAGGCCGATTGGGAACCCATCGCCGAACTGGCCGCCCTGCTGGACATCCCGGTCCTCGGCAACGGCGACATCTGGGAGGCGGCCGACGCGATCCGGATGGTGCGGGAAACGGGCTGCGCCGGCGTGGTCGTGGGCCGGGGGTGCCTGGGCCGTCCGTGGTTGTTCGCCGATCTGGCCGCGGCCTTCGCCGGTGGGAACCAGCTCACGCTGCCCGACCTGAGCGAGGTGGCCCGCGCGATGTACCGCCACGCCGAACTGCTGGGGGACTGGCTCGGTGAGCAGCGCGGCGTCACGGACTTCCGCAAGCACGTGGCCTGGTACCTCAAGGGTTTCTCCGTCCCCAAGGGCCTGCGTCAGTCGATGGCGATGGCCTCCGGCCTGGGCGAACTGGCCGACCTGCTCGGCCAGCTGGACATGAGCCAGCCGTTTCCGACCGACGTGCTCGGCCAGCCGCGCGGCCGGACCTCCGGGGCGCGGCCGGTGACGCTGCCGGAGGGCTGGCTGACCGACCGCGAGACGCGGCAGGTGCCCTTCGGGGCCGAACTGTCCGACTCGGGCGGCTGAACCGAGTGAGGAAGCCAACAATCGGCTGAGATCACAGCCCCTTCGGCGTCCCCGAAAGCCCTTACCGCACCTAGCATCGTCCGCACTTCGTGTCCTCGATCGGAACCCGGCGGTGTGTGCGATGACCAAGTTCGTCTACGACTTCTCCGAAGGCAACAAGGAACTCAAGGATCTTCTCGGTGGCAAGGGCGCCAACCTGGCCGAGATGACCAATATGGACCTGCCGGTGCCCCCCGGATTCACGATCACGACCGAGGCCTGCAAGGCGTACCTGGCCAGCGGCCGCGAGCCGGCCGCGTTGGCTGCCGAGGTCGATGAGCACCTCAAGGCGCTGGAAGCCACGATGGGCAAGACCCTCGGTCAGTCCGATGACCCGCTGCTGGTGTCGGTCCGTTCGGGAGCGAAGTTCTCGATGCCCGGCATGATGGAGACCGTCCTGAACATCGGGCTGAACGATCAGTCGGTACGTGGTCTGGCCGCGCAGGCCGACAACGAGCGGTTCGCCTTCGACTCCTACCGTCGGCTCATCCAGATGTTCGGCAAGACCGTCCTGGACATTGACGGTGAGCACTTCGAGCAGGCCCTGGACGCCGCCAAGGACGCCAAGGGCACCAAGAACGATCTCGATCTGGACGCCGAGGACCTGCGCCGGCTGGTGGAGACCTACAAGCAGGTCGTCGTCGACCACGCCGGCCGGGAGTTCCCGCAGGAACCGCGCGAGCAGATGGATCTGGCGGTACGAGCGGTCTTCGATTCCTGGAACGCCCCGCGCGCGATCCTGTACCGGCGCCAGGAGCGGATTCCTTCCGACCTCGGCACGGCCGTCAACATCTGCTCGATGGTCTTCGGCAACCTCGGCCCCGATTCCGGCACCGGGGTGGCCTTCACCCGCGATCCCGCCTCGGGTGCCAAAGGCGTCTACGGCGACTACCTGCAGAACGCTCAGGGTGAGGACGTCGTCGCCGGTATCCGCAACACCCTCTCGCTGCACGACCTGGAAAGCCTGGACAAGAACTCCTACGACCAGCTCATGAGCACCATGGCCCAGCTGGAGGAGCACTACCGGGACCTGTGCGATATCGAGTTCACCATCGAGCGCGGCAAGCTGTGGATGCTGCAGACGCGGGTGGGGAAGCGGACGGCGGCCGCGGCATTCCGGATCGCGACCCAGCTCATCGACGAGGGCCTGATCGACGACGCCGAGGCGCTGCAGCGGGTGACCGGTGCCCAGCTCGGGCAGCTGATGTTCCCGCGGTTCGACGAGCTTGCCACCAAGAACCTGATCGCCAAGGGCATGAACGCATCACCCGGCGCGGCCGTCGGCAAGGTCGTCTTCGACACGTACACGGCCATCAAGTGGAAGAGGTCCGGGGAGAAGGTCATCCTGGTTCGCCGCGAGACCAACCCCGACGACCTCGACGGCATGATCGCCGCGCAGGGCATCCTGACCTCCCGCGGCGGCAAGACCAGCCACGCCGCCGTGGTCGCGCGTGGCATGGGCAAGACGTGTGTCTGTGGGGCCGAGGAGCTCAACGTCGACACCAAGGGCAGGCATTTCACCACCAAGGACGGCAAGGTTTATCACGAAGGGGACCTGATCTCCATCGACGGCACCTCGGGCGAGGTGTTCGCCGGGGAGGTACCCGTCGTGGACTCGCCCGTCGTGCGCTACTTCGAGGGCGAACTCGATCTGGACGACCTCGATGCCGCCGACCCGTCCACCGAACTGGTCCGCGCCGTCGACCGGATCATGCGTACGGCCGACGGATCGCGCCGGATGGCGGTGCGTGCCAACTCCGACACCGAGGAGGACTCGGCCCGTGCCCGGCGCTTCGGTGCCCAGGGAATCGGACTGTGCCGCACCGAGCACATGTTCCTCGGGGACCGCCGGGCCCTGGTCGAGGCCCTGATCCTGGCCGACACCGATGAGGAACGCGATCGGCAGCTGGCCGAGCTGCTGCCGCTGCAGCGGGAGGACTTCGCCGGGATCTTCGACGCGATGGACGGACTGCCGGTCACGATCAGGCTGCTGGACCCGCCATTGCACGAGTTCCTGCCCGACATCACCGAGTTGTCCGTGCGCGTCGCGGTCGCCGAGGCGCGCGGGGAGGCCCGGGAAGGCGACCTGCGGCTGCTGCAGGCCGTGCACAAGCTGCACGAGCAGAACCCGATGCTGGGTCTGCGGGGCGTCCGCCTCGGTCTGGTGATCCCGGGCCTGTTCGAGATGCAGTCCCGAGCGATCCTGGAGGCCGCGGCGGCGCATCAGCGCAAGGGTGGCGTCCCGCGGGTGGAGATCATGGTGCCGCTGGTCGGCGCGGTGCAGGAACTCGAGGCGATCAAGGAAGACATCATCGCCGTCGCTCGCGATGTGCGCTCGGAGACCGGGGTGCACCTGGAATTCCTGGTCGGGACGATGATCGAACTGCCACGCGCCGCGCTGACGGCCGGGCAGATCGCCGAATCGGCGGAGTTCTTCTCCTTCGGGACGAACGACCTGACCCAGACCACCTGGGGATTCAGCCGCGACGATGTGGAGGCGGCTTTCTTCAGCCACTACCTGGAGAAGGGCATCTTCGGAGTCAGCCCGTTCGAGTCGCTGGACCGCGAAGGAGTCGGCGAACTGGTGCGGATCGGTGCCGAACGCGGGCGAGCCGTGCGTCCGGGCCTGAAACTCGGCGTCTGCGGTGAGCACGGCGGGGATCCCGACTCCGTCCACTTCTTCAACGAGGTCGGGCTGGACTACGTGTCCTGCTCGCCCTTCCGGGTGCCCGTGGCCCGGCTGGAAGCCGGCCGGGCCAACGGCCAGAGCGACAGCGACTCCCGCTGACGCCCACGTTGACGTTGCCCTTGTTGCCGGCGTCCCCGCGTTGAGGTTGCCCTTGTTGCCGGCGTACCCACGTTGAGGTTGCCCTTGTTGCCGGCGTACCGACGTTGACGTTGCCCTTGTTGCCGGCGTACCCACGTTGACGTTGCCCTTGTTGCCGGCGTACCCACGTTGACGTTGCCCTTGTTGCCGGCGTACCCACGTTGAGGTTGCCCTTGTTGCTCGCAACGGATGCGCAACGAGGGCAACCTCAACGGGGTTTGGGAGCAGGAAGGGCAACCTCGGCGGCAGGTAACCTGAGGTACGTGCCCGGTAAACTTCGCAACCTCGCCGCCGCGGCCGGGGCAGCGGCCCGGGCCGCCGTGGAGCAGGGACGGGGCGCCGTCGAGCTTCGACGGCACTCCGGCGGCCTGGCCGCACGCAACGGCCTCGCCCACGCCGGCGCCATCATGCCGTCCACCGCCGTCCTGCAAGCCATCATCGCCGGTTTCGGGCTCAGCAGTGTGATCGACGACGACGGAGATCTCACCGTTCGCCGGGAGAACTACAGCGTGTACTTCTTCCACTTCGGTGAGGACGCCGAGGTGCTGCAGGCCCGCCTTTATCTCAACCGCCGCTTCGAGGTCGAACTGCGGCCCACCCTCGCCCTGCTGCTGGACGACTGGAACCGCAGCAAACTGTTTCCCAAGGCCTACACGGTGCTTCCGGATGACGGTCTGGTCGGGATCTGCGCCGAGCAGGCCTTCGACTTCGAGGGCGGGACGAACCCTGCGCAGCTGACCTTCACCGTCGGGATCTGGCTGCACAACCTCGAGCAGTTCGCCGAGTGGGTCGAGGAGCACGTTTGACGGGCGAGTACCGCTATCTGGACACCGATGCCCAGCGCTGGGCGCTGGAGGACCAGAAGCGGTCGCAGCCGGTCGACGGTGAACGCGCCCGGAATCCGTTCGCGCGCGACCGTGCGCGGGTCCTGCACTCCTACGCCTTTCGCCGGCTGGCCGACAAGACCCAGGTCGTCTCGCCGGGTCAGGACGACTTCCCCCGGACCCGGCTCACCCATTCGCTCGAGGTGGCCCAGATCGCGCGGGAGATCGGGGCCGCGCTCGGCTGCGATGCGGATATCACCGACACGGCCGGGCTCGCTCACGACCTCGGCCACCCGCCGTTCGGGCACAACGGAGAAGATGCCCTGGACGAGGTGGCGGCGGGTATCGGCGGGTTCGAGGGCAACGCCCAGACCTTCCGCATCCTGACCCGCCTGGAGGCCAAGGTGCTGACGCCGGACGGGCGTTCGGCCGGGCTGAACCTGACTCGCGCCGGGCTGGACGCGGTGTGCAAGTACCCGTGGCCGCGACGCACCGGTTACCGGAAATTCGGTGTCTACGCCTCCGATCTGGCGGCGTTCGACTGGGTTCGGGCGAGCGTGCGCGAGGGTCACCGGTGCCTGGAAGCTCAGATCATGGACTGGGCCGACGACGTCGCCTACTCCGTTCACGACGTCGAGGACGGCGTCCATGCCGGTCACATCCGCCTGAGTGACATCGATCGTGCCGAACGACTCGCTCTGTGCCGGGTAGCGGCCGCGAGCTATTCCGAGCTGTCGGCCGCCGACCTGCTGCCGTATCTGGAAGGGCTGCTGGCCCTGCCGGCCTGTGCCGACCTGGCCGGCTACGACGGCAGCTTCGAGGCTCAGATCGCCGCCAAGCGGGCCACCAGCGAACTCACCGGACGCTTCGCCGGCTCAGCGGTGAGCCAGACGCGCCGCCGGTACGGGACCGACCCGCTGGGGCGCTACACCGCCGAGCTCATCGTCGCGGAACAGATCGCGGCCGAGTGTGCCTTGCTCAAGGCCATCGCGTTGCGCTACGTGATGCGCCGGGACGGGGTCGCGGAGTTGCTCAGCGCGCAACGGCAGTTGCTGGCCGAACTGGTCAAGCTCATCTACAACGCCGGGCTGGACGGAATGTCGCGGGCCATGCAGGCGGCGTATCAGCAAGCCGCGTCGCCCGACGAGCGGTTGCGGGTCGTGGTCGACCAGGTCGCCCAGCTGACCGATTCGGCCGCCGTCACCTGGCATCAGCGGCTGTCTGCGGTCCGGGTTTCCACAGCCGGGCTGACCACCGCCGCCGACGCCTAGACTGAAAGCCATGGCCGGACGGATACGCGACGAGGACATCGCCGCCGTCCGGGACAAGACCCGCATCGACGACGTGATCGGCGAGCACGTTCAGCTCCGCAATGCCGGTGGCGGCAATCTCAAGGGCATCTGCCCCTTTCATGACGAGAAATCGCCGTCGCTGTCGGTGTCGGCCGCGCGCGGTCTCTATCACTGCTTCGGCTGTGGAGCGGGCGGCGACGTCATCAAGTTCGTGCAGGAGATCGAGCATCTTTCCTTCTCCGAAGCCGTCGAACAGCTCGCCGGCCGAGCCGGGGTGCAGCTGCACTACGCCGAGGGCGGTGGACCGCCGCGTCCAGCCGGCCAACGAGCCAGGCTGGTCGAGGCGCACGCCCTGGCGGCGGCGTTCTACGCCGACGCGTTGCGCAGCCCGGAAGCCCAGCCGGCTCGCGAATTCCTCGCCAAACGCGGCTTCGACCAGGCGGCCGCCCTGCAGTTCGGGTGCGGGTACGCCCCAGGGGGCTGGGATGCGCTGACGAAGTACCTGCTGGGGCGGGGATTCTCCGCGTCCGAACTCACCCTGGGCGGTCTGGCCAAGGAGTCCGGGCGCGGCTCGCTCATCGACCGGTTCCACCGTCGGCTGCTGTGGCCCATCAAGGACGTCACCGGCGACGTGGTCGGCTTCGGCGCGCGGCGCATCCACGACGACGACCGGATCGAGGCGAAGTACCTCAACTCCCCGGAAACCCCGATCTACAAGAAGAATCAGCTCCTCTACGGCGTGGATCTGGCCAAGCGCGAGATCGGGCGCCAGCACAAGGTCGTCGTGGTGGAGGGCTACACCGACGTCATGGCCTGCCACCTGGCCGGCGTCGCCACCGCCGTCGCGTCCTGCGGCACGGCCTTCGGCAGCGATCACGTCGCGGTGCTGCGCCGGCTGCTCGGGGACTCGGACACTTTCGGCGCCGAGGTCATCTTCACCTTCGACGGGGACGCGGCCGGAATGAAGGCGGCCGAACGGGCTTTCGCCGACGACCAGAAGTTCATGGCCCAGACGAAGGTCGCCATCGCACCGGAGGGCAAGGACCCCTGCGAGCTGCGAATGAGCTCCGGTGACGCGGCGGTGCGTTCGCTGGTCGACGGTGCCCGTCCCTTGGTGGAGTTCGTCCTGCGGACGAGCGCGAACCGCTTCGATCTCGACACCGTCGAGGGGCGGACGGCCGCGTTGGATCGGGGCATCCCCCTGGTGGCCATGATCAAGGACCTCGGCGCGCGCGACGACTATGCCCGGCAGTTGGCCGGCTACGTCGGCGTGGACGACCCGAACCGCATCGTTGCCAGGGTCCGGGCGCTGGTGCGCTCGACCGAGCGGTCCGGGCGCACCGACCGACCTGCCTCCAGCGGGTCCGGTGCGTCCAGCGGGTCCGGTGGGTCCAGCGGCCCCGGTGGGCAGTCCGGTTCGCATCGTCCGGGCGAGCCACACGCGGCCGCGGCCGGGATCGCGTCCGAGTCGGGCACCGGGGCGAGCGTGCACCCGAAGGTGGCCCAAGCCGAGCGGGAGGTCCTCAAAGCGGCGCTGCAGCTGCCCGACGTGGTCGGCAAGGCCTTCGACGAACTGTCCCCGAGCACCTTCCTGCTCGCGGTGCACCAGCAACTGCAGGCGGCGATCGCGTCGGCGGGCGGAGCGAGTCCGGCCGTCGCCGGTCCGGGTTGGGTCGAGCAGATCACCGCCCAGCTCGTCGAGGGCTCGCAGGCCCGGCTGGCCGTCAACGCCCTTGCCGTGGAACCGCTGCATGCCGAGGCCGACAACCAAGCGCGTTACGCCGAGGCGATGGTGGTGAGCCTGGCCGCGCAGGGCGTCGCTCGGGAGGTCAACGCGCTGAAGTCCCGGTTGCAGCGGCTGGATCCGAACACCGACGCCGCCGAACAGGGCCGGCTGTTCGCGCAGGTCATCGAGCTGGAAAAGCGCCGTCAGGAACTGCGGCGGCGCGCGATCGGAGGAGACGACTGATGGGGCTGCTGTCCGGACGAGTGCGTACACCCGCGGACTTCCGCAGGTTGCTGGGACCGTCCGAGCGGGTGCTCGCCATCGGGTCGACAGAAACCAGTTCGGTCATCGCGACCCAGCTCGGGCTGTGGTTGCCGGCTGCGGCAGAAGCAGTGGATCCGAGCGGGCCGGGCTGGCGACGGATCGGATGGGCCGACGTGGTCAAGGCGACCTGGACCGACAACGGCCTCGAAGTGCTCGAAGGTGACACCGACCCCGACGGCGTGGTCGTGGATCGGCCCCCGGTGCTGATCCGCTTCACCGAGCCGCGCAATCTGCCCGCTGTGGTGCGCACCCGGGTCGAGAACAGCATTGTCCGATCCGAGCAGGTACCGGTTCCCGGCGGCACGGGACGCGTGGTCGCCCGTCGCGTTCCTGGGCGCGACGGCATCAGCTGGACGGCCCGGCGGGACACGGGGACTCCTGACGGTCCGGGCACGCATGCCGTCCTGGCCGAATACCGTCGCCGAGCCGAGGCCACGTCGGCCGAGCTCAGCTGACCGGACTCAGCTGACCGGACCAGCTGACCGGACTCAGCTGGGGGCGCCGATCATCCGGGCCACGAACCGCAGCTTGGCGATGACGGTGGGTACCAGTACGAACGGGTACAGGTCGTCCTTGCCCATCGAGCGGTTGACGGCGTTCAAGGCCGCGGTCAGCGACAGCCAGCTATTGACCAGGGTGTCGAAGTCGACGTAGCGCGGCTGTGGGGAGCTGGTCAGCGACGGCACGGTCGACGGGCTCGTGGGTTCCAACGCGCGCGGCCCGCTCACCGAAACCCCGTAGCTGTAGGCCGTTTCCAGGGTGTCGGTCATGTGCAGGTAGTGCGCGAAGGTCTCGGCCCAGTCCTCCCACGGGTGCGAGGCGGCGTAGTCACTGACGTGATAGGGACGCCACTGGTCGGTCCGCTCGCTGCCGTAGTGCTGCTGCAGGGCTTGGGCGTAATCGGCGCGCTCATCGCCGAACAGCTCGCGGAACGCTGACAATCGGGCGTCGTCGGAGGCCACCAGCACATCGAAGTACCAGTGGCCGGTTTCGTGGCGAAGGTGGCCGAGCAGGGTCCGGTACGGCTCACCCAGGCTCGTCCGCAGCGCCTCCCGATGGGGGTCGTCACCCTCGGCCAGATCGATCGTGATCAGACCGCTGTCGTGGCCGGTCACCACCGGAGCGTTCTCGCTCGAGAGCATGTCGAAGGCGAGCCCACCGTCGGGATCGACCGACCGTGGCGTGGTCGGCAGACCCAGGGTGTCGAGCTGGAACACCAGCCGCCGCTTGGCCTTCTCCGTCCGCGCGTAGGCCGCCAGTCCCTCGGTGTCGTCGTCTGCGGGCCGGGTCTGGGTCAGTGCGCAGCAGGAGCAGAAGCCGTCGACGGCGCCGGGCTCGGCCAGCCAGTTGCAGCCGGTCAGACCCAGGTTCGCGCAGACCACACGGGTGTGCCCGTCCGGGTCGACAGCGCCGAGCGAACCGTAGGAGGTCGGCTCCAGCCGGACGAACGCGGCCTGCTCACGGATGAAACCCAGGGGCGAGGAGCAGTTCAGGCACACGCTGTTCTGGAAGAAGATCAGCGCGGTGCAGTGCGGGCAGGCGAAGGAACGCATGGAAAGTCCTGTCGGATAGGGCGAAACGCAGAGCGGACGGTCGGGGTCAGACGGGGTTGACGTCGACGCTGACCTGCATCGTCGACTTCTTCGAATCGGTCACGATGATGCCCTTGAGCGGAGGGACATCGCCGTAGTCGCGGCCGGTGGCGACCACCAGATAGCGCTCGTCCACCCACTGGTCGTTCGTCGGATCGAAGTCGACCCAGCCGTGCCCTGGGGCGTAGGCGGCCGGCCAGGCGTGCGAGGCATCGGCGCCCTGGAGCTTGGCTTGGCCGGCGGGTGGTTGCGTCTCCAGGTAGCCGGAGACGTAGCGGCCCGCCAGCCCGACCGATCGCAGGGCCGCCACGGCCAGGTGGGTGAAGTCCTGGCACACGCCCGCCCGTTTGCGCAGCAGCTGAGCGGGCGTGGTGTAGACCGTGGTGGCCCCGGTCTCGTAGCTGAAGTCGGAGTGGATGCGCCGGGTGAGCTCCACGAGCGCCGACCCGAACGGCCGGGAGGGCGTGAAGATGCTGCGGGCATAAGTGGTGACCTCGGTCGAGGCCCGGGCTCGGGGCGAGGCCAGGCGGTACTCGGCGATCGCGGGCGATTCTGCGAGCGAGTCCCGTACATCTTCCCACGTGAGCGTGTCGAGCTGGGCCACGTCCGGTCGCGGCCGGTCGACCAGCAGGCGGCTGCGCGCGGTCACGGTCAGCGTGGTGTGCGGGCGCCGGACGAGGTAGAAGGTCGAGATGTTGCCGAAGTAGTCGAGGTGATCGTTGGTGTCCGAGGGCACCGGGGAGATCTCCAGCTCGCGATCGAGCACCCGCTGCCGGTCGCTGTCGCTGGGCAGCAGGTGAGCCCGTCCGTAGCTGCGCTCGACCGGCGCTTCGTACTCGTAGCGGGTCGTGTGCACCAGGTGGTAGGTACGGCTCATGCGGATTCCAGCAGGCTGAAGGGGTCCAACGGTTGCAACTCGCCCGGCTTGGTGAAGTAGGCGGAGTCGATGCGATGGTGCAGCTCGCGCAACCGGCGATCCAGCCCGGCCAGTTCCTCGCTCAGGACCGTTCGCGCCGTGCCGTCGGTCGCGGCCAGCGCCGGTAGGTCAAGGTCGCCGACCACCTGTTGCAGCGTGGCGATGTCCTCCAGCGCGGCCGCGGCCGCGTCGTCCTCCGTCCGCTCCAGATCCGCGCGCAGTGCGCCGAGCTGGTAGGCCAGCGACCGGGGATTGCCCACGTCGGTCAGCAGCAGTTCCAGGACGGTATCCACGCGAACCCGCGCCGGGTAGCGGCGGCGGTGGGTGATGATGCTCTCCGCGGCGATGAGGATCGATTCCAGCACCAGCGACTCCGCGTCGGCCGGGTTGGAATCCATCAGCGAGAAGCGCAACAGGCCGACGAGCTGCTGGGCCCGCTCGACCCGGCGGCCGGCGTCGAGCAGATACCAGCCGGTGTCGCGGACCATGCTCTCGGCCACCAGCCCCGAGAATGCCAGCATGGCCTGCAACAGGCTCGTCAGACCGGCCGAGATGGCCTGTATGGCCTCGGTCAGGCCAGGCTCGGCGGCGGTCGGCGGGCTGAACGGAACCAGTCCTCGATCCAGCCCCGACAACACCGCCCAGGTGTCGGAGGACAGCTGATCGCGCACCGCGTTGGCCAGGCCGCGTACCCGGAACAGGTCGTGCGCGAGACTGCCGCGCCGCCGCTCGTCGCCCAGCAGCGACCTGATCTCGGCCAGCGGTTCGGACAACCGCGCGCCCGCCCCGTCGCCCACGAAACCCGGCCACGTCGACGTCACCGCGGTCAAGGTCTGCAGCAACGTCACCAGGCAGCGGGCCAGTGCCGCGTCCGGAGCCGGGTGGACGTCACGCCAGCGGTTGTCGACCACCCGCAACAGGCGCAGGACGTCCTCGGCGCGCTCGGCGTAACGACCCAGCCAGTACAGGTCCTCGGCGACGCGCGGCGACACGGCTGCCGACACGGTCTCCGGACCGGTCAGGCCGACCAAGCGACTCAGCTCACCTTCGTCGGCCACGGCCCCGGCGCTGGACAGGATCCAGACGTCCTTGCTGATCGCACCGGTCGCGTTGGAGATGACGATGCTCTCGCTGTCGGCGGGGACGCGGGTGAGGCCGCCGGGCATCAGTTGGTAGGTGTCCTCGTCGAGCACACCGAAGGTGCGCAGCACGACGGGCCTCGCGTCGAGGCCGCTGCCGGTTGCGCAATAGCCCGGAGTGCGGGTCGGCGCGGTGCTCATCGCCAGCGGGGACTGGCCGATCCAGCTGTGCGGTTCGGCTTCGATGCGCGACCTGAGGCGGGTTTTCTCCTTTGCCGACAGGGTCCATCCGAGCCGCGAACTGGACCCGATCTGGCGTGCGATCGGTTTGACGACGAGCGCGTCGAGGTGGCTCAGCACGTGCGCTCGTGCCAGCGGGTCACCGCACCAGAAGGTTTCCGCCGATTGCACCCGCAGGTCCTCACCGAGCAGCGCGCGGCAGAGGACGGGCAGGAACGGGAACAGCCCCGGGTTCTCCAGGACTCCGGCGCCGAGAGAGTTGACGACGGCCACAGTGCCGGCGCGGGCCGCCTCGACCAGGCCGGGCACGCCGAGCTGGGAGTCGGGCCGCAGCTCCAGCGGGTCGCAGAAGATTCCGTCCACCCGGCGCAGGATGACGTCGACCGGTTCGAGCCGGTGCAGCGAACGCTGCCAGACCCGGCCGTCGCGCACGGTCAGATCAGCGGCGACGGTCAGCGGGATGCCCAGCAGCGAGGACAGAAAAGCCTGGTCGAAGGCCGTTTCGCTTTCCGTACCAGGGCTGAGCAGGACGATCCTGGGCGCGGCGAGCAGCCCGCGGGAGCGGACGGTCTCCTCCGCGATCCGGTGCAGCGACTGGCGCATCGTGCGAAAGAACGGGGCGATGCGGTGAATCCCCGTGCCCCGGTAGAGGCCTGGCAGCGCGCGGGAGAGCACGCTGCGGTTCTCCATGGCGTAACCGGCCCCGGACGGGGCCTGGGTCCGGTCGGCCAGCACCCGCCACTGGCCGTGCTCGTCGCGAGCGAGATCGGTGGAGGACAGGAACAACTGCCTGCCGCCCGGGATCTTGATCTGATCGGCGGCGCGCAGGAACCCGGCGTGAGCGAAGACCAGTTCGGGGGGGAGCAGTCTTTCGCTGATCAAGCGTCGTGGTCCGTACAAGTCGGCGAGGATCCGGTCCAGCAGTTCGGCCCGCTGGGACAACCCCGGTTCCAGCACCGCCCATTCGCTCTCGTCCACCAGTAGCGGGATCGGGTCGAGTTTCCAGGGCTGGTCGCCGACTCCGCCGTGGGCGCGGTAGGTGACACCGTCGTCCTCCAGCAGCCGGGCGATGGCGCGGCTGCGTTCGGCCAGGCCGCTCGCGCCGAGCTCGCCGAGGACGTCGTCGACGCCCCGCCACGACGGCCGTAGCCCGCCGGCCGCGTCGAGCATCTCGTCCATCCGGACGGACGAGCCGCTGTCCCTGCCGGGGTGCGTGCCCGCGCCGATGTGTGCGCCGTCCCGATCGGTGCGGTGATAGCCCAGACGTTGCACAGCGGGTGGCGATGGCAGTGGCGGTGGCAGTGGCGATGGCTGTGGCGTATGGGCTGGCGATGCGGTTGGTTCGACCTCTGCGGTCACTGATCCGCCCCGCCCACGGCGCCGTGGCCGGCCGTCACGGTGCGCAGGTCGAAGGTGACCGGGTACTCGCTCAGCCGCGCCAGGGGGTGCAGGTTCGGCCGGGCGGGCGAGGCGGCGGTGTTGGCCCATTCGGCGCGGCGAATGCGCCCGGCGCGACGGGCCTCGGCCTCGCCGGCGTTGACCGGAGGCGCGTCGTAGCCGTGCCCGTTCGGGTTGGTCACGTGATAGGTCAGACCACCGATCGTTCGGCCGCCGATCGTGTCGATCACTTCGAAGTCCAGCGGCGAGTGGATCCCGATCGTGGGGTGCAGGGCCGAGGGGGGCGCCCAGGCCCGGTACCGGATCCCGGCCACGAGCCCCGCCTCGCCGGGAACCGGGTGCAGCGCGACCGCGAAGCCGTTGCAACGCAGTTCGTGGCGGCCGGGCACCGCGCCGGACAGCCGTACCTGCAACCGTTCGAGCGAGGAGTCGACGTAGCGGGCCGTGCCCGAGCCGGTGGCTTCCTCGCCGAGGACGTGCCACGGCTCGATCGCCGACCGGAGCTCGAAGCCGATCACCGGTCCCTCGACCCCGCCGAAGTCGGCTTCGGCCAGTCGCGCGAAGCGGAACTCCTCGAACGGCACGAGCCATTCGCGGTCGAACGGGAGTCCGTGACCGCGCAGTTCGGCCACCACCTGGTCCAGATCGGCGGCGACGAAGGCCGGGAGCAGGAACTGGTCGTGCAACCGCGTGCCCCAGCGCACCAGCGGCGCCCGGTAGGGCTCACGCCAGAACCGGGCCACCAGCGCGCGCACCAGCAGCGCCTGCACCAGCGACATCTGCGGATGCGGCGGCATCTCGAAACCGCGCAGTTCCAGCAGACCGAGCCGGCCTCGATCGGAGTCGGGGCTGAACAGCTTGTCGATGCAGAACTCGGCGCGGTGGGTGTTGCCGGTGAGATCGGTCAGCAGGTGCCGCAGCGCCCGGTCCACGGTCCAGGGCCGAACCGCATCCACCTCGTCGCTGCCGAGCCGATCCAGTTCGGCGAAGGCGATGTCGAGCTCGTACAGGGAGTCGTTGCGGGCCTCGTCGACCCGTGGCGCTTGGCTGGTCGGGCCGATGAATCGTCCGGAGAACAGGTAGGACAGGCCGGGATGGTTCTGCCAGAAGGTGAGCAGGCTGACCAGCAGCGACGGACGGCGCAGTAGTGGGCTGTCGGCCGGGCGGCGTCCGCCGAGGGTGAGATGGCTGCCGCCGCCGGTACCGGTGTGCGTCCCGTCGTAGCCGAACTTCTCGGTGGCCAGGCCCGATTCCCGCGCCGCGGCGTCCAGGGTCTCGACGATCTCCACCAGCTCCGGCCAGGACGCGGCCGGTTGGACGTTCACCTCGATGACCCCCGGATCCGGGGTGACGGTGAGGCTCTGCACGCGCTCATCGCCCGGGATCGGGTACCCCTCCAGCACGACCGGCGTGCCCAGCGCGGCGGCTGACTCCTCGACGATGCCGAGCAGTTCCATCGCCGCGGGCAGGTCGGGCAACGGGGGCAGGAAGACACACAGGTGACCCTCGCGCGATTCCACGGTCAGGGCCGTCGTCGGCGCGCCTTCGACCGCGACCACTTGGGCCGGTCGTGCACGGTGGCCCCCGCCGCCCGTCCCGCCCGGGCCGCCCGTCCCGATCCCGGACGCGGTCCGGGCCGCCGGGAGCGGGTCGAGCGGGGCGAAGGCGGAGCGCTCTGGCCACCCGAAGCCGGGAGACCAGGCGATCGAGCTGAGTGGGAGCCGCATCCCGATGGGGGAGTTTCCCTCGATGAGCACGATGCGCCCGCGACGGGACCGCCAAGTCGTGGTGGCCCATCCGCGGCCGTCCTCGGCGCGGTGCAGGGGCAGAACCCAGCCGACCGGTCGGCCGGTTTCGGTGTCGAGCTCGCCGATGCGATCAGCGCGCGCGTCGGCGAACAGTCCACGTGATTCGTCCGCGGTCGGCGGCGGCCCGGACGGTAGCTGCGTCTCGGCCACCATCCGCTGAAGCAGATCCGGGTAGGCCGGTTGCACCTGTCCGGCCGCCGGGTCGATGCCCAGGCGCAGGGCGATCTCGGCCATCAGCCGGCCCGCCAGTTCCACGCCCTGCCCGGGTTCGTGGGTGGCGGGCGCCCACGGCGCGTCGAGCAGATCACCCTTGTGCCACAAGGGTGATCCGTCGGTCATCCAGTAGATCGCCATCTGCCAGCGCGGCAGCGGCTCCCCCGGGTACCACTTGCCCTGGCCGTGCTGAACAAGGCCGGTCGGGGCGTAGTGGTCCCGCAGCCGGGAGGCGAGTTCGATCGCCCGAAGGCGCTTGTCCTCGCCGTCGGCCGCGACGTTCCATTCGGGGGCGCGGGTGTCGGTGGCCGAGACGAAGGTCGGTTCGCCGCCCATCGTCAGCCGGACGTCGTCCGCGCTCAGCCGCGCGTCGACCGCCTCGCCGAGTTCGAGGACGTCCTGCCATTGCGCGTCGGTGTACGGCTTGGTGACCCGCGGCCGGTCGATCACCCGGGTGACCCGGTTCTCGAAATCGAGGGCGGCCGAGGCCTCGGACCGGGTGCCGCTGATGGGGGCCGCCTCGCCCGGCCGCGGCGTGGCCGCCAGCGGGATGTGCCCCTCGCCGGTGAACAGGCCCGAGGTCGCGTCCAACCCGATCCAGCCGGCCCCGGGCAGGAAGACCTCGGCCCAGGCGTGCAGGTCGGTGTGGTCGCCCGAGATCGGGTTGTGGGCGTCGGGGATGTCCGGTGCGAGCTGGACCAGATATCCGGAGACGAACCGCGCGGCGAGTCCGAGCTCGCGGGCCGCCGCGACCAGCAGCCAGCCGGAATCCCGGCATGATCCGATCGCCCGGCTCAACGTCTCGGTCGGGTCCTGCACACCTTGTTCGAGACGGACCTCGTAGGCGATGCCGTTGGCCACGGCGCGGTTGAGTTCGCCCAGCACGCTCACCGAGCTCGTGCCGCGCAGCGAGTCGGGCGTGAGCCCGGCGGCGCCCAGCCACGCCTGGACGGCCGCACGCTCCGGTCCGGCAAAATCGCTGCCCGTCGTGGTGTCGGTCCGGTACACCGCCAGGTCGCGGGCCAGCTCGGCAGGGTAGTCGAACGGAAACCGCTCGGCGTAGCTGTCGACGAAGAAGTCCAGGGCGTTGATCACGGTCATGTCCAGGGTCATGGACACGGTGATCTCGAGCTCGGTGACGGGGCCGGGGAAGACCAGTCGCGCGACATGGTTGCCGAAGGAGTCCTGCTGCCAGTTCACATAGTGCTGGCCGCCGCCGACGGACAAGCTGTAGGCGAGCACCGGGGTGCGGGTGTGTGGCGCGGGGCGTAGCCGCACCAACTGTGGGCCGAGCAGGACGGGACGGTCGAAGGCGTAACTGGTGCGGTGTTCCAGCATCGTCGTCACGGCCACGTCGGCATCCTACGGAAGCGCGCAGCCCTACCGGTGACGACTGTGAAAACTCCTCCGCTCAGTCAGCGGGTGCCGTGATAGCCGTTGTTGGCGGGCACGCGGGCGCTGGGCGCGGCGTGGGTCTGGGTCTTGAGCAGGGGGATGTGGTCCAAGACGCGGTCGCGGGCCCTGGCCGCGAGTTCGCCGGCCTGGGCTTGGAGCACCCCGGCGGTGGACTGGATGGTCTGGCTGCCGGCAACCCGCCGGGCGATGGCGACGATGTCCTCGTAGCGCTCGCGTCCGGCCCGGGCGCCGAGCACGTAACCCACCAGGGCGCCGACGATGAACGATGGCTTCATGGGGAGGCCTCTCTGTACCGGTGGGCCGCACGGCAGGGTGCAGTGGTCCCGCGCGGCCGCGTCGGGCTCAGTCTGCCACCGGCGGCCACCCGAGTACGGACTGCCTCGGCAATGGGTTATTCTTCTACGCGCTGCCCGCCGAGCGGTGATCGTTCGACATTGGTTCGATCCTCGTCTGTGCGGGACAGTCGAGGGCATTCCCCCATAGCTCAATTGGCAGAGCATTCGACTGTTAATCGAAGGGTTTCTGGTTCGAGTCCAGATGGGGGAGCACACGCGGGGGTCGGGGCAACCTGGCCCCCGCGCCGCGTTCGTGCCGATGACGTGATGTGACCGTCACCCAGGCTCGCGAGCACAACCGGTAAGTCGCACCAGTGCGACCACCGCTGCCCGGCGTCAGGAGAACGCCCGATCCGGTGAGCTGATCCGTTGAGCCTGCACAGTGAGCCCTTGATTGCAGAGTGTTACCAAACTGTGTCCTGTTAATCCGTTCCATACATATCTGTGCGGTTGCCATTCGTCACAACAGTCTCTTTACTTAACCCGCGTGGCTCAGGGCGGTGCTGCCCTTGGTGCGCGATGATCAAACCGAGATCGGGTCGCTGGGAGCAGGTCGCATGGTGGGTCGTCATTCAGCTGCGCTCAAAGGAGCGGTCGGCTGGAATCGGCGTCCCCTGCTCAATCGGACCAGCGCCGTCCTGGCTGCGGTCTCGCTGGCCCTCAGCGGAGCCGTCGCGTGGGCCGTCGTCGACGCCACCACCGGCGCCGGTCCCGCATCCGCGGCCCAGGCCAACTGCACGGCTGAGCCCGGTTTCACCGACTGTGTCCGTCTGACCTACTCCGGCGCCGACCAGAGCTTCACCGTTCCCGACGGCGTCACCACGATCAAAGCGAAGGTCTGGGGCGCAGGCGGCGGCGCGCCCGATACCGATTACAACGGAGCGTCCGTCAGCGGTAGCGGGGGCGGCGGCGGCGGGTTCGCCACCGCAATCCTCGCCGTGACTCCCGGGCAGGACCTCGGTGTCGTCGTCGGCCAGGGCGGTCAACCGAACTCGCTGACACCTACCTACGGCGGCGGCGGCGCCGGTGGCGGCTCCACCAACAACGCCGTCAACGCCGACCCGACGCTGTCCCGGGGAGCATCCGGCGGCGGCCTGTCCGGCCTGTTCACCGGTACCCACCCGGCACCGGCCGGGGCCCTGATCATCGCCGGCGCCGGGGGCGGGGCAGCTCCGGGGGCGAGCAGCGCCGATCAGGTCGCCGGCGGCGGCGGGGGAGACACGGGCGGGCAGGACGCGGCCAACGCGAGCCTGAACGGACGCGGCGGAACCCAGAGCGCCGGCGGCGCCGGGGGCACCGGCGCCAGCTCGACCGACTACCAGTGCGCGAGCGTCCCCGCCCAGTCCGGATCAGCGCTGCACGGTGGCGCCGGATCGTCGGACAAGCCGACCAATCCGGTCGGCACCCAGAACAACGAGGGTGGTGGCGGCGGCGGTGCCGGCTGGTACGGCGGCGGCGGCGGGATCTGCGACGACGCCCAGTCCGCGCTCGTGCCCGCGCACGACAACGGCGACGGTGGTGGCGGCTCCAGTTACACCGGGGTCACCGGCGTCACCCAGGCCTCGACCACCGCCGGCGGCAACGGCACGAACACCTCGGGGACGGGGACGGGCGGGGCCGCGGCCAACCCGAGCGACCCCCAGTACGTCGCGGGCGTGGCCAAGGGCGGGACGCCCGGCGCGACCGGACAAGCCGGCGGCAACGGGCTGGTCGTACTCGAATGGAACCGTCAGTACACGGTCAGCTCCAGCGTCTCCCCAGCCACCACGGTGCCTGGCGGGACCGTCGGATACACAGTGACGATCACCAACACCGGTGACAATGCCTACGCCGGCGCGACCCTGGCTTCGTTCAGCGCCGACCTGGCCGGCGTGCTCGACGACGCCACGTACAACGGCGACGCCACGAGCACCGTGGCCGGCTGGAGTTTCGCGGGGACCACGACGCTCAGCGGAGCGGGCCCGCTGGCCGTGGGCCAGACCGCGACGGTCTCCTTCTCGGTGACCGTGAAGGCCCCGACCGGCGGCGACAACGCGCTGCACGACATCGTGACCGCGACCGGCGCCAACGGCAGCTGCACCAGCGCCGCGGACTGCGCCACGACGACCCTCGTCCGGTACCCGAGCTTCAGCCAGACCAAGAGCGCCGACAAGGCCTCATACAGCCTGGGCGATCCGATCACCTACAGCGTGACGGTCACCAACGCCGGCCAGGTCCCCGGAACGGCGAACCTCGCCGACACGGTGCCGGCGACCGTCGGCGACGTCTCGGCCAGCTGCGCGTCGGCCTCCGGCGCGACCTGCACGCCCCCCGCGGACGGGAACTCCGTCGCCAGCAGCATGACGATTCCGGCCGGTGGACAGCTCGTCTACTCGGTCAACGGCACCGTGATCGCCGACGGTGCGGTGTCCAACACAGCGACCGTCACCGCTACCAGTGCCGGCTGCACACCGGTGCTGTGCGGCGGCGGAGCGGCCAGCACCCCGGCGAGGCAGGCCCACTCGCCGCACTTCGTCATCACCAAGACCGCCGACCGCGCGGGCTATCTCACCAGCGATCCGATCCGCTACACGATCACGGTGACCAACAACGGCGCCGGCGGCGGCAGCGCATCGGTCGCCGACACCGTCCCCTCCACCGTGACGGTCACCGGCGTCACCTGCACGGCCCCGGGCAACTCCTGCAACACCACCGGATCGTCCGGGCAGTCGGTCTCGGGCACCCTCACGCTGACCGCCGGGGCCAGCGCCAGCTACGTCGTGGCCGGTACGGTCGCCGCGGCCGGTTCCCTGAACAACACCGCGACGGTCACGCCGACCAGTACCGGCTGCGCGGCGCAGTGCGGTGGCGGCAGCGCGACCGCGACGGCCAGCGCCCAGAACCGGCCGGTGTTCACCCAGACCGAGACCGCCGACCAGTCCGGCTACCTCGTCGGCCAGGCGATCACGTACACCCTCACCGTCGGCAACTCGGGGCTGGTGGCCGGTACCGCGACCGTCGCCAGTCAAATTCCGGCCCTGGTCACGGTGGCCTCCGTGTCCTGCGATGCTCCGAACGGCTCGACCTGCAACACCACGGGATCGTCGGGACACAGCCTGGCCGGCCGCGTCACCCTGCTGCCCGCGGCCACCGCGACGTACACCGTCGTCGGCACCGTGAACGGCACCGGCTCGTTGGCCGACACCACCACGATCACGCCGACCACGGCCGGTTGCAGCACCGAATGCGGCGGTGGCGCGGCCACTACCGGGCCGCTGAGCGCCGGCGACATCCCGAACTTCACCGTGACCAAGACGGCTTCGGCCACGGCCTATCTGGTCGGCGAGCCGGTGCACTACTCGATCGTGGTCGGCAACAGCGGTCTGGCGGCCGGAACCGCCACGCTGAGCGACACCGTGCCGGCGACGGTCGGCTCGGTTTCGGTGGGCTGTTCGGCGACCGGCGGCGCTTCCTGCTCCGCGGCGGGGCCGTCCGGGCACACCGTCACCGGCGGCGTCAGCATCCCGGCCGGGGGCAGCGTGACCTACTCGGTCGACGGCGTCGCGGTCGCGGCCGGGGACGCCACGAACACGGCCACGGTCAGCGCCTCCACGCCCGGGTGCGCCGGGCAGTGCGGCGGCGGGGACGCCAGTACCGCACCGGTCACGATCGGGGACCGTCCCCACTTCACCCAGACCAACACCGCGGATTCGTCCAGTTATCTGCTCGGCCAGCCGATCACCTACACCGTCACGGTCGCCAACTCCGGGCTCGGCGCGGGCGCCGTGTCGGTCAGCGATCCGGTCCCGGCCACCGTGACCGTGACGTCGGTGACCTGCACGACCGCGACCGGCAACAGCTGTGACACCGCCGGCTCCAGCGGCAACACCGTGGCCGGAGCGGCGACCCTGGCCGCTGGGGCATCCGCTCGCTACGTCGTCACCGGCACCGTCTCCGCCTCCGGGTCGGTGGCCAGCACCGCCACCGTGACGCCCACCGACGCCGGTTGTGCCCACGGCAACGACTGCGGCGGCGGGACGGCCAGCACGGCCGCCCTGACCGCGGGCAGCACGCCGGTCTTCACTCAGACCAAGACCGCAGACGACAGCTCATACCTGGTCGGCCAGCCCATCACCTACACGATCACGGTCGCCAACACCGGGGGCGGGACGGGCCTGGCCTCGGTCGCCGACAGCGTTCCGGCCACCGTCGGCAGCGTCAGCGTGACCTGCGGCGTCAGCAGCGGCGGGCAGTGCAACACCACCGGCTCCAGCGGTCACACGGTCGCCGGAGCGGTGAAGCTGCCCGCAGGCGGCAGCGCTGTTTACACCGTCCGCGCAACGGTGATCTCGGCCGGCAGCGTGGCCAACACGGCCACCGTCACCCCGACGTCCAGCGGCTGTGCCGGTCAGTGTGGCGGCGGCACCGCCGACACCGGCCCCCTGGCCAGTACCGACAATCCGGTCTTCGTCCCGACGAACACCGCCGACGCCGCCGGCTACTCCGTGGGTGACCCGATCACCTACACGATCACGATCGACAACACCGGGGCCGGCGGCGGCACCGCCACCGTCGACGATCCGGTCACCGCCAATGTGGCCGTCAACGCCGTGACGTGCCAGATCAGTGGCGGGGCGAGCTGCGACACCACCGGCTCGTCGGGCAACAGCGTTGCCGGATCAGTGAGCATGCCGGCCGGCAGCGCGGTCGTGTACACGGTTTCCGGGACGGTGACCTCAGCGGGTTCCCTGGTCAACACGGCGATCATCACCCCGACCACGCCCGGGTGCGCGAGCCAGTGCGGAGGCGGTGAGGCGACCACCGCAGCGGTCTCCTCCGGCACCGATCCCGTCTTCGCCCCGACGGTGAGCGCCGACACGGGCTCCTACATCGTCGGCCAGCCCGTCAACTACACGATCACCGTCCGCAACACCGGCGGGGGCGCGGGCACGGCGAGCGTGGCCGACACCGTGCCCGCAGCGGTCGGCTCGGTCGCCGTCACATGCACCGCCACCGGGACCGCCGCCTGCGATCCGTCCGGCTCGGCCGGGCAGAACGTCTCGGCGAGCGTGGACATCCCGGCCGGGGGATCGGTTCAGCTGCACGTCTCCGGCACGGTCGTGGCCACCGGCACGGTCACCGACAGCGCCACGGTGACGCCTACGACTGCGGGGTGCACCACCCAGTGTGGCGGCGGCACCGCCGCCACGCCCGCCTTGACGGCCACGCCGGCGCCCGACCTGAACGTGAGCACGTCCGCCGACTCCGCGACCTACATCGTCGGGCAGGCCATCGTCTACACGATCACCGTGGACAACAGCGCCGCCGGCTCGGGTCCGGGCACGGCTGAGCTCTCCGACGTCGTCGCAAGCACCGTCGGCGTGGCCTCGGTGTCCTGTTCGGCTACGGCGGGCGCCAGCTGTTCCACCACCGGCAGCAGCGCGAACTCGATCCACGCGACGATGTCGGTACCGGCCGGCGGTGAGGTGCAGTTCTTCGTCACCGGGACCGTCACCGGCGCCGGAGACATCTCCGACACGGCCACCGTGACGCCGACCCTGGCCGGCTGCACCACCCAGTGCGGCGGTGGAACCGCCGGCACCGGACCGCTGAGCGCGGGCGACCAGCCGCTGTTCACCCAGACCAAGGTTGCCGATTCGGCCTCCTACATCGTCGGGCAGGCGATCACCTACACGATCACGGTCAACAACACCGGCGCCGGGCCTGGCACCGCCACCGTGCTCGACACGGTCCCGGCCGCCGTCGATGTCTCGTCGGTGACCTGCTCCGCACCCGACGCCGGCAACGGCTGCGTGGCCGGACCACAGTCGAACTCGGTCTCCGGCTCGGTCGATCTCGCGGCGGGAACCACCGCAACCTTCACCGTTACCGGGTTCGTCAGCAGCGCCGGTGACCTTGCCAACACCGCGAGCGTGACGCCGACGACGGGCGGGTGCGCCGACCAGTGCGGCGGCGGGGACGCCGGCACCGGCCCGGTTCCGGCCGGCAACCACCCGTCCTTCACGATCACCAAGACCGCGGACCGAACGAGTTATCTGCTCGGTCAGCCCGTCAGCTACCGGATCGTGGTGACCAACTCCGGCACCGGGACCGGGACCGGGACCATCACCGACACCGCCCCGTCGGCGGTCTCGATCGCCGCGGTGAGCTGCGCGGCCCCCTCCGGCTCCAGCTGCAACACCACGGGATCGAGCGGAAACACCCTGTCCGGCCAGGTGAATCTGGCCGTCGGCAAGTCAGCGACCTTCACCCTGACCGGCACCGCCTCCAGCGCCGGCGATGCCGCCAACTCCGCCACCATCACACCCACCACGGCCGGGTGCACGACCCAGTGCGGCGGCGGCAGCGCGAGCACCGGCAGCATCCCGATCACCGCCAACCCGGTGTTCACCCAGTCCAAGACTGCCGATTCGGCGTCCTACATCGTCGGCCAGACCGTGACGTACACCGTCACGGTCAGCAACACCGGCGCCGGCGCGGGCAGCGCTTCGGTGACCGACCCCGTGCCGTCGACGGTCACGGTCACCGGTGTCAGCTGCGCGGCGACCGGCGGCACCTGCACGACCAGCGGCACCAGCGCAAACAGCGTGAGCGGTCTGGTCACCCTCGCCGCGTCCGGCCAGGCGGTCTACACGATCGTCGGTGTCGCCAACGCCGCCGGTTCGGCCCGCAACCGTGCCGACGTGACGCCTCGCACCGCCGGCTGCGGCAGCCAGTGCGGCGGGGGCGCCGCGGACACCGGGGCGCTCCCGATCGGTGACGCGCCCTTCTTCACCCAGACCAAGACCACCGACGCGGCCGCCTACATCGTCGGTCAACCCATCACGTACACGGTGACGGTGGCCAACACCGGCTCGGGAGCCGGTACCGCCACGGTCACCGACACGGTTCCCGGCACGGTCACGGTGGGTTCGGTGACCTGCGCGGCCGCGGCCCCGTCGGCCTGCAGCCCCGGCCCACAAGGTAATTCCGTCGCCGCGTCGGTGTCGGTGGCCGCCGGAAGTTCGGTCACCGTCACGATCAGCGCACGGGTGACCTCGGCCGGCAGCGTCGCCAACATCGCCGACGTCACCCCGACCACGGTCGGCTGCGCCGGTCAGTGCGGCGGCGGTACAGCCGGCACCGGCGTGATCGACGCGGCGGGCAACCCCGTGTTCACCCAGACGAAGACCGCCGACTCGGCCGGTTACATCCTCGGTCAGGCCATCACCTACACGGTGACCGTCACCAACACCGGCACCGGCCCGGGCACCGCGACCGTGGCCGACGCCGTGCCGTCGCGAATCTCGGTGACCTCGATCAGTTGCACCGCGCCGTCCGGTTCGGCCTGTGCCACAACCGGATCGTCGGGCAACACGCTGGCCGGCACCGTCAGCCTCGCGGCGGGAGCCGTCAGTACGTTCACGGTCGTCGGCACGGTCAACGCGATCGGATCGGTGGCCAACACCGCCACCGTCGCCGCCACGACCCCCGGCTGCTCGGCTCAGTGCGGCGGCGGCGACGCCGGCACCGGTCCGCTGGCCGCAACCGACAACCCCGTCTTCACCCAGACCAAGGTCAGCGATGCCGCCGCCTACATCGTCGGTCAGGCGATCACCTACACGATCACCGTGAACAACACCGGTTCCGGCGGCGGCACCGCATCGGTCTTCGACGAGGTGACGCCGACGGTCGGCGTCACCGCGGTGACGTGCGCGCCGGCCACCGGAGCGAGTTGCACGTCGACGGGGTCGGGGAACTCCGTCCGGGGCGCGGTCAGCATCCCGGCCGGCCGCAGCGTCGTCTACACCGTGATCGGAACGGTGCTCACCTCCGGCTCGGTCGCCAACCTCGTCACGATCAACCCCAATTACGACAGCACGTCCAACCCCAACGGAACGCCTGGCTGCAGCACGCAGTGCGGTGGCGGATCGGCCGGGACCGGACTGTTGCTGGCCTCTGACAACCCGGTCTTCACCCAGACCAAGACGGCCAACCGCAGCAGCTATGTCTACGGCCAGAACATCACCTACTTCATCACCGTCAACAACATCGGCGGCGGCACCGGCACCGCGACCGTGACCGATACCGTGCCGGCCAACGTCCAGCACGTCATGGTCAGCTGCGATGCCCCGGCCCCGGGTAGCTGCGTGCACGGTCCGCAGAGCAACGCCGTCTCGGGCAGCATCACCCTTGCCGGCGGGACCAGCGGAAGCTTCGTGATCACCGGCCAGGTCCTGGGCACCGGCGACGTCGGCAACACGGCCACGATCACGCCCACCACGGACGGCTGCAACGGCCAATGCGGCGGCGGTGAGGCGAGCACTCCGGCGTTGCCCGTTGCCGACAACCCGGTGATCACCGAGACCAAGACCGCCGATCACAGCAACTACCACGTCGGCGACACCATCGTGTACACGATCACCGTGACCAATGCCGGGGGCGGCGTCGGCCTGGCCTCCGTGCACGACACCGTGCCCGCCATCGTGCAGGTCAGCCAGATCACCTGTACCACCACCGGCACGGCCATCTGCGACACCACCGGCTCGGCCGCGAACACGCTGACCGGCACCGTCATCGCGTCGTCCTTCGACAGCGCCCTGTTCCACATCACCGGCGTCGTGACCGCGGTAGGCGACGCGCAGAACATCGCGACCGTCAACGCCGACTACGACGCCGTGACCAACCCGGCCGGTACCCACGGCTGCACCGACCAGTGCGGTGGCGGCCCGGCCGATACCGGATCGCTGCCGGTCACCACGGCCGCGGACCTCGGGGTCGGTGCCGAACTGGACGGCTCCGGTGTGGTCGCCGGCGCTCCGGTGGCGTACGCCGTCACGGTCACCAATGCCGGTCCCAGCGTGGCGACCAACGTCACGACCATCGACCCGGTGCCGGCAGTGATCACGGCCGCGGTCGGCACGGCCGACGCACACATCGACGGCGCCTCCTGCATCACGCGCGCCACGACCAGGTCCGACCTCGACCGGCTCGGCTCGGCCTATGGTCCCTACACGCTGGCCGACTATCCCGTAGTGGTGCAGTGCACCTATCCGTCGCTGCCGGCCGACTCGAACCTGAGTGAGACGATCACCGGGACGGCGAACGCGAACCTGCTTCCCGGCGGGAAGGTGATCAACCAGGTCGTCGTGGCCAGCGACACCTACGACGGTGTTCCGGCCAACAACCGGGCGGCGGCGATCGCCACCAGCCAGACCTCGGCCGACCTGGTCCTGAGCAAGACCATCGCCGACGCCCGGATCGGCATGGGTGGCCAGGCCCGATTCACCGTGACGGTGACCAACCGCGGCCCGTCCGTCGCGCGGTCGGTGGCCGTAACCGACAACCCCAGCGGCCTGGCGCCGAGCACCGCCTCGTGGAGTCAGGGCAGTTACGACCTGGCCAGCGGACGGTGGGATCTGGGCGATCTCGCGGTCGGCCAACGGGCCACGCTGTCGCTGACCCAGATCGTCGAGTCGAGCACCGCCCAGAACACCGCCCAGATCGTGCAGACGGACACGCCGGATCCTCAGCCCGACAACAACGGCGGTCCGCGGGGCGGCCGGGTCGGTGCCACCGGACTGTGTGCGACCGGGACCGCCGGTTGCGGCCAGGTGATCGTCGATGTCGCCGGCGGCGGCCTTGCCGCGACCGGTACCCCCATCACGGCCATGTCGTGGTCCGCGCTCGGGCTGTTGCTCGGCGGATTGGTGCTGCTTCTCACCGGACGGCGTCGCCGGCGCGCTTGAGTGCCGGGATTACCGTGGTGAGGCCGGGCGTTGTCCGGTTCGGTACACCGTCGCGGCTTGATGTCGGCGGTCCTCGTCGAGCTAGGGGTTCGAGTCGTGCACGGTGAGTTCAAGGTTCCTTCGGGCAAGCTGGTCGTCGTCGACCTCGACGTGATCGACGGGCAACTGCGCGACGTCCACGTCTCAGGCGACTTCTTCCTCGAACCGGACGAGGCCCTGGCCGACATCAACCGGACCCTCGACGGGGCTTCGGTGCGGTCCAGCGCGATGGAGCTGACGGCGCGCATGGACGCGGTTCTCTCGCCGTCGACGGTCATGTACGGCTTCAGCACCGCCGACGTCGCCACCGCGGTGCGACGTGCGCTGTCGCAGGCGACCAGTTGGACCGATCACCAGTGGTCGCTGATTCACGAAGGTCCCAAGAGCCCGAACTACCACATGGCGCTGGATCAAACCCTGATCGAGGAGGTCGGCTCCGGCCGTCGTGGACCTGTGCTGCGGGTCTGGGAGTGGGCCTCGCCCTGCGTGGTCATCGGGTCGTTCCAGTCCCTGTCCAACGAGGTCGACCCGGACGGGGCGGCCCGCCACGGCATCGAGGTGGTCCGCCGGATCAGCGGCGGCGGCGCGATGTTCGTCGAACCCGGCAACACCATCACCTACTCGATCTATGCACCGGCGTCGCTGGTGGAGGGCCTGTCCTTCCAAGACTCCTACGCCTTCCTCGACGACTGGGTGCTCGGCGCGCTGGGCGAGCTCGGCATCAGGGCCTGGTACCAGCCCTTGAACGACATCACCTCACCGGCCGGCAAGATCGCCGGAGCCGCTCAGAAGCGGTTGGCCAACGGCGCGGTGCTGCATCACGTCACGATGGCCTACGACATCGACTCCGCCAAGATGACCGAGGTCTTGCGCATCGGGCGGGAGAAGCTGTCCATGAAGGGCACGGCCTCGGCCGCCAAACGGGTGGATCCGCTGCGGTCTCAAACCGGGCTGCCGCGCGAGGCGATCATCGAGGCCATGTTGGCCAGCTTCGCCAAGCGCTATGGGCTGACACCCTCGGACGTCAGCGCCGACGAACAGCGCATCGCGGCCGACCTGATCGAGAACAAGTTCGCCACGCCCGAATGGATCGGCCGCATCCCGTAGCCGAACGCGGCTCGTGCGGCCGGTTACATTGGGCCGATGGGCAAGGACGATCTGCCATCGGCGGACCGGCTGTCCCGGGACCAGCCGGAGGTTCTGCTGGCCTGGACGGACGAGTCCGCCGATTCCGACGCCTCGATCACCGACCCGGCCTCTGGTGATGCTGCGACCGGGCCGCCGGGCGGCGCGCGGCCCTGGACGTCCGGGCGCATCGTCGTGGCGGCGGTCGTCGCCGCGCTGGTGGTGATCGGCCTGGTGTCGCTGATCAATCGTGATCGTCGGGGCTCAGCGGCGCCGCCCCGCCCGTCCCCGAGTGCCACACTGTCGCTGGTCGCGCCGTCACCGAACGGCTCGCCCGCCGACAGCTTCGTGGGCCTGAGCCAGACCGGCAAGGTCTGCGCGGAGCAGAAGGGCCGCCGCGTCACGGTCGGCATCGAGCTCACCAATGTCGAGATCAACCCGATCCGCGTGACCAGTTGGCAGGCCGACCTTCCGCTGGCCGGATTGCACCAGGAATCGATCGCGCACGCGGACTGTCGCGGCCGGCCGTTCGGGCAACTCGTCTCGCACGGTCAGTCGCTCTGGATCCAGACCGTGTTCACGGCCCGGGTCAGCTGCGTGGCTCCGTTGCCGGTGCGCTTTCGCGTTTTCTACACGACGCTCGGCGTGCATCGCAGCACGTTGCTCGTGGGCTTCGACGATCTCGCTCTACTGGCCGGGCAAGCGGGCTGCACGCACTGACCGCGTTCAGAGCAGGGCCGAGCAGGCATCCTGCAGCCGAGTGCCCAGGTACTCACCCGGCACACCGCGCCTTGCCGCGGTAGAGGAAAAAGCGTTGCCCGCGAAGTAGGTCTGCACACCCAGCGCGGCGACCTGCCGCAAGGATTCCACCGCGCGGTGCCGCCCGGAACTCAGATGCGAGACGATGACGACCTGTCGGGCGCCAGAGGCCTGGATCGCGGTGATCAGCGCCAGCGCGGGCGTCCGGGCGCCGAGCACCCGGCAACTGCGGCCTCGCATGCGCAGGAGCAGCGCGAAGGACTCGAGCCCCACGGTATGCAGGTCGCTCGGGCCACAGGCGAGCACGATCGGGGTCGGATCGACCGTCGGCGGGGCCAGCGAGGACTGGCGATCCAGCCACCCCCGCACGGTTTCGGTCGTCAGCCGTTCCTGGTCGATGTCGCAGCGGCCGGTCTGCCACCACGTACCCACCTGGTGCAGGGCCGGTAGCAGGACGTCGTCGATGCACGCCCCCAGGCCCAGACCCTCGCGTGCCCGGTCCAGTTGCCGGCGGATCGCCGCCGGGTTCTCCTGCTCGGCGGCCGCGAGAAACCTGTCCAGATATCCCCGCGCGGGGCCGGCCTGACCGAGCATCTGCTGCACCGAATGCGCCGCGACGCTGGCCCGCTTCCCGCGGGCGATCTCGTCGCGCATGAGCCGCATGGCGTGGAGTTCGGCGTTGTTGTAGCGGCGGTGCCGTCCGGATTCCCGGTCCATGGCGGGGATTCCGTAGCGAAGCTCCCAGGAGCGCAGGGTCGGCATGGGCACGCCAAGCAGCCGGGCCGCCGACGACAACGGAATTGCGTCGGGACCCGGCTGCCCAGCACCGGCGGGGGGTTGGCCGGTGGTCGGCGGGTCTTCGTTCATCGGTCCGGGCCGGTCGGGGCGCTCCTCACGAGGCCAGGACGCGCTGTTCGGCGGACGGGAGCTGTCCGGTCAGGATGACGTGCTCGGCCACGTCCCGAAGCTTGCGGTGTGCGTTCTGCGAATCCCGGCGCAGCAGGTCGAAGGCCCGTGACTCGGTGATGTGCTGCCGGGACATCAGGATGCCGATGGCCACGCCGATCCGGCGATTGGAGTCCAGGGCGCCTTCCAGGTTGCGCGTCTTGACCGCCCGGTTCGTCACCTCCAGGCCGATCGCCGCGTGCTGGGCGAAGATGCGAGCGGTCGCGAGCACCTCCTGGTCGAAGAAGCCGGCCTGCGACGAGCCCAGGACGAGCACTCCGCTGACCTGACCATCCACCCGAAGGGCGAAACCGGCCATCGCCCGGGGGGAGGCGTGTTTCACGAACGCCGCGTCGACGGATCGGTCGTGCAGTTGCCAGCGTGGCTCTCGTGACGTGTCGGACACCCACACGGCGTCGGCGTCGACGAGACAGTCCCAGACGGTTCCGCGTCGTTGCTCGGCGATGAGCTTGTCGGCGAGCTCCGCCAGCCCGGGCTCGGTGCACGCCCGCAACTTGCCGTTTCCCGAGGGGGTGAGCACCCACAACCCGGCCGATTCGCATCCCGTCAGGGCCACGGCCTGGCTGAGCACGCGATTGACGGCCGTGGTGGCGTCAGGCTGTGCGGCCAGATCCTGGGCGAGTTCGGCGAACAAGCGGGCCCGGACGAACTCGGCGGTGATCGACATCGATCATCCCTCTCGGAATGGGCGAATCTCTTCGCTGCCGCCGACTCGCCGCTCTTCGACTGGCCGGTGACCTATGCAAAGTAGCGCAGAAATCTATGCAAGCGTTGGTCCGAATCTATGCAAACTCCGAGCACCCAGGGGCGGCTGCGAGAATGCCCTCATGCGAGTGGTTGCCCTGTCCGACACTCATGCCCCGCGGTTCTGGAAGGCGTGCCCGCCGGCCGTGGCCCACGAGCTCTCGGCCGCGGAGCTGATCCTGCACGCGGGCGATGTGTGCACGCCGGCCGTGCTCGAGCAACTCAGTGGCTTCGCCCCGGTGCGCGTGGTGCGTGGCAACAACGACGGCCCGGACGTCGCGCGATGGCCGGCGCCGGAAGTCCTCGAGTTCGACATCGAGGGGCTGTCGGTTGCGATGATCCACGACAGCGGTCCCCGGACGGGCCGAGAGTTGCGCCTTCGGCGTCGCTTCCCGCTCGCCCGGCTGGTCGTCTTCGGTCACTCGCACATTCCCTGGGACTCCGAGCTGGCCGGGCAGCGCCTGCTCAACCCGGGATCGCCGACGGACAAGCGCCGCCAGCCCCACGGGACGATCGCCGTCCTGGACGTCGGCGACGGACGAATCCAGCGCTGCCAAATCGTGCCGGTGAGCTGACCGCGGAAGCGACTAGACTAGATCGCCGGTCGAATCTCCTCGTTTCGACCGACGTCCCGGACCGGTCCGGGCCAGCGCCGCCGCCCGTCGTCAGGAGCCAGCCATCAGCACGTCCTCGGCCGACCGCCAGCTCATCCAGGAGCAGGCGACGCTGGATTCGCTGTACCGCCGTCTCGACGAGGTCACCGCCGAGACGGCCCGCATGTTGGAGGAGACCCGTCGCGGCCCGACCGCGGGGACCCCGGCCGCACGGGCGGAGCGGGATGCCTTCGCCACGCTGCACGCCGACCAGCTCGCCCGGTTACGGGCGGTCTCGGACCGGCTGGCGTTCGGACGGCTCGACCTGCTCGACGGCTCGCACCATCACATCGGCCGGATCGGCCTGGCCAACGCCACCGGCGCGCGAATCCTCATCGACTGGCGCGCGCCCGCAGCCGAGCCGTTCTACCAGGCCACGCCGGCCGACCCGCAAGGCGTCCTGAGTCGCCGGCACCTGACGACCTCCGGACGCCGGGTGACCGCGATCTCCGACGAGATCCTCGACTATCAGGCCTTCACCGACGAGCCGCGCGACGAAACCACCGTCTCCGACGAGGGCGCGCTGATGCTGGCCCTCAACGCCCACCGCACCGGTCAGATGCGTGACATCGTGTCCACCATCCAGGCCGAGCAGGATCGCATCGTGCGCGATCAGCTGGCCGGGATCCTGGTCGTGCAGGGCGGTCCAGGCACCGGCAAGACCGCGGTCGCCCTGCACCGCGCGGCGTATCTGCTCTATGCGCACCGCCAGCGGCTGGAGCGCAGCGGCGTCCTGCTCGTCGGACCGAACCGGCGCTTCCTGCACTACATCGAACAGGTGCTGCCCAGTCTCGGCGAGACGGGCGTCGTCATGGCCACCCCGGGCGAGCTGTTTCCGGGGGTGTCCACGGTGGTCGGCGAATCGGCCGAAGTCGAACGCCTCAAGGGATCCGGGCGCATGATCCGGGTTGTTTCCGGGGCGGTTCGTGCCCGCCAGCGCCTTCCCCGCAAGTCGATTCCGTTGAAGATCGACGGCACCACCGTGCTGTTGACCGAGAACGACGCCTTCGCCGCTCGGCAGCGAGCCCGTAACTCGCGCAAGCCGCACAACGAGGCCCGCACCGTGTTCGTGGTCGAGCTGCTGGAACTGCTGGTGCAGCGTTACGCCAAGGCCTTGGACATCGAACTGACCGGAACCGGCTCGGCCGATACCAGGGCCGAGCTGGTCACTTCGCTGCGGGACAGCCGGGATGTTCGGCGCGAGATCAACCTGCTCTGGATGCCGCTGACCCCGCAACAACTGCTCACCGAGCTGTACTCCGATCCGGGCTTTCGCCGGGCCGCGACAGGCGGCATGTCCGAGCGCGACCGCCAGCTGCTCCATCGCGAGGCCGGCGAGCCGTGGTCGGTTGCCGATGTCGCGTTGCTGGACGAGGCGGCCGAGTTGCTCGGTGAGGACGACGCCGTCGCCCGGGCCGCCGCCGCGCGCCGGGCGGCCGAACGGGTCGGCGAGTTGGAGTTCGCCGAGCAGAGCCTGGAGACCTTCGGCGCCGTCGGAGCCGTGACCGCCGACGACCTGGTCGATCGCTACGCCGGGCAACGGGAACGGCGCACGGTGGCCGAGCACGCCGCCGGCGACCGGTCCTGGGCCTACGGGCACATCGTCGTGGACGAAGCCCAGGAGCTGTCAGCGATGCAATGGCGCATGCTGATGCGCCGCTGCCCGACCCGATCGATGACCTTGGTCGGGGACCCGGCCCAGACCTCATCCTCGGCCGGCGCCACGAACTGGGGTCAGGTGCTCGACCGTTATGTGCGCGACCGCTGGCGGCTGTCTCAGCTCAGCGTCAACTACCGGACGCCCCGGGTGGTGATGGACGACGCGATCGCTGTGATGACCGCGGCCGGTATCGGGGTGGGCACGCTGACCTCGGCCCGCGAGGGGCATCAGCCTCCGGTGGTCCGGCGCGTAGAGCTCGACCTGATCGAGGACGTGGTCATGACGGCGCTGGCCGAACAGCGCCAGGCCGCCGGGGGATCGGTGGCGGTGATCGTGCCGGCCGGCCTGCAGGCGGCGATCGAGGGCGCGCTGTCCGCGGCCGTGGACGAAGGCTCGCCGGAAATCGTCGTGCTGACCGCGGGCCAGGCCAAGGGCCTCGAGTTCGACAGCGTGCTCGTCGTGGAGCCGGCCGCGATCGTGGCTGAGCGCCGGCGCGGGGTCAACGATCTGTACGTGGCCATGAGCCGGCCCACCCAGCGGCTGACTGTGCTGCACGAACGCGCGCTGCCGGCCGGGCTGGTCGATCGCTGAGCAACAGGGGATCGGCGGGTGCGGTGCGGTACGTTGCCGTCGTCGGCGTCAGCTCGCGGCGGTGTCGCCGTAGGCGGTGATGGACAGGAAACGGATCGGCAGGCGGTGCAACTCCTGCGGCCCGTGCGGGCCTTCGCCGTCGAACTGCATCGAGTCGCCCGGCTTCATCAGGTAGCTGGAATCGCCGTGCCCATAGACCATTTCTCCGTCCAGCATGTAGAGCAGCTCGGTGCCGGGATGTTGGAAGAGCGGAAAAACCTCCGAGGACTCGGTCAGGGTCACCAGCACGGCCTCCATGCGTTTGTGTTCTCCCCGCAGCGCACCCAGCAACTCGTACTGATGCCCGACCCGGCTCCCGCGGCGCACGATCCGAGCGCCGTGTCCGGCCGGTACGAAGACGGCCTCGCGCTCGGTGTCGACGCCGCGGAACAGCGCGGTGACCGGGACGGACAGACCGGTCGCCAGCCGGGCCAGGGTGGTCAGGCTGCACGAGGTCTGGGCGTTCTCGATCTTGGAGATCATCGCCTTGCTGACGCCCACCCTGCTCGCGAGTTCGGCGATGGACAGACCCGCCTGCGCCCGATAGTGCCGAACCTGTCGGGCGATGCTGCGTTCGAGATCGCCTTCGCCGATCGACTCGGCGGTGATCTCCCGCTCGGGTGATCCGGCACCGACGCTGTGAGTCATGAGGTCCAGGCTAGATGCCCGGCCAGGGAGAATCGCGGATCCGGCCGCGCTTCGCCGGTGACCAGGCCGGTGATGATTTCGCCCAGCACCGGGGCGAACTTGGCGCCATGGCCGGAGCAGGGCGAGGCGATCACGATGCGATTGTCGACGATGTCGAGCAGGAAGTCCTCGTTGTCGGTGGAGGTGTAGAGACAGCTGACCTCGCGGCGTGGCAGCGGCACGAGGCCCGGTAGCCATTCCCGCACGTAAGACGTGACGCGCTCCCGCACGGTCGGGTCGATGAGGCCGTCGCGGGTCAGGGGTGTCGTCGGGCCGGTGGTTCCGCAGTGTTCGGAGATCTTGCGATCGTGGTCCGGCCCACCATCGCGGCCCCCGGGCAGGTGGTAGGCCTGAAGGCCCGCCCCACTCGCAAGCTTGTGCACGGTGATCGGCCACTCGACGTCTGGCTCGCTACGTTCGAAGTGGAACGCCTGCTGCTGGGTCACGCTCAGTCGCGGTAGGCGCAGCCGGGTTCCGGTCAGCGATTCGGCCAGACCCGCCAGCCAGCCACCCGCGGCGAGGACGAGCCGTCGCGCGGTGACGGTTCCGATGCTGGTTTGCACGATGACGCCGCCCGGGTCCAGCTGGGCGTCGAGCATCGAGGCGTTCTCGAACACCAGGGCTCCGCCGGCTTTGGCCTGGCCCACAAAGGCCTGGATGGCGCGGTCGGCGTCCATCACCCCGGCTTGGGGGTGGAACAGCACGGGTCCGTCGAAGCGCATGCCGGGCCAGCGGGATTCCGCCTCGCCCGCCCCGAGCAGCGCATGCCGGACGCCGGCGCGGCTGAAGATCTCGGCGATGCGTTCGGGGTCGCGCCGGTCGCCGTGATCGATGCCTCCGGTCATGGTCAGGATGGGCATTGCGGCCGAGGCTTCCAGCTCCTGCCAGAGTTCGAACGCTCGTCCGGTTAGCCCGACGTAGAGCTCGTCGGGGTAGGCGCGCCGGACGATGCGCGCGCTGCCGTGTGAGCTGCCGTGCGCGTGGCCGATGGTGAACTGCTCCAGGACGACGACCGACAGGTCGCGCCGCGTGCCGGCCCAGGCCGCCGCCGCGCCGGTGAGCCCAGCGCCGACGACGACCACATCGGCCCGGTCGGGCAGCTCCTCCAGGTTCGGGTGGACGAGCGAACTCATCGGGTCACCAGCGGTCGCCGTCGCGGGAGGGCCGCCCCGGGATCCATGACGTGCCGGCCAGCGGGACGCGCGCCATCGCGGCCGCCTCGATGGTGAGCGCGACCAGATCCTCCGGCTCCAGGTTGTGGACGTGTGCCTTGCCACAGGCGCGGGCCAGGGTTTGGGCCTCCATCGTCATGACACGGAGGAGATTCGCGAGCCGGCGCCCGCCCAGCACCGGATCCAGTCGGGCCGACAACTCCGGATCCTGGGTCGTGATGCCCGCGGGGTCTCGTCCGTCCTGGTAGTCGTCGTAGAAACCGGCTTCAGATCCGAGTGCTCGGTACTCCTCGGCGAAGCGCGGACTGTTGTCACCGAGCGCGATCAGCGCTGCGGTACCGATGGAAACGGCATCGGCCCCCAGCGCCAGGCACTTGGCGAGGTCGGCACCGTTGCGGACGCCGCCGGAGACGATCAGCTGAACCTTGCGGTGCATGCCCAGCTCCTGCAGGGCCTGCACCGCCTGCGGGATGGCGGCGAGGGTGGGAATACCCACGTGTTCGATGAAGACCTCCTGAGTGGCGGCCGTGCCACCCTGCATCCCGTCCACCACCACGACGTCGGCGCCCGACTTCACCGCCAGGGCCACATCGAAGTACGTCCGGGTAGCTCCGACCTTGACGTAGATCGGCTTTTCCCAGTCGGTGATCTCCCGCAGCTCGCGGATCTTTATCTCCAGGTCGTCCGGACCGGTCCAGTCGGGATGACGGCAGGCGCTGCGCTGGTCGACCCCGACCGGCAGGGTCCGCATGCCGGCCACCCGTTCGGTGATCTTCTGGCCGAGCAGCATGCCTCCGCCGCCTGGTTTGGCCCCCTGACCGAGCACGATCTCGATGGCGTCGGCCCGCCGGAGGTCATCGGGATTCATGCCGTAGCGCGAGGGCAGATACTGGTACACCAGGTGCTTGGACTGGCCCCGCTCCTCGGCCGTCATCCCGCCGTCGCCGGTCGTCGTCGACGTACCCACCTCGCTGGCGCCGCGGCCCAGTGCCTCCTTGGCCTGGGCTGACAGGGCACCGAAGGACATGCCGGCGATGGTCACGGGGATCTGCAGGTGCAGGGGGAACTTCGCGTGCCGGTCGCCGAGGACCACATCGGTGTCGCAGCGTTCCCGATAACCTTCCAGTGGGTAACGGGACATGCTGGCCCCGAGCAGCAGCAGATCGTCGAAGTGGGGGACCGCTCGTTTGGCGCCCCAACCGCGAATGTCGTACACACCCGTCTCGGCCGCACGCTGAATTTCGTGGATGGTGGCTCGGTCGAAGGTGGCCGACTCGCGCAGGCCGGAGCTGGCCGTCCCGCTGTCGGTGTTCGCGCTGGTCATCGGCGATCTCCGTCGAAGTGGGTATCAGTAGGCATTGTCGACGTGGAAGTTGTAGAGGGAGCGGGCCGAGCCGTAACGGGTGAATTCCGCGGTGGAGTAGGCCATTGCGGCTCGGCTCAGCAGGTCGGCCAGCTCGGTGTGATGGTGGGCGCGCATCGGTTTGGCCACGCAGTCGGCGCCGAGGGACTTGACGGTGCCCCGGACATAGAGGTGGGCCTCGTACAGCGAATCGCCCAGTGCATCACCGGCGTCGCCGCAGATCACCAGTCGACCTGCCTGGGCCATGAACGCACTCATGTGGCCGACGTTGCCGCCGACGACGATGTCGATGCCCTTCATGGAGATTCCGCAGCGCGCGGCGGCATTTCCGTTGATGACCAACAGGCCGCCGTGACCGGTCGCGCCGGCCGATTGGGATGCGTCGCCGGAAACGTCGACCCGTCCAGACATCATGTTCTCGGCCAGGCCGACGCCGGCGTTACCCCGGACTTCCACGTGTGCCCGCTGGTTCATGCCAGCGCAGTAATAACCGACGTGGCCCTCGATTCGGACGTGTACCGGCTCGGTCAGACCGCACGCGATGGCGTGTTCGCCCTGCGGGTTCGTGATCACCCATTCGACGGCGGAGGATTCGCCGCCGGTGCTGCTGCTCTCGTGCAGGGCCTGGTTGAGCTCGCGGACCGAGCTCGAGGCCAGATCGACGACCTTTGTCGTGCGCTCGGCACGGCGGTCAGTGGTCGGCTGCGGGTCGGTGGGCGTCAGCGTTGCCACAGGTACACCTCCTCCGGCTCGGGTTCGAACAGCCGAGCCTGGTCGATTCCGGGAAGTCCCGCCAGACTGCGGTATTCCGAGGCCATCGCGACCCAGGAGTCCGTTTGGGCGATGACCGCGGGTTTGCAGGCGATCGCGTCGCGGACGACGGCGAACGAGTCCGCGGTGGTGACGAGCAGTGTGTAGAAGCCGTCGAATTCATCGCACAGTTGACGCAGCGCCTTCTCGAGATCCGATCCTTCGGACAGCTTGTGCGCCAGATAGCGCGCGCCGACCTCAGAGTCGTTATCGCTGTCGAAGACGTGGCCCTCGGCCTGGAGTTGACGACGGATGGTGGCGTGGTTGGCGAAAGAGCCGTTGTGGACCAGGCACAGGTCGGCAGCGACCGAGAACGGGTGGCTGTGCGCGGAGGTGACGGCGGACTCGGTGGCCATCCGGGTGTGAGCGATGCCCTGATACCCGGTTGCCCTGGTCAGATCGAAGGTGGCGGCCAGGGCGCTCGGGTCGCCGGTGCCTTTCAGTACGGCGAGTTCGCGGCCTCGGCCGATGATGATTGCCCCGGTGCCGTCGAGGATTTCGGCCACGCCGCGTTCGAGCGTCCACGGCTCCGTGGCCGCCCGAATGACCGTCGTCGGTCCGGCGGCGGTGACCTCGACCGCGCCGAGGTCACGGTCGCGGGCGAGCGCGGTAGTCACCTGGCTGACTTCGACCTCACCGAGCAACACCGAGATCGAGCTGAATCCGGGACGGGTGTAGCGGGCATCGCCGTACAGCCCGACGCCCGCTGAGTCCGGGCCGCGATGGGCAGCGTGGCAGAGCATCGGAGTCAACAATGCCCCGAGGTTGGGATACAGGGTTTCGTCCCGCAACTGAATGCCGACGATTCCGCACATGGGCGGCCCTTCTGGCTCGATGAGTTCTGGTTTCGGATGGCTTCGGTGGAGCAGACCGGCTGGTCGGTTCGTGATCCGGTCAGATGGCGGTCAGGTAACGGTCGACTTCCCAGTCCGAGACGGTGTTGTGCCAGGAATAGAACTCCTCCCGTTTGAGGGCTGCGTAGTAGTCGGAAACGCCACAGGCCGGGTCGACCGAGTCCAGCACGGCTTGGATGACCGGGTCGATGTCGAGAGCGTGGACCGCATCCAGCAGGGTCCGGGGCATGGTTGTGGTCCGCGCGACTCCCGGGGGGCCGGGGTCGGCGTTGCGGACGACGCCGTCGAGGCCCGCCGCGAGGGCGGCCGCGATCGCCAAGTACGAGTTGGCCGATCCGTCCCCTGCCCGTAGTTCGACCCGCTGAGCGTCCGGTACCCGCACCATGTGGGTGCGATCGTTTCCGCCGTAGCTGGCCTGGGTCGGTGCCCACGTGGCGCCCGAGGCGGTCGTGCGCGCACCGGTGCGCTTGTAGGAATTGACGGTCGGGGCGATGAGCGCGTGCAGCCCGGCGGCGTGATCGAGCAGACCGCCGACGAAGGAGTAAGCGAGGCCGGACAGTCCGAGTCCGTAGGGGTCTTCCGCGTCGGCCGGTCGGGGAAAGCGGGAGTCACCGTCCTGCCACAGAGACAGATGCAGGTGCAGTCCGTTTCCGGTTCGGTCGGTCCAGGGCTTGGGCATGAAGGTCGCGGTCATGCCCCGCTGCTCGGCGAGTACCTGAATGATGTAGCGAAGGGTGACGACGCGGTCGGCGGTGGTCAGGGCGTCGGCGTAGCGGAAGTTCTGCTCGAACTGGCCGTTGCCGTCCTCGTGGTCGCTGGCGTACGGCCCCCAGCCCAGGGCGACCATCGCGTCCGAGACCGCGGTCAGGTGGTCATACATCCGGGTCAGGCCACGGGCGTCGTAGCAGGGTTGCGCGGCGTCGTCGCGAGAATCGGCCGGCACGAGCGTACCGTCCGGGCGGCGGTGCACGAGGAAGTACTCGACCTCGGCCCCGGCCATCAGGGTGAGATTGCGCTCGGCGGCTCTGGCGATCAGGGAACGAAGAATGACTCGGGGCGCGAAGGCGAAAGGGCGTCCCTCGACGTAGGGGTCGCAGTGCACCAGGGCAAGGCCGGGTCGGACGAAGGGCAGCGGGGTGTAGCTGGCGATGTCAGGGACCGCGATGACGTCCGGGTCGCGGGGGAGCTGGCCCATCGAGCCGGCGGCGTAGCCGGCGAAGCCGACTCCGTCCTGTTCGAGCGCGTCAGCCTCTTCGACGGGGACGAGCTTTGAACACGGCTTGCCGTTGAGGGTTGTGAAGGTGGCGAGGATGAACCGGACCTCGTCGGCGCGGGCAAGCTCGGCCAGCGACGCGGTAGTGGCCGCCGCGCGTGCCGGAGGCCGTTCGGTTTCGGGACTGACCGTGAGGGACATCGCGTCTCCGGAGTCTACTGGTGTGAACCGGCGTTTCATGTAAGTAGACGAGTCGGTAGTTTCGACGACGTTACCGCGCGGTCAAACTGGTGCTACCACGTCGGGGTACTACGGACGACGGTCGTAGGGCAGCCGATTGTGCCGGTCGAGAAAGGCCAGCAAGGCGTGACCCTCTTCGGTTGGGACAGCACCCAGGCCGCGGCAATCCGGGCACGTCCAGTCCCACTCGCCCGCGGGTGGCTGGGATTCGTGTCGCTTGAGCTGGTCGGCAACGATCCCAGCCTCGATCGGCCCTGCCACGGAATCCAGTCGCGCGCGCAGCTGATCGACGGTCTCGACCCATTGCAGGTAGGCCGGGGCGATTTGCAGACCCTCGCCGTGACAGCTGTCGCAGTGGTCCTCGAACGGTGACTGATCGGCTCGTCGCCGGCGCCGATGCCTACCGGTCGCCGGGTCGACCGGCGCGTCGCCGACAGCGTCGGCTGGCTCCAACATCGAATCGGCCCCCGCGGCGTTGTTCGGCGTGAACGAAATTCGATTCTCATCGACGGCGGGCTGTCTGTGCAACGTCCTCGCGCAAACGCACAGCCGCTGGACGGTCTCTGGCTCGGCCGTCCAGCCGTGACCGGGTGGCACGGCCGTCCGACGTGTGACCGGTAGCTCGGCCGTCCGACGTGTGGCCGGTCGCGCGGCGGTGCGGGCGCCGGCGGGCCCGTTGGCTAGGCTAGCGACGGCTCGTCGTACCGGTGTTTCCGGACGGCCTGCCGTGAGGGTGCCAGTGGCCGTCCCTCGCGGGGCGGTAGCTCAGCCGGTTAGAGCAGGGGACTCATAATCCCTGGGTCGTGGGTTCGAGTCCCACCCGCCCCACAATCCCCAACCGCACAGGCCGGATCTCGTTTTCCACAGGTCGACGAAAGCCCGTACCCACTCGTTCAAGCGAGCACACTCGTTCCTTCCGTGACAGCGCGCCGTCTGGATCGGCCTCGCGCTCGAACTTCGCGCGGAGACCCCGTCTTGCCGGCTCGGTTGCTGCTGTTCCGGCGCTCGTGCGACCCCACCGCTCAGCCGCGGCGATGCGCGCGATCAGCACACGACACGGTGCAGTCCCCGCGCGTGCAAGTTCAGGGTGGCGGAGGAACTGCTTCCTAGCGCGTTGGCACCCGCCGCGAGGAGCGGCGCAGGTCGTCGCCGAAGGGAGCCGGCGTGAACCAGGTGGGAAACGCGCGTGCCATTCGGCTGGGCCCGATCAGACGAACATGGCCGGAAGCGACGAGTTCACGGAACGGCGTGATCCCCGCGAGCCACTTGTACAGCTGTCCGGTCTCGGCCTGCACGACCAGATCGACATCCTTACCCTGGTCGTCCTTGCAGACGGTCATGCCGTCGCGGTCTATGTCGAGCCAGCCTTCCGCCCCACCGGCCCCGGTCAAGATCACCTGCACGACGGTGCGCATTGCCGGCAGGTTCGCCGCGTCAGCGCGTTGGTGCATGCGCCACAGCAGGGACTGCCCGTCGCAGACCTGTTCGGTGGGGTCGGTGTACAGCCAGCGGGCGGCCCAATGGCCGATCGACCAGACGATCGGAACAAGGGCCTGTCCGGCGTCGGTGAGGACGTAACTGCCCGATCGGCCTTGCCCGCCCGTTTCGCGACGCACCAGGCGGTGGGACTCCAGCGTGCGCAGCCGCTGCGATAGCAGCGTGCGGCTGATGCGGGGAATGCCCCGATGGATCTCGTTGAACCCTGTCGCACCGACGGACATCTCTCGGATCACCAGCGGCGTCCAGCGGTCACCGAACACGTCGATGCCCGTGCCGATCGGGCAGTAGTCGGTATAGCGGGTCACGTCGAAACTCTCCTCCCTCAGGCGTGCGGCCACTAGTACAGATGTTGTACCTCGCAGGTCCCTGATTGGGCGAGGCCGTCCCGCCACCGACGCCGTTGTGTCCACGTTCGTCCGGCGTGTTCGGTCCGCCGGCCCGGTACGAATCGGCTACTCGTCGCGCCTGGTCAGAGCACAGATGCTGCTGAGTGTTCGACAACGATTCAAGGAGACAACTCATGAGCACAACGAGAGCAGCATTCACATATCCGGAGGCCGCGGCAGGCGCTGCCCCCGGCGGCCGCATGTCCCGACTGGGAATCTGGTCGGCCACGCACCTGCGCGTCGTACTGGTGGGCTGGCTGGTCATCGTCGGAGCCTTCGGCGCGTTCGCGCCCCAAGTGGAGTCGGTGCTTTCCGGCGGAGGGTGGCAGGACAGCGGCAGCCAATCGATAGCCGCCCGCGACGTGATCGCCAAGGACTTCGCCGGCCTCGGCTCGACCGCCCTACAGGTGGTCGTCCACGATTCGACGCGCACGATCTTCTCCGATCCGGACGCACAGCGCGTCATCGCCCGGATCACGGCCGCACTCAAGGACGACCGCCGCATCAGCACGGTCGTGCCACCCCAACCTGGACTGAGCGTCTCCAGGGACGGCCGCACGGCGGTCGTGCAGGCAGGTGCCGCCGCCGATGCGAACGCCATGGTCCGCGCGGCCGATGAACTGAACGGACCTCTGCGAAAGCTCTCGACCGGGTCGGTGACGGTGCAGCTGACCGGATCAAGCGCGCTGTGGGCGAACTTCAACAAGGTCAACCACGCCGCGATGATCAGGTCGGAGGTGCTGTCCTGGCCCGTCACCATGGTCGTGCTGGTCCTTGCGTTCGGCAGCCTGGTCGCCGCCGGCCTGCCCCTGATGCTCACCCTCGCCGGGTTGGTGACCGCAGCGGGCGCGCTTGTACTGGCCACCCACGTGGCCCCGGTGAGTATCTGGGCGATGAACTTCGCCATGATGTTCGCCCTCGCGCTCGGCATCGACTACGCGCTGTTCATCGTGGTTCGTTTCCGTGCGGCGCTGCGCGGACGGGCAGACGAGCCCGACGTCGCTGCTCGATCGCTCGCGGCCGTAGCCGAGACGATGGACACCGCGGGCAAGGCCGTCGCGTTCAGCAGCGTCACGGTGCTGGTCTCGCTGTCCACCGTTCTGCTGGTGCCGAGCCCGGCGTTTCGAGGCGTGACGCTCGGCATCATGCTCGCCGTCGTGGCCGTACTCGCGGCCACCCTGACGCTGCTGCCCGCCGTACTCGGCCGACTCGGCACTCGTATCGACGCCGGCACGATCCGCTTCGCTCGATCCAAGAAGCACGACCGATCGCCCTCGGGCCTATCACGGGTACTGGACCGCTGGGGCGCTTTGCTTCACCGCCGACCGTGGCTGGCCGGTGGTCTAGCCGTTGCCCTACTGAGTTTTCTCGCCTGGCCGGTGACCGCGTTGCACACCGGAATGCCGAGCATCTCGATCATTCCAGCGTCGCAGAGCGCCCGCGCCGGCTATGTGCAGATCGCCGACGCCTTCGGCCCGGGGGCACCGGGCACGCTGTCCGTGCTCACCCGGCGGCCGGATACGCCCATCGCGCTCACCACGCTCGGCGAAGATCGCGGTATCGCCGCAGTGATGCCGGCGGGAATCAGCCAAGGATGGAGCCTGACCCTGGCGACCCCGACCACGGACGCCTCGGCGAAGGCCACCGGGGCGAGCATCGAACGACTGCGCAGGGAGCTGCCAACGGGCTCGCTCGTCGGCGGCGCTGCGGCGGAGAACCACGATCTGGAAAGGGTGATCGCCGCGCGGACGCCTCTGGTGTTCGGTCTGCTCATCGGCCTGGGCTTCCTCCTGCTGCTGGTCGCTCTCGGCTCCCCGCTCGTCGCCTTCGCCGGTGTGGTGACCAACCTCGCCTCGATTGCCGCGGCATTCGGCGTCGCCACGTGGATCTTCCAGGACGGCCACCTGTCCGGCGCGCTCGCCTTCGAGCCGCAGGGCTTCGTGGACGCCTGGGGGCCGTTGTTCTTCGGCGCCATGCTGTCGGGCGTCGCCATGGACTACACCCTGTTTCTGCTGTCCTCGGCCCGCGAGCACTACGACCGCACCGGCAACCCCGACTACGCGATGCGGATGGCGCTGCAGACCTCCGGCCGGGTCGTCCTGGCTGCCGCCGCCGTCATGGTCGCGGTGTTCCTGACCTTCGCCCTGGCCGGCCCGCTCGCCCCGAAGGAAATGGGCATCATCCTGGCCGTCGCCGTGTTTCTCGACGCCCTGCTCGTCCGCCTCCTCGTGCTGCCCGTGGTGCTTCGCATCGCCGGGCACGCCGCGTGGCACCTTCCCGCCTGGCTCGGGAGGGTGCTGCCGTCGGTGACGTTTTCCCATTGACCTGGGTCTGGCGCGATCCGGCCATCCGGCCGGATCGCGCCAGCTGGGTGGCCTGGTCCGGTCCGGCGGCCGACAGCCTAGAGAAGCAGACCTTCGGGGAGACGGGCGGCCAGGATCGAATGTCGTGGCCGAAGCACAAGTGTGGTGGCTGCGTGGGGGTGCTGTGGGTGGTTGTCCGCGATGCCGCCGGACAGGCTTACCGCATGACATCGACACCTGACAACCTCACCCTGGAACTCATCGACGTTCACGACATGGTCGTCGTGCACCGCGTATTCCGCCGCGAGCTGGCCATCATCGACCGGCTGGTCCGCGGCGTAGGGATCGGCGACGCGAAACGTGCCGCTGTCGTCGCCCGGCACGCGCGGCTCGTGCTGGCCGGCCTGCACCTGCACCACAGCGGCGAGGACGAGCTGCTCTGGCCGTTGCTGCTCGAGCGAGCACGCCCGTCACGAGAGCTCATCGAGCGGATGGAACGCCAGCACCGGCACGTGGAGGACCTCCTCGCGCGCCTCTCACCGGCGATCACCCGCTGGGAGTCCGAGTTGCGGCCCGCCGTCACGGAGGAGGTCGCCACCACGGTCAGCGCACTGCGAACGGCGCTGCTGGAACACCTCGACGAGGAGGAGGCGCACATCCTCCCGTTGGCGGCACGGCACATCACCCAACAGGAGTGGAACGCACTGGGCGAACACGGATTGGCCGCGATGAAGAAATCCGAGCTCCCCATCATGTGCGGGATGATCCTGGAGGACGCTTCGCCTTCGGAGCGTCACGCGATGTTGAGCGCGGTTCCAGCCCCCATCCGCATCCTGCTGCGGACGTGGGGTGCCTGGCGCTACCGGCGATACGTCACCGCGGTCCGAGCCGGGCTCTGATCGAGGACACCCAGCCATCGATCTCGCGAAGGTCGAGGCTGCGGCCGCGCTCCCACGCGCGCTCGAATTCCTCGTCGCTGAGTACGGAGTGCAGGCCACGTAGGCAGTGGTCCGTCGACTCCAGGTACGGCGGGAACGCCACGACCAGCGACGAGGCGTTCGCGGCGCGTTCAGCGGCGGAGAACAACGCGACCGCAAGCTGCGGCAGTTCTTGCCGGGTGGCCACGAGCGCGAGCGCCGGCAGAGTGACGATGAGGTTCCAATTGCTCGCGAGCCCGATCGACAGCTGCGCAGCCTCCTCCAGGCGGACCAGCGCCGCCTCGTCCTCGCCCACGGAAAGAAGAAGCCCGGCGTTGACGTTGAGCACCGTGGCCAATGTGAACGGACTGCCCAGGCGGCGCGAGACCACCTCAGCCTCGTCCAGGGACCTGCGCCCCGCCTGGAAGTCGTTCGTCCGAAGGTGCAGCTGACCGTGAGCCGCGAGCGCGTGCGCAAGCGCCCAGAGATCGGCCACCGCGCGACTTTCGGCTTCCGCGGACGCCAGATGCTCCCAGGCCGCCTCGAAGTCGCCGACGAACGCGGCTGCCGATCCCAGCAGGACGAGTGCTTCCCGAAGCCGGTGCGAGTCGGGAGAGTCCCGAAGCTCAGCCGCGGCCTCGGCTGCAGCCGCATACATGCCTACCGGATCCCCAGTGGCGTAACGCAATCCGGCTACGGCAAGCTGTGCGGCCCCGCGGCCGGACGTGCTCAGCGCATCGGGTGCCTGCAGCACTCGAGCCGCCCAGCCCAGACCCTCGCCGGCGGCGCCCCGCAGCGCCCAGTACAGCCAGGTGTCGGCCAACACCCCTCCGGCGGCTGATCGGTGTCCGATATCGATCAGCGTCGTGACGGCGGCCGTGAGGTTGGCATGCTCGCGTTCCAGCCGGTCGAGCCAGCCGGCCTGATCGGCGCTGCGCAAGCCGTCACGAGCGCTTCGAGCGAGGTCTGCGTAGTACGCGGCGTGCCGGGCGGCCAGGCCGGCGGTCTGGTCCGCGCTGAGCCGGGCGGCGGCGTACTGCCGCACCGGTTCCAGCAGCCTGTACGGGGCAGCAGGTGCCCGGCCAGGCATCACCAGGGATTGCTCCACCAGGCCGCCCAGCGCCGTGAAGGTGTCCAGGCCTTCGGCGGCCACCACCTCCACCGCCTCGATGGTGAATCCGCCCGCGAACACCGACAGCCGAGCGAGCAGAGCCTGCTCGTCCGCGGTCAACAGCTCGACACTCCAGTCCATCGTTGCCCGCATCGTCGATTGCCGAGCTGGGCGATCGCGCGATCGAGGCGAGGCGACGGCCTGGTCCAAGCGCGCCAACAGAGCCTGCGGCCCCAGGAACCGGGCGTGGGCAGCGGCCAGTTCCAGGGCCAGCGGAATTCCGTCGAGACGGTGGCAGATCTGGGCGATCGATGCGGCGGTCCGTGGGCTGAGGGCAAAGTCCCGGGCGGCGCCGGCGCGGTCCAGTAACAGCCGGGCCGCGGGTGACGCCGCAACCGCGTTGACGTCCGTCGACCGGGGAAGAGCAAGAGGCCCGAGCGGGTAGTCCCGTTCCACGCGGACGCGCAGGGGAGCGCGGCTGGTGGCCAGCAGCCGCAGGCACGGGCAGGCGGCGACCACGTCGGCGATGTCCGCCGCCGCCGCGAGCAGGTGTTCCAGGTTGTCCAGCACCAGCAGCCGAGGCCGGTCCTGCAGGTGTGCCGTCAACACCTGGAGCACCTCGTCGCGGGTGCTGAGCTGCAGGCCGTACGAGCGAGCCACCGCGGGCAGCACCAGCCCCGCCTCCCGGACGCCGGCCAGGTCGACCACAGTGACCACGCCGGCGATCTCTCCGGCGACCTCGCCGGCGAATTCAGCGCCGAATTCAGCAGCAGCGGCAAGCGCCAGACTCGTCTTTCCCACACCTCCCGGTCCGGTCAGGGTGATCAGCCTGGACGGTCCCGACCGGAGCAGGGCGAGCAGCTCGCTCAGTTCGGCGCCTCGGCCGATCAACGGCGCTGCGGCGGTAAGGCGGAATCGGTTAGCGCGTTCGCCGACCAGGTCGGGCGAACCGGCCGTGACAACAGATCCGGTCGCCGCGCGGACGAGTTCGGCGCGATCGGCAGCTTCCAGACCCAGCGCGTCGGCGAGCGCGCGGACCGTATTCGGGTAGGGACGGCGCCGTTCGCCGCGCTCCAGCGCGCCGATGGCCTTGTGGGACAGCCCGGCCCGGTCTGCGAGTTCCTCTTGAGTCAGCGCGGCGGCTGTGCGAAAGCGCCGCAAACGCACGGCGAAGTCTGCCTCGTCGGGCTCGTGCGCCGCCACGGCCGAATCCTAACAACGATCGGGGTCGGCAACCGGGAGCCGGACGACTGTAGACCTGATGTGGTGGCGTTGTGGGTGTCCTGGTCTCGGCGTGGCCGCCAGGGTTGTGCCCATGACTACGACAAGCAAGCAGCCAGGCCGTGTCGACTCCGGCCGCGGCGCGGTTCAACCAGACCCTTCGTGGCCGGCGGCCCGAATCCGTACCTACCGTCAGCAGACCAGCATTGCGGTTTTCGCGGCGTTCGCGCTGTCGGCCGTCTACACGGTCTACCTCACCGCGGTCGGAACCGCCGACTCGAGCTTCGACGCGATGGCGCCGGCCGCATGGTGTTTCTACGCCGTCGGGTTCGGTCTGGCCGCCTTGAGCCGAAACACGGGCCGACGCTCGATGTGGACCGTCGCGATTGCGCTGAGCGCCCTCATCGCGGTCGCCCTGTTCGTCTATCCCGCCACCTTCACCATCGCCCAGCAGACCACGTTCGGGTGGTTCGAGAACGACGTCTACACGGGGCTGTTGATGCTGGCGCTCTATCTGAGCGTGCAGAACCTCCGTGGTGTCGTCATCACCTCGACCCCACCGGTCGGCTCCTCGCGGCGGCGATCATGACCAGCACCGTCGACCAGTCCGCGTTCACGCCGACAGAATCGCTCGGCAATACCGGCCGAAAGCGGGCCACCCGGCAGTCAACGAGCTCCCGGATCACGCTGGCCGTCGTGTGTATCGCCACCGCGATGCTGATGCTCGACATCGCCGTCGTGAACACCGCTCTGACCAGCATCGCTCTGGACCTGCACACCGATCTGCCTGGCGTGCAGTGGGCGGTCGATGCGTACACCCTGCCGCTTGCGGCCCTCGTGCTCACCGCCGGCTCGTTGGCCGACCGGCTTGGACGCCGGCGGATCCTGCTCGCCGGTCTCGCGGTCTTCAGCCTTGGTTCCCTCGGCTGCAGCGCCGCCGGGTCCGCCGGACTGCTCGTGGCAACCCGCGCCGTGCAGGGTATCGGTGCGGCAGCGCTGTTCGCGGTGCCGCTCGCGCTGCTCGGACACGCCTTTCCCGACCGCAACGGCCGCACGGCCGCGCTGGCCGCTTTCGGCGCCACCATCGGCGCCTCGTTCGCCATCGGTCCGTTGGTGGGTGGACTGCTCACCGAACACGCCGGCTGGCGATGGATCTTCCTCATCAACGTGCCGATCGGGGTCCTGGTCGCGGCCGTGGCGCTGCGGTGGGTGGAGGAATCTCAAGACCCCCATCCCCGGCGCATCGACTGGCCCGGCCAGACGGTGCTGACCGCGGCCCTGCTCGCCCTCATCACCGGCCTGCTCCGTGGCGACGCCGACGGTTGGACGTCCGCGCTGGTTCTGCTGTGTCTGGGCGGCGGTGTGTCCTGCCTGATCGCGTTCCTCGCCATCGAGCACGGATCCTCGCACCCGATGTTGCCGCTGCCGATGTTCGCGAACCGGGTCTTCGCCACAACCCAGGTCGCGGCCTTCGCCATATCATCGTCGCTGTTCGCGGTGTTGCTCTATGTCTCGTTGTACGCCCAGGGGGTGCTCGGGCTTTCCCCCGTGCAAACCGGAGCAATCTACCTTCCGGGCACCTTGCTGATGATCGTCGTCGCCGCGTCCACCTCGAAGCTTGTCGGCCGAGTCAGGCCCACTGTGGCCCTGGCGGTCTCGCTGCTCGGCGTCGCCGCCGGTCTCGCGTTGCTGACCCTGGCCGACGAACATTCGTCATGGGTGGCGACCATGCCCGGCATCGTGCTGGCCTGCGGGGCCACCGGCGTGTTCAACCCGGTGATGAGCGGCCTCGTCCTGCAGGAAAGCGCTGCTACGCAGGCTGGTTTGGCCACCGGGATCAACGACACCTTCCGCCAGACCGGAGTCGCGCTCGGCATCGCCACCCTGGGCAGCTTCATTCCCACCGCGTCGGCCTTCGGCGGCGACCCGGCTGGTTACGTCACCGGCCTTCACCACGCCCTCTGGGCCGCCTGCGCGGTGGCTGTGGTCGGAGCCGCCGTGGTCGGCAGGTCGACACCACGGCGGGCGAGGGTGCGGGCACCCGGGGCCGACCGCTAGGGTCAATGGAGCGAGTGACGGCCTCAAGCACCAGTCCGGCTCGCGGAGATGCCTCAGGGAGGCACAATGCGGATCGGCTACTTCTTGTCGTGCGAAGAATACGACGCTCATCAGGTCATCGAGCAGGCGAAGCTGGCCGAACAGGCCGGCTTCGACTGCCTGTGGATCTCCGACCACTTCCACCCGTGGAACGACGAGCAGGGCAACTCCCCGTTCGTCTGGTCCGTCATCGGCGCGCTTTCTCAGGTCACCAGCCTGCCCATCGCGACGGCGGTGACCTGCCCGACAGTGCGCATCCATCCGGCAATCGTGGCCCAGGCAGCGGCAACCGCCGCACACCTGACCAACGGCAGGTTCGTCCTTGGTGTGGGCAGCGGCGAAGCGCTGAACGAGCACATAACCGCCGCTCGGTGGCCGAACGCCGATGAGCGGCTGGCCATGCTCGAGGAGGCCGTCGAGGTCATGCGCGCCCTGTGGAGCGGCGAGTACGTCAACCACCACGGCCCGCACTACCAGGTCGAGAACGCTCGGCTCTTCACGTTGCCCGCCCAGCCGCCACCGGTATACATCTCCGGCTTCGGGCCGAAGGCTTCGGCGTTGGCCGGCCGGATCGGCGACGGGTACGTCACGACGAAGCCGGACCAGGACCTCATCCGGGTGTTTCGCGACAACGGCGGCGAGGGCAAGCCCATGCAGGCCGGCTACAAGGTCTGCTGGTCCGGTGATCGGGAGGCGGCCGTCAGGACGGCGCACGCGTTGTGGGCAAACGAGTCCCTGCCGGGGGAGTTGGCCCAGACCTTGCCCAGTCCCGCGCACTTCGCGCAGGCCAGCCAACTCGTCACGCCGGAGATGGTGGCCGATTCGATCACCTGTGGCGACGACGTCCAGGCCCACGTCGATGCGTTCATCCCCTTTGCCGAGGCCGGGTTCGACGACATTCACATCAGCCAGGTGGGTGCCGCCCGCGACTCGACCAGCGCCGAAGGCTTCTTCGAGTTCTACGCCACGAAGGTCCTGCCGCGGCTGCGGGAGCTGTGAGCGTCGCTGGGCTGGGGCGGGCCGGGCCGGGCCGCCGGGATGGGGCCGGCTATATCGACATCGCCGAGTACGCCGCGATCGGCGACGGCCGGACCGTGGCCCTGATCGCCTCCGACGGCCGGATCGACTGGTTGCCGCTGCCCGATCTCGACTCGGTACCGGCCTTCGCGGCGGTGCTCGACGCGGCTGACGGGGGCTTCATGTCCCTGGCTCCGGTCGGGCCGTACACGGTGCAACGGTCATATGTGGAAGGCACAAACGTGCTGTGCACGGTCTATCGCACGCCCTCTGGCCAGGCGCGCGTGACGGACTCGATGAACACGGGCGTCGCCGGCCGGCTGCCGTGGGCCGAGCTTGTCCGGCGGCTGAGTGGGCTTTCCGGATCGGTGGAATTCGAGGCGACGGTACGTCCTGGCACCTGCCTCAACACGGCCTCACCGTGGCTGGAGCCCGGCCCGGAGACGACGCTCATTCGACTCGACGGCCTGACCATGAGCGTCCAGTCGCGCGGCCACGACCATATCGAGCGCGACGATCGGGAAGTCCGTTTCCGATTCAGGAGCGAAGTCGGGGTGGATCACCTGATCGGGCTGGTCGCGACGGAGCGCGAACCGCTGCAGGTCCCGTCCCTGCAGGCGTTGGACGAGGGTGTGGACCGCACGATCGCCAACTGGCAGGACTGGAGTTCAGCCTTCCATTGGGACGGTGAGTGGTCCGGGCCCGTGCATCGAAGCGCCCTGGCGCTGAAACTGCTGATCCATGCGCCGACCGGGGCGATCGCCGCCGCGGCGACCACGTCCCTGCCCGAGGATCCAAGCGGCGGTAAGAATTGGGACTACCGCTACGCCTGGGTTCGAGACATGGCGTACTCGTTGAAGGCGCTGTTCCGCTTCGGCCTGCGGGAGGAGACACACAGCGCCATCAGCTGGCTGCTGGCCACGATTCGCGAGCACGGCCCGGATCCGGCGGTGTTCTATCAGCTCGACGGCACCCCGTCCCACGAACGAACCGAGCCAGACGTCCCGGGCTGGCGCGGGATCGGGCCGGTGGTGACGGGTAACCGTGCGGTGAGCCAGTTGCAACTCGGTGTCTATGGCGACTTGCTGGACATCGTGGCTCGCTACGTCGACGCCGGCAACGTGCTGGACACCGAGACGGCTCGTCAGCTCGAAGCAGTCGCCGACCTTGCCTGCGATCGCTGGCGACGGCCGGACGCGGGTATGTGGGAGTTGCCCGAAGAACGGCACTACGTCACGTCGAAACTGGGCTGCTGGCAGGCGCTGGTGACAGCCGTGCGCCTGTGCGAACAGGGCCACCTTGCCGCGGACCCGTCGCGATGGCGGGCCGAGGCGGTCCGCATTCGTCAGTGGGTCGACGAGCACGGCTGGTCCGAACAACGCCAGGCCTACCGGTGGTACCCCGGCACCGACGAGCTTGACGCCTCGATCCTCCTGCATGCCATCAGTGGTTTCGACCGAGGCGAGCGCATGAGTCGCACTCTGGACGCGTTGCAGGACGAACTCGGCTCCGGGCCCCACCTCTTCCGCTACAGCGGGATGCACCACGAGGAAGGCAGCTTTGTCGCCTGTTCCTTCTGGATGGTGTCCGCGCTGCACCTGTGTGGCCGAAGCGAACAGGCCCGTCAGCGTTTCGAGGAGCTGCTCGCCTCGTCCAACGAAGTGGGCCTGTTCGCGGAGATGCTCACACCCGCCGACGGAGCCTTCCTCGGTAACTTCCCGCAGGCCCTGAGTCTGCTGGCCCTGATCAACGCCGCGATAACCTTGTCCGAAGACCCGAAGGAGGTGAGCTGACCGTGCAGGCACGAAGCCAGTACCACGCTGAACTCGACCACGTCTGGCAGTCCCTGTACGAGCTGGCCGAACTCGCTCGCCTCGCGATGGTCCGCGGATCGCTCGCCCTCGAGGAGGCCGACCTCCAGATTGCCGAGCAGGTCATCGCCGGTGATGTCCAGCTCGACACCCGGCGGGCTGAACTCGACGAACTCGTATTCACCCTCCTTGCCACCCAGCAACCGGTCGCCACCGACCTGCGGCTGCTGACCGCGACCATCCCGGCCGCCGCCGGCCTCGAGCGCATGGGTGACCTGGCGGCGCACGTAGCCCGGGCGGCCCGGCTGAGATATCCCGACCATGCCGTGCCCGAACCGCTGCGTGCCACGATCACGGGCATGGGAGAAGTCGCGGTCGGCCTCGCCGCCGACGTCGCCGCGGCGCTCGCGAGCCGCGACCCGACGCTGGCGGCCAGAGTGCCCGCCGGCGACGAGGAGATGACCCGGTTGCACCGGCAGATGTTTGCGCTGCTGCTCGCCGAGCACACCGGAGCGCGGGTCAACACCGCCATCGATGTCAGCCTGCTCGGCCGTTACTTCGAGCGCTACGCCGACCAAGCGGTTTCGGTCGCGCGACGCGTCTATTTCGTCATCACGGCCGAGCACCTGGCGCCGGTCGAGCCGCGTGAAGGATGGTCCGGAGGCCGTCGCTGAGCCCCCTCGCGATCAGCGGTGAGGCCCCGCCGCAACATCGGTGCCGAGTCTGCCTCCGGGTGCGGAATCCGGTTTGGCCTCGGTGAGTTCCTCGAGGCGACAGCGAGCCAGCCGCTCGACGAGTTCGGGTAGGGCCGGCTTCGGCGATCCCGCCAGCTGCGCACGGCACTGACGCACGACATCCACGATGAAGCAGACCGACAGGGTGCCCTCGTACTCGAAGGCGAGTCGCTCGATCAGGTCGGCGAAGTAGTGATCTGAATGCGGGCTGGACAAACCATGGCTTGGTTTCATGACACTCACCTCGGTCGGATCTCGTCGCTGGCCTGCTGCTGAAGCCGGTAGCGACGCGGCATCAGGCTATGCCACGACTGACCGGGTCGGGGTCCCGTGACCGGACTGCAACATCGCTCTCAGGTGGCTCTGATGCGTGTGATGCGCCGCGGCGGCACCGGGGCGATTCGTGCCGCCGGCGGCGGCTCAGCTGTCGCGGCGAAGCAGCAGCACGTACCCGGCAGCCATAGCTGCTGCTCCGTAGGTACAGAACAGGGCGAAGCCGGCCCATGGCGCCAGGGCACCGGCGCCGCGTTGCACGGTGAGGATCTGCGAGCCGGCGTTGGCGGGCATGTAGTGGATGGCGTTGTGCCAGCTGGGCGGTAGCAGGTCGATGACCACGCTGGGCGCGAAGAGAACTCCGAAGAAGGCGGACAGCGCGCCTGCCGTGTGCCTGACGAGTACCCCGATCGCGAGCCCGAGCAGGCCGACTGTGCACAGGTACAGACCGCCGCCGAAGACCGCGCGCAGCACGCCGGGATCGCTGAGCGAGACTCCGGCGTGCGCCCGGCCCAGCAGGGCCTGGCCCACCCCGAAGGCGCCGAAGGACATGATTTCGCCGAGAACCAGGCTCGCGGCGCCGAAAACGGCCGCCTTGGCGCCCAGGAGGGCGCCTCGTTGCGGCACGGCAGCCAGACTCGCGCGGATCATGCCGGTGCCGTATTCGGAACTGACCACCAGCACACCGAGGGCGCCGGCCGCGATCTGCGCGAGGTAGATTCCGCTGAGACTGAAGGTCGTCGCATCCAACCCGTCGACGGTTTGCTTGCCGATGGAGATCTCTTGGGCCATGCGCGCGCAGATGGCCGCGCCGAGCGCGACCGTCGACAGCAGGGCGACCACGGCGGTCCAGTATGTGGAGCGGACGGTGGTGAGCTTGGTCCACTCCGAGCGAAGGACGTTCCCAAGGCCGATGGACGGGCCAGAGCCCTGCAGGACCGGTGTGCCGGTGGCGGCGCTCATGACGCGTTCGCTTCTGCTATCTGGAAATCGAGATGGCTACGGGTCAGAGCCATGAAGGCCTCCTCCAAGGACGGGGCACGGGTGGTCAGTTCGTGCAGCGTGATGTGCCGCTGCGCGGCCAGCTCACCCACCCGCACGGCGCTCAACCCCGTGATACGCAGCGTCTCGGGACCGTCGCCGCCCGGGGATACGTCTGCGCCGGCGAGTTGAAGCACAGGACTGAAGGCGGCCGCCTGTGGCGAGCGGAGGGTCACCTCGCTCACCGCGCCATGGGCGATGATCTGCGCGGTGGGACCTTCGGCGAGCAAGCGCCCCTGAGCTATGACGACCACATGATCGGCAGTCAGCGCCATCTCGCTCATCAAGTGGCTGGACACCAGCACCGTCCGGCCCTCTTCGGCCAGCCGGCGCAACAGGGTGCGGATCCAGAGAATCCCCTCTGGATCAAGGCCGTTGACGGGTTCGTCGCAGAGCAGCACCGGCGGGTCGCCGAGCAGCGCGACGGCCAGCCCGAGTCGTTGCGCCATCCCGAGCGAAAATCCCTGCGCGCGCCGACGGGCGACACCGTCCAGACCGACGAGTTCCAACACCTCGCGGACGCGTCGAGGACCGATACCGTTGCTCTGCGCCAGACAGAGCAGGTGATTGAACGCGCTACGACCCCCGTGTACCGCCCTGGCCTCGAGGACGGCTCCGACCTCGAACATCGGCCGGTGGATGTCACGGTACGGGCGTCCGTTGACGGTAGCGGTCCCCGACGACGGTGCGTCCAGGCCCATGATCATTCGCATCGTCGTGGACTTGCCGGCTCCGTTCGGTCCGAGGAATCCGGTTACGTGCCCCGGCCGAACCTCGAAGGACAGCCCGTCCACCGCGCGGGCGGTTCCGTAGTGCTTGTGCAGGTCCCGGACCGAGATCATGAAAGCCCCCTCCGAGCAGTGACGTCGCGTCCTGCTCAGAATGCGGGGTCAGCCACCGCGGCGCCTCAGGGAAATCCCTGACCGGACCCCGATGCGTTCAGAGGTCGCTGCGCACCGGCCGCCCCCGACCCGGTCGTCCTCGATGGCGACGGCACGGGTCCCGCGGTGCCGTAGCCGCAGGCCACGCCTCGCGTCGGTGATGCTCACGCCTCGCGCGAGCGCAGGACGTCGGAGGCCGAACGCCAGGACAGGTCGGGGAACCTCGCGCACAGCGAGTGCGCGTCGGCGGTCATGTCGGTGGTGTCCATGACCAACGCGGTGGCCGCGCGCCGGGCGAAGGCCGGAGCGACCGGTGCGGCGGCGATGGACATGGCGCGAAGTGCGCCGCGTGGGATCCGTTTGATCCGACGCGCTCCGAGCAAACGAGCGAACTCCGTCATCGTCAGGTTGTCCGGTCCGGGAACGTCGATGGTCTCGCAGCGCAGCGATTCATCGGTGATCGCGCGTTCGACGAGCGCGGCCACGTCGGAGGCCGCGATGAAGTTGATCGGATTGTCGCCGTGGCCGAACACGAGCGCCGGGCCGCCGTCGGCCAGCGGGGCGCCGATCACGCCCGTCCAGGTCTCGACGTAGGCCGACGGCCGCAGCACCGTCCAGGAAAGGCCGCTGTTGTAGAGGTGTTGCTCGGCGGCATGCTTGGCTCGATGCAGTGACAGCGGATGGGCCGCACTCGCGCCGAGCACCGAGAGCAGCACGAAATGCGAGACCTCCGCATCGACCGCTGCTCGGATCAGATTCGCGTTGCCGTGATTGTCGATCGCCTCGGGGCCGCCTCCGCGTCCGCCGAGAAAGCCGTGCGTCGCCGCCACCACGGTCTCGCATCCGGTGGACGCGGCTGCCAGGCTGGACGGATCGCGCACGTCACCGATCGAGACCTGCGCACCGAGTCCCGCGGCGTGGGCAGCGACACGGGTCAGCACCCGTACCTGATGGCCGGATGACACCAGGCGGGCGACTACCTGGCGGCCGAGCGTGCCGGTGCCGCCGGCGACGAGGATCACGACGCCGAACCGTTGATCAGCCGATCGACGGCGGTATCGGCGTTACCGCTGGACACATCGAGCGGCTCGAGGTAGAACCGTCCGGACGAGATCAGTCCTTGTCGCACGACGAAAACGATGACGCCCGCCATCGCATGCGGTTGTCCGTCGACGCGCGTTCCGGCCATCTGCCATTCGGTCCAGGCCTCGTCACCGTCGCTCGCAGCCGCCACCACGCGCACGGACAGATCAGGAACACCGGCGAAGATCGTGGCCCAGTTGCGCCTGACCTGATCGCGGCCGAGAAATCCGCGTGCCGGATGCGCGGGCGTCTGGTTGACGTAGTCCGGGGCGAAGCAGTCGACCAGCGCGTTGAGGTCGTGGTCGTTCGTTACCTGGACCAGATGATCGATGACGCTGCGCGGGTCGTTCATCTGGAGCTCCCCAGGCTTGCTATGCTCGCCCAATATTCGATACACAACTCTGGAACGAAATATGCCGGAAGTCAAGGTCAGGCGCCGCTACGACGCCAGCCGCCGTCAGGAACAGGCCGCGCGGACCCGCTCCGGCATTCTCGACATCGCCCGTCAGCAGCTGCTCGAATCGGGCTACGCCGCTACGACCATCGCCGGGATCGCCGCGCAGGCCGAGGTCTCCGTCGAGACCGTCTACAAGGCCTTCGGAGGCAAGTCAGGGGTTGTGCGCGCGTTGTGGGAGCGCGGCCTGCGGGGCTCCCAAGGCCAAGGACGTGGGGCTGTGCCCGCGCCGGCTCGTTCAGATGCGCTGAGCACGTCCGAGAGTGACCCCCGGGTGGTCCTGCGCGGTTGGGGGAGGCTCACCACCGAGGTCGCTCCGGAGGTCGGCCCGATCATGCTCCTGATCCGCGCCGCATCGGCGTCCGACCCCGACATGGCCGAGCTGCTGGCCGAGGCCGAGGGACAACGCCGGGAACGTATGCGGCGCAACGCCCGTAGGTTGCAGCGCCGTGGCTGGCTTCGGCCGGGCTTATCCGTCACCCAGGCGTCCGACATTCTGTGGACCTACAGCTCGGCCGAGTTCTACGACCTGCTCGTACTCAAATCCGGATGGTCCGCCGGGCGGTACGGGGACTTCGTCGGCGAGGCACTCATCGCGGCCCTGTTGCCGCCCGTACCGAGCCGAATTGCTACCGCCCCCGATCGGCGGCGCGCTGCCGATCAGCCACGCTTGGGGTGAGCCCGCCGCAGCCGGGTGGAATCGCGAACGACGAGCTCGGGCTGGAACACGACCTGGCGATGCTTGTGTGCCGGGTCGCCTGCGGCCTCGTCGATCAACAGCTCCGTCGCGGTCTGTCCGAGCAACTGGCGGGGCTGCCTGACCGAGCTGAGGGGAACCGCCGCCGCGGAGGCGAAGTCGATGTCGTCGTAACCGATGATGGCCAAATCCTGCGGAACGGATCGTCCTTGGCTGGTCATCTCCTGCAGGAGTCCGAGCGCGAGCAGGTCGTTGGCGCAGAATGCCGCCGTGGGGCGGTCCGCCCGGCTGAGTCCGGACAGCCAAGCGCCCGCGCGCCGACCCTCGGCGACGGTGAGCGCGTCGGTGTCGAACGTGACCAGCGAGGAGGTAGGCATCCCGGCCTCGTCCAGGGCCAGGCGTGAACCCTTCAGACGATCCTGAACCTGCTTGATCGAACGCGGGCCGCCCACGAACGCGATCCTCTCGTGTCCCTGGCCGATCAGGTGGTTCACCGCGCTCTGCCCACCTGAGACGTCGTCCACCGATACCGAGCACTGCCCACGGCCGGAAGCCCGGTCGACGAGTACGACCGGCGTGCCCCGCTTGCGGATCTCCTCGATCCGCGGGTTCTTCGTCATCACCGGCGTGAGCAGAATCCCGAAGCTTCGCTGCTCCTCCAGCAGGCTCAGGTAGTGGGCCTCGCGATCGGGAAGCTCGGAGCTGTTGCAGATGACCAGCGACAGGCCGGACTTCTCCGCGGTCTTCTCAGCCCCGCCCGCGATGTCGACGAAGAACGGGTTGGCCACGTCGAGCACGATCAGCCCGACGGTGCGGCTCCGCCCGATGCGCAGCTGCCGCGCCGCCTCGTTGCGGACGAAGCCCAGTTCCTCGATCGCGCGCAGCACGCGGTCTCGGGTCTTGGGCGTCACCTTGTCGGGGCGGTTGAGCACATTCGAGACCGTCCCCACCGACACCCGGGCGCGCTTGGCGACCGCAACGATCCCGGCCGATCGACGGTCCGGCTCGCGCGGGGACGACGCGAGCTCCTCCGGCGGGGGCGCCGACCCCGCGCCCGTTGCCGCAGCCGATGAGTCGCGACTGAAGCCGAGTTCGTCCATCGCCCGGAGCACTCGTTCGCGGGTGGACGCCGAAACCCGCTCGGGACGATTCAACACATTTGAAACGGTGCCAATCGACACGGCGGCGTGGTCGGCCACCTGCGTGATTCGCACTGGCCCGCTCACGGGGGGCCGCCGGCGCCGAGGTCGACCCGGCAGGCATCGGGCGGGTAAGGCCCTTGTGCCATACGAGTTCTCGGCTTCACGCGACCACCCTTCCCGGAATCGAGAGGAGCTTAGCGAGCGGCCCTGTCCGGTAACAAGCCGGAAACTCCCCATTGACGGCCGCGCTTCGCGGCATTACCTTTTTGGCAACGCCGCTCTGAAAGCTTTCACACACGAAAAATTCGTCCCATGGCGCGCAGGATTCACACGACTTCGAACGAGGAGGCGACATGGCAGGAGCAGACACCGGCGTGCTGGGCCTGGCGGGTGTCAGCAAGTCATTTGGCAGCGTCGCCGCCCTCACCGACGTGTCCATCTCGCTCATGGGTGGGCAGGTCCACGCACTCGCCGGCGAGAACGGGGCCGGTAAGTCGACCCTGATCAAGACCCTGGCCGGGGTGTACCAGCCCGATGCCGGCACCGTGTTGCTCAACGGTGAGCCCGTCGTCTTTCGCGGGCCGGCGGATGCCCGCGATGCCGGCGTCGCGGTGATCTATCAGGAACCGACGCTGTTCCCGGACCTGTCGGTCGCCGAGAACATCTTCATGGGGCGCCAGCCCCGGGCAAGCCTGGGCCGGGTGGACCACAAGGCGATCAAGCAGGCCACCGCGAATCTCTTCGCCCGCCTCGGGGTCCAACTCGCCCCCGATGACGTCGCCCGCGGGCTGTCCATCGCCGACCAGCAGATGGTCGAGATCGCCAAGGCGCTTTCCTTCGACGCGAAGGTGCTGATCATGGACGAGCCGACCGCGGCCATCACGGCCAGCGAAGTGGCGCGCCTGTTCGCCGTCGTCCGGACGCTGCGCGACCAAGGTGCGGCAGTGCTGTTCATCTCGCATCGCCTGGAGGAGGTCTTCAGCCTCTGCGATTCGGTCACCACCTTGCGCGACGGCCGCTGGATCTCCAGCGAGCCGGTGAGCGAGCTGACCGAGGACGGCCTGATCCGCCGCATGGTCGGCCGCGACCTCGACCAGCTCTACCCCAAGCAGGTGGCCGAGATCGGCGAGGTCGCCCTGCACGTCGAGCGGCTCACCCGCGAAGGTGCCTTCGCCGACATCAGTTTTGACGTCCGCAAGGGCGAGATCGTGGCGCTGGCTGGTCTGGTGGGCGCGGGACGCACCGAGGTGGCGCGTGCGATCTTCGGCGTCGATCGCAGCCACGCGGGCGCGGTCACCGTCAACGGCAGGCGGCTGAGGCCCGGCTCGCCCAGTGCGGCGATGTCGTCCGGCCTGGCCCTGGTGCCCGAGGACCGACGTGAGCAGGGCCTGGTCATGGACATGCCGATCGGTCGCAACATCTGCCTACCCGGGCTCGGCGCACTGGGCATCGCCGGGTTCATGCTGCCGCGCCGGGAACGTTCCCGAGCCAAGGACTGGGCCAAACGCCTACAGGTCAAGTACAACAAGCTGGCCGACTCCGTCTCGACCCTGTCCGGCGGTAATCAGCAGAAGGTGGTGCTGGCCAAGTGGCTGGCCATCAACCCACACGTTCTCATCGTCGACGAACCGACCCGGGGCATCGACGTGGGAACGAAGGCCGAGGTACATCGGCTGCTGTCCGGTCTGGCCGCGCAGGGACTGGCCATTCTCATGATTTCCTCCGACCTTCCCGAGGTCCTCGGGATGGCCGACCGGGTGCTGGTCATGCGTGAGGGACGGCTCGTCGCCCAGTTCTCACGGGACGAGGCCACCGAGGAGAACGTCGTCAGCGCGGCGACCCGGTCCGGCGTGGGAGAGGCCGCGTGACCGCCACCGTGCCGTTGCAGCCCGAGACGGCCGGGCAGGTGCGGCCCAGCGCGACGCACCGCCTCGTCGACACGCTGCTGCGGCTTCGTGAGATCGCCCTGGTCGGCGTTATCGCCGTCCTGCTCATCGGCACGCAGGTGGACAACTCCCGTTTCCTGTCCGAGCAGGGGGTCAAGGATCTCCTGCTGAACGCGGCGATCCTGGTCCTCGTCGCCTGCGGCGAGGCCGTCGTCGTCATGACGCGCAACGTCGATCTGTCGGTTGGATCGATCCTCGGAGTAGCCGCGTTCGCGACCGGCGACGTGCTCAAGGGCGGCGGTTCGGTCGTCGTGGCCGTACTCGCCGCCCTCGCGGTCGGCGTGGCCTTCGGCCTGCTGAACGGCTTGCTCGTCAGCTTCGGCCAGGTCCCGTCCCTGGTCGTCACACTGGGAACCCTCTACATCATCCGCGGCGTCGATTCCCTCTGGGTCGGATCCCGGCAGATCACCGCGGCCGACCTGTCACCTGGATTCCTGTCGTTCGGGCACGGGGGAGTGGGCGCCGTCCCCTGGCTGGCGCTGTTGGCCGTGGTTGTCTTGATCGCGACCGGGGTGTTCCTGCGCAACTACCGGACCGGGCGCGACTTCTACGCCCTGGGGTCCAATCCGGAAGCGGCCAGGCTCGCCGGGACGCCGGTCCGGCGCCGCATCATCCAGGTCTACATCCTGTGTGGCGCGTTGGCCGGCCTGGCCGGCTGCCTGTACATGGCCCGATTCGCCAACGTCGACAGCGGCACGGGCAGCGGATTCGAGCTCACCGTCGTCAGCGCCGTCGTCGTCGGCGGTGTGGCGTTCACGGGTGGCTCCGGAAGCGTCTACGGCGCGGCCCTCGGCGCGCTGCTGCTCACCTCGATCAACAGCATGCTGCCGTCGCTGGGCATCAGCTCGGTATGGGTCCAGGCCATCGACGGATTCCTGCTGCTGCTGGCCATCGCGGTCGACCGCGTCGTTGCCGTACGAATAGCCCGCACCCTGAGGAAGAGGAGTGCCCGCCATGTCTGAGACCGCCCCGGCAGCGGACCCTGGTCCTGCCGCCGCTACGTCGAAGGAGTTCAGGGAGCGCGGCTTCGGCGCGCTCGTGCGCTGGGACAGCGTCGTAGCAGTGGTCCTCGTCCTCGTGCTGCTCTATTCCTTCGGCAGCGTCAAGAATTTCGGCAACTCCCTGAATCTGTCCTTCCTGATCGGAAACACCCTGCCGATCGCGATCATCGCGCTGCCCATGTGCATGTTGGTCGCCTCGGGGCAGATCGACCTGTCGGTCGGGTCGATGGCCGGCCTTTCCGGCGCGATCATGGGCGCGCTGTGGAACAACGGCTGGCCGATCCAGCAGATCATCCCGATCTGCCTAGCCGTCGGTCTGCTCGGTGGCCTGCTCAACGGCCTGCTGGTCACTCGTTTGGGCCTGCCGTCTCTGGCCGTGACGATCGGCACCCTGGCCCTGTTCCGCGGCCTGGCCCAGATCATCCTCGGCGCCAACGCGGTGACGGACTTTCCCGAGCAGTACCTGACTTTCGGCTCGGGACGGATCGGCAGCTCGTTCGTGCCCACCGCGGCGATTCCCTACCTCGTCCTCGTTGTGCTGGCGGTCGTGCTGCTGCACGTCTCCCGCTTCGGTCGAGCCGTGTTCGCGATCGGAGCAAATGAACAGGCCGCCTACTTCGCCGGGCTACGGGTGCGCCGGACCCGCTTGATCCTGTTCGCCCTGACCGGGTTGCTGGCCTCGGCGACCGGGGTGTTCTGGGTGCTGCACTATGCGAGCGCCCGCTACGACAACGCCACCGGCCTCGAACTGTCCGTCGTCGCCGCGGTTCTGCTCGGCGGCATCGACTTCGACGGCGGCAAGGGCACCATTCTCGGTGCGATCGCCGGCGTGTTCCTGCTCGGCACCCTGCAGAACGTGATGAGCCTGCAGGATGTCTCGGCCCAGACGCAGATCATCGTCACGGGAGTTCTCCTCGTCGTATCCGTACTAGCACCGCGTACGGCTCGTCAGGTTCGCCAATACGCCGCTCGGCGCAGGGTTGTCTCTGCGGTAAAGCGAGCGGCATCCGCCAGTGCTTGACCCGGGTACTGCACACCGCACCCCGGAACGCTCTCACCCCGAAAGGTCGACCATGTCTGAGAAGACTGCTCGTCGCGGCCGGCTCCTCGTAGCCGGTACAGCGCTGGCGGTGTTGTCGCTGGGCCTGAGTGCCTGTGGAAGTACGACAAAGAACACCGCAACCAGCACCAGCTCGTCCGGGTCAGGCTCGGCTACGACGTCTGCCTCCGGTTCGGCCAACCCGAATGCTCCGCTCAAGACCGGCCTGACGGTCGCCTTCCTGCCCAAGCAGGTGAACAACCCGTACTTCACGACCTCCGACGGTGGCGGCAAGACCGCGCTCACCAAGCTCGGTGAGACGTACAAGGAGGTCGGGACGAGCAGTGCCACCGACACCGCCGGTCAGGTCTCCTACGTCAACACCCTGACCCAGCAGCAGGTCGCAGCGATCGCGGTCTCGGCCCAGGACGCCGGAGCGCTGTGCACCGCCCTCAAACAGGCGATGAAGAACGGCATCAAGGTGGTGACCTACGACTCCGATACCAACCCTGACTGCCGGCAGGTGTTCGTGTCGCAGGCCTCGTCGGAGGATCTCGGTCGATCGGAGGTGCAGCTGCTGGGCAAGCAGTTGAACTACACCGGCGACATCGCGATTCTGTCCGCCGCCCAGACCGCGACGAACCAGAACACCTGGATCGGCTTCATGAAGGACGAACTCAAGAAGCCCCAGTACAAGAACATGAAACTGGTCAAGGTCGCCTACGGCAACGACGACGCCCAGACCTCGTTCCAGCAGACCCAGGGCCTCATGCAGCAGTACCCGAACCTCAAGGGCATCATCAGCCCGACGACGGTCGGCATCAAGGCGGCGGCGCAGTATCTGTCGGGCTCGTCGTACAAGGGCAAGGTCATGCTGACCGGGCTCGGCACACCCAATGACATGCGCCAGTACGTCAAGGACGGCACCGTCGCCGGGTTCGAGCTGTGGGATCCCGGAAAACTCGGACAGCTCGCGGCGTACACCGCCGTTGCCCTGTCCTCCGGTCAGATCACGGGCGCGAGTGGTGAGACCTTCACCGCCGGCGATCTGGGCAGCTACACCATCGGCGCCAGCGGAATCATCCTGCTGGGCAAGCCGACCGTCTTCAGCAAGGACAACATCGACCAGTTCAACTTCTAACGAGCTTCCGGTCGCGTCGGGTGTCACTGAACCCGGCGCGACCGGACTCAGGGGATCTCATGAACCGCATCTGTTTCACCCTGCGAATCCGACCGGAATCGGTGGCCGAGTACCGAAACCGGCACGCAGCCGTCTGGCCCGAGATGCGCTCGAGCCTGTCGGCGGCAGGCTGGCACAATTACTCCATCTTCGTCGGTGATGACGGAACGGTCGTCGGCTACCTCGAGACCGAGGACTTCGAGCTGGCGCGGCAGCGGATGCAGGGCAGCGAGGTCAACGAACGCTGGCAGCGGGAGATGGCACCGTTCTTCCTCGGCCTGGACGAAGGCGCGGGCACGGCGGACGCGGCGATGATCCCGTTGCCCGAAGCCTTTCACCTCGCATGAGCATCGTGCCCAGCCCACCCACCCACTCGATCAAGGAAGAGGGAAGAGCGTGAACATCGACTCGATCACATCGACTCTGCTCCAGCTCGACGTCGAACTTCCCTCATGGGCGTTCGGCAACTCAGGGACCCGATTCAAGGTCTTCGCTCAGCCTGGAGTGCCGCGCACGCCCTACGAGAAGATCGATGACGCCGCGCAGGTGCACAGATACACCGGCAGTGCCCCGTCCGTCGCGCTGCACATCCCTTGGGACAAGGTGGAGGACTACGCAGAGCTTCGCCGCCACGCCGAGCAACGCGGCGTGCGACTGGGCACGATCAATGCGAACGTGTTCCAGGACGACGACTATCGCCTGGGCAGCGTGACCAATCCCGATCCGCTCATCCGCAAGAAGGCCGTTGCCCACCTGCTCGACTGCATCGACGTGATGGACCAGACCGGCTCGCGTGATCTCAAGCTCTGGTTCTCCGACGGCACGAACTATCCGGGCCAGGACAACATCCGGGCCCGGCAGGACCGCCTGGCCGAGGCCCTGCACGCCGTCTACGCCCGGCTTGGCGACGATCAGCGGCTGATCCTGGAGTACAAACTCTTCGAACCCGCGTTCTACACGATGGATGTCCCGGACTGGGGAACCTCCTTCGCCCACTGCCTGGAGCTGGGTGAACGGGCCAAGGTGTGCGTCGACACCGGCCATCACGCACCAGGGACGAACATCGAGTTCATCGTCGCTTTCCTGCTCCGGGCGGGCAAGCTCGGTGCCTTCGACTTCAACTCGCGCTTCTACGCCGACGACGACCTCATGGTCGGTTCGGCCGACCCGTTCCAGCTGTTCCGCATCCTGCACGAGGTGTCCCAGGGCGACGGCTTCGATCCGCGTACCGAAGTGGCCTTCATGCTCGACCAGTGCCACAACATCGAGCCGAAGATTCCCGGGCAGATCCGATCGGTGATGAACGTCCAGGAGGCAGCCGCCAAGGCACTGCTCGTCGACACCGATGCCCTGCAGCGGATGCAGAACGCCGGTGATGTTCTCGGCGCGAACGCCGTCCTGATGGACGCCTACAACACCGACGTCCGTCCGATGCTGGCCGAGCACCGCCGAAACCTCGGGCTCGACCCCGATCCGATGGCCGCTTACGCCGCCTCCGGCTACGCGCAGCAGATCGTGGCCGAGCGAGTCGGCGGATCGCCGGCCGGCTGGGGCGCCTGACTCCGCCGGCTCGAGACCGAACCCGATTCGCCGCACAGACAAAGGAACCGCAGATGGCCGACGAAGCAACCACCGTGGCACAGCTCATCGCACGATCCAACGCGCTCGGCGCCGACCCTCGCAACACCAACTACGCCGGCGGGAACACCTCGGCGAAAGGGACGGCGATCGATCCGGTGACGTCGGAGGAGGTCGAACTTCTCTGGGTCAAGGGCTCCGGTGGAGACCTCGGCACGCTGACGCCGGCCGGGCTCGCCGTGCTTCGGCTGGATCGTCTGCGTTCGCTCGTGGAGGTCTATCCCGGCGTCGAGCGGGAGGACGAGATGGTCGCCGCGTTCGACTTCTGCCTGCACGGCAGGGGTGGTGCGGCTCCGTCAATCGACACGGCCATGCACGGACTCGTGGCCCAGCCGCACGTCGACCACTTGCATCCCGACTCCGGGATCGCGCTGGCCACCGCAGCCGACGGTGAGCGCTTGACGGCCGAGTGCTTCGGTGACCGGGTCGTGTGGGTGCCGTGGCGCCGCCCCGGTTTTCAGCTCGGCCTGGACATCGCCGCCATCGCCGCGCAAAACCCGCAGGCAATCGGCTGCATCCTCGGCGGCCACGGAGTGACGGCGTGGGGGGCGACCAGCGAGGAATCCGCCTCCCATTCGCTGGAAATCATTCGCACCGCCGAACAGTTCATCGCCGAGCGGGGCAGGCCTGAACCCTTCGGGCCGCCGCTGGCCGGCTATGCACCGCTTCCGGAGACGGATCGGCGTGCTCGCGCTGCTGCTCTGGCGCCACTCATCCGAGGGTTGGCTTCGACGGACCGTCGGCAGATCGGGCACTTCTCCGACGCCGAGGTGGTCCTCGACTTCCTTCAGGCCACCGATCATCCCCGGCTGGCGGCACTGGGTACCTCCTGCCCCGATCACTTCCTGCGAACCAAGGTCAAGCCGCTCGTGCTGGATCTGCCGCCCACCGCGCCGATCGAGGACGTGACCGCCCGGCTGCGGGAACTGCACGCCGCCTACCGCGCCGACTATGCCGCCTACTACGACAAGTACGCCAGCGCCGACTCCCCGGCCATGCGCGGCGCTGACCCCGCGATCGTGCTCGTCCCCGGCGTGGGCATGTTCTCCTTCGGCAAGGACGCCCAAACGGCTCGAGTGGCCGGGGAGTTCTACGTCAACGCCATCAACGTGATGCGTGGCGCCCAGGCGCTTTCGGTGTACGCCCCGATCGACGAGTCGGAGAAGTTCCGCATCGAGTACTGGGCGCTGGAGGAGGCCAAGCTCGCCCGGATGCCCAAGGCGAAGGCGCTGGCCACCCGCGTCGCGCTCGTGACCGGGGCCGGTTCCGGGATCGGCAAGGCCATTGCCCATCGGCTCGCGGCCGAGGGCGCGTGTGTGGTGATCGCCGACCTGAACGCCGGCAACGCCGCCGCCGTGGCCGCCGAGATCGGCAACAGCGACGTCGCGGTGGCCGTGACCGTAGACGTGAGCAGCGAGGAACAGATCGCCCTGGCCTTCGCGCAGGCATCACTGGCCTTCGGCGGTGTCGATCTGGTCGTGAACAACGCCGGCCTGTCGATCTCGAAACCACTGACCGAAACGACCCTGCGGGACTGGGACCTGCAACATGACGTCATGGCCCGCGGCTCCTTCCTTGTCTCACGGGAGGCCGCCAAGCTCATGCGCGCCCAGGGCTTCGGCGGCGACATCGTCTACATCTCCTCCAAGAACAGCATCTTCGCCGGACCGAACAACGTCGCCTACGGGGCGGCCAAGGCCGACCAGGCGCATCAGGTGCGCTTGCTGGCTGCCGAGTTGGGCGCGGACGGCATCCGGGTCAACGGGGTCAACCCCGACGGGGTCGTTCGCGGATCGGGAATCTTCGCCAGTGGCTGGGGCGCAGAACGCGCGGCCGTCTACGGTGTCCCCGAGGAGGAGCTCGGTGCCTTCTACGCTCAGCGCACGCTACTGAAGAAGGAGGTTCTGCCCGAACACATCGCGGACGCGGTCTTCGCCCTCACCGGTGGGGAACTGGCGCTGACGACCGGGCTGCACGTACCGGTCGACGCAGGTGTCGCGGCGGCGTTCCTGCGCTAGGAACGCGACCGAGCCCGCACTGCACGTCGGCCTCCGATCGAGGACTGATCCGCCGTTGCCAGCCGAGACAAGGACTGCCGTGAGCCCACCGCCAGCGCATTGTGTCGCCATCGACCTCGGCGCCTCGTCCGGACGGGTGCTGTCCGCGACGGTCTCCGCCGATGCGTTGACCCTCGTGGAGCTGCACCGCTATCCGAACCTGCCGGTGCGCGTGGCCGGTTCGCTGGAATGGGATGTGCTCTACCTGTATCGCGAGGCCCTGGAGGGTCTGCGGCGCGCGCGCCAGGTTCACGGCCCGGTCGATTCGATCGGCGTCGACTCCTGGGCCGTCGATTACGGACTCATCGCCGAGGATGGCCGCCTCATCGGCAATCCGGTGCACTACCGTGATCTGCGGACAGCCGGTGCCGCGGACGCGGTCTTCGAGCGATTGCCGCGCCAGATCCTGTATGAACGCACCGGCATTCAGCACCTGCCCTTCAACACGGTCTTCCAGCTGGCGGCCAGTCTCGACGCTCCGGCGATGCAGATCGCGCGCGAGCTCCTGCTCGTCCCTGACCTGTTCAACTACTGGCTGACCGGGGTTCGCACAGCCGAATACACCAACGCCACGACCACCGGCCTGGTCGACGCGCACACCCGGACGTGGTCGCCGGAGATTCTCGCGACGCTTGCCGGGGTCGCGCGCCTGCTGCCCGAGATCGTCGATCCCGGCACGGTGTTGGGGGCGCTGCGCCCCGAGGTCCAGGAGAGCACTGGCCTGGATGCGTCGTCCCGGGTCGTGTGTGTCGGTTCCCACGACACCGCCTCGGCCGTCGTCGGAGTGCCGGCCGAGGGGGAGGGCTTCGCCTACATCTCCTGCGGAACCTGGTCGCTGGTCGGGTTGGAGCTCACCCGACCTGTGCTGACCGACGCCAGCCGCCGAGCCAACTTCAGCAACGAAGGCGGCGTCGACGCAACCACCCGTTTCCTGCGCAACGTCATGGGCTTGTGGCTGCTGCAGGAGTCGGTCCGCAGCTGGCAGGCGGCGGGCCAGACGGTCGACCTCGCCGCGCTCATCGGCTCGGCGGCCACGCAGCCGGGCCATCGCAGCCTGATCGACCCCGACGACATCCGCTTCCTGCCGCCGGGAGATATGCCCTCTCGAATAAGGGAGTACTGCGCCGAGACCGGGCAGCCCCAACCCGCCACCCAGGCCGCGGTCGTGCGGTGCATCCTGGACAGCCTGGCTCTGGCGTATCGCAGAACCGTGCGCCAGGCCGCCGAGCTCTCAGGCACCGACGTCAGTGTCGTCCACGTCGTCGGAGGCGGCGCTCGCAACGGCCTGCTGTGCCAATTGGCCGCTGACGCAACGGGATTGCCCGTCCTGGCCGGACCCGTGGAAGCGGCGGCGATCGGGAACGCGCTGGTGCAGGCCCGCGCGATCGGCGCGATCAACGGGCACCTGTCAGACCTGCGGCGGATCAGCAGCACCGCCGAACCCGTCACCCGCTTCCGGCCGAGTGGGCAGGAGCGGGATTGGGCCGCGGCCGAGGCGCGGATCTACGGTTGAGTCGTCCCGGGGACGGACAACCCCGGCCGGCGATACCCTGAAGTCCCCTCACCGGTTGGATGGCCCTGGCCCATGAATGCCGACGCAACGAGCAGGCCGCGGCGCAATCGCCGGCCGCGAGATGAGCTGGGACGTCCGCTGCCCTACGGCAGCCCGGGTGAGTTCGTCGACGGGGAGCCCGTCGTCCGCTCGTCCGAGCAAGCCCTGCTGGAGGCCGACCGGCTGTTTCGAGCCGGCCGCCCCTTCCACGCCCACGAGGTCCTGGAGGACGCCTGGAAACAGGCGCCGGACAGCGAGCGGGAGCTGTGGCGCGGGCTGGCTCAACTGGCCGTCGGGGTGACCCACGCCGCCCGTGGCAATCGCGTGGGAGCGCTGGCGTTGCTCAGGCGCGGAAGCGCCGCGCTCGTCCCGTACGAGGCCGGCACCTCGGTCGACCTCGATGTGCACGCGCTGCGGGCGTGGTCGCGCGACGAGCAGGATCGCTGCTCGGCGCAGGTGCCGGTCGTGCTGCCTGCGCCGCCCCTCATTCGCTGATCGATGGTCAAAGAATGTCGGCACATGGACGCCGTGTCAAGCGCTGCGGGAGCGGTGACACAGGGGCGGTCGTGAGACGATCGCCCCTGTGTCCCGGAGGAAGAATCAGAGCGAGCGCCGAGCCCAGATCGTGGCCGCGGCCCAACGCGCGATCGTCAAGCTCGGCCTGTCCTCCGTGCGGTTGCGGGACGTCGCCGACGAAGCCGGCCTGACGTCCGGTGCGGTTTTGTACTACTTCAGCGAGCTGGACGCCCTCCTCGTCGAAGTACACCACCAAGCCAAGGAACGTTTCTGCCGCCTGCGGGAGGAGGCCGTGGACGCGGTCGACGATCCCTGGGAGAAGCTGGTCGTGGCCTTGCGGGGTGGCCTTCCTAGCGGGCCGGACGACGAGCTCGTGCGGGCGCTCTACGAGTTCGAAGGCACGGCGTTCCGGGACAGCAAATTCGCTGCCCTCACCCGTTTATACTTTGAACGTCAGGTAGGCATCTATCACTCGATCATCGTCGCCGGGCAAGCGGTCGGCGCGTTCGACACCGCCGCGCCCGCGCGAACCGTTGCCCGGAACATCGTCGCCCTGGAGGACGGCTACGGCTTCTACGTCGTCCTGGACGAGTACGACATCGACGCCGGCACAGCCGAAGAGCTCATCCTCAGCTACGTCCGCACGGCTCTGAGCGCGCCGTGACGTGCTCGTGCAAGCCCCGATTGTGAGAGCGAGGAATCATGACCGACGCGGCCAACAGCCCCGCGCAGACCGTGATCATCGGCAACGTAGAGGTAGCTCGGCGGTTGTGCGCGTCGCTGGTCGAACAGGGCCTGCCGGTCACCCACCTGCCCGAGCCGACAGACGGTGAACTGCGCGCCGCCCTGACCGCGGAGGTGTCGGCGGTGGCGGTGCTGGTGCGGGGCGACGTCGTGGCCCTCAGGTACGCGCTGCTGGTCGAGCATGTGCGGCCCCGGGTCAGGCTCGTGGCAACGGTATTCGACCGGACCGTGGCCGAGCAGTTGATCCGGGCGGTGCCGAACTGCACCGCCACCTCACCGGCCGACGTCTCGGTCGCCTCGATCGTCGGGGCGTGCCTGGGCGAACTTGCCGTGATTCGCGACGAGCAGGGCCGGGACCGGACGGTCAGCGACCATCGCGACGGTCCGGTCGAGCGGCCCTGGCGGCCCGGTCGCGGGCGAGTGCGGACCATGCTGTCGGCACTGTCTCGGCAGTTGCGCCCGCACGACATCACCAGCCGGGTTCTGCTGGGTGGGCTGCTCGGGCTGTTGCTCACGCTGTTCGTCGACTGGGTGCTGCTCTCGACCGCACTTCACGAGCCCGTCGTCCGGTCGATCTACGACGCGACCAGGGTGATCGCCACCGTCGGACCGGGGGAGGGTCGACAGTCACCGATCTGGTACCTGGTCGTCTCCAGTTTCGGCATGCTTGCGACGATCGTGTTCACCGCCCTGTTCACAGCCGGGCTGGTCGACCGGACCCTGTCGACCCGAAGTATCGGCCTGATCGGTTCCCGGACCCTTCCGCGCCGCGACCACGTCGTCGTCGTCGGTCTGGGCCAGGTCGGCCTGCGGTTGTGCATGCGGCTGAGGGAGCTGCACGTACCGGTGGTCGCGGTCGAACGTGACCCGCAGGCGGCGAACCTCCGGCTGGCCAAGGCGGCCCGGATCCCGGTGCTCATCGCCCATGCCGAGGACCGCGCGGTGCTGGAGCGGCTGTCGCTGGGCCGGGCCCGAGCACTGGCCGCGATGGGTTCGGACGACCTCGACAACGTGGAGGTCTCCCTCGCCGCGCTCGCGGTCGCTCCTGAGATCGCGGTCGTGCTCCGAGCCGGCGACGACGACGTGATCGCCGAGACGCGCTCGTTGTTTCGCATCGGCCAGGTCAGCGACGTGTCGACCCTGACCGCGCAGGCGGTCAGCCTCGCGCTGTCGGACGTCGACTATCGCCTCGTCTACGTGCGCGATCACCACGCGGCGGTCTACCCGCCGGGTGCCGCCGATGCGCGCCGGCCGGTACGGGCGACCGCACGCTGCGATTGCCCCTCGCGCTGAGCCGCCGCCCGGTCAGATCGCCATCCGGCGGGTGATCGATGCGGCGGCCACCTTCAGCGCCGAGGCGAACCGTTGCGGATCGCTGCGCACGGTGCTGGTCACGATGGCCAGGGCCGCGATGACCTGCCGTCCCTGGCCGTAGACCGGGACCGCGAGCGAGCAGGTGCCATACCCCAGTTCCTCAGCGGTGCGCGCGTACCCGAGCCGCCGGACGGTCGCGAGTTCTCGCAGCATGCGGCCGCGTTCGGTGATGGTGTACCGGGTGATCAGGGTCAGCTCGTCCAGGCACGCCTCGACGACGTCGCGGGGCGCCCAGGCCAGCAGGACCTTGCCGACGCCGGTCGCGTGCAGCGGCAGCGGGGCACCGGGCCGGCTCAGCGTCGGGACCGACGCCCGGCCGTGGATCCGTTCGACCCAGAGCGCGTGCCGACCCTCGCGTACGGCGATCTGGACGTTCTCGTGGGTGGCTTCGTAAAGATCTTCCATGGCCGGCAGCGACGCCTCCCGCAACTGCCGGGCCACCGGGGCAAGCGTGCCGACCTTCCACAACCGCCGACCGACCACGTAACGTCCGTCCGCCTCACGCTGCAGGGCATCCCAGGACTCCAACTCGCCGAGCAGCCGGTGCGCCGTGGACACCGGCAGCCCGGCGGCCGCGGCGATCTCGCTCAGCGTCAGTCGGTGATGCTGCTCGTCGAACGCGGCGAGGATGGCCAGTACGCGAGCGGTCACCGAGGGTCGGGCGGTGGTGGTCAGGGGTCCTCCTACGAATCGGGTCGGTTTCCGTCAGACGGAAACCGATCGTATCGCTGCGGCCACTGGGCTGGGAAGCTGTCAGTACCCGCCCGCCCGCCTGATCTGGAGCCTCCGTGCCCGTCGTCGTTCGAAACACCCCGCGTACCGCCCTGGAGTTCGTCGACGGACTCGCGGCGGCTGGAACCGCCACCGTCCACGAGGCGCAGGGACGGACCGGCCTGCTGCATCACCGGCTGCGGCCCATCTATCGGCCGGCCAGGATCGCCGGCACGGCGCTCACCTGCACCGTCGCGCCGGGCGACAACTGGACGCTGCACGTAGCGGTCGAACAGGCCCAGACCGGCGACGTGCTCGTCGTGACCCCGACCAGTCCGTGCGACGACGGCTATCTGGGTGATCTGCTGGCCGAGAGCCTGCGGGCGCGCGGAGTGCGCGGCGTGATCATCGACGCCGGCGTGCGGGACGTCGCGACGTTGACCGAGCTGGGTTTTCCGGTGTGGTCGAAGGTGATCAGCGCGCAGGGAACCGTGAAGGAGACCCCGGGCGACTGCCAGGTGCCGATCACCATCGCCGGTGTGTACGTCCGGCCGGGAGATGTCATCGTGGCCGACGACGACGGGGTGGTCTGCGTGCCTCGAGAAAACGCCGGGGCGGTGCTGGACAAGGCCCGGTCCCGCGAGGACAACGAGGCGGCCAAGCGCTCGCGGTTCGCCGCGGGCGAGCTCGGGCTGGACGTCTACGGCATGCGTGAGCGGCTCGCCGCCAAGGGCTTGCGGTACGAGGACTGGTCGCAATAATGACCCAGACGCCGTGGCAGCTTCCGGCTCCGACCCAGACCGCGATCGCCTGCGACGTGATGCGCGGGGGCACCTCCAAGGGGCTGGTCTTCGACCGTGCCGATCTGCCGACCGGCCGAGCCGAGCGTGACGCAGTCCTGCTCGCCGCGATGGGCTCACCCGACGAGCGGGAGATCGACGGCATGGGAGGCGCGCACCCCCTCACCTCGAAGGTCGCCGTGGTCTCGCGCTCGGCACGCCCGGACGCCGACGTGGACTACCTGTTCCTGCAGGTCTGGCCCGACCGGCCCGAGGTGTCGGACTCGCAGAACTGCGGCAACATGCTCGCCGCCGTCGGGCCGTTCGCGATCGAGCACGGCATGGTCGAGGCGCGCGACGGCCTCACGCCCGTCCGCATCTGGATGCAGAACACCGACACCCTCGCGACCGCCCATGTCCGCACTCCCGGTGGTGCGGTCCACTACGACGGCGAGGCCGCCATCGACGGCGTGCCGGGACGGCATGCCCCCATCCCGCTGGAATTCGCCGACACCGCGGGGTCCTCCTGCGGCGCCCTGCTGCCGACCGGCAACGTGGTCGACGAGATCGCTGGCCTGTCGGTCACCTGCATCGACAACGGCATGCCCGTGGTGTGCCTGGCCGCGGCGGACTTCGGTCTGAGCGGTACGGAGACCCCGGCCGAGCTCGAAGCGATGACCGACGTGCTGGAGCGCATCGAACAGGTGCGCCTGGCCGCCGGGCCGCTGATGAAGCTGGGTGACGTGACGGCCAAGACCGTCCCGAAGATGAGCCTGCTGTCCGCGGCCACCGCTGGCGGCACGGTGTCCACGCGCACGCTGATCCCGCACCGCGTGCACGAGGCCATCGGCGTCCTCGGTGCCGTGTCGGTGGCGACCGCATGTCTGCTGCCCGGTTCGGTGGCCGAAGCCGTCGCCCAGGCGCCCGAGCCGGACGGGACCGCCGACGGCCCGGTCGATGGGGTCCTCGATGTGGTCGTCGAGCACCCGACGGGATTCTTCACGGTCAGCCTCGACGTCGACCGTTCCCAGAACCCTCCAGAGGTTCGCCGGTCCGCGCTGCTGCGCACCGCCCGGCTGCTGATGCGCGGTCACGTGATGGTGCCGGCCGCCACGTGGAGCGCGGGAGCAACCGGATGACCCGGGTGCTGCTGCTGGGTCTCGGGGAGGTCGGGCGCATCCTGGCGGAGGATCTGCGCACCGCCGGGATCACCGACCTGACGTCGTGGGACACCGCCTTCACCGATCCGCGCAGTTCGGCGGCTCGCCACCTCAGTGGGCTCGGACTCACCGCGGCCTCCTCGGCCGGTGAAGCCGCTGCCGGCGCGGAGCTGGTCATCAGCGCGGTCACCGCGGCCCAATGCGTCGCTGCCGCGCGCTCGGTGCTGCCGCAACTGGGGCCCGGTGCGTGGTTCTTCGACCTCAACTCATCCTCTCCAGGCCACAAGCAGGCCGCCGCGGCCGAGATCGAGGGAGCCGGCGGGCGCTACGTCGAAGCGGCCCTGATGTCCCCGATCGGTCCGAAGCGCCTGGCGTCGCCGTTCCTGCTGGGCGGCCGGCACGCCGCGGAGTTCGCCGCGCTGGCCGGTGATTTCGGCATCGTCGACACCACGGTCGTGTCGGAGGAGATCGGCCGGGCCGCGGCCACGAAGCTGTGCCGGTCGGTCATCGTGAAGGGGCTGGAGTCGCTGCTCGTCGAATCCCTGCTGACCGCGCGGCGGTTCGGGGTCGATCGCGACGTGCTCGACTCGCTGCCCAACATCCTTCCGCCGGCGGACTGGGAGGCCGTGGCCGGCTACTTCATCTCCCGCTCGCTGCAACACGGTCGACGGCGTGCCGAGGAGATGGAGGAGGCCGCGGCCACGGTGTCCGAGGCCGGCGTGGACCCCTACATGTCGCTGGCTGCGGTACAACGCCAACGGTGGGCCGCGGGCTTTCCCGAGGCCGGTCAGGCCGGCTCGACCACCGCCATGGTGGACGCCCTGCTGCACGCCATCGACCACCCCGAGGAGACGACCGCGTGATCATCGACTGTCACGGCCACTACACGACCGCGCCGACACCGCACAACGACTGGCGCGACAGTCAGCTGCAGGCCTTCCTCGACGGCCGCGCCGCCCCGGCGTATCCGCAGATCTCCGATGAGGAGATCGTCGAGACGATCGAGCTGAACCAGCTCAAGTTACTGCGCGAGCGGGGCGCGGACATGACCATCTTCTCCCCCCGGGCCTCGGCCATGGCTCATCATCAGGGCGACCTCGCCACGGGCATCGAATGGGCCCGGGCCTGCAACGATCTCATCGCCCGCGTCGTCGGCCTGTTTCCGGAGACCTTCATCGGAGTCGGTCAGTTGCCGCAGACCGCGGGGGAGCCGGTGGACGCGGCCGTGGCCGAGTTGCGGCGCTGCGTCGAACTCGGCTTCGTCGGCGTGAACCTCAATCCCGATCCGAGCGGCGGGCGCTGGAATTCTCCGCCGCTGACCGACCGGTACTGGTACCCGGTGTACGAAGCCATGGTCGAGCTCGACGTGCCCGCGATGGTGCACGTTTCGGCCAGTTGCACCCCGGTCTTCCATGCCACCGGAGCGCACTACCTCAACGCCGACACGACTGCGTTCATGCAGCTCCTGCAAGGTGATCTGTTCGCCGACTTCCCCGAGTTACGGCTCGTGATCCCGCACGGCGGTGGCGCAGTGCCCTACCACTGGGGCCGCTTTCGGGGGTTGGCCGACATGCTCGACAAGCCGCCGCTGTCGACCCACCTGATGCGAAACGTCTTCTTCGACACCTGCGTCTACCACCAGCCCGGCATCGATCTGCTGTTCACGGTCATCGACGTCGAGAACATCCTGTTCGGATCGGAGATGGTCGGCGCCGTGCGCGGAATCGACCCGACCACCGGGCAGTACTTCGACGACACGAAGCGCTATGTCGACGCCGCCGACCTCACCGAGGTCCAGCGCGCGCAGGTGTTCGCCGGCAACGCCCGGCGCGTCTACCCGCGTCTGGACGCCTCGCTGACGGCACGGGGTCTGTGATGAGTTCGACCTTCACTCCCGACGCCGACTGGTTGGCCTACCACCCGAACCCGAGCAAGCCGAGGTTCCAGCCCCCGGCCGGCGCGGTGGACGCGCATTGCCACGTGTTCGGTCCGGGCGCGCAGTTCCCCTACGCGCCCGAGCGAAAGTACACCCCGATCGATGCCGGTAAGGACGAACTCTTCGCCTTGCGCGACTTCCTCGGCTTCGATCGGAACGTCGTCGTGCAGGCGACCTGCCACGGCGCGGACAACACGGCGATGCTCGACGCTCTCGTCGCCGCCGATGGCCGGGCTCGGGGCGTGGCGACGATTCGGCCCTCGATATCGCAGGCCGAGCTCGACGACCTGCACGCCGCCGGCGTCCGTGGCGTGCGCTTCAACTTCGTCAAGCGACTGGTCGATCCCAAGCCGGACGCCTACTACCGCTCCCTGGTCGACCGGATCGCCCCGCTGGGCTGGCACGTCGTGGTCTACTTCGAGGCGGCCGATCTGGCCGAGCGCTGGGGTCTGTTCACGTCCCTGCCGGTGGACGTCGTGGTCGATCACATGGGCCGGCCCGACGTCAGCAAACCCGTGGACGGACCCGAATTCGCGCAGTTCCTGCGGTTCATGGACGACAATCCAACCGTGTGGAGCAAGGTGAGCTGCCCCGAACGGATCTCGGTGACCGGTCCACCGGAGTACCTCGACGTGCGCCCGTTCGCTCGTACCGTGGTGGAGCGGTTCCCGGATCGGGTGCTGTGGGGTACCGACTGGCCGCACCCGAACATGAAGGCTCACATGCCCGACGACGGTGCGCTCGTCGACGTGATCCCGCACATCGCGACGACCGCGCACCTGCAGCAGAGCCTGTTGGTCGACAACCCCAACCGCCTGTATTGGAAGGACTAGATGGTGGACAACTCCGAACTCGACGACCTGCCCGGCACTACGGTGTTCACCGCCGAGCGTTCCCGCCAGGGCTTCCCGCTCAACCAGATGTGCATGAGCCTGATGGCCGCGGCGAACCGCGAGCGCTTCCACGCCGACGAACGGGCCTACCTCGACGAGTGGCCGATGTCGCAGGAGCAGAAGCAGGCCGTGCTCGACCGCGACTTCCAACGGATGCTGGACCTCGGCGGCAACGTGTACTTCCTGTCCAAGATCTTCGCCAGCGACGGACTGAGCTACGTTCAGGCCGTCAGCACCATGACGGGCATGACCGTCGAGGAGTACCAGGCGATGATGCTGGCCGGCGGGCGCAGCCCGGACGGCTGGCGTTCCAAGAGCGAGAGGGCCTGACATGGCACGCATCACGGCCGGACTGGCCACCAGCCACGTGCCGGCGATCGGCATGGCGATCGATCTGGGCAAGACTCAGGACGCCTACTGGCAGCCGTTGTTCGCAGGATATGAGTGGACACGCTCGTGGGCCGATGCCGCGCCGCCGGACGTGGTGATCCTGGTCTACAACGATCATGCCTCGGCCTTCGACCTGACGATGATCCCCACGTTCGCGCTCGGGACGGCGGCGTCGTTCCAGCCGTGCGACGAGGGCTACGGCCCCCGCCCGGTTCCGGTCGTGCAGGGTCACCCCGAGTTGGCCGCCCACCTGGCGCAGTCGCTGATCCTGGACGAGTTCGACCTCACCCTGATGAACCAGCTCGACGTCGACCACGGCCTTACCGTGCCGCTGTCGCTGGTGTACGGACAGCCAGAGGCCTGGCCCACAAAGGTGATTCCGCTGGCGGTCAACGTCGTGCAGTACCCGCCCCCGACCGGGAACCGGTGCTTCAACCTGGGTAAGGCCATCCGACGGGCGGTGGCCTCGTACCCCGAAGACCTCAGTGTGCAGGTGTGGGGGACCGGAGGGATGAGCCACCAGATCCAGGGCGCTCGCGCCGGACTCATCAACCAGGAATGGGACAACCGCTTCCTCGATGCGATCGTGAGCGACCCGGCGGCGGTTGCCGCGATCCCGCACATCGAGTACCTGCGGGAGGCCGGATCAGAGGGGGTCGAGATGGTCATGTGGCTGATCATGCGCGGTGCGCTCAGCGATGACGTCGAGGCGTTGCACCGCTTCTATCACGTGCCCGCGAGCAACACCGCCGTCGGACATCTCGTCCTGCAGCCACAGCCCTGACCAGAACTGGCCAGTCCTGACCAGTCCCGGCCAGTCCACACCCGATACAAGCCCGACCAGTCCCGACCAGTCCCGACCAGTCCCGACCAGTCCCGACCAACGATGAAGGCAGACCACCCATCATGCGAATCGCACTCGCCGGCGCCGGCGCGTTCGGAATCAAGCACCTCGACGCCCTGACGGCGATCGATGGTGTCTCGGTCACCTCGGTGATCAGCCGCCGCCTCGACCAGGCCCGGGAAGTCGCCGACAAGTACGGCGCGGCGCACGCGGGCACCGAACTCGTCGAGGCGCTGGAGCGCGACGACGTGGACGCGGTCATCCTGTGCACGCCCACGCAGTTGCACGCCGAGCAGGCGATCAGTGCGATGCGGGCGGGCAAGCACGTGCAGGTCGAGATTCCGCTCGCCGACTCGTGGGCCGATGCCCTGCAGGTGCAGCGTGTCCAGCAGGAGACCGGACTCGTCTGCATGGTCGGCCACACCCGGCGCTTCAACCCGTCCCACCAATGGGTCAGGCGGCGCATCGAGGCGGGTGAGTTGTCGATCCAGCAGATGGACGTCCAGACGTACTTCTTCCGCCGTACGAACATGAACGCGCTCGGCCAGCCGCGGAGCTGGACCGACCACCTCCTGTGGCACCACGCCGCGCACACCGTCGACCTGTTCCAGTACCAGACAGGGCAGAAGGTCACGATCGCCAACGCGGTCCAGGGGCCGATCCATCCCGATCTCGGTATCGCAATGGACCTGTCGATCCAGTTGCGCACCGAACAGGGTGCGATCTGCACCCTGTCCCTGAGCTTCAACAACGACGGCCCGCTGGGCACTTTCTTCCGCTATATCTGCGACAACGGCACGTTCATCGCCCGCTACGACGATCTGGTGACCGGCAAGGAGGAGCCGATCGATGTCTCCGGCGTCGACGTGTCGACCAACGGCATCGAGCTGCAGGACCGCGAATTCGTCGCCGCGATCCGGGAGGGCCGAGAGCCGAACTCCAGTGTGTCCTCGGTGCTGGACTGCTACCGAGTGCTCGGGGACCTGGAGCGCCAGCTCGCCACGCAGGTCTGACCCGCGGGGGCCCCAGCCTGCGCCGAGGCCCCTTCCTCGCCCGTCCTAGCCTTGGACAGCGCCGGCCCGCGCGATCGCGGCGTACACACCGGCGCTGGGCTTGGGGCTGCGCTCGAACGTCTGGCGGTCCACGGTGTGCAGCCCGAGCTGCTCGCTGTAGCCGAAGATCCATTCGAAGTTGTCCATCAGCGACCAATGCAGGTAGCCGAGGACGGGTACACCGTCCTCGATCACGTCGAGCAGTCCGGCCAGCGACGGTTCGAGCTGAGCGGCCCGGCGGGTGTCGTCGGCGGTGGCCATGCCGTGCTCGGTCACCAGCACGGCAACGCCGCTCGCGGCCTGGACGTAGCGCACCGCCCCGGCGAGCGAACCCGCATCAACGCCGCTGTACAAGCCGCCGGTCGACGCTGAACCGTCAGCTTCGACCTGCCCGTTGCCGTCGTAGTAGGCGCGTTCGTAGTTCTGCACCCCGACGAAGTCGTCCGCCGCCGCCAGTTCGAGCCAGGGACCGTAGACCTCGGCCCGCTTGCGATCGCGCAGGGACGAATCGTCGCCGACCGTGACGTCGTCCACGACGGCGATGCTCAGCCCGACCGGCAACCCGGGTACGCGCCGCTTGAGGGCGGCCTTCGCGGCCCGATGTCCGGCGGCCATACCCTCACCGATGGCGTCCAACTCCTCCGGCAGCACGACATTGGCCAGGCGGTACCGAGGCACCCCCGCTGCCTCGCTCGCCGCGGCCAGGGTGGCCCGTTCCAGGTCCCGGACGAACTGGGGCAGGTTGATCCAGGTGAGCAGCCGGGGCAGGTTCGGCTCGTTCATGGTGACGGCGTAGGCGATCCGGTCACCGAAGCGGGCCGCCACCTGGTCGCAGTAGCGGGCGAACACCTGCGGGGCGTCCGGGTCCAGCCAGCCCCCGCGCTGGGCGAACCAGTGCGGCGAGGTGAAGTGGTTGAGCGTGACGATCGGGGCCAGACCACGGGTGATGCAGTGGTCCACGATCGCCTCGTAGTGAGCCAGCGCCTGCTCCTCGATCGTGCCTTCGACGGGCTCGACCCGAGCCCACTCGACCGAGAACCGGTAGGCGTTCAGACCCATGTCGGCGGCCAGGTCGACGTCCTCCCGCCAGCGCAGATAGCCCTGGCAGGCCGGGCCCGACGGCTCACGGAACACGCTCGGCGTCACCCGTTCGGCGAACCAGGTGTCGCTGTCGACGTTGTCGCCCTCCACCTGGTGTCCGGCGCTGGCGACGCCGAACAGGAAGCCGGGCGGGAAGGGTCGTGCGCTCATGAAGGACTCCCTAGTACGGGCGCGGGCTCAGCCGGCGCGAACAGAACGAAACGAAGGATCAAGCCCGCCGCGGCACTGATGGCCACGACGAACACCAGCGACCACGGTGAGCCGCCGATACCGGCCAGCGGGGCGGCGGCCGAACCGGCGGTGAACTGGCAGATGCCGATCAGACCGGAGGCCGAGCCGGCACGCCCGCTGGCCGCGGCCATGCCCAGTGCGGTTGCGGTGGGCATGACCAGGCCGAGACAGGCAATGGCCAGGAACAGTCCACCCAGCACTATCGGCAGGCTGTGGCGCGCGACGCCGAGGGCCAGCAGCCCCGCGCCGCTGAGCGCCGCGAGTTGGCCGGTGACCAGCAGCCGCTGCGGGTCCACCCGGCCGACCAGGTGACGGGTGGTCCAGGAGAAGGCGAACAGGCCGACCGAGTTCAGCGCGAACACGAAGCTGAACTGCTGCGGTGACAGGCCGAAACTGTTCTGGAGCATGAAGGCCGAAGCGCCGATGTAGCCGAACAGGTACCCGCCGGCGGCCGCCATCGCCGCCACGTAGGCGAGGAACCGGCGATGGCGCAACAGCGGGGTGAGATCGCGCAGGATCGACATGGGGTGGGCCGGGACGCGCTGCTCGGGCGGCAGCGTCTCGGGCAGCACCCGCCAGCCGAGCGCGGTGAGCAGGACGGCGGCGACAGCCAGCACGACGAACATGCCTCGCCAGGACATCACGTGCGCGAGGGCCCCTCCGGCCACCGGCGCCAGGACCGGGACGATCGACACGACCGCGCTCAGCGTCGCGAAACCCCGGGCAGCCGCGGAGCCGGGATAGACGTCGGCCACGATCGCCCGGGCGACCACGATGCAACCGGCGGTGGCCAGGCCCGCGACCAGGCGGATCACCAGCAGCGTGGCGATGTTCGGCGCGAGCGCAGCCGCCAGATGAGCCACCGCGTAGGTGGCGGCGCTGGCCAGCAGCGGGGTCCGGCGGCCGAGTGCGTCGCTGATCGGGCCGATGAGCAGCTGCCCGACGGCGATGCCCACCAGGACCGCGGAGACCGTCGCGGCTGCAGCAGCGCTGCTGGCCTCGAGATCGCGCCCGAGGGATGGCAGCACCGGCAGGTAGACATCGGTCGTCAGGACGGTCAAGGAGCTGAAGGCCGCGAGCAGGGCCACCAGGTGGCGGGGTGGCGGCGTCACCGGCGGCGATCGAGAAGTTCGAGGAGGTTGCCCTCCGGATCGGCCACGAAGGCCATCCGCACGCCGGGCTCTGGAGAGGGCCGCGGGCTCATGACCGCTCGCGCGCCGAGGGACACCAGCCGGTCGAAGTGGCCGTCGACATCCTCGACGTCGAAGGCGATGTGGCCGAATCCCTCGGTGAGCACGGCAGCGGGTGGGGTGTCGGCCCGCAGTCCGGGAGCCGAACCGGGACGATGCAGCAGCTCGAGGCGGTCGCCGCCCTCGGGGTGGACGAGCATGACGATGTCGAGCTCGAAGGCCTCCAGCCGCACGGCGAGGTCCCGGATGTAGCCGAAGGCGTCGATGTACCAGCGCTCGGCGGCGTCGAGGTCGGCGACGTTGAGCCCGACATGATCGAGTGTTCGCGCCCGAGACTCAGCCATGGTGGTTGAGCCGATCGGGCGAGCTGACGAGGTAGGACGCGATCCGGCGGTGTGGGTCTCGAACGGCTCGGATCTCCGTCAGCCGCTGAAAATTCTCATCGGTCAGGAACCGGTCGGGGCGCCGGGTGAAGTCGGTGTCCCCGAGGTATACCCCGACGCCGCCGTTGCGGGCGATCGCCGCGGTCTGTTCGTGCACCCGGGCGCGGTATCGCTCGTCCTCGGCCGCGTCCTGGTAGATGAGGTAGGTGGCCACGTAGACGTTTCCCTCGACGGAGAAGGCCATATCCGGCAACGCGCGCACCGGTGCCCAGCCATACCAGATCGAGAACGAATGTTCGGTGTCCAGACCGCGCCAGATGTCCAGCAGCAGTGGAGCGAGGACGTCGGCGGAGGCGTCGGACCACGCGCAGTCCACGGCGTAGCGATAGCCGTCCGGGTTCTGGGCGATCTGGGCGTCGCTCTCCTGGGCCAGCGTGGTCGGGCCGGTGACCCGGCCGAGTTCGCGCCCGGCCACCGGGCACTCGCCCAGCCCCTGCAGCAGCGCCCGGACCTCGGTCTCGGATTGGCCCATACAGGTGGTGTGCAACAACAGCACGGTGCCGCCGGGGTGCTCGACGCCGGGGTAGAGCGGCACGTCGGGAAGCCGGGTCGCCGCCAGTACTGGTTCGACGCGGCGGTCCAGGCTGGGCAGGACCTCGTGCAGCCAGTGGACGACCCGCTCCGCGTCGTCGAGGTGGAAGGTCCACGTGTCCTGCCACATGACGGGCGGTTGTGGGTAGGTCTGCAGGTGGAAGCGCACCACCACACCGGGAAAGCCGGGCCCGGCACCGCGCGCTGCCCAGTACAGATCGGTGTTCTGTTGCGCGTCGGCGCGAATCAGGTCCCCGTCGGCGGTGACCACGTCGACGGCGACGACGCTCTCGCAGGCCCAGCCTTTGAGCCGGCCGTTCCAGCCCTGCCCGCCCTGCAGCAGGTAGCCGCCGATGCCCACGGAGGCGCAGTGGCCGCCGGGAAAGGACCGGCCACGCTCGGTCAGGAACGGCGCGAGCTCCAGCGAACCCATCGTCGCCGGTCCCGCCGCGACGATCCCGGTCGCATCGTCGTAGTCGAGGGAACGCAGCGCGCCGAGGTCGAGCAGCAGGGCGTCGTCGTGCACGCTCCACGCCGCCCAGGAATGACCGCCAGAGCGCACGCTGATCGTCCAGCCGCGCTCGGCCGCCAGCCGAACACCGGCGACGACGTCGGTCTCGTCGACCACCTGCAGGATCGCGGCGGGATAGCGTTCGGGCTTGCGGGCGTTGAAGATTCGTCCGACGCGGGCCTGCTCGTAGCCCTCGTCGCCGGGAAGGTAGAAGGCGCCCTTCACCGCGATCGTCATCCCACCACCGCCGCGCCGCCGTCCACCGCGATGTCCACACCGCTGATGTGGGAGGACTCGTCGCCGGCCAGGAACAGGATCGCGTTCGCGACGTCCAGTGGCTGGCCCCACTTGCGCAGCGGCACCCGCGAAAGGATCTGCTCGGCCGGGCTGTCCGCCCCGCGCAACAAGGGAGTGGTGTGTGGCGTCTCGGTCATCGCGGGACTGACCGCGTTGACGCGGATACCGTGCGGACCACCCTCGATGACGAGCTGCCGGGTCAGCGCCAGCACGCCGCCCTTGGCCGCGCCGTGGGCGTTCTGCGGCATGAACCAGGCACCTCGGGAACCGGAGATGGAGCCGATGTTGACGATGCTGCCGCCGCCTCGGCCGACCAGGTGGGGCCACGCCGCCTTGGTGACCAGGAAGACGATGTCGAGCTCGTTGCGGATCGTGAAGGTCCAGTCCGCATAGGACAGTTCATCGATGGCGCCGAAGCGGATGGACGACGCGTTGTTGACCAGTATGTCGATCCCGCCGCCGATGGTTGCGGCCTGCTCCACCCAGCTCTGGGCGCCGGCCTCGGTGGCCAGATCGACCGGGGCGATCGCGTCCATCCGGCCGCCCGCGGCACGTACCTGAGCCACGGTCTCCTCGGACGGAGTGGGGTTGAGATCGCAGCCGATGACGTGCGCGCCCTCGCGGGCGAAGAGCTGGGCCGTGGCGCGGCCGATCCCGCCACCGGTGCCGGTGACGAGGGCGACCTTGCCCGCGAGCCGTCCGGTCACGCCGGGTGCTCCTGGCTCGGACCGGCATTGTCGCTGCTAGGACCGTCGGCGCCGTCGCGCCCCTCCGCCTCGGCGAGCGCGCCGCCGCCGAAGTTCGTGTCGTGGTCGAGGGTCAGTCGCAGGATCGGGTAGGCCGTGGCGCGCATCTCGGCTTCGTAGCCGCCGATTGCCGCCAGGAGTTCCGCCTCGCCGCGACCGACCTGGTCCAACCGCTCGACCAGCAGCGCCGCGTCGTGGAGCGAGAGGTTGGCACCCATGCCCAGCGTGGGCAGCATGCCATGGGCGGCGTCGCCGGCGACGGTGACCCGCGACGGTTCCCACGACTCGGCCGGTTCCAGGTAACCGAACGGGATCGCGAAGATCGAGGACGGGTCCATTCCCGCGACCAACCCATCGGCCGCGGGGTGCCAGTCCGCGACAGTGGCTCGCATCGAGTCGCGCAGCAGCAGTGGTGTCTCGGCTGTCCATTCGGCGGCTGGTGGAACCACCGTTCCCGGAGACACGCTGCAGCTGACCATGACGTAGGCGGGTACGGGATCGAGGCGTACGTCCGGGGCGATCTCGGAGGCGGCCTCGTCGGCGAGTTGCCGGGGCCGGAAGGTGGCGATCAACAGCCGGGTGCCCTTTCGGTCCACCGCCATCAGCACGCCCTGATTCAGGATGTCGGGCATCAGGTCGTCGAGTTCGGGCGTGAGCGGAGTCCGGCCGTACACGCCGATTCCCCTTATCCCGGTGGGGATTACCGGCACGTCAGGCAACAGCTGGGTGCGCACCGCCGAGCGGATGCCGTCGGCGCCGACCAGCACGTCGCCGCGCACCGTGCTGCCGTCGGCCAACGTCACGCTCACGCCGTCGTCGTCCTGACTGAAGGCCAGGACCGCGTTGCCGCTGTGGAGCCGGTCGCCCAGGCGGGCCGACAGCACCTGCCGCAGGGTGCGGCGGTGCACGCCGGTGTGTGGCACCGGTCCGTCGTTCGGCGGTCCCATGTGCGGGCGCGAGCTGAGCTCGCGCAACTGGTCGTCGAGCACGATCGATTCGGGACGGTCGTAGCTCTGGCGCGAGGTCTGCAGGTAGAGCTCGTACAGGTCGTCGGGTAGACAGCGGCGCAGCGCGTTGCCGCCGATGGCGTTGAAGTGCAGGTAGTACCCCTGCTTGCGGTCGAGGTCGGCGTCGCGCTCGAACACCTCCACCGAGTGCCCGGACTTCAACAGGCCCTGGGCGGTGGCCAGGCCGGCCAGGCCGCCCCCGGCGATGAGGACGTGCAACGGTCGTGCAGCAGTCATCTTGATATCCGTTCCGGTCTCAGGCGTGCTCAGGTCGGACGATCAGGTCGGCGCCGTCGTAGTCGGCGGCCCGCTCGGTGATCGTGTCGCGCACCTTGGCGTGGCGTTGCGCGGTCTGCAGGATCTCGTCGTAGTGGGCGCTCTTCTCCGCCATCGAGATCACCGAGCAGTCCAGGTCCGTCCAGTCGATCGTGAAGTCGTCGGCGAGCCTGCCCTGCGCACCGCACGTGGCGCAGTCGACGCTGCGGCCGTGCAGCTCGATGACGCTGAGATGGCACATCGGGCACAACCCCGGCTCGCCGACGTAATCGGCCTCGTCGAAGGACCGCCCGAGTTGCCGTGCCACGTTGCGGCCCAACCGGGCCGATCGGCCCATGGCGTCCTCGTCCAGCACGACGGACTTGGGCGTGCCGGCCCCGGACACCACGAACTGGTCGACGACTGCGGTCTGCATCGAGAAGGTGAGGATGTGCATGGTCGGCAGGGCCAGGGTCTTCCACTGCGGCGTCAGGGCACCGCCCACGGCGATGAACCCGCCGACCCGGGGCTTGAGCACCCGCTCGTCCACGCGGAAGGGGACCGCCGGCTCCTCGCCGGAAGCCCGCATCGCGATCAGCTTCTCGACGATGGCGCGGTCGGCGTTGGGCCCGAGGAGCCGGTCCATGAGCAGCTTGAGTCGAGCCGGAACGACGCGGCTGAAGATGGGCGCGCTGACGATGAACCCGTCGGCCTCCATCAGCCGCTCCCAGAACCACCAGGCGTCATCGGGTTCTTTCGGTCCGGGTCCCAGGGGCAGGTGCAGGTCGTCCAGGCGGACCAGTTCGACGTCCGCGCCCTCGGCGGCGGCGGCGCGCAGCGCCTGGACGAGCACGATCTCGGTGTTCCCGCCGGGCGAACCGGCATTGAGGCCGAGCACCTTGTGCGGCATCGTTGTCTCCTCGTTGTTGGTCTGGACAAGGGCGTTGGTCGTGGGCGCCGGTGCGGTCGCCCTGAGCAGCCGGGTCAGGGTGCGATCGGTCTCATCACGTCCGCGCCGTCCCACCCGTCGGCCAGCGCACTCAGGCGGGCGTGCATGCCCAGGATCGGCGCACCGGCGCGATGCACCTCGATGGGGTGCGGGAACAGCGATCCACCGTCGTGCCAGGCGACGTTGACCTGGCCGAGGTTGGCGGTGTGGATCAGCGGGCAGCCCAGGGCTTGCAGCCGCGCGGACTCGGCGGGCAGGTCCTCGACCACCCAGCTGACGTGGCCCACGTCGCCGGTGCGGATCCGGTAGGCGGCGGCCAGCTCGGGGTGCACGCTGTGGACCTGGGCCAGTTCGAGCACGATCGGCCCCCAGGCGGCGAAGGCGGCGGTGTGGTCCAGGTAGGCGGGATCGGCGATCTCGGTGCCGTCGGCGAGGGTGAAGGAGGCGAAGCGGACGTGGCGATCCACCAGGAACGGCCCGACGCCGAGGGTGCGGACGGCGTGCTCGACCGCCGTGTCGAGGTCGGAGACCCAATACCCGATGTGGTGGAGCGGGCGCGTCACTGGCGTCCTCCATTCTTGGCAACTATGTTCATTCTATGGAAGTGATGTTCTCAGAGTGAAAGTATGACCCTGGAACTCGCCCACCGGAAGACCCGACGCACCAGGAGTCCCCATGAAAATCACGCACTACGGCCACGCCTGCCTGCTGATCGAGACCGCTACCGCCCGGCTGCTCATCGATCCCGGCACGATGTCGTCCTTCGCCGAGGTACGTGACCTCGACGCCGTTCTGGTGACCCACCAGCACCCTGATCACCTCGACGTCGCCGGGCTCACCGCACTGCTGGGCGCCAACCCGCGGGCCCAACTGGTCCTCGATCCGGACTCGGCCGCCGCCGTGCCCGATCTGCCGGAGGGCACCGTCGCTTCGCCGGGTCAGCGGTTGACCTTCGGCGCGAGCACGGTCGACGTCCTCGGCGGCCTGCACGCCGCCGTCTACGGTGACGTTCCCGGTTGCACCAACTCGGCCTACCTGATCGACGACGGCGCCTTGCTGCACCCGGGCGACTCGTTGTTCGTCCCCACGCAGGACGTTGACGTCCTGGCCGTCGCGATCGACGGGCCGTGGCTCAAGCTGGCCGAGGCGGTGGACTACGTCCGGGCGGTCGGGCCGCGAGTGGCGCTGCCCATCCACGAGGGTGAGACCACCGACCCCGCGAAGTACGCCGGCATGCTGCAGGCCTTCAGCCCGGCCGGGGTCGTCACCCGCCTCACGGCCGGTGAACCGAGCGAGCTCTGAGTCGAGCCTCACGCCGGCCACCGGTGGGTACCGGGCCCGACCGCGTGCCTCCGGCCGTCGGGCAGCACGACCTCGGCGCTGGTGCCGCCCGGGACGGCGACGTCGAGCCGGAAGATCGGTCCGTCCTGGTACCAGGAGACGTCGATCGGGCCGTACGGGCATTCATGTGTGGTCCTCGCCCAGTTGATTCCGCCACCGGGGCGGGGTTGCACGCGGAAGCTGCGGTAACCCGGCTCGGTCGGTTGCAGGCCGGCGACCTGGCGGTGCAGGAACGACACCACGGCGCCTTTGCTGTAGTGGTTGAGCGAGTCGTGGGCGACCCCGTCGGCGTCGATGCCGTTCCAGTGCTCCCATACCGTCGTGCCGCCGCGGTCGATCATGGTCAGCCACGACGGTTCACTGTCCTGCAGCAGCAGCTCGTAGGCCGCGTCGAGGTGGCCGTTGTCGGCGAGAGTCGGCAACAGCAGTCCGGTGGACAGGAAGCCGGTCCTGAGATGGCCGCCGGCCTCGGCGATCAACTCGACGAGCCGGTCCGCGATCGTCGCGCGAAGGTCCTGCGGGACCAGACCGAAGGCCAGCGCGCGGACGTGGGCCGCCTGGGTCTGTGCCGCCAGCCGACCGTCCACTCCGACGAACTCGGCCTGCCACGCGGCGCGGGTGCCCTCGGCGAGCTCGCTGTACCGGGCGAGCGTCGCGGCGTCCGCGCCGAGCAGAGCGCCGGTCCGGGCCAGCGTCGCCGCCGAGCGGTGCAGGTAGGCGGTGGCGACCTCGGCCTTGTCCGCCGCGGCGAAGGCCCCGAAGTCGGTCAGTTGGAATCCGGGCTCGAGCCACTCGCCCCAGTGGAAACCGGTGTCCCACAGGTATGTCTCGTGGGGCGCGGCCTCCGGTCGGCGTGCCGTCCTGCTCGGGTGCCGGCCCTGCGCGGCGGTGCGGGCCGCGAACTCGACCCAGGCGCTCGCGATCGAGAAGGTCTCGCGCAGCAGGGCGAGGTCGCCGTAGGCCTCGTGCAGGTCCCACGGTGCGCTCACCACGACATCGCCCCAGCCGGCCGAGCCGTTGACGCCGCCGACGGGGCTGGCGAAGCCTTCCCCCGGTGGGCAGGGGGACATGTTGGCCACGCAGCCGTCGGCGCGCTGGTCCAGGGCGACGTCGCGCAGCCACGAGCGGGTGAAGCCCAGCACGTCGTAGAGATAGGCCGCGGTCGGCGCGAAGACCTGCCAGTCCCCGGTCCAGCCGGCCCGTTCCCGCTGCGGGCAATCGGTGGGAATGCCACACATGTTGCCGCGTAGCGACCACACGGCGGCCTCGTGCAGCCGGTTGAGGCGCTCGTCGCTGCATTCGAACCACCCGGTGCGACGCAGGTCCGAATGCACGACCACGCCGGTGATGTCCGCTTCGGTGAGCCGTCCGGAGTGACCGGCGATGCGAACGTAGCGAAACCCGTGGGTGGTCAATCGAGGTTCGAACCAGTCGCCATCGACCCCGGCGGACACCACCTCGTCGATCTGCCCCAGCGGCAACGGCTCGGGGAAGATCGGCACGTTGACATCCAGGTGCGACGTGGTGAGGTCCCCGTCCTTGTCGAGGCTTTCACCGTGTCGCAGCTCGATCCGGGACCCGGCCACGCCGAGATCGCCCAGGCGCACCCAGCCGTTGATGTTCTGGCCGAGGTCGACGATGACCGCGTCGGTGCCCTCGACGGGGCTCACCGAGATCGGCCGCACCTGCTCGATGCGGCGGATGGGCGCAGCGACACCGGCCACGATCGCCACGTCGACGTCGCGGGCCACGGCCGGCTGCCACCGCCCACCGCTGCGTGACCGGGCGCTCCCGGTACCGCCGGCGGGCTCGAAAGCCGGGTCGTGCACAGCCGGGTCGACCGCGCGCCGGTCTTCGCGCTGGCCACCGATGAGATCCGCGGCGCTCACGTGCGAAACCGAAGTCTGCCAGGACGGATCGGTGCCCGCGAGCACCGTCCAGCCCGTGTCGAGGGCCGCCTCCACCTGGAGCCGCAACGCGAGCTCGGTGCCGAACTGGTCGGCCAGCCGCGGCATACCGACCTGTCCGCGGAACCACCCGTCGGCGAGCAGGACGGCGACCACGTTTCGTCCCGGATGAACCAGGCCGGAGATGTCATGGGATCGTCGCTGTACCCGGCGTAGATACTGCGTGTAGCCCGGAGCCAGTTCCTCATCGCCCACGCGCTCGCCGTTGAGGAAGACCTCGTGGAGGCCGAGGGAAGTCACGTGCAGCCGGACCGTCGCGTCCGCGGGAAGATCGACGATCGAGCGCAGCCAGTAGGCCGGCCGGGAACCCTGTGCGGGCCGTTCCGGCTCGGCCACCCCGATCCAGGACGCCGTCCAGTCCTCGGCCTGCAACAGGCCGCTGTCCAAGGACACCGACTCGCTGACGATGCTCGTCCCGAGGTCGGTCCACACCTGTACCCGTGCCGTGGTGCTCCGGCGCGAGCGATCGAAGATCTCGACGGGGACGTAGCTCTGCCGCGCTGATTCGACGCGGCCGCTGTCGTAGCCGTCCGCGGTGGTGATCCGGTACGCCAGCTGGCTTCGGGCGCCTTCGGGAAGCCACCACGACAGCGTCGGCTGGTCGCCGTGTCCCAGGGCATCCCCGCCGGCGAGCTCCGTCCGGAGGGTGCGGGCGGGGCCGGTGCTCTCGGGGGAGTCCACGCGCGACAGTCCTTAGTCACGATCCCGGGTCCGCGGCGCAGCAGAGCGCACCGCGGACCGGATCGGTGGGTTCGGTCAGGCGAACATCGAGGCGCGAGCCCCGGTGATCCACCCGACGAGCTGGTCGTTGTCGGTCTCGGCCGTGGGCAGGTCAGCGACCTTGCGACCGCGGTTGAGCACCGCGATCCGGTCGCAGACGTCCATGGCCAGCGGCAGGTTGTGGGTGACCAGCACGATGGCGATGCCGTGGTCGGCCATCCGGCGGATGAGCGCCTGCACCTGCTGGGTCTGTTCGTAGCCGAGGGCCGCGGTCGGCTCGTCGAGCAACAGCACCCCGTTGCTCTCGCCGGTCACCCGGGTCGCGCTGCGGGCCAGCGCCACGACCTGACGCTGGCCGCCGGAGAGCATCTCCACCGGACGGGTCATGGCGGCCGTACGCACACCGAGGCGGTCCAGTTCCTTCTCCGCCCGCTTGCGCTGAGCACGGGTGTCGACCACGCCGAGCCAGCCGAGCGGACCCTTGCGCAGAATCTCCCGGCCCAGGTTGAGGTTGGTGGAGATGTCCTGGGCGTCGACGAGCGCCAGATCCTGGTAGACCATCTGGATGCCCGCGGCTGTGGCGGCACTGGGGGAGTGGAACGTCGTCTCGTGGCCGTTGACCAGGATCGTCCCGCTGGTCGGACGGTGCGCGCCCGACATCACCTTGAGCAGGGTCGACTTGCCGGCGCCGTTGTCACCGAGCAGGCCCACGACCTCGCCCTGGCTGACCTGGAAGTCGATCGAATCCAGAGCGCGGACGAAGCCGTAGTGCATGTCCACCGCGCGCAGTTCGAGCGCGGCCGTGGTCGTGGAGGTCATGGCGGTCACCGCTTTCCGGTGTGGACGGAGGCTTGCGCCGAGGCGACGAGCTTCTTGGACACCGTGGCGGAGATCCATTTCTCCAGCCCCAGCGAGGCGAGCAGCAGCACGCCGGTGACGCCGGTGCCCCAGTACGGGTCGATGCCCTTGATGGTGAGGCCGTTGGAAATGGTGGCGAGGACAAGCGCGCCGACGAGCACCCGGGGCAGGCTGCCCCGGCCACCGGCCAGCGATACGCCGGCCAGCGCGACCGCGGTCAGGGCGGTGAAGATGATGCCGGGGTCGGCGGCCGGGCTGGCCTCGGTGACCACAGCCGTGGTGACCAGACCGCCCAGCGCGGCGCAGGAGGCGCTGATGACGAAGCCGAGAACCTTGTACCGGTCGCTGTGAATGCCCGACCGGCGAACGGCCTCGGGGTTACCGCCGACGGCCATCAACCGGATGCCGTCACGGGTCCGGGTGAGGAAGATCGTGCCGACCAGGAACAGCGCCCCGGCGATGTAGACCGGGGCCGGGACCCCGCCGTAGCGCTGGGTTCCCATGAACTTCAGCGAGGTCAGTCCGGGAATCGTGTAGCCGCTGGCGATGATCGAGGCGGCCGCGGTGGTGATCGACAGGGTGCCGATGGTCACGACGATCGGGTTGAACCCGCGCAGCGAGATCAGCCCGTTCATCAGCCCGACGATCGCGCCGATCACCATGCCGACCAGCAGCGCCAGCCACACCGGTTTGCCGTGTTCGAGCATCCAGCCACAGCTGACCGCGGCGACCGCGGCCACGCCCGGAATGGACAGGTCCAGCGCGCCGCAGATGATGCCGACCGCAACCCCGGCGGCGAAGATGGCCGTCAGGGCCGCCGCGTTCGCGATCAGCACCGCGTTGTGGACGCTGGCGAAGTACGGGCGAGCCCAGATGCCGAAGCCCACGAGAATGAGCACCCACAAGGCGAAGATGCCGCGGTCGCGGACGAAGATCAGCGCTCTGATCCCGATCGGATCGGTCTCGCGCGCGCTGGGTGCGGCGGGGCCGGCGGCCCCTGCCGGAGCAGGGGTCGCCGTCTTACTCGCCTCGTTGTGGATGGTCATGCTCATTCCTCATCCTGCCGACGTGATGGTCTTCTGCGGAACGGTCAGGACCAGGCCGGTCGCCTTCGGGTCGGCCTGCATCTTGACCAGCGTGTCGAACGATTGCGCCATGTCGGCCGAGAACTGCAGCGCGACGGAGGCGAAGATGGTGCCCGCCTTGACGTCCTTGAGGACCTCGTCGTTGCCGCCGAAGTCGGCGTCGCACTTGAGCGACTTGCCGGCGGCGGAGAACGCTCCGAGGGCACCCAGGGAGCCCTCGTCCGTGGAGGCCATCACGCCGACCAGGTTGGGGTGACCCTGCAGCGCGTTGCCGATGTCGGTCTGGCCCTTGGCTCGGTCACTGACCACGAGCTTCTGCACGATGTTGGCGTTGGGCGCGGTCGCCTTCAACCCGGCCTCGGCGGCCGCCTCGAACTCGGCCTTGCCGGCCTGGCCCGGGCTGGACACCGAGAACAGCACGTCCCCACTGCCGCCGTTCTTCGCCGTCAGGCAGTTGCCCAGCTCGGTGCCCAGGGCCTTGCCGGCCGCGGTGTAGTCGATGTAGTCGAAGGTGATGCCGGGCTGCGCGCCGGAGTAGCCGTACTCGGTCGGCTTGCCGTTGACCAGGATGGGAATTCCCTTGGACTGGGCGGCCTTCAGCGTGTCGGCCATCGACTTCGGATCGACGGCGATCACCCAGGCCGCACCCGCTCGGCCGGAGTCCAGCACCGCGCTCAGCTGCTGCACCTGCGAGGTCGGACTGAAGTTCGGGTCCTGGACGACGACGTTCCAGCCCTTCGAGCCGGCGTAGCCCTTGATGCCGACCGACAATCCCTTCAGGGCCGGCGGGGCCAGCGACAGCGGGGAGAACACCAGGGTCTTCGGCAGCGACGAGCCACCGCCGGCGGCGCCGCTCGCGCCGTTGGCCGACGACGACGACGAGCTGCTGTGGTTCGAACTCGAGCTGCAGGCGGCCAGCGCCAGGGACGACACCGCAGCGAGGGCAAGGCCAGTGGCGCGCACCGAGCGCCGACAGGTAATGCTCACAGACGTTCTCCTCGTAGAGTTGGGGTCACTTTCACATTGTGAAAGCGACTTTCTTTCTAGTACGTTACGACCTGGGGCGGCTGAAGTACAGAGCCGAACGCAGGATTTCGTTTCGATTCGGCCGCGGTTTCGCTCGGCGAGACCGTGCGAATCAGGACGTCCAGGACGACTCGAGCCCGTGCAGCAGCGCGACCATCGCGTCGTGTCCGGGGGTGGTGACCCCGACCCGGCGCCCCTCGGCGGCGATTCCGCCGTTGAGCACATCGATCTCGGTCCGCCGTCGGGCCATGACGTCCTGCAGCATCGACGGCTTGTGCCAGAACGCCTCGTCGATGGCTTCCTGCACGGACTCCAGCGGATCGCGCACCAGCGTGATGCCGGCGGCCTCGCACACGGCCAGACCCTCGGCGACCAACCGCTCGACCTGGGTCCGCAGCTCGGGATGGGTGCAGACCTGCCCCACGCTGAGTCCCGTGAGCGCGGACAGCGGGCTCGTCGCGGCGTTGAAGACGACCTTCGTCCACTGGGGACCACGTGCGTCCGGCACGGCGAAGGTGCGCAATCCGCCGTCGCTGAGCAGCGAGGCCAGCAGCGTGATCTCGTCCTCGCCCGCCGGACTCGGTTCGAACGGCCCGAACCACGAATCCCCGGGCGCGTCGTAGCGAACCGTGCCGGGCTCGGGGATGTGCCCGGCGGTGACGATGCTGCCGCGGATCACCCGGGGAACGAATTCGGCGATCGTCTCCTCGTTGCCGACGCCGTTCTGCACGCTGACAGCGGCGGCATTCGACAACGCGCCCTGGGCGGCTCGCACGGCAGCGGCGGTGTGCAGCGACTTCGTGGCGACGACGGCCAGGTCGCAGCGTGGCAGGGCGGCGGGGTCGGTGAGCGCGTGCACCGGCGCGACGAACTCGGCGTGGCCGGTGACCCGCAGGCCGTCCGCGGCGATGGCGGCCATGTGCTCGTGCCACGGATCGACCGCCCAGACCTCGACGCCTGGAACGCGCGCGAGATGAGCGGCGTAGAGACTGCCGATCGCTCCACACCCCAGCACGGCGACGCGCACGGTCTCGGTCATGCCTCCACCAGCGCGGCGGCGGCCAGTTCGCCGCACAGTTGCGGGTCCGCCCCGCCGACTCCGAGACCGCCGACCACCCGACCGTCCGCGATGAGGGGAACCCCGCCGGCGACGGGCAGAAACGGCGCCGGGTGCAGTCGCCCGAGCGCCCCGGTCGCCGCCGCGTAGGCCGCCGGCACCTGATGGCTGGACATGCCGTATCGAGCCGCGGTGGCCGCCGTCGCGACGGCCACTTCGACGCCCCCGCCGACGGCGTCGTCCATTCGGTCCTGCTGCACCGGGTCTGCGCCCCGATCGACCACCGCGACCGAGACCCGCACGCCCCGATCGAGCGCGAGCGCCAGCACCCGGTCACAGATCTCCCGGGCCCAGGCCAGCTCGGCCTGGCGGGTTGCGGCCGGCGCGGGCTGCATGCCCAGGCTCCGGTCCGCCGCCACGGTGAGCTCGCCGAAGCGCTGCTCCCACCGTGCGCGGTCGTCACCGTGCTGGCCGACGTAAGGCACGCCGAGGGCATAGGCGATCAGCAGATCCTCGGGGTTGGCCGGTTCCCCGTCGGCGCTGACGACCTCGGGCGCGACACCGGTCGGGAAGAAGGGGCTGACCGTGGCGCCCGACGCTGCGATCCCGCCGACGACGACCCCGGCCTCGTCGAGGATCGGGATGCCCCCGGCCCCCGGGAAGATCGCCTGCGGCGACACGCCGACGAAGCCCGCCGAGATCGGAACCGGCAAGCTCGTCATGCGGTGCAGATGTTCGGTGCTCGGAATCTGCTGGGTGCCGCTGATCCAGGCCTTCGACGTCGCTCGCCCCATCCCGCCGGGACCGCCGTGGTCCAACCGGGAGGCGGTGACCAGGGCACCGCTGGACCCGACGACGGCGATCGCCCCACGGATACCGAGCTGTTCGGCCTTGTCGACCGCGCGCTGCACCAGGGCGCGGGCGCGCTCGAGCGGCACATCGTGGGGGTGGGTCACGCTTGGCTCCCGGGTTCGAGGATGACGGAGATCTTGCCGAGCGCCGGACCGGCGGCCAGCAGGTCGAAAGCGGCGGCCAACTCGGCAAAGCGGTAGGTGGCGTAGACCGGCGCCACGACCTGGCCCGCCTCGACCAGCGCGGTCAGCCGTGCGATCGACTCCGGCGTCGGCGAGGAATGCACGTTGGCGCAGGGGATATCCCCGAGCAGTTCGGGAACGCCGCCGTTGGTCACCGACGCTGCCCGGCCACCTTCGCGCAGCAGACCGCGACACAATCGCGCGACCAGGGCGTGGGCCTCGGCCTCGTTCTCGCCGATCCGGGCGGAGTCCACGTGCTTGACCAGGTCGATGAAGCCGTGCACGCCGGCGGGAACGAGGGCCCGCACCTGCTCGACGAGATCGCCGGCGCTCCAGTCGATCACGTGCTTGGCGCCGAGCGAGCGCGCCAGCGTCTGCTGTTCGTAGGTGCGTGCGGTCGCGATCACCTCGGCTCCACAGGCCGCCGCGATCTGAATCGCGTACACCCCGACCCCGCCGGTCGCGCCGTTGACCAGGACGACGTCGCCCGGGCCGGATACCACCGCGTCGACGCACTCCAGTGCGGTGATCCCACCCTGCGCCAGCACGCCTGCGGAGGCCAGCTCCAGCCCGAGCGGTGCCGGGCCGATGAACATGTCCTCGGGCACCACTACGTACTCGGCAAACGTTCCGTCCCCGATGTAGTCGCGCTTGACGAAGCCGTAGACGGCATCGCCCACCGCGAAGCGGGTGACCCCTGCTCCGACCTGCTCGACCACGCCGGCCAGGTCGCGGCCGAAGACGGCGGGGAAGCGATACTCCTGCACGGTGCGGAAGAAACCCGAACTGATGAGCAGATCGACCGGGTTCACCGACGTCGCGTGGACGCGGACCAGGACCTGCCCGGCTGCCGGCACGGGCCGAGGGAGGTCGACCACGCTCGGCGGGGCGTCGAAGTCGGACAGTGCGAAGGCCTTCATAGGGCTCCTCAGGGTCACGAGGCAAGCTGCCTGATCGCGGTCGGACCGGCGCCGTGGCTCAGGCGCCGACCATGTTGTAGCCACCGTCGGCGACCATGTACGTGCCGGTGATGTGGTTGGCGTCGTCGGTAGCCAGGAACAGTGCGGTGCCGGCAATGTCAGCCGGTGCAGGGATGCGTCCCATCGGGGTCATCGATCGCAACTGGTCGCCGCGGCCGGACTTCCAGTCCTCGCGGCCCAGGGTCGCCTCGGTCTCGATGAAGCCTGGGGCGAAGATGTTGACGCGAACCGTCGGGGCGAAGGCGTGGGCGTAGGACTTCGTGGCGCCGAGCAGGCCGTATTTGGCCGCAGCGTACTGAGGCGCGCGTGCGCTGCCGCGCACGATCACGGTCGAGCCGATGTTGACGATGCTGCCGTGGCCCTGGTCCATCATCCGCTTGCCGAACTCGTGGATGCAGGCCATCGTGCCCTTGATGTCCACCGCCAGGACGTGATCGATCGATTCCTCGGTGATGTCGCGCCAGGACATCTGGTCACGGGCCACGTCGCCGACGTTGTTGATGAGGACGTCCACGCCCTCGAGCGACGCGAAGGCAGACTCGGCCATCGCGGCGACCTGGGCCCAGTCGACGATGTCGGCCTGCAGCAGCACGGCTTGGGCCCCTTCGGCCCGGACCCGTTCCGCGGTCCGCTCGGCGCCGGCGGCCGAGGACCGGTAGTGGATGCCGACGACGCGGGCACCCTCCTGTGCGGCGCGCACGGCGATCTCGGCGCCGAAGCCGGTGCCGGCTCCGGTGACGACGACGGAGCGCCCGACGAAACGGCGCGGAATGGGCAGTGGGGCCAGAGGCATGGGTCGGTCCTTCGGTGGGTGGGAATGGGTCGGGTCCTCAGACGAGGGTGCGGCCGCCGTCGATGTAGATGACCTGGCCGGTGATGAACGCGGCCCGGTCGGAGGCCAGGAAGGCCACGGCGTCGGCGACCTCCTGCGGGCGACCGAGCCGGCCGGCGGGTACGAGCGACTCGAGTTCTTCGCGGTGGCCGTCTCGATCGAGGTAGGCCCGGGTGAGGTCGGTTTCGACGTAGCCGGGGCCGACCGCGTTCACGGTGATGCCGGTTGCCGCCCACTCGCGCGCCATGACGCGCATCAGCTGGTTGATGCCGCCCTTGGTCGCGGCGTACGGGGCGTGGTTGGCGTGGGCGAGCAGGGCCGACACCGAGGACAGGAACACGATGCGGCCGCGGCCTTCGGCGACCATCCGGCGCCCGACCTCCTGGCCCAGCCACCAGGCCGTCGACAGGTTCAGCGTGAGGATCGACTGCCAGTCCTCATCACCGAGCTCCAGCACGGGCCGGCGGTCGTTGCGGCCGATCGCGTGCAGGAAGATCTCGGGCGTGCCGATGACCCCGACGGCCTTCTCGACGGCCGCACGACTGCGCTCGGCCGTGCTGACGTCGAACAGTAGAGGGGTGATCTCCGCGCCCTGGTCCTTGGTTCGGCGCGCGAGCGCATCGAGCTTGTCCTCGTCGCGATCGACGACGACGACCCGGGCGCCCTGCGCGGCCAGCCCTGCCGCGCTGGCCCCGCCGAGGCCGCCTGCCCCGACGACAAGCGCCGGCCGGCCGGTAAGCCCCAGCCAATCCGCCATATCTGCCACCTCGAACCGTCACTTTCGCATGATGAAAGTCGCTTTCTGCTAAACTAGCCGAGCCCGACGGACCTGTCCAGGCATGACTGACCGTCCCCTAGGCTGACGCCACACTGGCGCTACGCCAGCTACCCCCTGCAGGAGATGTCCGGATGCCCGCCAAGCGCAAGAGTGAAACCAGACCGTCCACCAACGGCGCCACCGACCCGGTGGCGCTGGCGGCGCCGGAGCGTCCCGAATATCGGGTCGAGGCGCTGGCCAAAGGGTTACGCATCCTGAGCCTGTTCGACGAGCAGCATCCGTCCTGGCGCGTCACCGATCTCGCCGCCGCCGCGCGGCTGCCGATGCCCACGGTCTATCGCGTGGTGATGACCCTCACCGCGGAGGGCTATCTCGATCACCTGCCCGACGGCGAATACCGGCCTGGCGTAAAGGCTCTGACGCTCGGCACGGCCGCGCTGCGCAGCCTCGACCTGGTCGGGGTGGCGACGCCGCTGCTCCAGCGGCTGGGCGAGACCACCGGCGAGACGGTGAACCTCGCCGTGCTCAGCGACGACCGCGTGCTCTATCTGGTGCGACTGCGCAACTCGGACCTGGTGACCGCGAACATCCAGGTGGGGTCACGGCTGCCCGCGGTGACCACCTCGATCGGAAAGCTGCTGTTGGCCTACCTCGACGACAACGACCTGAACGCGCGGATCACGGTCGATTCCTTCGGGGCGCAGCACGGGCCGAACGCCAAGGTCTCGCTGGACGAACTGCGCGAGGAACTGGTCAAGATCCGCGAACAGGGCTGGGCTATGCAGGACGAGGAGCTGGCCTACGGGCTGCGCTCGATCGCCGGACCCATCGTGGGGGAGGGCGGCCGGGTCGTCGCCGGGGTGAACCTCGCCCTGCAGGCCCGTGACTGGTCGACCCAACGCATCGTGCGCGAGCTGCGCCCGGCCGTGCTGGCCGCCTGTGCCGAGATCTCGACCCTGCTCCGCGGCGGGAGCCTGACTCCGTGAGCAGCCCGGGAGCCGACGCCAGCCCCGACGCCAGCCCCGACGCTAGGGCCCCGAAGGCGCGCATCCCCAAGCTCGTCCCGGGCGCGTTGGCCGAGGACCAGCGGGCGGTCTACGAGGCCATCGCCGGCGGACGTCGGGCCCAGGGACCTCAGCTCTTCCGGCTGCGCGACGACGACGGCGCGCTGGAGGGACCGTTCAACGCCTTCCTCTTGCAGCCGCGACTCGGGGCCGCGTTGCAGGCCGTCGGCTCGGCGGTGCGCTATGACACCGCGCTGTCCGATCGCGCCCGCGAGATCGCGATCCTCGTCGTCGCCGTGCAGTGGAGCTCGGCCTTCGAGTGGTACGCACACGAGGCGGTGGGTCGTCATGTGGGGCTGAGCGAGACCGAGCTCGACGGGCTGGCCGAAGGCGACTACACCGTGCTGCCGCCGCAGGATCGCCTGGTCGCCGAGGTGTGCCGCCGCTTGTCCGCCGACGCTGATCTGGACGACGCCACCTACGCGGACGCGGTCGAGGCCCTTGGGGAGGCGGGGGTGTTCGAACTGCTCACGCTGGTGGGCTACTACGCGACCCTCGCGTTGCAGATGCGGGTGTTCCGGGTGGGCAGCCCGGCCCCGACTCGACTTGACACGGAGCACCCGCAGTCGCGATAGTTTTGAAACTGACTTTCGTAGATCGAAAGTCGACGAAGCGGAAGCGGGTGCGGGTGCGATGAAGCTGGTGACGTTCGACGAGGGTCGAGTCGGTCGGATCGAGGGCGACACGGTCGTCGAGCTGGATGTGCCGACGATGCGGGAGTACTTCGAACGCGGCGGCGACGTGGCCGAGACCGGTGTGAGTCTCCCGTTGGCCGAGGTAACCCTGCGCGCGCCATTGGTGCCCAAGAAGTTCTTCCATACGGCCGGAAACTTCACCGACCACCACAAGGAGCTTCAGGCTGTGGACTGGTCGCACCCGGTGCACAAAGGCATCGTGTTCTTCCAGAACGTCGATGCGATCATCGGGCCGGACGAGGCGATCGTCTACCCCGAGGGCCTGACCAAGGAGCTCGACTACGAGCTCGAACTCGCCGTCGTCATCGGCAAGAGCGGAAAGTTCTTCGGCCCGGAGGAGGCCGAGGACTACATCGCCGGTTACCTCGTCTTCAACGACATCACCGCCCGCGACATCCAGCGCCGCGAGATGGAGTCGGGGGTGTTCTCCTTCTCCAAGGCGATCGACACCTTCTGCCCGATCGGTCCCTGGATCGTCACCAAGGACGAGATCGCCGACCCGCAGTCGCTGGCGATGGAGCTGCGGGTCAACGGTGAGAAGCGGCAGAGCGGCAACACCGCCCAGATGGTTCTCTCGCTGGCCCACCTGGTGGCCTATCACTCCGCCCAGGGTTACAGCGCCGGCGACATCATCACCACCGGGACCATCTCGGGAGTCGCCGCCGTGCAGCCCAACCCCTTCGACTTCTACCTGCAGCCCGGTGACGAGATCGAGGCGGAGATCGAGGGCATCGGCATCCTGCGCAACCACGTCGTGCCGTGGAGCGCCGCGCACGACACCGAGCCCTACTCGATCGACCTGTACTCGCCGACGGCGTGACGAGCGCCGAGTGAGGTTCTCCACCGTCGCCGGCCGCTTCGTCCTGGTCGACGGCGACCGGGCGCTCGACGTCGCCGCCGCCTCCGCGGGCCTGTTGCCCGCGGACGCGATCGCAGCCCTGCAGCGCTGGGACGATGTTCTGGCATGGGCACCGGGCGCGGACTGGTCGGCCTCGGTGACCGTGAGCGCCGATCAGTTCGGCCCGCCGGTGCCCGCTCCCCGGCAGGTCTTCGCGATCGCTTTGAACTATGCCCCGCACGCCGCCGAGGCGGGCTTCGAGCCGCCGGCCGAGCCGTTGGTCTTCACCAAGTTCCCGAGTTGCATCACCGGTCCGGTGACCGTCGTGGAGTTGCCCGAGGGCAACGTCGACTGGGAGATCGAAGTCGTTGCGGTGATCGGGCGCGGGGGTTACCGGATCCCGCGCGAGCAGGCCTGGGACGCCGTGGCCGGACTGACGCTCGGACAGGACCTGTCCGAACGGGTGCTGCAGCTCACCGGCAAGCCGCCGCAGTTCTCGCTGGCCAAGTCGCACCCTGGCTTCGGGCCGGTCGGGCCGGTCGCGGTGACCCCGGACGAGTTCGACGAACGGTCCGATCTCGGCTTCGAGTCCAGCATCGACGGTGAGGTCATCCAGAGCGGCCGGACCAGCGAGATGATCTTCGGCGTCGACGAACTCATCGCTCGCCTCTCGGCGGTCTGCCGGCTGCTTCCGGGGGACCTGATCTTCACCGGGACGCCCGAGGGAGTCGGCAACCGTCGCAGCCCGCAGCGTTTTCTGCAGCCGGGCGAGACGCTGGTGAGCCGGCTCGAGGGCGTCGGTGAACTGCGGCAGAGCTTCGTGGCGGGCTGAGCGAACGGGTTAGGGTCCGATCAGAATTGCCTTGCTGACCTTGACAGCCGTGCGCCCGCGAGCGAAGCTTGTCGGCAAGTTTGAAACTGGCTTTCATGATACGAGAATGAGGCAACAGCATGGCGCGCATGGTGATCACAGGTGGACAGATCTTCGACGGCACGAGCGCGCCGGCTTTCCCCGGCGAGGTGGTCATCGAGGGCGACCGGATCGTAGAAGTCCGCCGTGGCCACCACCCCGACCGGCACGAGGGCCACGAGGTCCTCGACGTACCGGGCCGCACGGTCATGCCCGGCATGATCGAGTCCCACTCGCACCTGACCTTCCCGTCGGCGGTGGGGCACATCGACCCGAGCTTCAACCCGCCGCTGGACGTGAGCTTCTTCCACCACATCGAGGGATTCCCGTCCGAACTGGCCCGCGCGGAACGTAACGCCAAGATCGTGCTCGACGCCGGATTCACCTCCGCCTACTCGGCCGGTTCGATCATCGAGATGCCGGTCGAGCCGGTGCTGCGCGACAAGCTACGTGCCGGGGTGATCCCGGGTCCGAGATTCCTGGCGGCCGCCGCCGAGCGCGACAACCACCCGCAGCGACCGGACGGCCACTTCGTCGCCGACTGGCAGGGCCCGGAGTCGTCCGCGGCGTGGGTGCACGAGAAGGCGGCGCAGGGCTTCGACAGCATCAAGTTCCTGGTCAGCAACGACGACGTGTTCACACCCGGCGGCAGCATGATCACGCAGTACTCAGCCGAGGAGCTCAACGCCGCCGGACAGGCCGCCCGCGAGGAGAACGTCTGGCTCAACGGCCACTGCCAGTCGCCGGAATCGGTCAAGCTCGCCGTGCGCGCGGGCTTCCGGTCGATCTATCACTGCACCTACGCCGACGCCGAGGCGCTCGATCTGCTCGAGGCCCACAAGGATTCGGTGTTCGTCTCCCCGGCTCCGGGCATCATCTACGCCAACGTCTACGAGGGCGAGGAGTTCGGCATCACCCGCGAGGTGGCTGAAAGCATGGGTTCGGTCGCCGCGCTGGCGGGCATGCAGGAGATCTATCCCGAGATCCGCAAGCGCGGTATCCGGGCCCTGATCGGCGGCGACTACGGATTCCCGAACAATCCGATCGGGCGCAACGCCCGTGACCTGCAGCTGTTCGTCGAGCAGCTCGGCTACTCCCCGGTGGACGCGCTGGTCGCGGCCACCCAGTACGGCGGCCAGCTGATGGGCATGGGCGACGAGCTGGGCCTGGTGAAGGCGGGCTACCTCGCCGACCTGCTGGTCATCGACGGCGACCCGACCGCGGACGTCACGGTGCTGCAGGACGCGGACAAGATCACCCACATCATGCAGGGCGGGAGCTTCTACAAGGCCCCGGCAACTGTCGGCGCGTGAACGACCCGCTCGTCCCCGACGGAGTGACGGTTCGCCGTGACCTCGTGCACACCCGGGTTCCCGGCTACCGGCCGCTGAGCCTTGACCTCTACCTGCCCGATGACGGGGCGCGTGCGGTGTGCGTCTACGCCCACGGCGGCGGTTGGCGGATGGGCTCGCGGCGCGAGGGCCCGGGCCCGCTGTCGCCGACCTCCCGACGGCTGTTCGCACGGATGGCGGCCCGGGGACTGGCGGTCGCCTCGGTGGACTACCGCCTCTCCGGCGAGGCCCGTTTCCCCGCCCAGCGTGAAGACGTCGAGGCCGGCATCCGCTGGTTGTCGTCGGAGGACGCATCCGGGGTGGCGGGTTTGCCGCTGGTCACCTTCGGAGTCTCGGCGGGCGGACAGCTGGCGGGTCTGTGCGGCCTGAACCCGAGCCTGCCCGTGCGGGCCGTCGCCCTCTGGTACGCCGTCAGCGACCTGCCCGCGGTGCCGGATGACATCGCGGCCGCGGGCGGTGAGGCCGACCGCGGCCCGGGATCGCGAGAGGCGCTGCTGCTCGGCGCGCCGGCCGCCCAGATGCCCGAGCTGGCCCGACAGGCCAGTGTGCTGCACCAGGTACACCGCAACGCGCCGCCGTTCCTGCTGCTGCACGGCGACCGGGACCGTCTCGTTCCCGCCGCGCAAAGTGCGCGCCTGCACACGGCGCTGCGTGCGGCCGGCGCCGACACGACCCTGGAACTCGTCCCCGGCTACGACCACATGTTCGTCGGTATGCCCGCCGCCGAGCTCGAGGCGCTGGTCGATCGGACGACCGACTTCCTGCTGTCCCGCCTGGGGACCGGCCCGGTGAACGTCCCCATGTCTTCCGCCGCCACCGCCGCCGCCGCTGTCACCGCCTCGACTACGGGCACCGAGAGGGACAAGCCATGACCAGCGAGTCAGCTCATCACGTCCTTGTCGTCGGGGGCGGGATCACCGGTCTCGCGGCGAGCTATCGGGCCAGTCAGGCCGGGGCGCGGGTCACGCTGGTCGAGGCCGGTCCGCGGCTCGGGGGCAAGCTGCTCACCGCGCAGGTGGATGGCTTTGTGGTCGACGCCGGGCCGGAATCGCTGGCTCCGGGCAAACCGCACGCCGCCAAGCTCGCCGCTGAGCTGGGAATAGCCCTCGCCCCGGCCGCCGTGGGTGCGCCCGGTGCCGTGCTGGTGAAGGGCCAGCTGAGGACGATGCCCGACGGGCTCGGCGGGTTCATCCCGCGCAAGGTCCGGCCGTTGGCGACCACCCGATTGTTCTCACCGGCCGGCAAGGCCCGCATGGCGGTCGAGAGCCTGTTGCCCGCGCGCAAGGGCGACGCCGACGAGAGCCTGCGGTCGTTCACCTCGCGGCGCTTGGGCCGACAGGCCTACCAGCGATTGGTCGAACCGGTGGCTACCGGCATCTTCTGCGGCGATCCGGCGCGGCTGAGCCTGCTGGCGACGATGCCGCATCTGCGGGCCGCCGAGCAGCAGCACGGCGGGCTGCTGCGTGCGGTGCTGGCCGAGCGCAAGGCGGCCGCCCGCAAGCCCGCGGGGCCGCCGCGTCCCGGCTTGTCGGCGCCCGCCCAGGGGATGGGGGCGCTGTCGGCGGCGCTGGTCGAGCGGCTCGAGCGCACGCCCGGAGTGGACCTTCGGGTCTCCACGCGGGTCACGCAGCTGGAGCAGGTCGACGGCGGCTACCGCGCCACCCTGAGCGACGGCACCCTGCTCGGCGTGACCGGCGTCGTGCTGGCTGTCCCCACCGCTCCTGCGGCTGAGGTCCTCGAATCGGTAGGCGCGAGCGCGCCGGCGGCGACCCTGCGCGCGATGCCCGTCGACTCGGTGGCCACCGTGTCTCTCGGCTATCTCGCCGAGGCGCTTCCGCACCTGGACGGGCTGCTGCCGGCTCATGGTTATCTGCTGTCCGAGCCGGGTCGTGGCCGCGTGCTGTCGGTGACCCGGTCATCGGCCAAGTACGCGGGTCGGGCGCCGGCCGGGCACGAACTCTTCCGGGTCTCGGTACGCACGCAGGACGGCATCGCCGACGAGGAGCTGGTCGGCCAGGCCCGCGCCGAACTTCGTCGTACCCTTCGGATCGAAGCCGCCCCGGTGGTCCAGCACGTTCGGCAATGGACTCAGGTCATGCCGCAGTACGAGGTCGGCCACCTGCAACGGGTCGCCGAGATCGAGGCCCAGCTCGCCACGTTCCCCGGCATCAGGCTGGCGGGCAGCGGGACCCACGGCCTCGGGCTGGCTGACTGTGTGGCCTCCGCCGAGCGGGCGGTCACGGCGATCTGCGGCTGATCCGTCCGCACTGCGGGGTCAGCGTGTTCCGGCGCGGGGGCGCACCTCGCGATTCGGCCGAACAGCAGAGCGTCGGTCAGAGCAGCCGGTCAACGCTGTCCCGCACGGCAGATCTTGATTCACTCAAGAAAAGTGCCATACTGCATGCGTGCCCGTCACCTCGGACTACGAAGGTCTCCTGCGCGGGGCCGCCCTGCGGGTGACCCGTCCCCGGCTGGCCGTCCTGGCCGCTGTGCACGAACATCCACACGCCGACACCGACTCGATCATCGACCTGGTGCGCGGCCGGGCCGGTGATGTGTCCCACCAGGCCGTGTACGACGTGCTGCGGGCACTGACCACGGCCGGACTGGTCCGCCGCATCCAGCCTTCCGGCTCGGTGTCCCGTTACGAGGCGCGGGTCGGGGACAACCATCACCACGTCGTGTGCCGCGGGTGCGGCACGATCGCCGACGTCGACTGCGCCACGGGTGAGGCACCGTGCCTGACGGCCTCTGACGACAACGGGTTCCTCATCGACGAGGCCGAGGTCGTGTACTGGGGGCTCTGCCCGAACTGCCTCCTCCGCACCGATGGCCGCGGTGCCACCCGACCGGCCCGAACCGGGACGCTCGATCGCCCGACCGAAGACCCTGTCCGAAGCTCCGCCTGAATCCCGTTTGAAACCCGGAAGGAATTCCCGTGTCTGAACAGCATCACGCCCACCATGACGCCGTAGTCGGAGACATGAACTCGGAGGAGAGCGAGGGGCAGTGTCCCGTCGTCCACTCGGGCCGTCCCTCGCACCCGACCGAGGGTGCCGGTAACCGCACCTGGTGGCCGAACCAGCTGAACCTGTCGATCCTGCGCAAGCACCCGGCGGTCGCGAACCCGATGGGGGAGGAGTTCGACTACTCCGCCGCCTTCGCGACGGTGGACCTGGATGCGCTCGCTCGCGACGTCGACGAGGTGATGACGAGCTCGCAGGACTTCTGGCCCGCCGACTTCGGCCACTACGGTCCACTGTTCATCCGGATGGCCTGGCACAGCGCCGGCACGTACCGCATCAGTGATGGACGCGGCGGAGCGGGCGCGGGCATGCAGCGTTTCGCCCCGCTGAACAGCTGGCCGGACAACGCGAGTCTGGACAAGGCTCGCCGGCTGCTCTGGCCGGTCAAGAAGAAGTACGGGCGCACGGTCTCCTGGGCCGACCTGATGGTCTTCGCCGGCAACCGCGCGCTGGAGACGATGGGGCTGAAGACCTTCGGCTTCGCCGGTGGCCGCGCTGATGTGTGGGAACCGGACGAGGACGTGTACTGGGGCCCGGAGGACACCTGGCTGGGCGACGAGCGCTACAGCGGCAACCGGCAGCTGGAGAATCCCCTTGCCGCGGTGCAGATGGGTCTCATCTACGTCAACCCCGAAGGCCCCAACGGCATCCCGGATCCGCTGTCCGCGGCACGCGACATCCGCGAGACCTTCCACCGCATGGCCATGAACGACGAGGAAACCGTGGCCCTCATCGCGGGCGGCCACACCTTCGGAAAGACGCACGGGGCCGCTGACCCCAACCAGTACATCGGCGCCGAGCCCGAGGGCGCCCCGCTGGAGGAGCAGGGTCTGGGGTGGCGGAACACCTTCGGTAGCGGCAAGGGCCGCGACGCCATCACCAGCGGCCTGGAGGTCACCTGGACCACGACGCCGATCCAGTGGTCCAACGGGTTCTTCGACAACCTGTTCGGCTACGAGTGGGAGCTGACGTCCAGCCCGGCCGGTGCCAACCAGTGGCGGCCCAAGGACGGTGCCGGCGCAAACACCGTGCCCGACCCCGAGGACGGCTCGCTCACCCGTGCTCCGAGCATGCTGACGACCGACCTGGCCCTGCGCCTGGACCCGATCTACGAGCCCATCTCCAGACGCTTCCACGAGAACCCCGCGGAGTTCGCCGACGCCTTCGCCCGGGCGTGGTTCAAGCTCACCCACCGTGACATGGGCCCGATCGAGCGCTACCTCGGACCGCTGGTGCCGAGCGAGACCCTGATCTGGCAGGACCCGGTCCCGCCGGTGTCGCACGAACTGGTCGACACCGAGGACGTTGCCGCGCTCAAGGGCCAGATTCTGTCCGCCGGCCTGACGGTTTCCCAGCTCGTCTCCACGGCCTGGGCCTCGGCCTCGACCTTCCGCGGCAGCGACAAGCGCGGCGGGGCCAACGGCGCCCGGCTCCGGCTGGAGCCCCAGAACGGCTGGGAGGTCAACAACCCCGACGAGCTGTCTCGGGTGCTGTCGACGCTGGAAGGTATCCGGTCCGCGTTCAACGACGGCCGGGCCGATGGCAAGCAGATCTCCCTGGCGGACCTCATCGTGCTGGCCGGTTGCGCCGGAGTCGAGCAGGCCGCCCACAGCGCCGGCCACCAGATCGAGGTGCCGTTCACACCGGGCCGGACGGATGCCACGGCCGAGCAGACCGACGCCGAGTCCTTCGCGCCGTTGGAACCGTCCGCCGACGGTTTCCGCAACTACCCCGGCAAGGGCAACCGGTTGCCGGCGGAGTACCTGCTCATCGATCGGGCGAACCTGCTCACGCTGAGCGCTCCGGAGCTCACCGTCCTCGTCGGCGGCCTACGGGTGCTCGGCGCCACCTACGACGGGTCCTCGCACGGGGTGCTCACCACAGCGGTGGGGTCATTGACCAACGACTTCTTCGCCAACCTGCTCGACATGGGCATCACCTGGCGGACGAGTGGTGCGGATGAGAACCTGTTCGAGGCCGTCGATCCCTCCGGTGCGGTCCGCTGGACCGGCACCCGGGCGGACCTCGTCTTCGGGTCGAACTCGGAGCTTCGTGCGATCGCGGAGGTGTACGCCAGCGACGACGCCCAGCAGAAGTTCGTCGCCGACTTCGTCGCCGCCTGGGACAAGGTCATGAACCTGGGACGCTACGACCTCGGCTAGACCCGGAGAGCGCACGTCAGTGTGAGTCGGCGATGCCCGGGCCGGACAACCGGTCCGGGCATCGCCGTCTGGTATCGCCGTCTGCTATCGCGGGGGGTGACGCAGACAGGCGTCGGCGAAGTTGGTGGCGCGCGAGGGGCGCGGGTCGATTTGAGGAACAAAGTTAGGGTCGGCTAACCTAACTTCCGTGACTTGGTCCCTGGCCCTGCCGAATCTGCTCGTCGGATTGCGTGAAGGACTCGAAGCCGGACTCGTCGTGACCATCCTGATCGGCGCGGTGCGCCGACTGGCACCGGGACGCTCCCTGACCGGAGTCTGGCTCGGGGTCGCGGCGGCGGCCGTTCTCAGCCTGAGCTTCGGCGCGGTGCTGACCTTCACGCGAGCCGAACTGTCCCCACACGCTCAGGAAAGCTTCGCCGGCGCGGCCAGCGTGATCTCGGTGATCCTCGTGACGTCGATGATCTTCTGGATGCGCCGGGCCGCCCGCGGGATGGCCGGCGAGCTGCGGGAACGGGTCGGTGACGCGCTGAGCGCCGGCGGAACGGCTCTGGTCGTCACGGCCTTCGTCGCCGTGGCGCGAGAGGGCCTCGAGGCCGCCCTGTTCGTCTGGACCAACGCCCAGGCGGCCGGCTCATCGACCAGTCCGCTGCTCGGCGCCGTGATCGGGCTCGCCATCGCCTCGGCGCTGTGCCTGGGCCTGTACCGCCGCGTGGTGACCCTGAACCTGGCCCGGTTCTTCACCATCACCGGGGGCGTCCTCGTCGTCATCGTGGCCGGTGTCCTGGCCTACGGCATCGGCGATCTTCAAGACGCGAACCTGCTGCCCGGTCTGAACTCGGTGGCCTTCGACGTCAGCGCGCAGGTGCCGACCGGTACCTGGTGGGCCGAGACGATCCGTGGCGTGACCAACATCAACAATCGGATGAGCTGGCTGCAGGTCATCGCCTACCTCGGCTATCTGCTCATCGTGCTCTCGTTGTTCCTGCGCAAACCCGCGCCGGCGCAACCAGCGCTCGCCGAGGCCGTTGCCGAGGGCACGGACCAATCGCCGAACACCGAGAAGGTGACCGGCCCTTCGCGAGCCCGGGTGCTGATCGCGGCCGCCGTGCTGGCGATTCCGGTTCTGGGGGCAGGCACCTGGATCGCCGTGGACCGCACTCGCAACGCCCAGGCGAGCGGCGGCCCGACGGTGACCGTGACCGATTCCAGCTGTGCGGCGGACTGGAACGCACCGTCGGTCGGTCATAGCACTTACGCCGTGCGCAACAACTCCGCTCATGCCGTCGACGTCGAGATCGTCGAGACGGCCTCCGGCGCCGTCGCCGCTGAGATCGAGGTCCTCGGGCCCGGCACGAGTCGCGATCTGCCCGCCGCGCTGACGGCGATCGCCTACAGCTGGAAGTGCGTCTACTCCGGGGCACCGACTACTCAGTCTGTTTCCCGGACGCCGACCGGGACGGCCGCGGCCGGCGCTGCCGTGGTGTCGATCAAGCCCAACAGCACCGCGGCGATGACCCCTGTCCTGACGCGGTATCGCAGCTACGTCGCCGGGCAGTTGGCCCTTCTGCAGCGGCAGGTGGGCGCGCTGCGCACCGCGGTGGACGCAGGCGATCGCCGTAGCGCCCAAGCCTGCTGGGTGACTGCTCACGCGACCTACCACCGGATCGGCGCCGCCTACAACGCCTTCGGCGACGCGGGTTCGGCCGTCGACGGACTCGCCAGCGGCCTGCCGGACGGGACGGAGGACGCGGGCTTCGTCGGCTTCCACCGGATCGAGTTGCAGCTGTGGTCCGGCCGGCCGGTGACCGACGTCCGCCGCCAGGCCGCGCGGCTGGAGACGGCGGTCGCGGCGTTGCACGCCAGGTTGCCCTCCTTCACCTTCGAGCCCAACGACGTGACCATCCGCGCGCACGAGATCATCGAGGACACGTTGCGGTTCACCCTTACCGGACAAGATGATTACGGTTCGCACACCGCGCTCGGCACGGCGCGTGCCGACCTCGAGGGTGATCGCGTATTGGTCGATCTGCTGGCGCCGTTACTGAACGAGCGCAACCGGGCCCTCGTCCCGGCGATCCACCGGGACATGGCCACGTTGGCCGACGTCCTGTCCCGCATGGCCACCTCAGCCGGGCTGTCGTCCACGGCACTGACCGCAGTACCGCAGCCCGCGCGGATGAAGCTGAACGCCGCGACCAGCCAGCTCACCGAAACCCTTGCCCCCATCCCGGATCTGCTCGAGATCCGCGCGCAGTAGGAAGACCGATAGATGAGTCTGGATCGACGAACGTTCCTCAAGGGCCTGGGCGCCGGGGTGGCTGGTTCGGCCGCGGCGACCGTGCCGTTTGCCGTCAGCGCCCACGCCGACACCTCCTCGACCGACACCGGCGTGCCGATCACGGCGACCAAGGACGACCGCTTGCCGGCCGTCGCCTTTCACGGCGTGCACCAAGCGGGCATCACCACTCCGGCGCCGGCCGCGGCGATCTTCGCGGTCTTCGATGTGACCGCGCCGGACCGCGCCGGGCTCGCGCAATTGATGCGGAGCGTGACGTCGGTGGCCCGGCAACTCACCGCCGGTGGCGCGCTCCCCGACGCCGGCATCGGCGCCCCGCCCACCGACAATGCCGTGCTCGGAACGGACGCCCCGGCCGACGGCCTGACGATCACCGTCGGGGTCGGGGCATCGCTGTTCGACGACCGGTTCGGCCTCGCGCCGCACAAGCCCGCCCACCTCACGCCGATGCCGAGCTTCCCGAACGACAATCTCGACGAGAGGCAGACCCACGGCGACCTGGTGATCCAGATCTGCGCCGGTCACCGGGACAGCACCCTGCGTGCGTTGCGGATGCTGGCCAAACACACGCGCGGGGCGATGCAGGTGAAGTACCGCATCGAGGGGTTCACGTCCCCACCGGCGCCGACGGGAACGCCGCGCAACCTGCTCGGCTTCAAGGACGGGATCGCCAACCCCGCGGTCGCGACGCAGGCGACGCTGGCCGAGGAACTGCTGTGGGCCGGCCCGGGTGAGCCGGCCTGGGCGCAGGGCGGCACCTACCACGTGCTGCGCGTCATCCGGATGTTCGTGGAGTTCTGGGACCGGGTCTCGCTCAACGAGCAGGAGAAAATGATCGGCCGGCGCCGGGACACCGGAGCGCCCCTGGATGGTGCCCAGGAGAGCGACATCCCGCAGTACGGCAAGGATCCGCACGGCAGCGTCATCCCGATGGACGCCCATATCCGGATGGCCAATCCGCGGACCGCCGCCACCGACCCCAGCCGGATCCTGCGACGCGGCTACAACTACGACCGCGGCGAGGACGTCAACGGCAACCTCGACATGGGCCTGGTCTTCAACTGCTTCCAGCGAAACCCGGTGACCCAGTTCGAGGCGACCCAGAAGAGACTGATCGACGAACCGCTCGTGGACTACATCTCACCCACCGGCGGCGGGTATTTCTTCACCCTGCCGGGAGTTCGGGACGCCGAGGACTGGCTGGGTCGGGCCCTGCTCGGCTAGCGCGCCGTCGATACCGCCGGGCCGATCGCGGTTCGGCATCACTTGCCCGACACGGCAATCCCGGTCGTCGAGGCGCCGAAGCAGGAGAAGCCTGCGGGCAGCGCCTGGCCCTTGTTGACCGCGTCCTGCAGGATGTCCAGGCATCGTGAGGTCAGTACCCCGGGGTTGTTGTTCACCGATGCGGCCAACGCCCGGTTGGCGGCGGCCTGCGCGTCGGCGGTCAGCTTTGCCTGCACGGCGATGCGGGTTTGGGCGACCTGTTGCTGGAGCTGGTTGATCCGGTCCTGGGTCGCCGGGTCGAAGTTGAGCAACGGGACGATGACCGACTGGACGTCGATCCACTGGCCGATGTCGTTACGCATGATCGCCAGCACCGCGGAGGAGTAGCTGCCGCCCCCGGCGCTGGACAGCGGCCGGTTGGTGGAGTTGCCGTTGTTGTCGATGCCCAGCGGGTCATAGGCGGTGAACTGTTCGTTCATCGCCTGCTGCAGGTCGCGCAGCACGAGGTTGTCGGTGATCTTCTCGTTGTCCTTGAAGTTGCGGAAGAGGTAGTCGATGCCGGTTCCGGTGGCTTGCCAGCGGATGGAGACGTTCACACATGCCGTTGCCTGGCGGGCGATCCGCACGTTGATGCAGGAGGCATTCGCTCCGCCCTGCGGGCCCTTTCCGTAGCCGTCGCTGGCGTAGGTGTCGGTCTGCACCGCGTTGGTCAGCTCGGTGACCGTGACCCACGGCTCCTTGAAGTGGTAGCCGTTGGTCAGGTAGCCGACCGGCCGTCCCCCGATCGTCTTGACGCCGAGGTTCTTGGTCCCGACGGTGGTGAAGGTCGAGAAGAACAGCGAGATGATCGCCACGACCGCGACCCCGATCGCCGTCAGCCGCAAGATCGATGCCGCGCCGAGCGAGCGCCGGCTCGCCACCAGCAGGGCGATGGCGGTGAGCAGGAGGATGAAGAACAGAACGAACAGCGGCACGATGTCTCCAAGGATTCGGCAGAGCTAGGCAAATCCTCTCCCGGCTTGGCCCGTTTTGCCCGCTGGCCCGGTTGCTGGTCCGGCGTGTCGGCGCTGGCGCGAGGAGCGGTCGACGCCAACTGGCAGGATCAGGGGGTGACCTCGCGTTCGATCTCGATCCGCAAGTCCGCCGTGCACGGGCGGGGCGCCTTTGCCACGAGGCGATTCCAGGCCGAGGAGACGGTGATCGAGTACACCGGCGAGCGCATCAGCTGGCAGGAGGCCGCTGATCGCTACAACGCCGCCGGCACCGCCGGTCACACGTTCTACTTCGATCTGGGCGACGACCAGGTCATCGACGGCGGCAGCGGTGGCAACGCCGCGCGCTGGATCAACCACAGCTGTGCCCCCAATTGTGCCGCCGAACTGGACGACGGCCGTGTCGTGATCAGCACCCTGCACGACGTGAGCGCGGGGGAGGAACTGACCCTCGACTACAACCTGATCATCGAGGACGACGAGGACCCCGACGAGCGGCTGTTGTACCGGTGCGCGTGCGGTAGCCCGGGCTGTCGCGGCACGATGCTCGCACCCACCGACTGACACCAGCACCCCAGCACCCCAGCTCCTCCAGGACCCAGCGCCCCAGTACCCCCAGCACCCCCCAGGACCCCAGTACCCCAGTACCCCCAGCACCCCTGTACCCGGCGAATGGGCGGTTCGGCGCCGAATGGGCAGTTGTGGGCGCCCATTCGCGCCCGAACCGCCCATTCGCGCAATGGTTGGGGCACGCAACGGGTGAGGGCACGCAACGGGTGGGGGCACGCGCGCGACGGGTGGGACTAGAGGGTGAGGGTGCCGGTTTCGATGACATCCTCGGCGATCTCGCGCAGCTTGCGGTGCCGGTGCTGGCTGCACGTCCGGAGCAGGTCGAAGCCCTGCCGCTCGCTCACGTTGTGCAGGGCCATGAGGATGCCGATCGCGGTCCCGATGCGTCGATTGCTCTCCAGGGCGTTACGCAGTTCCTGACTGTGCTGCTTGGCCTCGGCCTTGGCCAGACCGATCGCCGAATGGGTGATCAGCCCGTCGAGCATTCCCCGGTCCAGCCCGGCGAACGCAGCGGGCTGCCGCGAGTACAGATTCAGCACGGCCACCGACCCGACGTCGGCGTCCAACACCAGTTGGTGGGCCACCACGCTGTTCACGCCCGTCTGCCGGCACGCCCCGGGGCCGAATACCGGCCACCGCGGATCGGTGCCGAGATGATCAACCGAAAGCGCGTGACTGAACAGCAACGAGTCCTGGCTGGGACCCTCCACGAACTCGGAATGAAGCTTGTCCATCTGGCGAGCCAATGGCCCGGTGGCGGCCAGCGTGAACCAGGTCGGCCCTCGCCGGACGGTGAGCCCGGCCTGCTCTGCCCCCGAGGTCATGGCCACGGCACTGCCCACGATCGAGTGCAAGGTGGCCGCGACGGTCGGCTGGGTCGCGAGCAGCACGGCCAGTTGCGTGAAATCCCGTTCGATGCCGGCGGCGTGCTCGGCGTCCGCCTGAATGTCGTTCAGCATCGTGGCTCACTCTCAGTCGGACGTGCGGAGGTCAGGGCAGCGGCCGAAGCGCCTCGATGATCGAGCCCGCGGAGCTGACCCGATCGGCATCCGGGTCGTCGAACCAGCGATCCCCGGGTCCCAGATAGCGAAAGATGAACTGCCGTCCGTACGGCAGGCCGACAGTCACGCTGCGGGTTCCGTCGCCATCGTCGGACAGTTCGTCCAATCCTGGGGTCCAATCGTTGAAGGAGCCGACCACCGATACGCGTCCCACGGGATTGTCGGAGTCGAGGATGAAACGAACCTTCGCCTGGATCGGATCGCCACGGTCAATGTCGAGAGACATCTACATAGGGCCAATCTGCATCTGTCCCCCTGAGGACGGTCGGGCGGACTGCTCTGCCAGATGCAGGTTATGCCGGATTCGGACTCGCCGCCTGAACAGCTGTCCAAATGACGTCGCCGGTCAGGCTCCACTCTCGTCGTGCGAGCGGGACGGCTCAGATGGCGATGCAGCCGGCGGCGTCGAGCGCGGGGCCGAGGGTGAGCTGTGATGACGGTCCTCACCGGACGGCGAACCCTCGCCTGGCGGGCTGCTCGGTGCGCTGCTCGGCGGGCTGCTCGACTCGCTGTCGCCAGATCCCGATCCCCCGGTGCCTTCGCCGGGTTCAGCGCTGCGGGTGGGATCTTGCGACGATGACGACCCGGTCCAGCCGCCACGGTCCTCGCCCGGTGCCTGACTGCGGCCCGGCGAGCCGGCGCCTTCCCGCTCGGACCCGCTGCCGCTGCTCCCGGTTCCAGGCAACTGGGACGGGCCGGGCCCGGTCGGGACGAGCGATGCCCCCGGATGCGGACCGGACTGGCTGGGGCGCCTGACCGCCGGGGCCGCCGGGGCCGCCGGGACCGTTTTGCTGCCCCCGCCCGAGGTCGAGGACGGTCCGGTGCTGGTGTGGGTCGAGGTCCGTAGGTGCGACACGATCGGCAGCCGGTCGGTCGCGGCGGCTGCGCCGGACACGCCGATCACGACCGCCCCCGCGAGGATGGAACCGACGATGGCGTGAGCCCGTCTGCCGGCGAACGAGGACTGGGCGGCCCCGTCGAGCCGGCTGGCCAACGCCGGGGACGGCACCGGAGGCGCCACCTCGCTCAGGCTCCGCAGTTCGGCCGCAAAGGCCCGAAGCACCGGATCGAGGGCGAGCTCGGCGGCCAGCGGTGCCTGGTCCGGCCCGGCACCGTCAGGGGTGAAATCTTCGTCGGCGTTCATCTCGTCCTGGTTATCGCTGCCACGGCTCATCGGGTTACCCCGCCGGCGGACAACACACCGCGCAGGGCGAGCAGGCCGCGGCGCTGGAGCTGCTTGATCGCACCCTGGCTGCGGCCCATGATCTCGCTGACCTGCTCCAGTGACAGGTCGCCGAGAATGCGCAACCTCAGCACCTCGGCCTGGTCCGGCGGCAGCGATGCGAGCAGCTCGATGGCCCTGGCCTGCGCGTCGTTGGCCAGCGCCGCGTCCTCGGCGGCCGGGCTGCTCCGGGTGTCCAGCTCAGGCTCGTAGCCGACGGTCGGCACTTGTCGACTGCGCCGACGGACGTCGTCGACGTGGCGGGCGTGGGCGACGGAGAAGACCAGGCTGCGCAGGCCGCTGACCCCACCGGTGACCGAGGTCAGCCGGGGAAGCACGGCAAGGAAGACCTCGCTGGTCAGACCCTCGGGGTCCTCGACGCGCCGTGACACGAAGTATCCGAGCACCGCGGGGGACAGTGCTCGGTATACCTCGTTCAGCGCGGCCGGTTCGCCTCGTTGCGCAGCCAGCACCGCTTCCTCGGACAGAGCCGCCATCGCCTCACGTCCTCGCTGCCCCGAGCCGGTCTCGGCCAGCCTGTGGCAGGGCAGCGCAGGCATGAGTCTTACCGGCGGTTTCGTCAGGTGGCAAGGAGCATGACTGGGCTGTCACGCCTCACAACTCCGGCAAAAACGGGCAATCGCCACGGCTTTCGCCGCCGCGTAACCCCGGACTGTTTCGTGTCGATGACTTGCAGTGACGGAGCGTGTGCGCAGGAGCGGACCCGAGACGTCACCGAACACGACGTCATCCAACCGCGACGTCACCGAACCGCGACGTGCCTCGCCGCCCGACCCACAGATCCCAGGAGCGTGATCGTGAACCGAACAGCTCGTGCCCTTGCCGCCGCCGCGTCGGTGAGCGGTTTGCTCGTCGGCGCCGGCGTGGCCATCGCCGAGGTGCCCTCGGGACACTCGAAATCCACTCCGGCCACGGCCGCCCGCGCGTCGTCGACGGATTCGTCCGCGGCCGAGGCGGCGGCCGCCAGGCTGGCCAGCGACGAGCGCCAGCTGGCGCAGCTGCAGGCGCAGCTGACGTTGACCGGCAGGCAGGAAGCCGCCCGCCAGAAACGGATCGCCACGCTGGCCAGCGCGATTGCGACGGCGAAGGCGGCCCGAGCAGCGGCAGCCCGAGCGGCAGCAGCGGCTGGAGCGGCTGGAGCGGCTGACCCGAACGGCGGGGCGTCCGGCGGGGCGGCCGGCGGGGCGTCCGGCGGGGCCCGAAACGGTGGACCCGGAACGGTACCTGCAGCGAGCAGCGTCGCCCGGACCCCGTCGGCAGAGGAATCCAGTCCGGTTCCGGCGCCGACGCGTGCCAGCACCGGCGGGTCCGGCGCCGGGTCCGGGTCCGGCAGCAGCTCGGCCGGCAGCGGCGACGACCACGGCTCGCCCAGCACGAGTCCGTCCGACGGCGGGTCCGATCAACATGATCACGGCGGCACCCCGAGCCCGGGGCCGACCGATGACTGAACCCACCGGCCGCCGGGCCCGCTGGCACCTGGTGCTGGTCGCGGCCCCGGGCGCGGCCGCCGTGTTCGGGGTGGCAAGCGCGTGGGCCATCGGTTCGACACCCGAACACTCAGCTACCGCCGCGGCGTCCGGGGTCGCATCGAAGGCCCATCCAGCGGCGGCGGTCGCCGACCCCGCCGAGACCTCGCTGCAGCAGCGCCAGCATGACCTCGCTACGTCGCTGTCGGCCCGCCAGCACAACCTCAGCCGGCTGGACCGCTCCATCGCCGCGCTCAGCAAGCAGTTGTCGAGCTTGCAACGTGCATCCTCCGGTGCCGGGGCGGGAAGCCGGACCGGTAGTGCTACCGGTGCCACGGGCGGATCGGGTGGGACGAACTGGTCGGCCGGCGGTACCGCCGGCGGCACCGCCGGCTCCGGCACGAGTGGCAGTGGCAGTGGCAGCGGCAGTGGCAGTGGGAGCAGCACCTCGGGGACCGGCGGCACCGGTGCCACCGGCGGTGGCGCGACCGGAACGGGATCGGGCAGCGGTACCGGGTCTACCGGCGTCGCCCCCCAGCCGGCCCCGGCACCTCCGGTCACGGTCGCGCCGCCGCCGGCTCCGGCACCAGCGCCTCCGGTGCAGACCTCAACCGGTGGTTCCGGCGGCTGAGGATGCGCGCAACCGATCTGCCCACGCTGGATCGCCGGTGGGCCGTCGTGCCGCCGGTGCACCGATTCACCGCGATGGCCTCCCGAATCTCGGTCCAGTTGCCGACGTCCTCACCCGATCCGGCCGGCGCCTGTTCCGAGGTGGAGGAGATCTTCTCCGACGTCGAGCGGCGATGCTCCCGGTTCGATCCCGACAGTGACCTGTCCCGCCTGAACCGCCATCCCGGCGAGTGGGTGGTGGTGTCGGCGACGTGCTTCGAGGCGGTACACGAGGCCTTCCTCGCCCACCGCGCGACCGGCGGGCGGTTCGATCCCCGCGTACTGACGTCCCTGCTGGCCATCGGTTACAACCGCAGTTTCGCCTTCACGCACAAGCCCGAACGCACCGACCCAGTGACCGTCGACCTCAGTGCCACGGCGACCGCCGCGTCAGGCTGGGCGCCGGATTTCGACCCGGACGGGTCAGCCATCCGGCTCGGCAGCCACCCCATCGACCTGGGTGGCATCGGCAAGGGTTTCGCGTTGCGCCGGGCCCGGCAGGCCCTGGTCCGGAGGCGGGCGGCCGAGTCCGACTGGTTCCTGGTCGAGGCCGGCGGCGATTGTGTGCTCGGCGGGGACGGCCCGTCCGGAGCCGGCTGGTCCGTCGGGGTCGAGGATCCGCATGGGGGTGCGGACCCGTCGGCGGTACTGCGGCTGAGCGAGACCAGCTGTGCCACTTCCTCCGTCCGCCATCGCAGCTGGCGTGCCGGTGACCGCCCGGTGCACCACATCATCGACCCCGGCACCGGAGCACCCAGTCGCGGCGGTGTGCTGTCGGTGACGGTCGTCGATCCCGATCCGGCGCGGGCCGAGGTGACGAGTAAAACCCTGTTCCTGGCGGGCCGATCCGGGATTGCCGCGGCCGCCGAGTCGGTCGGCCGCCCCGCGGTGTGGGTCGACGAGGCCGGCGTGGTGGCGGCGAACTCGGCCGCGGCGACGGTGCTCACCTGGCGGCCCTCATGGCCGTAACGCAGGCCGGAGCGGCGCCGCGGCGGATCGTGCGCCGCCTCGGGCTGATCCTGGCCGTAGCGCTGAGCGCGGCGATCACGCTGGCCATCGTGGGCTGGGTCGCCCAGTCCGTCGCGGGTGACCGCATGGCCCCCTGGATCATCGGCCGAGCCTCCGGCGTCACGGCCTACCTGCTGCTGGTGACTCTCGTGCTCATGGGCTTGGTGCTGTCCCATCCGTGGCGGTCGAGGATTCAGCGACCCAGCAACGCCAACCGGATCCGCCTGCATGTCGCGCTCGCCGTGTTCACGCTGGCCTTCATCGCGTTGCACATTGTGGTGCTGGGGATGGATCGCTACGCCGGCGTCGGATGGCGCGGCGCACTCCTGCCGATGGGAGCCAGTTACCGACCGGTGGCGACCACCCTCGGCCTGGTCGGCCTGTGGTGCGGGCTGCTGGCCGGAGTCACGGCCGCGCTGGCCACCAGGGTGCCGCGCTGGCTGTGGTGGCCATTGCACAAGGTGTCCTCGATCAGCCTGATCCTCGTCTGGCTGCACGGGGTTTTCGGCGGTGGCGACACGGCCGCGCTGACGGCGATGTACCTGGTGACCGCGGGATTGGTGCTGATCGTCGCGGTGGGACGCTACGCCGCCAAGACTCCGGCCGACCGGGTAGCGGAGCTGGCCCGGTGAGCGCCCGGCTGCAGCTGGTAGAGGCCCCCGACGGGCCTGAGGACGTTCTCATCGACGGTCTCGCGGTGTTCGGCCCGCACAGCGACGATCTCGTCCGCGCACCGGGTGCGCAGGACCTGGCGGCCCACGGTGCCCAGCTCGGCCCGCGGCCGAGTGCGACCGGCCTGGCCGGAGACGAGTTGCTCGACGCGGTGAACGGTCACGAGCTGGCCGGACGGGGCGGGGCCGCTTTTCCGGTCGCCCGAAAGTGGCAGGACTTCCTGCGTGCGGGTCTGGGTGGGATGGTCGTCGCGAACGGGGCCGAGAGCGAGCCGTTGAGCGCGAAGGACGCCGCGCTGCTGCAGCTGAGACCGCACCTGGTCCTGGACGGGCTGGCCAGCGCGGCCGAAGCCGTCGGCGCGGAAGAAACGGTGGTGTGGTTGCACGAATCGGCCACGTCCAGCCGCCAGGCGGTGACCCGGGCGCTGGCCGAACGGCGTGCCCACCTGCCCTCCGAGCCCGCGGTCCGGATCGAGCTGGCGGCCGAGCACTACCTGTCCGGGGAGTCCAGCGTGATCGTCAACTCCCTGTCCGGTCGCCGCGCATTGCCGTCCTTCCGCCGAGTGCCGGCTACCACTGCGGGCGTGCACGGGCGTCCGACCCTCGTGCACAACGTGGAGACCCTGGCGTGCATCGGCCTGCTGGCCCGCGGACAGCAACCTGACCGATACCTCGTCACCGTCGCGCACGGCCAGCGCCGCACAGTGGTCGAGCTGACGCCAACGGACCGGCTCAGCCGGGCACTGAGCCGGGCTGGGGTGTCCGTGCGCCCACAGGCCGTGCTGCTCGGCGGCTACGGCGGGACCTGGTGGTCCGGTGATCGCTTCGAGACGCTCGGCGGCACCCCGACCGGTACCTCGACTCCATTCGGCGTGCCGCGTCCGGTGCTCGGCGCGGGGGTGATGCTCGCCCTGGACGAGCGCCGATGCGGGCTGCGCTACACCGCAACCATCGTGCGGTACCTGGCGCAGGCCAGCGCCCGCCAGTGCGGACCGTGCCTGTTCGGGCTGCCCGCCGTCGCCGATCTCATGCAGGTGCTGGCCGACGGCCGCCCCCGGCGGCGGGATCTGCCCAAGCTCGAACGCTTCCTGGCCGAGATCGACGGCCGCGGGGCCTGCCACCACCCCGACGGTGCCGTGCGATTGATCCGCAGCGCGTTGCAGGTCTTCGCCCCGGATGTCCGCCGGCATCTGCAGTCCCAGGGCTGTCTGCATGACTGAGAGCCCGCGCCGGTTGCGCCTGGATCCGGTGGCCTGCGACGGGGTGGCCCTCTGTGCGCATCTGGCTCCACGGCAGATCACCCTTGACAGCTGGGGGTTTCCCATCGTCCACGGCGAACTCGAGCACGCCTCGGACGTTCGTGCCGCCCGCAAAGCGGTCAACGCGTGCCCCCGCCAGGCCCTGTTCCTGGAGACAGATCCCGCCGGATCCTGACGATCGTCGCCCATACCGGATGCACGTCACGAAAGGGGCCGGCCGGCGACGTACGGGTTGGTCGCCGGCCGGCCGGGGCCGCTGAGGGGGATCAGCGAACCACGGTGCGGTCAGTCCGCACCCGTCTTGCCGGACAGGGCCAGGACCGCGGGCCCGTCCTGAGTCGCGCCGTCGGGCCCGGGTTCCGGCGCTGTGGGGCCGGTCCCGCCATCGCCGGCGCGAGCACCGCCGGCCCGGGCCCTCAGGTCGCCACCGTGGCCGCCGCTGACGCCGAGTAGGACGGCAACGCCGCCGATCAGCAGGACCGCGAGGAATCCGGCCGTACGCAGACCCGGACCGCTGGCCCGATCGGACAGCAGCACGCTCGGTCGGCTTCCCGGGATCACGCCGACGGTCCAGGGGAATTCGGTCACCACGGCGGGCAGCCCGGCGCGTACGGTCGTGACCTGGATCTGCAGCGCACCGGCCGTGGACAGCTCGATAGGCAGGGACCAACGCCCGTCACCGGCCGCCTGTGCCGCGCCGGCCGGTGACCAACTGTCGCGAATCGACCGGCGCAGCGCGATCCGGACCGTGGTGATCGGCCCGGGAGCCGGGCGACGAGTCTGGAACACCTCCGCGGAAACGACGTTCTGCCCGGGCTGATTCGGCTTGACGGTCAACGTCTGCTGAAGGTCGGCGCGAGCCTGGTCCACCGCCACCGAAGGGGCCGGCGGCGCCAGGTAGATCGATTCCCGCGCCGGTTGGCTGCTGGTCAGCACCGCGGCGAGCAGCACCACCAGGGTCCCGACCGCGGCCTCGATGAGCACCGTCGCCCGCGGTGTCCCGCTCCGGCGGCGCAGGCGTCGATGGTTGAGGCCCCCCAGCACACCCACGATCACCACCAGGGCCACCTTGAGGACCAGGGTCCGTCCGTAGAACGTGCGCGCGATGGCGTCCAGCGACACCGTCTCCGCGCCGGCCAGGTAGAGGCCGGTGGCCACCGTCAACGCGACGCTCCAGCCGGCCGGGCGTCCGAAGCGCACCAGCGCGGCTCGGCGCTCGGCCCCGCGACCGCACCACAGGATCACGGCCAGACCGCCGATCCAGCAGGAGACCGCCCCGAGATGAAGGGCATCCATCGTCAGCCGGGTCGGGCCGCCGGCTGATCCGTGCCCGGTCAGGGCACTGCCGAGCAGGACGCCCGCCAGGCCGGCAACACTCACCGATCGCAGCCCGATGCGGGCCGGGCGGGCCCGTTCCTCGCGAGGACGGTCCCCGGCGAACAGGGCGCTGAGCGCGACCGCCACGAAGCCGGCTTGCCGGACGTACCAGCCCAGGCCGTACCGCCCGGTCAGCGCGTCGCCGATCGGCACGGAAGCCGACACCGCCTGGTAGAGCAGCAGGGCGAGGGCCGCGCCCGCCCCCGTCCCGGCCCCGATCAGCAGCACCGCTCGGGCGCTGCGGCGGGCGGTGACCGAGTCCTCGTCCCGGTAGGCGCGGCGAGCGAGGCCGGCGCCGATCACCAGGGCGGTGGCCGCGAACATCAGCCAACGGGCCAGGATCTCAACCGGCCGGGGGAGCGGCTCGTGCTGTCCGGCCGCGGCGACCTGGGTACGCACACCGAAGACGATCACCCCGTGGGTGCGGTGCAGATCATCGCTCGACAGCGTCTGCCACGACAGCCGGTACACCCCGGCGGCCAACACCGGCACGTCTGCCACCATGGCGACCGGGGCTTCCGTCTCGCTCGGATCGGCGGCCTCGATTCGCAGGTTGGTCACCGGCGCCCGCCTACCGTCGCCGTCGACGAGGGTCACGCTGCTGGCACCGAGGACGACGGATTCGCTGAAGGACAGTCGAATGCCGTGCGGTGCCGCCGACAGTGCCGCCCCGTCGGCGGGATTGCTCGACTCGAGGTACGCGTGCGCCCCGGCGGGGGCGCCCGGCAACAGCAGCGTCAGCGTGATCGCCGTGAGCAGGATCGCCGCCGCACTCGCCAATAGGCCCAGGGCCCGCGACCCTGGTGTTCGCGGACGCGCCGCGTGCCGAGCGGGGGCGACGGGGTGGCGGGCCAGCGTCATCGCAGGACCGGGAAATGGGCCAGCGTCAGCGAGCCGTCGGTGATCGTGACCTTCTCACCGGGACGGATCGCGCCCCGGGTGTTCTCGTACACCAGGTAGTAGGTCTGCCCGGCGGTGAGGGTGTGGCCCTGCTTCATCAGCGAAACCCGGGTGGTGCTCAGCGAGCGCGACTCGCTCGTCAGCTTCGGCGGATGGGCCGAATCAGCCTGGAAACGCTGGGCTTTCTCCGGATCGAGCACCACGTAGGACAGGGTGATGAGCCCGCCGTCGGCCACCACCGCAACCCGGGAGAACCGGATGCCCAGGCTCTGCTGCATGGCCTGGCTCTGCGGAACCACGGCGCTGGCGTTGCTGTGCCGATGCGCGGCGACCGTGCGCAGGCCGATCCCGCCGGCGCTCAGGACGACGGTCACCGCGAGCGCGAGCAACAGCGTGCTCCAGCGTCCACCCATCCATGATCTGATCCGGTCCGCGGGAGCAGGCTGTCCCACGGTCGGCGTGCTCGTGATCATTGTTTCCCCCTTGGTGCGGCGCGTGAGGCCGCTTGGCTGTGCGGTGTCTCAGAGCGATCTCCGCGGTGTGCCGACGGGTGGGTCGCAGCGCCGCCGCCGCGACCCACCCCGGTGGTTACGGCGTCACCGAGAAGACCGAGAAGAAGCTGTCGAAGTACGCCGTTCCCGTGCTGGTGAGCCCGGTGCCACCGTTGCGGACGAAGCCCAGCCGGTTGGAGCGGATGGCTGTGGTGGCTCCACCGGTCACGCCGAGAGCGGTTCCGTCCATGGTCAGCGTGAGGCTGGACGTGGCTCCTCCCTTGAAGTCCAGCCCGATCGTGTGCGGCCCGGTACCGATGGTGATCCAGGCCGTGGTGGCCGTGCCGAGCACACCGCGGATCTGGGCTGTGTTCCCGCTGCCCTGGTACTGCAGCGAGAACACGTCGTTGGTCGCGGTGTTGCTGGTGAGACCGGTCGCGGTGGTGGCGCTGAAGATCGTCACGGTGTTGGTGGCACCCTGCGAGTTCAGCGTGTTCGCCGCGAACCGGAACCGGGCGTGGTAGCCCTGAGCCGAGGACACCGCGCTGGCCAGGAACTGCGCGCTGGCGGTGTTGGACCCGTTCACCGGCAGGCCCAAGGTGGAACCGGGCTCGTCGTTGTTCGGCAGCTTCGCCGCAGCCGAGACGCTCGGCAACGGGGACCCGCTACGACTCCAGCCAGTGGTGTTCTGCAGCGCGCTGTTGAACACCGAGACGGTGGCCTGAACCGCGTTGCTCCAGTTTCCGGCTTGATCCCTGACCCGCAGATGGAAGTTGTATGCCCCCGCGGTGGCGGGCATCGAGGCCAGGGCGGTCACCACTCCGTTGCTCACCGACAGGGTCGCCGGCGTCGCCTTGCCGACTCCCGGATCGGTATTGGTGGTCCATACCTCGGCGGCGCTGAGGGTGTTGGCCTCGGTGACGGCCGAACTCAACGCGACCCCGGGCTGCCCGAACGGTCCGAGCACGCCGCTGAGTCCGGTGAGCTTCGGCGCGATCCGGTCGATGACGAGCGTCGCCGGGTTGGCAGTGGCGTCACCCCAGTTGCCGGCGGCGTCCTGGCCGTGCACGAACACCTTGAGGGTGCCGTCCTTGTAGGCCTTGATCTGCGACAGCGGGATGAGCGCATAGACGTGCTCGTCGGGACTGTCGAGCTTGCCGTCCATGGCGATCAGCTGCAGGCCGGTGCCGTCGGCCTTCACCGTCGACAAGAAGGCTTCGCCGTCGACGATGTTCTGCGGCAGCACACCCTGATCGGTGAGCTGAGCGGTCAGCTTGAGGTAGCCGGGGTTGCTGGCATCGCCCTGGATCCCGTTGGTGGCCGGTGGACTCAGGGTCGCGCCCTGGGTGACCGGTCCGGTCCGGTCGATGGACAGCGGCAGGTCGAGCACCGGACCCCACAGTCCCGAGCCCAGCAGGTCGTCCTTGACGTGGACGTAGACGTGGTGCACGCCTTCGGCCAGTGGTGTCGCCAGGCTCGCGGGATCGAAGGTGGCGTCCACCGACACCACGGATGCCTGGCGGTTGATGGACATCGCTGTGCCGTGACCGTAGTCAGAGCTCGCCGGTGGGGTGTCGAGGAAGTACTCGGCGTCGGTGATGATCCCGCCGGCGCCGGAGTCGTCACCGGTGGCGGAGATGTCGATGGGAACCGTGCCGTTGGTGATGTTCGGCGTGAGTGACCCACCGGTCGTGGCCGGTCCCGTCTTGGGAACGTTGAGAACGACCGAACCGACGGCGCCCCAGTTGCCCTGGACGTCCTTGGCGCGAACGTAGACGATGTGCTTGCCCGCGGCGAAGGTCGGGTCCGCCAGCACGCTGGCGGGGATGGTCCCGGTGGCCGTCGTCGTAATTTGGCCCGTGGCGGCAAGGGTCATCGGTACCCCGCTGGCGGCCGCGATGGGTGATGCGGCGTCGTCGTCGATGACGTACTCGGCGGCGGCGATCGCGCTGGAGCCGGTGGCCGCGTCGCTGACGGTGGCGGTGACCGTGACGTCGGACAGTGCGTTGGACGGATTCGGGCCGACCGTGAGGGCCTTCGAGGTCGGACCGGTCAAGTCACCGGGGTTGACCGGCGCCTGGGTGTCGAGGAAGACGAGCATGCCGCCGAATCCGACCTGGGCCGGGGTGTCGCCGGTCAGTGCGCCGGCGTTGTCCAGGCTGCCGTTGGTTTCGTAGAGGCCGACCTTCGTCGGGGTGGTGGCACTGACCGTGCCGTCCATCGCCCGGTTGCCCGGCATCGTGATGATCGAGTCCACGGTGGTGCCCGGGTCGACCGACTCGGCCGCGACGGTGGTGGCGTAATGCGCCGGATGGCCGTCCTGCGCGACTTCCAGCTGGGTCGTGCCGAGCGCGCCCATCGGATGCGTCTGCTGGCCTACGTTCACGTAGCGCACCAGCACCTTGTGGCCGTAATCGGTCGCGATCGAACTCGTGCCGGATGGGAACGGATGACCGTTGACCAGCCGGTACTTCGGCGCGAAGTTGCGCATGTCGAAGGCCAGCGGGTCAGGGCTGGTGTTCAGCGCGGGATCGATCTCGCTGAGCACGAGGACCGCGTCGTCGTCATAGGTGGTGTTCGGGTAGTCGGCTGGATTGCCGTAGGCCGAACCGGCCGTGCTGGGCAGCACGATCAGCGCGCCGGCCAGACCCATCGCCACCTGGCGCGCCCCCTGCGGGGTGTGACCGGCCTCGTAGGTGAAGGTCCCCGGACGAGAGGCCGTGAACGTGTACTGCGCGGTGGAACCGGCGGCCGCCCCGGTGAGGTCGTCGCCGGCGCCGCTGACGCCCTGCTGGCCGGGCAGCGCGAGCGACATCGACTGTCCGCTCAACCCGTTGTGCAGGGTGATGGTGACGCGATCGCCCTGGTTGACCACCAGTACCGGCCCCGGCGCGGTGACCGCGCTGGTGGCGTCGGTGGCGAATCCCCAGATCGGGATGGCCGCGACGGTGCCGGGCATGGTGGTGGAACCGGCCTTGGCGTACAGGTCGCAGGCGACGGTGCCGGTGCCGGTGCAACCGCGCGGGGTCAGGCGCCCGACCGAGGTCGGCGTCGTCGCTCCCAGTACCGGCGCGATGGCCGGACGAAGCCCGGCCGCCGTGACCCGGGCCGTAGCCGGCAGCTCAGCGGCCCCGGCTCCGGCGATGCCGGCCTGCAACGCGACCAGCGACAGCGCGGCCATCGTGGTCCCGAGCGCCGCGGCGGTGACCCGCCGGGGCGAACGGCGATTGGCGATACGAACTCTCATCGTCCCGGCCCTCACTTGGTGGGGCAACCGGACGGCGGGTCGATGCGGAACAGCGTCATCATTCCCCCGAAGGTCGCTCCGTAGTTGGTGGCTTGCTGCAAGGCGTGGCTGTGCGCGATGTGGTAGTACTCGCCGCACTCGTTGTTGTTGGTGATGGTGGTCGGAGTCGGATTCTTCGTCCCCAGGTAGCCGCTTTCGGAGAACCAGGTGTCGGTACCGACCAGCAACTGGTCGGTGATCGTGGGCAGCTGGGTGGGAATCGGCTTGTTGGTCACGTCGTATTCGCTGTGCCAGTCCATCAAGGTGTCCAGGGTCTGCCCGGGACCGACGTCGAGGTCGTACTTGAGGTAGCTCAGGTCCTGCCCGCTCGGGCCGACCAGCGGATGGCCGTCCTTGTCGATTACCCGCTCATCACTGCCGTGGGGGTGGAACGGGTAGTTCACGGTCCCGGCATTGAGATAGCGGATCGTGGCCGGCAACGGGTTGTTGGCCGCGTCCCACGGCTTGACGTGCACCAGCGCGCCGTAGGGCTGGTTCGGCAGCCACGAGGCGTTGTTGGGCGCGAGCGTGTCCGGCATCGACCGGCCGTTGATCATGAAGTACCGGGCCCGATAGCTCGACCAGTCGATCGGCTGGTTGCGCTCGACCGCCAGGTGCACGTCCGGGTCCACCTCCGAGAGCAGGAACAGGTATTCCTTGCCCGGTGCGAAGGCCGAGTCGGTGCGGCGGTTGACCTGATTGACCGGCGAGCCCAACGGGCGAACGACCAGGGCGCCGAACATGCCCATCTGCTGCTGCTTCTTCACGTCGGTACCGCTGGTGTAGAGGTAGGTTCCCGGCGTCCCGGCGGTGAACTGGTAGGTCACCGAGCCGCCGTTGGCCGAGGCCGACTGCACGAGCGAGGTCAGGGCCGGCGCCGCGTCGGTGGTGTACTGCGGCTGCGCGGCCTTGCCGTCGGCGAGCACCCCGGACTGCCCGGGGAACAGGATCGACGTCGGCTCGGGAAGGCTGTTGTGCAGCACGACGGTGACCGTGGCACCCTCGGTGACGCACAAAGTCGGCCCAGGCAACTGGAACCCGCTGGTGGCGTCGCCGTAGCTCCACATGTAGATGGAGTTGCCGTCCGGTGTGGAGATGTATCCGTCGGCGGCGGTGAGATTGAACGTCGAGCGCGAGTTGGTCTCGCACTGCATACCTTCGCTGTTGCCCGTGGTCGCCGCCGACACCGGCGCGACCGAGACGACAGTGGCCACCGTCGACGCAATCGCGGCGACCAGGGCCATCCGGCGAAGCCAGGGCTTCTGCACATGTTTCATGGCGTCTCCTCGACGATGCGTTGTCAGTGGTTGGGTTGGGACTGGGCGCCGAGGCTGCCGGCGGCGCCGACCCGGATTTCGGTGACCATGCCGCCGTAGCCGGCGCCCCCACCGTTGTTCAGGTAGGAGTAGTGACGGTCATAGAGCAGGTAACGGCCCGGTTGCGACGGCGCGGTGAAGATGACATCGCGACTTTCCCCGGGACCGAGATCGACCGTGTTGGTCGTGAGGTAGTTGACGGTTCCGTCGCGGCCCTTGAGCAGGCTGCCGTCCTTGGCGATCACGCTCAGGTCGATGTTGTCGACGGTGAAGGCGTGATTCTGGTAGCCGAGGTTGGACAGCCGCAGCAGGACCTTGTTGTTCACCTCGCAGCTGATCAACGAAGATATCGGCTGGTACTGCAGGCGATTGGCCGTCGCGGCCGGGTCCGCACCCAGCACCGGAAGGGCGCCGGAGGGGAACACGTTCGCGCCGGCCGTGCCGGAGTTCGGGGCCACGGTGTCGGGGTAGGCGCGCCCGTTGAGCAACCAGAAGCTCGGGTCGTAGTCCGTCCAGTCGTTGACCTGGATGTGGGCGTCGCGGTAGTGGGCGGCCGACCAGAGCTCGGTGACCATGAACGCGAATTCCCGGTCGTAGCGGGTGGAGCCGTCGTAGTCGTTGTAGGCGTACTTGCCCGGCGGGATGGTGCTGGCCACGGTGCCGCCCCATGGGGTGGGCCTCCCGGCGGCGAAGGCGGGGTCCACGCCGTGCTTGGTCTGGTTCTGCCGCGGACGGACGAAGACCATGCCGGTCATGCCCATCTGCACGTGCTCGACGTCCTCGAAGTGGCAGTGATACATGTAGGTGCCGGCGTCGTGGGGCTTGTAGAAGTAGGTGAAATCGCGCCCGATCGGCACGGCCAGCGACAGCTCGGGCACTCCGTCGAAAAGCGGGATCGCGTTGACGAAACCGTGCCAGTGCAGGGTGTGCCCGTCGTAGAGATCGGGTCGCTGGGACAGCCCGAGGTTGGTCAGGGTGATGAAGATGTCGTCCTCTTCGTCGAAGTACATCATCGGTGCACTGATCTGAGCCTTGCCGCGTTCGGCCGCGATCTGGCTCGGGCTGAATCCGCTGACATTGCGGAAGCCGAAGACGTAGGTGTTGAAGGGCGACGGTGCCAACGTGTCGGGAAAGAACGGCGCATCGTCCGGAGCGCCGGGCATCGCGACCCAGCCGTCGGTGCCCACGAGGTGCACGTTCACCGAACTGGGGTCGGTCGGCTTCGGCACGGCGGCGACCATCGGCGTCGCCGCATGCGCACTGGTCAGGCGGGTGCCTACGGCGGCTGCTCCGAGCACGCCTGCTCCGCCGGCCAGGAAGGTCCGTCGGCTCAGGCCGCGCGGGAGGGGATTCTCGGTCACGGTGCACTCTCCTCAAACTGGGTAACGCGGCATGAAGGTCGGTCCAGCTGGCCCCGCCGAGGACCGGGGGGTGTCCTCGACGAGGCCGTTGGGTCGGTTGATCAGGGAAGTAACTGATCGGAACCGGCATCCCAGCGCCGGCCGGTTCCCGGGCGGGGCTGGCGATCGATGTCGGCGCTGGGAGCGCTGACGACGTAGGTCCACCGGCCGGCGCCGGCGCCCCAGGTCACCGTGGTGTTGGCCGCACCCAGCCCGTAGGCCGAGGACAGCGTGGAGCTCAGGTGGTAATCGCCCATCAGCGAAGGTGGCAACAGTTGGGCCACGATGACCGCCTGCCGGAAGGCCGGGTAGGTCCGCGAGGCCAGGATGTTGACGTCGACGTTGTAGTTGGACACGAACGACGGGTCGTTCTGGCTGAGCGTGCCGTCGTTGGTCACCTGCGTCAGGTCCTGGACCACCGAGTGGGTCGGGGCCAGGCTGGCGCTCTGGTCGTCGGTTACACCCATGTCCCAGTTGACGATTCCCGGGCAGGTCACCGAGTCGATGCCGCACACCACGCCGCCGTCGAAGTTACCGGCTCGGTTGTCCCAGAAGACGTCGTTGAGCAGCGTGGGCTTGCTGAACGTCGTGGTGTTGACCCCGGTGTTGTTCAGCTTGGTCAGCTGGGCCTGCAGAGGATCGCTGTTGGTGGCCGTCGACAAGCCGGCCGGCGCCGGCGAGCCGTCGCTGGTCACGGCCGTGGCCGTGGTCAGGTTCTTGGTCACCGTCGTGTTCACGATCCGCACGAACGGAGCGTCGTCCAGGGCGATACCGCCGCCTTCGTGAGCCGAGACGTTGTTGGCCACCGTGTCGTTGCTGATCGTGATGGTCTGGTTCTCGGCCTGGTTACGGTTGCCGACCGCGGAGCCGGTCACCTGCAGCAGCCGGATGCCGCCGCCGTCGTCGTTGGCCAGGTTGGCCTGGATGACGTTGGAGTCGATCAGCACCCGGCCGGTGCCCTGCGACAACCCGGTCGGATCGGCCGGCAGTTCACCGGCGATCATGACCGCGCCGCCCTCGTCGTAGGAGGCGTTGAACCACATGCGGTTGTTGGTGATCGTGCCGCCCTTGGACTGCGTGCCGCTGGCCGCCTCCTGGTAGCCGAAGGCCGAGATCGCGCCTCCGTACTCGGCGGAGAAGTTGCCGCACAGAGCGTTGTGATCGACGACGTAGCCGTCACTGCCCGCGAACAGCCCGACCCCGCCGGCCAGGTTCGTCCCGCCGTTGTCGCGGATCTGGTTGTTGGCCAGCCGTAGGTCGGTGTTGTTGTTCCCACTGACGTACGGGGTGCCGACGCGAACCGCGCCGCCGTAGGAGCCGCCGTTACCGCGGATGATGTTGTCGGTGATCTGCATGTTGCGGACGTTGCTGTGCAGGTAGATCCCGCCGCCTTGCGTCACCAGCGCGCCCGCCGCCCCGTACGGGGTCTTGATCCCGCCGGTGAGCTCGTTGATGTTGGCCGGGAAGTCCGACTGCGCGCCACCGGTGACCGTGAAGCCGTCGAAGGTCAGCCGGTAGTTCGGGTCGAGGATTCCGTTCGTCACGGCCGGATCGTCGAGCACGGTGACCGCCGCGGCGTCCGGTACCGCCGGGTTCCCGCTGTAGCGCAGCGACGACAGGAGCGCGATCCAGTTCAGGCCGGACGGGTTGTCGGGGTTGAAGCCCGACCCGTCGATGATCGATCCGGGTACGAACGTTCCGTCGGGCTGGAATCCACCCGGACCGACGCCCTGGATGTGCACGCGGTGGTGGACGATCACGTTTTCGTCGTACTGGCCTTGCGGATTGAGGTTCGTGGACGTGCCGGGGTAGACCACCACGACCCAGAACGGTGCCTGCCGAGTCGGGCGGGCGGCCTCCAGCGCGGCCTGGATGGTGCTGTAGCGCGCGAAGGTCTGCGCCGACTTGGCCCCGGGCCCGACCTCGACGACGCGAGGGTTGGACGCGTTGTCACCGGCGGAGTTCTGCGAGTAGTTGCCGAGGCTCTGGATGGTCAGGGTGTTGAAGCCGCCCCGACCATCAGACCGGGTGATGCTCAAGGGCAGGGCACCCGTCGGCAGCGCCGTACCGGTCGGCAGGGTGGCCACGATCTGGGTGTCGGTCCAGCTTGCCGCCGTGGTCCCGAGCGTGACGCCACCGAGGGTGAGCGTTCCCCGGGCCGCCCCGAAGCCGAAGCCCTTGATGGTCAGCGTTCGGTTGGCGTCGCTGCGCCGCACGAACGGACGGTCGACGGCGAGCAACTGCGGGGTGTTCGGTCCGAGATCGCACTGGGTCGGGTTGACGGTGGTCGTGTCGGGAGCCAACGCGGTCGTGGCCACCTGGGTCGGTGCCTCGTCCGTCACCGTGTACTGACCCGGCCACGCCTGGAAGTTCGTGGCGATGGTGCGGAATCTCGGGTTGTAGTCGGCGTTCGGTGCGTTGGACGCGCCGGGATCGTTGCCCACGAAGCGATACATGTTCGGGCAGGGTCCGGCCGGGACGGGGCAGTTGTAGGTGTCGGTGGAAGGCACCAGCGCCTCGTACAGGCCGTTGAAATCGGTGTGCGTCGTGTAGGTCAGCCGACCGCTCCAGTCGTAGAGACCGACCGGGACGTAGGGCAGGCCCTGGGCCTCACCGAAGTTGACACTGCGCTTGTCGAGCGAGAGCCCGAGGTCGTTGAGGGTCAGGCCCCAGAAGTGCGTGGGGATCGGGACGTCGGTGTAGAGGTTGAAGTTCGGTGCAGTCGACTGGCCGGTGCGCACGGTGACGAGCTTGTCCGTGCAGTACGGGCGCTGCTGGCCTTCGAACGGTGATCCGCCGGCGGCCAGGAAGTCCGGGTTGGTGACGGTCACGGTGTGCAGGGAACCTGCGCAGGGCGAGATGATGCCGGCCTGCTGGGACGGTGGCTGTGAGGGCGGAGTGGGCAGGTTCAGCTGCGCACCCTGGTCCTGCTGGTTGGCCACGGCCTGGCTGGCGGGCGGGTAGTTCTCCTGGGGTACGTAGCTGTCGCCGGAGAAGACGTTGACGTCGGCCTCGGTGGTCACCTTGTACATCGGCTTGCCGTCGACCGGGTCGTTGGGAATGTCCACGCCCACCAGGTAGTCCAGCGGAGCGAGGTCCTGCGGGTGGTAGCCGTTGTCGGCCATGTTGGCGTACAGCGCCAGGTCGTGGTTCGGCGCGGGGTTCTTCGGATTGCCCGGCGGGTACAGATTGATGTCGGACGTCCCGAAGCCGTAGTTGCCGTTGACGGTCTGCGAGCCGCCGGCGGAGTCGCTGGCACCGACCTGCATCCCCATCATCGGCGCCTCGACGCAGAGCGCGTTGGCCGTCGTGCCGAACGCCGGCAGCGCCTGCTGATCGGTCAGCGGCTGGCCGTTGTACTGCCGTGCCGTGCACCCCTTGGGCGGAGCCCACTGTTCGGAGGTGTACGTGTCGGCGACCTGTGGACCGCGTTTCATCGATCCGTCGTCGTTGAGCTGGTAACCCTGCCGGCAGTGGTCGGCCGGCGTGGTGGCGTCACAGGCGACCGGGACGTACAGGTGCACCTTGACGTTCGGGATGCCGGGTTGGTAGCTCTCGCTGACCGCGTCGGCCGGGTCGAGCTCGTTGCGGGTCGTGTCATAGCTGACCGTTCCCACGATGCCGCCGTTCGTGCCGGCCGCGTAGGGCTGCACCCCCCAGTCGATCTCGCCGCCCAGGCCGATGATCGGCAGGAAGTTGATGTCGACGAGGCTGCCCAGCTGTGTGGTGGACTTGGTCTCGTTCTCCGCCTTGTAGGTGATTCCCGTTGTCTGGTAACGGGTGTTGAAGCCTTCGAGGATGAGCCACTTGCCCAGCGGGTAGGCCTCGCGGATGTCGTAGTACCCGCTGTCGTTGGTCGAAACGGTGTTCGTCGCCTGGTCCATGAGCGTGTTGTCGCGCTCGCGCACCGTGAGTCCGAACTGAGGCACGGCCTTCTCGCCCGGATCCATCTTGCCGTTGCCGTTGGAGTCGATGAACACCTTGCCGTACACGTGGCTGAACCAGCCGACGATGATCTTGTTGCCGACGTCGGTGGGCAGGCCGTTGGCGACGTCGACGTTGAAGCTCCACAGGATGTAGTCCTGGTCGTCGTCCCAGATGGACAGCTGGTAACTGCCGTTGGGTACGTGCGGGATGGTGAACTTGCCGGCGCCGTCGGTTTGAGCGGTGTAGACCTGCGCGTCACCGGCGCCGAGGTCCGACAGCGCGACCCAGGCGTTGGGGATCGGTCCGCCGCTCTTCACCCCGGCCAGGCCGGTCTCCGGGGAGACCTGGCCGTTCTGCCCACCGATGTAGGGCAATCCGGCGATGGCGGTTCCGGTGATCGAGCCGGTGGCGGCCGCTGCTCCGCGGGCGATCACCGACGGTAGCTTGCGCACGAAGCCGAACTGCACGGACGGAACCAGTTCGGCACCCTTGGTCTGCTCGGTGTCGTAGCCTGTGGCGCCTTCCTGCGACCAGATGTCGTGGTCGTGACCACCCTCGAGGGTGGTGGTCTGCACCCACTGGCCGGTCTGGCTCACGGGCGGCGCGACCGTGGCGGCGAAGCGGTTCGGTCCCAGGTTCGGAATCACGATCTGCCCGGTGGAGTCACTGACGCACTTACCCGTCGAGGTCGGGTCGATGTCGGGCTTGGTGCCGGTGAAGGTCATGTGCCCGGCCGCGTCGTGCAGGTACTTGGTGCACAGCGCGTTGCCGTAGTAGTCCGTGCTGACCAGGCCGAACACGTCCGTGAGGGTGGCGGTGAATCCGCGAAGGCCGCGCTCGGCGTCCACCTCGTAGGTCGCATCGACCGGAGCGTTGTCGTTGAAGACCTGCAGGCGCAGGGTGGTCAGCGGCAGGGGAGTGGCGTTCATGGCGACCTTGACCAGTTGGCTGCTGCCGGAGGTGACCGTGAAGTGCTGCCCGTCGATCTTGTAGCCGTCCGAGGTGACCGAGATCAGGTACTTGCCGACGGGCAGATCGGCCAGCGCCTTCGTGGCGTTGAGGTCGTCCTGGGTGCCCTGGGCCACGATCGGTGCGAACCCTGAGGTGACCCGGACCGAGGGCCATTGGCAGGTGTCGGCGTAGTTGGGGTCGGTCGAGCCGCCTTGAGCGGTCGAGGGCAGGCACTGGCCGGTGCCCTGGTTGCTGATCGTGCCTGGGTTGCCGGTGTCGTCGAGGTTGACGATCCACTTGTACGAGGTGATCGGGTCACCGACGGTGCTCACCCCGCCGACGGTCTTCGCGCTGGCCACCGAGAGGGTGATGCTGCCGGGCGCGTCGGCGGCCTGCGCCTTGACGGCCTTGCTCAGCTGCATCGATTGCACCGCGGCGACAACAAGAGTGGCCGCGAGGGCGGCCTTGGCGAATCGCATCAGGCTGGTCGGATGTGACTTCACGACTAGGCCCTTCCTCTCCCCGATCCGCGCCACTGGACATGGGCGCAGAGTTCTGGAGCGAACTGTGCGGGGTGGGAAGCGGCGGCAAAAGGAAGATGACAGCGCCGTCACTCCGCTGTCATGTCGTGTAATGCAGGTGAACGATTCCCTTGTACGCAAGGCGAAAATGCCCACGGCCGATGTAACCGAATGGGCGTTTCGACACGACTGGCCAGTTGTCGGCGATTTGCTGTTGGTCGAAACCGCACATTCGCGGCGCGCCTGCCTCGCCGGAAGGATCAGCCGGAGGCGGGAACGCGCACGTTGAGCGGCAACGGAACGGCCGTTCGGCGTTCGGCGTGCGCTCCTGGGATGCGCATCGCAACCCGGGTGCCGTTGCCTTCGGTGCTGGACAACTCGAGCTGGCCGCCGCGTGATTCGACCATGGTGCGCACGATCGACAGGCCCAGGCCGCTGCCGCCGCGACTGCCGGCCGCGCTGCCGGTCTGGAAGATCTCGGTGACCCGATTGAGGTCGGCGCGAGGGATGCCGAGGCCCGAATCCTCAACGGCGATAAGCACATCCTCGCCATCGGCCGTCACCGACAGCAGGATCGAGTCGCCAGGTTCGGTGAACTTCACCGCATTCTCGACCAGGCAGTCCAGTGCTGCTTCCAGGCGCTCGGAATCGGCCAGCATTCGCCCGAGGTGCACGTCGGTCTTCCAGTCCCGGTCGACGGTGGCCGCCCACCGGCGCGAGATGGTCTCGATGAGGGTGACGACGTCGATGGGCAACCGTTCGGACGGGGCTTCGGCCCGGACCAGGGTCAGCAGCTTGGTCGTCATGGCGGTGGCCTTGTCGAGTTCGCTGACCACGACAGCGGCATCGGCTCGGGTGGTCTCGTCGGTGGTCTTGTCGCGGATCAACTCGGCGAAGCCGCGGGCGATCGTCAACCGGGTCCGCACCTCGTGCGAACCGAATCGGGCGGCGACATCGCGGTGTTCGGCCTTGGTGCGTTCGCTCTCGCGCAGCTCGTTCAGCCGATCCTGCGCGGCCTGGAACCGCTTGACGTGCCAGATGAGCAGCGCGACGAGCACGCCCATCAGGACGATCTCCGTGCATTCCTCCCAGCCGATCACGCCACTGCGGGCGTGCCGGACCAGCGCGATGCCGGTGACGAGGGTGATGATGCTGAAGACCAGCCAGGTGAGTCCCGTCGACCAGCGATACAGCCCGTACAGCAGAGCGAAACTGGCCCAGATGAGGTGGTACGGAATGGTCTCCTCACCCGGGAGCAGGTACATGAGGGCAGCCATGAGGCTGGAGAACACGACCCACCCTGCGGCGAGCAGGTGTTTAGCAGGCGACGAATCGATAGCCGACATTGCGCACCGTTTCGATACTGTTCGTGGCGAGCTTGCTGCGCAGGCGCCGCACGTAGACGTCGACGACATTGGTCCCTGGGTCGAATCCGATTCCCCATACGTCGGCGAGCAATTCCTGTCGGGTGCAGACCTGGCCACGCCTGTGCAGCAGGTGGGCGAGCAGGACGAACTCCCGCTGCGACAACTCGATCCGGTTTCCCCCCATGACGAGCTCGCGTCGTTGCAGGTCGAGTTCGAATCCGTGACCGGTCAGGTAACGCTGCTGGGTGCCGGGACTGGGACGGGCATCGTCCCGCAACCGCGCGCGCACCCGGGCCAGCAATTCGCCGTTGCTGAAAGGCTTGGCGACGAAATCGGCTGCCCCCGTGTCGAGCACGGCGATCCGGCGCCCGACCTCGGCGACCGAGGACAGGATGAGCACGCGCGCGTCGGGCCGAGAGGCGAGCAGGACGCTCAGCACCTCCTCGCCGGGGATATCGGGCAGGATGAGGTCGAGGATGACCAGGTCAGGAATCTCCGTCATCGCCGCCTGCAGGCCGAGCGCGGCCGTCGCTGCGGTCGATACTCGGTAACCGGCGTCGGTCAGCAGCCGTCCAAGGAGCAGCCGTAAGCTCGGTTCGTCTTCTATGACCAGCACGTGCGCCATACGCCCCCCCGGATGCCAGGCTGGGCAATTGTTACCTGGCTCTTAAGTTCGGGCAAGCATGCAATTAACGTCGCGCCCCTTCGTGCTGGGTCGATACCGACGGCTTCGAAGGTAAACGTCCGGATATTCGGCGGCCTCGATTGCCCCCGCGTTACACAGTTGTCATGAAGGGTGCAAGGAGGGCGAATACCCTCCGCACAAGCACGCTTGCGGAGGGTGTCCGTTGGGACAATTCCACGGTGCCGGAGTGGAATCCGTTGCCGTCCGCCTGACGAATCACCTACGTGTCAACCGCAGTAGCGCCGTCGAGCACGTCACGCACCGTCGACCCCCCAGCTGCTCGCGGGAGTTGGGTCTACCGCGTAGCTATGGCGGTGTCCGTACCGGTCGTGCGGTGGTGGGGGCGTCTGGACGTCGTCGGTCTGGACGTCCTGCCGAGGACCGGACCGTGTCTGCTGATCGCCAACCACGACAGCCACTGGGATCCGTTGATCATCGGGGTGGCGGCGCAGTCACGTCGTCCGGTGCGCGCGTTGGCGAAGAGCTCCTTGTGGGAAAGGCCGGTTCTTGCCTGGATCCTGACGCGGATGGGTCAGCTTCCGATCACTCGCGGGGTGGCGGACCGACGTGAACTCTCCTCCGTGCTGGCGGCGCTGCGGTCCGGCGGCTGTGTCGGCGTGTTTCCCGAAGGCACGCTCTCGCGCGGCCGGACGATCCGGGCCTACAGCGGTGCGGGCTGGATCGCCGGCGAGGTACGGGGCGCGGCGGTCGTGGGAGTCCGCGTCACGGGTTCGGTGTCCATCGTCCGCTTTCCGGTACGACCGCGGATCCGCGTGGAATTCTTCCGGCCGATCCGGTCGGACCGGGCCGGGTACCCGAACTCGATCTCGTACTCACGACGCATCCTGGCCGAGATCCGGCGCGACGCACCCCCGGTGGCCGCTGGGCGAGGTGAGGCGGCCTCGGCCATCGTCGGTCGTGGACGGCCGATGAGATCGGTGAAAAAGACTGGCGCTATTGCCCCCCGGCGAGCGTCACCGGGGCGGATGAAAACCGTGATGTGAGCGTCATCGCTTGGGACGTTCGTCCACGATGCGGCGCATCTTGCCCAGTGAGCGCTCTACCGAATCGGGTTCGAGAAGTTCCACGGCGACGCTGACACCGATGGTGTTCTTGACCATCGTGCGCAGTTCCGTCCCGGCCTGCTCGCCTTCGGCCACCGAGGCATCGTGGCGACGTTCCACCCGCAGCGCGAGTTCGTCCAGCGGGCCCGAGCGCGAGAGCACGCACTGGAAGTGTGGTGACAACGCCGGGATCTTGAGGATCAGTTCCTCGATCTGGGTGGGGAACAGGTTCACCCCGCGCAGGATGATCATGTCGTCGGTGCGTCCGGTGATCTTCTCGATGCGGCGCATCGGCCGCGCCGTCCCGGGCAGCAACCTGGTGAGATCACGCGTGCGGTAGCGGATCACCGGCATGGCCTGCTTGGTCAAGGAGGTGAACACCAGTTCACCCTCCTGCCCGTCCGGCAGGACCTCGCCCGTGAGCGGATCGATGATCTCGGGGTAGAAGTGGTCCTCCCATACGTGCAGTCCGTCCTTGGTGTCCACGCACTCCATCGCCACCCCCGGACCCATGACCTCGGACAACCCGTAGATGTCGACCGCGTGCAGGTCGAGCCGCCGCTCCATCTCCAGGCGCATGTCGTTGGTCCAGGGCTCGGCGCCGAACACCCCGATCTTCAAAGAGGTCGACCTCGGGTCGATGCCTTGACGTTCGAGCTCATCGACGAGCGCCAGCATGTAGGAGGGGGTCACCATGATGACGTCCGGCTCGAAGTCCTGGATCAGCATGACCTGCCGCTCGGTCATGCCGCCGGAGACGGGGACGACGGTGCACCCCAGTTCTTCCGCGCCGTAGTGGGCGCCCAGGCCGCCGGTGAACAGGCCGTAACCGTAGGCGATGTGCACGATGTCGCTGGGGCGTACGCCACCGGCGCGCAGCGACCGCGCCATCAGCTTCGCCCAGGTGCGGACGTCCTCGTGGGTGTAGCCGACGACGGTGGGGCGGCCGGTCGTTCCGGACGAGGCATGGACGCGGCTCACCTCGCTCCTCGGCACCGCGAACATGCCGAAGGGATAGTTCTCGCGCAGATCGGCCTTGGCGGTGAAGGGGAATCTCGACAGTTCGGCCAGGTCGGTCAGCGCGGCGATGTCGCCCGATCCGATGCCGGCCGCATCGAAGGCCCTGCGGTAGTGGGGCACGTTGTCGTAGGCGTGGCTCAGGGACCACCGCAGCCGACTCAGCTGCAGTTCCCGAAGCTGCTCGATCGAGGCGCGCTCGATGGGCTCGAGGCTGCTGGGGTCGGGACTGCGGTCGATCATCGTGGCACCCTTCGCGTGGAGACGGACCCCGCTACTGTCGCCGATGGAGGGCCGGAGTCGCCAGTCCGGTTGGCGGCGTCCGGTCGTGGTCCGAACATTCGCAGTGGCACCGCGGGACACCGCACGACACCGCAGGACGCCGCAGGGCGCCGCAGGACGCCGCAGGACGCCGCAGGACGCCGCGAGTTCTCCCGCGCCGGACGGTCCGCTCACACCGAGTAGCCGCCGGTGGCCGCATTCGTCGCCGATCCGCAGGCCTCGGCGACGTCGTCCGCCAGCCTGTCCAGCTGGGCGAGGTCGAGATTGCTGACCGTGATGCGGATGCCCGGCGCGCTGCGCTGGCGAAAGCGCGACCCGGCCGCAACGCTCCAGCCACCGGCCAGCAGCCCGGTGACGACCGCTGTCTCGTCCGCCACCGCAACCCAGACGTTCAGCCCGCTCGCCCCCGTTGCCGACAGGCCGCGGTCGGTGAGCGCGGAAACCAGGCCCAGTCGCCGGTCGTCATAGGCGTGCCTGGCCCGCCGGATGACGGTGCCGGTTCGCTCGGAGGTCCACAGGTTCAGCAGCAGCTGCTGGAGCAGCAGGCTGACCCATCCCGATGTGGTCCGCATCCGGCCCTCGACCCGCGCGACGGTCGTCTCGTCACCGGTCAGGGTGCCGACCCGCAGGTCCGGGCCGTAGGGCTTGGAGGCGGAACGGATGAACCCCCAGGATTCGGTGGCGCCGGCGAGCGTGGCCAGCCCGGCCGTCGCCAACTCGCCCGCGTGATCGTCCTCGACGACAAGGGTGTCGGGATGGTCGCCCAGCACGGCCCGGAGCTGCCGGGCCCGCTCGGCCGTCAGGTACGAACCCGTCGGGTTCTGTGCCCGGTTGGTCACGATGAGCGCTCGTGCGCCGGCGTGCAGGGCGCGAGTGAGTCCTTCGGGCCGGATGCCCGCCGCGTCGAGTTCCAGGGGCAGGACCCGCAGTCCCATCGTGGCGATGAGATCCAGTGCGTTGGGCCAGCCCGGGTCCTCCACGGCGACGGTGTCGCCGGCGCGCAGGTGGGCCGACAGCACCCGGCCGATCGCGTCCAGGCCGCCGGAGGTGACGCTGATCCACTCGGCCGGTACACCGTCGCGGACCAGGCGATCGCGAGCCTGCTCACGTAACTCGGGCAACACGAACTCCTGGGGTGCGGCGGCCGGAGACCGGTGGCGCAACGGGCCCGGGTTCAACTTCGGCAGCAGGCGCGGGTCGGGCTGGCCGCTGGCCAAGTCGAGCGCGCCCGCGTGGCCCGGCTGCGGCTGGGAGCGTGTGGCAATGGGCGGCCGCGGGCGCACGAAGGTGCCCCGACGGCCTCGGGTCTCGACCAACCCGCGTTCGCGCAGCTGGCCGTAGGCCGCGGCGACGGTCCCCGGGGCCAGGCCCAACTCGGTGGCCAGTGACCGGACCGGCGGGAGCGGTTCGCCGGGGGACAGTCGTCCGTCTCGCACCGCGGTCTCCACGTCTGCGGCAATGTCTTTGGCGGTGTGCCCGATCGGCCTGTATTGTATCGACGCCATTTGACGATTGTACCAATACAAGAAGCGGATCCAGCAGCGATGACCGACGCAAGCTACCCCGTCCGACCCGAGACCACACCGACCCGGCACCGGGAGCGGGTCTCCTACGATCGGGCCGCCGTCCACGCGGTGCTCGATGAGGCGTTGCTGTGCCATGTCGGGTTCGTGATGGACGGCCTGCCCGTCGTGTTGCCCCAGTTGCACGCCCGGGTCGGGGAGCGGCTTTACCTGCACGGCTCCAGCGGAGCGCGGGCGCTCAGAGCGGCCGGCGACGCCGGGGACGGCGGAATCCCGATCTGTGTGACGGTCACCCTCGTGGATGGGCTCGTGCTGGCCCGGTCGGCGTTCAACCACTCGATCAACTCCCGCTCGGTGGTCGTCCACGGCGTGGCCCGCCGGGTTACCGATGAGGCCGAGAAGCGCTCGGCGCTGACCTGCCTCGTGGACGCCGTGGTGCCCGGACGTTCCGATCACGTCCGTGGACCCTCGGGCAGGGAGCTGGCCGCCACCACGGTGCTCGCACTGGAGCTGGAGAACGTCTCGCTCAAGGTGCGCAGCGGCGACCCGATGGACGAGGAGGAAGACCTGACTCTCCCGTTCTGGGCCGGTGTCCTGCCACTCACGGCCGGGGCCGCGCCGCCGGAGACGGCCGCCAACGTGGCCGAGGGCATCGACGTCCCGGAGCATGTCCGGCGCTGGGCTCGGCCGGCACGCTGAGCGCTGCGCGCCGCGCCTTCTCGATGAGCCCTTTACCTGTGGAATCACCGCACGGCCGGCGGTGTTTCGTCACTGGTGCGAACCCTTCACGATCCCTACCGTGGGTTCCACCGGTGCGCACCATCGAGAAGAGGATGAACCGCAAATGACACAACAGACCGAGAAGGCCGTACTCGCCGGCGGATGTTTCTGGGGCGTTCAGGAGCTCGTGCGCCGCCAGCCCGGCGTGCTGGCCACCCGCGTGGGTTACACCGGCGGCGAGGTTGCGAACGCGACCTACCGCAACCACGGCAATCACGCCGAGGCGCTGGAGATCATCTTCGATCCGAGCCAGACGTCCTACCGCGACCTGCTGGAGTTCTTCTTCCAGATTCACGATCCCTCGACGAGAAACCGGCAGGGCAACGACATCGGTGCCAGCTACCGGTCGGCCATCTTCTACCTCGACGACGAGCAGAAGCGGATCGCGGAGGACACCATCGCCGACGTCGATGCCTCCGGCCTGTGGCCCGGCAAGGTCGTCACCGAACTCGTGCCGGCGGGTCCGTTCTGGGAAGCCGAGCCCGAGCACCAGGACTACCTGCAGCAGTACCCCAACGGCTATACCTGCCACTACGTCCGGCCGGGCTGGAAGCTGCCGCGCCGTGCGGAGTCCGTGACGCCCTGAGCGGGCAGGTTGACGGTGGCGGCCCAGCCGACGTCGCCCTAGGGGCGACCTCCGCCGGTCAAGTGAGCATCGGTTTCCGCGGCGTGCGGGATCGAGGACTGCGCGCCGCGGCGCCGCACTGCCAGCGAGGCCGCCGCGTTGGCCCGCTCGACGGCGTCCTCGATCCGCTGGCCGCGCGCGAGGGCCGCGCCGAGCACCCCACAGAACGTATCGCCCGCCGCGGTGGCATCGATCGCGTTCACCGAAATCCCGGGCACTTCGACGCGGGTGCCGTCAGGCCGGCTGAGGGTGACCCCGCGTGATCCGAGCGTGGTGATCGTGGTCGGCACGCTCCGATCCCACCCGCTCATCGCCCGCGCTTCGGTCTCGTTGACGACGAGCACGTCGACGAGCCGGAGCAGTTCGTCGGGCAGTGGCAGCGCCGGTGCGGCGTTGAGCACGACGGTGGCTCGATCGGACGCCGCGGCAATCGCGGCCGTGACCGTCTGGACCGGTATCTCGAGCTGGACGAGGAGCACTCGGGCGCCCGCGATCGTGGCCACTTCGGTGTCGGTCAGGTCGATCAGATTCTGATTGGCGCCGCCCACCACCACGATGGCGTTCTCGCCGTCCTCGGCCACCGTGACGACGGCGGTTCCGGTCGGCACGCCCACCCGTCGGACCAGCGATGTATCGATGCCCGCCTCAGCCAACTGGCCCAGCAGCCAGTCGCCGTCGGCGTCACGGCCGAGCGAGCCGACGAATGTGACTCCGGCCCCGTCCCGCGCGGCGGCAACCGCCTGATTGGCGCCCTTTCCGCCGGCGCCACGGGTCATCCCGGTGGCGAGCACGGTGTCTCCGCGCTGTGGAAGTTCGCGAACGGCGATTACGAGGTCCACGTTGGCCGACCCCACGACGACGAGCCCGGTGCCGGCGCGGGACCTTTCGGGCATGGCGCAACCCTAGATGGGATAGGACGTTTCACGCATCTCCCCCCCGTTGAGGTTGCCCTCGTTGCGCATCCCAGCCCGTTGAGGTTGCCCTCGTTGCAGCCGCCAGCCCGTTGAGGTTGCCCTCGTTGCAGGCATCCGTGTGGCGCAGGGCACCTCGCGTTGACGGACGAGCCCACTATTGATACAAATTCAGTGAACGGTCGTACACCGAATGGAGGTCGTCATGACCGCCCTCATCGATCTGCCACACGAGTTTGGGCCCGCGCCCTACGATGCCCCGGCGCCCGCCCGCAGCAGCTCAGCGCGGGCCGTCACCGCCGCCGGCCGTCTTGCCGTCCGGAGCGCGCTGGGGACCGTTGACACGCTGCTGTCTGCCCTGGCCGCACCGCACCACGTCGACCGTTACCTCGAACTGCTGCATCCTCGCCTCACAGTGCGCGAATTGCGGGGCCGGATCATGGCTGTCCGGCGCACGACCGAAGACACCGTCACCCTCACCATTCGACCGAACCGCCACTGGCAGGGGTTCCGCGCCGGCCAGTTCGTCCAGGTCAGCCTCGACATCGACGGCGTCGTGCGCACCCGCTGCTACTCACCGATCAGCTCACAGCACCGCTCCACCGGCGACTTCGAACTCACGGTCAAGGCACACGCCGACGGTGTCGTGTCCAGCCATCTGAACGAGCACGCCATTGCCGGAACCGTCGTGAGACTGTCCCAGGCCGGTGGCGCCTTCACCCTGCCCGATCCACGACCCGAACGGATCCTGTTGATCAGCGGTGGCAGCGGAATCACACCCGTGTTGTCGATGGCGCGAACGCTGGTCGACGAATCTCGTCGGGGTCGCTATCGGGGCGAGATCGTCTTTCTTCACTATGGGCGTACCGAGGCGACGGTCGCTCACCTGGCCGAACTGCGGGAGCTGGCCGAGCATTGCCCATCGCTGCGGCTCGTCCTGGCCTACCCGGGTTCCGACGACGACACCGGCGACCTGGCCGGGTACTTCAGCGCCGCTCACCTGTACGAGGCCGCGCCATGGCACGCAGAGGCGCAGACCTTCCTGTGCGGACCGGCCGGACTGATGCGATCCGTGCGGGCTTGCTATGCCGACGCGGGGCTGACCGAACGGTTGCACTTCGAGGAGTTCACTCCGCCGTCCCGACAGGCCACCGCCGCACCCGAAGCCGAAGCCGAAGCCGGACAGCTTCGCTTCCTCAGAAGCAACATCGATTCGGTCAACGACGGCACGACTCTGCTGGAACAGGCCGAAGCCGCGGGCCTGGACCCGGCCTACGGCTGCCGGATGGGCATCTGCTTCACCTGTTCGACCGTGAAGAAGCAAGGCTACACCCGCAACCTGCTCACCGGCGACCTCGACACCGAAGAGGATTCGACGGTGCAGCTGTGCATCTCCGTTCCGGTCGGTGACGTCACGGTCCAACTCTGACCTTCGATTCGCGAATCTCATCACACTCCGTTTCGCCCCGAGCGGACCGGAGAGAAGGAGAAACCTCATGCCTACCACCGATGCATCCCACCCGATCGTGCTTACCGAGGCACAGATCGACGAGCTGGGCCAGGAGCTCGACGCGCTGCGCAAACGCATCGTGGACGATCTCGGCTCCCCGGATCGTGACTACATCTACCGGGTGCTCAAGGTGCAACGCGGATTCGAGGTAGCCGGACGCGGTCTTGGCTATCTCGGCTTCCTGCCCCCGTTCTGGTTGGCCAGCGTCGCAGCGCTGTCCCTGTCGAAGATTCTCGACAACATGGAGATCGGGCACAACGTCATGCACGGCCAGTACGACTGGATGCGGGACCCGTCGCTGAACTCGCGCATGTTCGAGTGGGACACCGTGTGTCCAGCCGAGCAGTGGCGCCACTCGCACAACTACATGCATCACACCTTCACCAACATCATCGGCAAGGACCGGGACATCGGCTACGGCATCCTGCGAATGGATCCCGCACAGCGGTGGAACCCCTACTACCTCGGCAATCCCCTCTACGCGTTTCTGCTGATGGTCGGCTTCGAGTGGGGCGTCATGCTGCATGATCTGGAGGCCGAACGAGTCGTCACCGGAGAGAAGTCCCTGGACGAGGTACGAGTCCTGGCCCGGCAGTGGTATCGAAAGGCCGGACGTCAGGTGCTCAAGGACTACCTGCTGTTCCCGGCCCTGACCGGACCGTTGTTCGTCCCCACACTGGCCGCCAACGCGACCGCCAATCTGGTCCGCAACGTGTGGGCGTTCTCGATCATCTTCTGCGGGCATTTCCCGACGGGCGTGGCCACCTTCACCGAACAGGAAACGGAGAACGAGAGCCGTGGCCGTTGGTATCTGCGTCAGATGCTCGGATCGGCCAACATCACCGGCTCCAAGCTCTTTCATGTGATGACGGGCAATCTGTCCTTCCAGATCGAGCATCACCTGTTCCCGGACCTGCCGGCCCGCCGCTATGGCCAGATCGCTCCGGAGGTGCAGGCGCTGTGCGAGAAGTACGGCCTGCCGTACAACGCCGGACGCCTGTCCCGCCAGCTCGGCTCGGTCTACGGCAAGATCGTCAAGCTCGCGCTACCGGGCTTCGGACGCGCAGCTGGTCCGCGTCCGCGCCCGGCGATCAACGTGGTCGAGCCGGGCCTGTCCGCGCCGGCCGCGGCCTGAGAGCGCGGGCGTGATTTCTCGTTTCGAGGCGCGCAAGGACCTCGCCCAGGTGCTGACCGAGTCCGCCGCCGAGCACATCGGCCGCATCGCCGTGATCATCACCGGCGCTGTTCGTGACGTTGCTCGCGAAGTGGGAGATTGGGCCTCGGACGCCTTCGAGATGGGCGAGGCGGCCAAGCGGGCCACCGCCGCCGACCCTGCAACCGACGCTGCCGCCGACCCTGCCACCGACCCTGCCCCGATCCGTTCCGTCGACCGCTCCGAATTCCCGGCTGACCTGCCCGGACTTGTTGCAAAGTCCTTGCAATAGTCTGGTCCTCGGTTCTACGGTCGGAGTGGGCACGGCCACGTACCCACAAGCGGGGGGACGGCGAATGAGCGATACGGTGCTGGATCGGGTCGACCGGTCGGCCGGATCCCGGCTCGCTCTGTTCTGGCGCACGTTGACCTCGGCCGACCGGCGCTCGCTGTTCGGCATGGGTGCGTTCATCGTGCTGCTGCACGTCCTCGGCTTCGGGGTGCTGCTCGGCCTGGTGGCCCCGCAGCACTTCCAGATCGGCGGGGATCATCCGGTGTTCACCGTCGGAGTCGGCCTGTTCGCCTACACCCTCGGCATGCGACACGCCTTCGACGCCGACCATATCGCCGCGGTCGACAACACCACCCGCAAGCTGCTCGCCGACGCGCTCGACGCTGAAGACCTCCAGACCGGCCGGGGCCGCAAGCCGTTGTCGGTCGGTTTCTGGTTCTCCCTCGGACACTCCACCATCGTGTTCGCCCTGTGTGTCCTGCTCAGCTTCGGTATCAAGGCCCTGGCCGGGCAGGTCGCCAACAACAGTTCCCGCCTGCACGTCTGGACGAGCCTGATCGGGCCCTCGGTCTCCGGTTTGTTCCTCTGGATGCTGGGAATCCTCAACCTGGTCGTGTTGGTCGGCATCGTCGGGGTGTTCCGGCGGATGCGGCACGGCGAGTACGACGAGGCCGAACTCGAAGCCCACCTGAACAAGCGCGGTTTCATGAACCGGCTGCTCGGCGGCCTGCTCAAGACCGTGCGCAAGCCGGGTCACATCTACCCGATCGGCGTGCTGTTCGGGCTGGGCTTCGACACCGCCACCGAGGTCGGGCTGCTGGTCATCGCCGGCGGGGCCGCGGCGTTCAACCTGCCGTTCTACGCCATCCTCGTACTGCCGGTGCTGTTCGCGGCGGGCATGTGCCTGCTCGACACCATCGACGGAGTCTTCATGAACGCCGCCTACGGCTGGGCTTTCCTCAAGCCGGTGCGCAAGGTGTTCTACAACCTGACCATCACCGCCATTTCGGTAGCGGTCGCCTTGATCATCGGCACCGTGGAACTGGTCGGCGTACTGGCCAACGAGGCCCACATCGACACCGGGGTGATCGCTGCCATCGCGGGCATCCCACTGGACTACGCCGGGTACGGGATCGTCGGGCTGTTCGTCCTGGCCTGGGCCGGCGCGCTGGTGATCTGGCGATTCGGCCGCATCGAGGAGAAGTGGTCGCGTAACCTGCGCCCGGTGCCCGCCGACGACTGACCGGAAGCTGAGCGTCCAACCGGCGCAGCCGGGCGGCACCGGTGTGGATTGGGTCGGCTGGCAGCAGGTGGGCCGACCGCGGTTCGGTCTCGGTGACGAGGCGGAGGTCGGGAACGGGGGAGACCCGACCTCCCCCTGCTGCCGGCAGACCTATTCACGGTAGCTCGCCGTCGGCTTGTCCGGCGGGGACGCGCCGCCGGACTCAGCGTGGGCTCAGAAGGCGCTCTCAATCAGAGCCTGCCGACGTCCCGATCGCCGCCTGTGACAGACATCTGAGCCGGGAAGGGCAGCTGCCCCTCCCGGCTCAGATGTCGAGATGTAAGGCCGGAATCAGCCGCGGACGCGGCTGCGGTTGGGTGCGAACCGCAACCAGAGCAGTAGGACGATGACGGCTCCGACGATGGATCCGAACAAGCCGCTCGGCTGGAAGAAGCCGTCCTGGCCGTCCTTGTGGAAGAGCAGGTAACCGAGGAAGCCGCCGACGAAGGAGCCGACGATCCCGATGACGATGGTGGCGGGAATGGACAGATCCTGCTTGCCGGGGACCAGCAGGCGGGCGACCGCGCCGGCGATGAGGCCGACGATGATGAGAGTGACGATGAGACCGATCATGGAACGACCTTTGCTGAGGCGCTGTTGGCGTCCGGGGTGGCCGGACGCTCTGCCGGGCCATGTCCGGGGTGGGTTCGCCCGTAGCTCGTTGCGCACCCCAATCCTAGGCCACAGCTGTGAGCGGGTGCAAACGTCATGGGGCCGTATTGGTGGTTGAACTGCCCATGTGCCAGGGCATCCGATGCAGGCACTCTCCTTCCCGATCTTCCAGGCGCAGGGCAGGTACCCCGATTCCGATTCCTCCACCAAGGACGGGCGATTCGTGTATCTGACCATCATGGGGCGGCGGGAACACGATGACCTCGCTGACGTGCAAGCCCTGGTTGGTGGCCTGATCGACATCATCGTCGGTGCGTTGTTCGTCTTCCGCAGGCTGTGATCCCGCAGGACGATTCGGTGACCTGGGCCGTGCTGGGTGTCGGTGGGTTCGCGGTGCTCACGGTCCTGTTGTCGACCCTGAACGCAGGCCGGCGGGGGTGAGATCGATAACTCACGGGGTGTCTAGGACGACCTGTTGGCCGCGGCCAGCGCGCAGTGCCTCGACCGCCCGGTGGCCTTGTTCTGTCAGAGGTAACTGGCAGTCTTGTCGCATGATGCTCGCAGACCTCGCCGCGACCTCGGACCAGCTCGGCGCGACCGCCGCTCGCAGCAGCAAGGTCGCGATGCTCGTGGGGCTGCTCGGTCGGGCCTCGCCCGACGAGATCGGCGTCGTCGTCTCCTGGCTGTCGGGGGAACTCACTCAGGGCCAGATCGGGGTGGGCTACGCGGCCTTGCGCGCGCTGCCGACGCCGGCTGTCCTGTCCAGCATGGACGTCCTCGGCGTGCAGTCGGCCTTCGACGAGCTCGGCGGCACCGCCGGTGCGGGTTCACAGTCCCGGCGCCGGGCCCTGCTCGAGGACCTGTTCGGCGCGGCAACGGCGGTCGAGCAGGCGTTCCTGCGAAGGTTGCTCAGCGGCGATCTTCGCCAGGGCGCGCTCATCGGGGTGATGACCGACGCGGTGGCCAAGGCATCCTCGGTCCCACTGACCGACCTGCGTCGTGCCGCGATGCTCAGCGGAAACCTTGCCGAAGTGGCGCGGCGGGTTCGGGTCGAGGGCGCTGAGTCGCTGCGGGAGATCGGCCTGCGGGTGGGGCGGCCGGTCGGCCCGATGCTCGCGAGCAGTGTCGCCGATCCCCTTGCCGCGCTGGACAAACTCGGCGGCGACGCGGCGTTCGAGTGGAAGCTGGACGGGGCCCGGGTGCAGATTCATCGGCACGGTGCCGAGGTCGGATTGTTCACCCGCAGCCTGGACGACGTGACCGCCCGGATGCCCGAGGTCGTCGAGGCCATCCGGGCACTGCCGGTGCACGATCTGGTCGCCGACGGCGAGGTCATCAGCCTGCGCGAGGACGGTCGCCCGAATCCGTTTCAGGTGACGGCCTCTCGCTTCGGCACCCGACGAGCCGCGGCAGGTCAGGCGGACGTGCCGCTCACGGCCTTCCTGTTCGACCTGCTGCATCTGGACGGCCGCGACCTGCTCGACGAGCCGGGTCAGGTGCGCTACGAGGCGTTGGCCTCGATCGTGCCGGATCAATATCGGGTTCCGCGCCTGGTGACCTCGGATGCGGCGGCAGCGGGTCGCTTCCTCGCCGACGCGCTGGCCCGCGGTCACGAAGGCGTGATGGCGAAGTCGCTGACCGCGCCGTACGAGGCGGGCCGACGGGGTGCGGGCTGGCTGAAGATCAAACCCGTCCATACGCTCGACCTTGTCGTGCTTGCTGTCGAGTGGGGTTCCGGGCGACGCAAGGGCTGGCTGTCCAACATTCACCTCGGCGCTCGCGAACCGGACTCGGGCCGTTTCGTCATGTTGGGAAAGACGTTCAAGGGCATGACTGACGAGATGCTGGCCTGGCAGACACAGCGTTTCACTCAGCTGGCTACCGGACCGATGGATCAGTGGGTCGTGCCGGTGCGCCCCGAGCAGGTGGTCGAGATCGCCTTCGACGGCATTCAACGGTCCACGCGCTATCCGGGCGGCGTTGCTTTGCGTTTCGCCCGCGTTCTTCGTTACCGCGACGACAAGAGCGCTGAGGAGGCCGACACCGTCGCCGCGGTGCGTGCCTTCCTGCCCGCGCAAGGCACCTGAGACGACAACGGCCCGGTTCCTCAGGAACCGGGCCGTAGCGAATGTCTGCCGAACTCAGAAGGCCGCCAGAATCTCGGCCAGTTCTTGCCGGGCGGCTTCCCGGATCTCGGCGACCGGCCGCCCGATCGTGAGTTGCCGGGTAAGGACTGTGGCAATCGTTTGATCGCTCAAGTAGGGCCCGAACTCCGTCTTCAATGTGGCCATGATCATCGCTGAGGCCTGGCGGACGTCCTCTGACGGCGTGAGCACCCTCAAGGTCTGCGGCGACCGGATGGCGATCGTGGGTCTGGGCAATGACGTTGTCATAACGCGCAGCCTCCTTGATGTGCTCGCAGCGGGGGAACGGGGCTGGCTCTTCGCGGCGGTGACAGCAGAATAGTTGCCCGTCCGTAAAACCCGAATACGCCGTGCCCGTCGACTGTTCTCAGCTGGCTTCTGCGGTCTCGATCCCGTCCACAGCGATGAGCCGCACCTTGATCTCATGGCCACTGTCTGATCGATAGGCGATCAGTTCGCCCGGATTTGCCGCCTGCAGGGCGCGGCCGAGGGGCGAGGACGTGGTGATGACATCGAGGTCGGGATCGCTGATCGCGTACGGGCTGAGCAGGAAGGTCTCGGTACCGCCGTCGGCGTCGAAGGAGAGCGTCACCCGGACCACTTCGGCCGTGTTCGGACGCTGCTGCTGCAGTTCCAGCTCCGCGATCCTGGCCAGCAGATCCTCGATCCGGATCGCGGCGTCGACGTTGGTGGAGCGGTCCACCGGGTCACCCGAGGTCGACGGTGGTTCCAGCTCGCTGCGTAGCGTCGCCAGCTCCGACCGCATGGACGCCAGCCGGCGGGCCAGCACCTCCGAGAGCGTGGTCGCGTTCTTGTCTACAGTCATCAATGCCTCGTTGTCTGCCATATCGTGTCAACCCGTGCGGCCGTTCGTGGTTTCGGTGCAGCCATCCGGAAGCGTCGAGAGTAGAGGTCGCCGGTGTGGCTCGCCAGCAACAACCACCAGGGTTTACCCAGAATTTCCCATGATTGTCGGCAACTTCCTCGACGAGCCTCAGATTTCGGCCCAGGCGCGGGCCAGATCGTCGACCAGCCCCTGGCGCGTGATCCGTCGCCGGCCGTCGGGGGCCCGCAGCACTGCCGAGGGATGAATCGTTGCGAAGAAGGCTGACGTAGGGCCCGCGGGGACGTCCTCGGGCCAGTCCAGGGTCTGACCGCGGTGCTTGGTCAGCGCGAATGCGGGTCCGAGGATCGAGGTGGCCGCGACCGATCCGAGCGCTACCACGACCCGTGGCCGCAGAACGGTCAACTCCGCCAGCAACCAGGGCCGGCACGCCATCGCCTGCGTCCGCGTCGGGGTCTGATGGAGCCGGCGACTGCTGCCCTCGGCCGACCGCCAGCGGAAGTGTTTGACCACGTTGGTGAACCAGACGCGACGGTCATCGATGCCGGCCTCGGCGAGAACCTCGCGCAAGAGCTTGCCGGCGGGCCCGACGAACGGATGGCCCTGGCGATCCTCGATGTCCCCGGGCTGCTCGCCGACCAGCACCATCCGGGCTCTCGCCGGTCCTTGACCGAACACGGTCTGCTGGGCGTCGGCGTACAACTCGCAGCCTCGGCAGCCGGTCGAGGCCTGCCGGAGTTCGATCAGCGCCTTGCCGGGGGTGAGGCCGTCGACCGCCGGCATGAACTCTGTCGCTCCGGGGCGCTGCGGCGAGCTCGCGGTGACCATGCATCCTAGGATGCACCTGGCAGCGGACAACCCGCTCCCGCGACTGCGGGTGTTGAAGGGACCGGGCATGGCACGAGCGATCTGGACCGGGGTCCTCAGTTTCGGACTGGTGTCGGTACCCGTCGGCCTGTACAGCGCCACGGCACCGCACGAGGTGTCCTTCCATCAGTTCCAACGGGGCACGTCGGACCGCATCCGCTACAAGCGAGTGAACGAACGCACCGGCCGCGAGGTGGACTTCGACAAGATCGTCAAGGGAGCCGATACCGGCGGCGGCCATTACGTGATGCTCGAGCAGGACGAACTGGACTCGGTAGCGCCCGGACGCTCGCGGTCCCTGGACATCCAGACCTTCGTCGACCTCGACGAGATCGATCCCATCTACTTCGACAAGACCTATTACCTCGCCCCCCACGACAAGGAGACCGCCAAGACCTATGCCCTGCTGCGCGACGCAATGGCCAAGAGCAACCGCGCCGCGATCGGCACATTCGTCATGCGGGGCAAGCAATACCTGACTACCGTCCGGTCCGACGGTGATCTGTTGGTGCTGGAAACGATGTTCTTCGCCGACGAAGTCCGTGACCCGAAGCGGGAACTGGACACCGTCCCCGGCGCGGTGAAGTTCGGCGCCCAGGAACTGAAGATGGCCGAGCAGCTGATCTCGTCGATGACCGACGCGTGGGATCCGGCCGCCTACCGGGACTCCTACACCGATCGCGTGAACGAACTGATCAGGGCCAAGGGAAAGGACGAACAGTACGAGGTCGCCGACGAGGCGCCCGAGGCAACCAACGTCATCGACCTGCTGTCGGCCCTGCAGCGCAGCGTGGACGCCGCCAATTCCCGCAGGTCTGCGAAGTCAACCAAGGCCACCAATTCACCCAAGGCTGTCGGGAGGAAGGTGCCGGCGAAGAAGGCTGTCGCGAAGAAGGCTGTCGGGAAGCAGGCTGTTGCGAAGCAGGCTGTCGCGAAGCAGGCTGTCGCGAAGAAGGCTGTCGCGAAGAAGGCTGTCGCGAAAAAGGCGCCGGCGAAGAAGGCGAGCTGACGATCGAATCAGAGGTGGCGCAGGGCGCGCACCGGCGACTCGACGCAGTCGGCCACGAACCTGAGGAACCCGCCCGCGGTTCCACCGTCGCACACGCGGTGGTCGAAGGCCAGGGTCAACTGGGTCACCTTGCGTGGCACCACGGCCGCATTGACCACCCACGGACGATCGATGATCCGACCGATGCCGAGGATCGCCACCTCAGGGTGATTGATGATCGCGGCCGAACCGTCCACCCCGAAAACCCCGTAGTTGTTGATGGTGAAGGTGCCCCCGGTGAGTTCGTGGGTGGTGAGCCGACCGTCGCGAGCGCGGTGGGTCAGCTCGTTGAAGGCCGCACACAGTTCCTCCAACGAGTGCGTGTGCGCATCGGCCACCACCGGCACCAGCAGGCCTCGATCTGTCTGCGCGGCGAAGCCGAGCTGCACCGCCGGCCCCATGACGATCTCGTCGCCCTCGACTCGCGCGTTCAGTTCGGGATAGCGGCGCAGGCCCAGGATGGTCAGACGCGCCAGCAGCGCAAGCACGCTGATCTTGGGTGCGTGCTCGTCGCTGTTCAGCTCGGCACGCAGGTCCAGCAACGCGGTGGCGTCCACGTCGACCCACACCGTGGCCTCGGGGATCTCCCGTCGGGAGCGGCTGAGCTTGTCGGCGACGGCCTTGCGAACGCCCCGGATCGGAATGCGCGCCACCCCCGCGGCCGAATCGTCGACGGCGCGGGCCGGTACGAGCGACTCCGCGGCGCTGTGTCCCGGCTCGTGGTGGGCCGGGGGCCGGGACCGGATGGCGAGATCCACATCGCGGCGGGTGATCAGGCCCTCCGGACCGGTCCCGGACAACCGCCCGAGGTCAAGACCCGATTCGCGCGCGAGCCGGCGAACCAACGGTGACACCACGGTGACCACCTGCTCAGGCGAGCTCGGCGGGGCCGGGACGCTGGGCGGGGCCGGGACGCTGGGCGGGGCCGGGACGCTGGGCGGGGCCGGGACGCTGGGCGGGGCCGGGACCGTTGCGGCGACCGGCCGGCGACGGCGCCGCGGTCCCGCTTCTGATGTGCCGTAGCCGATAAGCACGTTGCCGCTCCCGGACGTGGCCGGCTCCGTCACCGCCAACAGGATGCTGCCGACCGGTATGACCTCGCCGACCTCACCGTTGAGGGTGGTGACGGTTCCGGCGTACGGGACGGGCACCTCCACCACCGCCTTCGCCGTTTCCAGCTCGACGACCGGTTGATCGACGACCACGGTGTCGCCCACGCTCACCAGCCACCGGACGATTTCGGCCTCGGTGAGACCTTCCCCCAGATCGGGGAGTCGGAACTCGGCCATCAGCGGCCGGCCCACGAGTCGAGGCCCGAGCCCGATTCGGTCAGCGGGGCGGATTCGGCCCATTGAAGGCGGTCGATGGTGTCCAGAATCCGGTCCACACTCGGCAGGAAGTGCTCCTCCAGCTTGGGCGGCGGGTAGGGAATGTCGTAGCCGGTGACTCGCAGAATCGGTGCGTGCAGATAGTGGAAACACTGCTCGGTCAGACGAGCGGCCACCTCGGCACCGTAGCCGGAGAACCGGCTGGCCTCGTGGACCACGATCGCCCGACCCGTCCGACGCACCGAGGCGACAACCGTGGCGTCGTCGAACGGCGACAACGAACGGAGGTCGACGACCTCGATGCTGCGACCCTCCTCGGCGGCGGCGTCGGCGGCATCCAGTGCGGTGGCCACGGTCCCGCCGTAGCAGATCAGGGTCACGTCGGACCCGCTCCGCAGGATCGCCGCCTGGTCCAGCGCGGGCCCGTCCGTGGACAGCGCCAGCGTTTCCTTCGACCAGTAACGGCGTTTCGGCTCCAGGAAGATAACCGGGTCCGGGCAGGCGATCGCCTGACGCAGCAGCCGGTAGGCGTCGCCGGGGCTCGACGGTGTGACCACCCGCAGACCGGGGGTGTGGGTGTAGTACGCCTCGGAGGAATCGCAGTGATGCTCGACGCCTCCGATCCCGCCGCCGTACGGGATCCTGACGACGATCGGCAGCTGGATCCGACCCTGGGTGCGGTTGCGCAGTTTGGCCAGGTGACTGGTGATCTGCTCGAACGCCGGATATGCAAACGCGTCGAACTGCATCTCCACGACCGGGCGCAGGCCGTTCATGGCCATCCCGATCGCGGTGCCCACGATTCCCGCCTCGGCCAGCGGTGTGTCGAAGACCCGTGCCTCGCCGAAGCGGGCAGCGAGCCCGTCGGTGACTCGGAAGACGCCGCCCAGCGTGCCGACGTCCTCACCGAAGACCAGGACGGTCTCGTCCTCGGCCAGAGCATCGGCCAGCGCGTGGTTCAGCGCACCCGCGAGCGTGATCGTCTGGCTGGTCGCCGACGGTCCACCGGAGGGCTCGGCGCCGGCTTCGCGAGCGGTGCGGTCGGCGATCGCGGTCATGAGGGCTCCTGCCCGGTGGACTCGGCCAGCAGCTCGGCTCTGAGTTCGTCGCGCTGGGCGGCTAGGTGGGGCGGGGTTATCGCGAGGACGTGCTCGAACAGGGACTCGGGGTCGAGGTCGGTGTCGATGTTCATGCGCCGCCGCAGCTCGGCCGACTGCGCCTCGGCCTCGTCGTCGAGCGCGGAAAGGCTTTTTTCATCAAGCAGTTCTCGATCGGACAGGTAACGCTGCAGTCGCGTGAGCGGGTCGCGAGCGCGCCATGCCTCGACCTCGGCCCGGTCGCGGTATCGGTTGGCGTCGTCGGCGTTGGTATGCGCTTCGATGCGGTAGGTCAGCGCCTCGATGAGGGTGGGACCGTGGCCCTGGGCGGCAGCCGCGACCGCCGCGGACACAACCGAGTACACGGCAGCCGCGTCGTTGCCGTCGAGGAGGACCGACGGCATGCCGTACCCGATGCCTTTGGTGGCCAGAGATGGCGCCGCGCTCTGCTTGGCCAGCGGCACACTGATCGCGTAGCCGTTGTTCTGGACGAAGAACACCGTGGGCGCCTTCCAGACCGCCGCGAAGTTCAGCGCTTCGTGCGTATCGCCTTCGCTGGTTGCGCCGTCGCCGAGCATGACCAGGGCGACCTCGTCGTCGCCCTTGAGTGTGGCGGCATGGGCGAAGCCCACCGCGTGCAGGGAATTAGTCGCCAGGGGAGTGCATTGGGGCGCGACGCGATGGCGGTACGGGTCGTAACCGCAGTGCCAGTCGCCACGTAGCAGGGTCAGGACTTCGACCGGGTCCACGCCGCGGGCCACGATGGCCATCGAGTCGCGATAGGTCGGAAAGAGCCAGTCCTGCTCTCGCAGCGCCGCGACGGCGCCGATCTCGCTGGCCTCCTGGCCGTGGGCGGACGGATAGACGGCCAGACGGCCCTGCTTGGTGAGGGCGGTGGCCTGCGCGTCGAAGCGGCGAGCAAGGACGATGCGCCGGTGCAGATCGACCAGCACGCTGTCGGCGGGCATCGTCAGCGAGGAGTCGGGATTGACCGTGCCATCCGGGCGTAACAGCTGGAGGGGCTGCTCGGTCGGCAGAAAAGGAGCGAACGATGTCGTCGCCGGCGGGGGCGCAATAGTCATGCAGAGCTCCCTCTGTCTGGACGAGTAGGCATGATTGTGCCGCCGTTCCGCACTTACCGTCCATGGTGCGCGTCAGTCGCAGGACGATTGGCCGGTCACGGGACCATTCGTCAGGCGGTCGTCCAGTCGCAAGGGCTTTCATGCCCGGACATCTGGACAGCTGGAACGGGCCGCTCAAGCTCAGGCCCGGATGCCGGCGAAGGCCATGGTCACTATCGCCTCGCCGAGCGGCGTTGGATCGTGGCGTCCGTCGGGCTTGAGCCATTCGGTGAGTGAGTTCACCAGGCCGAAGAGCAGGCGAGCCGTCACTGCGGGGTCCAGGTCCGGGCGCAGATCACCCTCGGCGATGGCCTGGGTAACCAGATCGGCCCCGAACCGGTCGATCCGCCGGCGGCGGGCCAGGGCGTCGCGTTCGACCTCGGAGTTTCCTCGGACTCGCAGCAGCAGCGTCACGTAGGGGAGCCGGTCCACCAGCACTTCCACGCTCCGCCGCAGCAGGGTCTCGAGCCGAACTACGGCGCTGCCCTGCAGCCCGCGCGTTTGCGCGGCGGCTGACTCCAGTGCGGTCAGCGCGTGGTCGAGCGCCAAGCCGAGCAGGGCGTCCTTGCTCTCGACGTGGTGGTAGATCGCCGACTTGCTGATCCCGAGCCGTTGCGAGAGATCTTCCATGCTCGTGCCGTCGAAGCCACGTTCGATGAACACCGCGACCGACGCGTTCAGGACGGAGGTGAGGTCGTGACCGGGTCGGCCCCGCCGTCGGGGTGCGCCGCCGGCCGAGGCGAGCGCCGAAGCTGCGACGGCGGTCGGGATAGTGGGTTCGATGCTCACGGACGCGTCCCGGCTGCTGTGCCCGCGCCGGTCGAGGCGCGCCGAACCTCGGCACTGTGGCCCCGGAACTCGGCGATGACGTCATCCTCGTCGGTGCCGCGCCAGACCGTGACGTCGTAGATTCCGCTGCGTCCGAAGCGGGTTCGCAGCGAGGCCCGGGCGCTCAGCAGATCACCTAGGTGCGCCGGTGCCACGAAGGTGATTTCGCACCCGGCGGCCACGGTCACGGGGCCGAATCCGTTGCACGCGCAGGCGAAAGCCGTGTCGGCGAGGGTGAAGATCAGGCCGCCGTGGGCGATGTCGTGACCGTTGACCATGTCCGAACGCACTGTCATGCAGGTACGGGCCCATCCGTTGCCATGCTCCAGCAACTCGATACCGAGTGCCTGGGAAGCGTGGTCGGCAGCCATCATGGCCAGTACCGGATCGATCCGGTCGACGTGGTGCGGCACGGCACTCCTCGGATGGCTGATACCGAACGATCGGTCAACAATAGCGCCGAGCGTGGTGGCCGCGAACGGTTCGTCGGAGCCAGATCGTCACGACGGCAGCGCGCGCACCTTCGCGCTCGCCTCGTACTCGCGCTTGGTCAGCACCGAACGCAGGTAGTCGTCGTCGAGCAGGTTGACCAGCTTGAAGCGGTTGGCCGGGGAGGGGTCGAACACGAGGCGGGCCTGCTCGCCGCGGCCGACGACCTCGATTCCGATCGCCGGGTTGGCTCGCACGAACGCCAGCAGGCGTGGCATCGACATGGCCGCCGCATAGTCGGGATCGCTGTCCATGCTCCGCTTGATGGAGGCCATCTTCGCCATCATGGTCGGGTTGCGGGTGCAGGCCGCGCGCAGGTCGTCGAAGCGCTCGATGCGCAGGTTCACCGTGACCCGGTCGAAGGTCTCCGCGCTGGCGCGCTTGAGTTCGTCGTCGAAGCCGAAGGCGCGCTCGAAGGTGGCCTTTTTGGAGAAGAAGGCGATGTCATCGACCACGACCACGTCGAAGGTGGCTCGCATGAGCAGCACGTCGGCCGCGCTGAGCCGCTCGTACCGCCCGCCTTGCCGGATCAGCCCGAAGACCTTGTTTCGCTCGAATTGCAGCAGGCTTTCGGCCACCCGGTAGAACGTGGCGCTCGACCCGCCCGCGGTGTCCAGGCGTAGGGCGAGCATCCGCACCCGCGACGCGGCGGCCTGACCCGGATCGAACGGGTCAGCGTCCCCGGAGTCGACTGCCGTCTGGGTGGTGTCGAGAGCGCTGGCCGCCGACCGGCCCACGAAGCACGCGTAGCCGGCGGGAATCGCCATCGCGGGGCTGTACTCGATCAGCGCCGAGTCGAGCAGTTGCGCTCGGCTGGCCTCGGCGATGTCGGCGAGCGCGGCCGCGGCCTCGGGGGCGAGCGCCACCGAGTGCGGAACCAGTTCGGCCTCGCGACCTGGGACGAGCACGCTCATCCGCAGTCCCAAATCGCCCAGTGGCCCCAGTCCCGCCAGCGTGGCCAGGGCAGCGCGGGCGGCGCCAGGCGTCGGGTTGATCACGGCCTGTTCCTTTCTCGGTAGACACCGGGTTCGAGCGATACCGCCCAGAGCACCTCGGTCTGGCGCAGGTGTCGGCGGCGACAGATGACCGTGATCGGCACCTCGGTGTCGGTGACCGCGTCGAACACGTGGTAGCCCGCCAAGAGAAGTAGCGGATTGACGTAGAACACCGCGGAGCGCACGTACAGCGCGGCGATGATGACCGCGAAGGCGAGCAGAGCCAGCCGTTGACGCCGGTCACCGGCCCCGGCCGCCGCGAACGGGACGACGTAGCTGACGAAGAAGGCCATCACCTCGGTGTCACGGGAACGTGCCGAGGCCAGCCGCACCCATTCACCGGTCGAGCGGGCCGCGAGGAACCACACCACTAGCAGCGCGAGGACGCCGAGGACGGCCACCGCCGCGCACGCCACACTGGGCCAGCCGGAGCCGAAGGAGTCGAGCAGTGCGAACAGCGCCAGAAGCGGGGCATAGGAGGAGACGAACAGCACCAGACGCGTCGGTGCGGTCAGCATCGTCGGCCCCCTCCTGCAACGTGCGCCGCCGCGAACTCGATCAGCGCGACCGGTCGATTGGTCTGTCAGCAGGGTATCGACGGCCACCGACAGTTTCGGTCGAGCTAGCGTGGAGCCGGCGCTCGGGTGGATCTGCCCTCCGAAGCAGCCGAACCGAAGGGACGACGATGACCCTGGGCCTGCCCGACAGCGTGACCGCCCTGCTGTTCGACCTGGACGGAGTGCTGACCGACACCGCCTCGGTCCACGCGGCGGCCTGGAAGCACACGTTCGACGAGTTCCTCGAACGCCGCGACCCACAGCACTTCACACCTTTCGACAGTCACGCCGACTACGACGAGTATGTCGACGGCAAACCGCGCGAAGACGGTGTGCGGGACTTCCTCGCCTCACGGGGGATCACCCTCGAGGAGGGTGATCCCGACGACTCCCCGGACGCCGAGACGGTGCACGGGCTGGGCAATCGCAAGAACGAGGAGCTCACCGGACGGATCCAGCGCGACGGGGTGAAGGTGTTCGAGGGCTCTCGGCGCTACCTGCAGGCCGCCGAGCAGGCCGGGCTCAAGCGAATAGTGGTCTCCTCGAGCGCCAACACCGGGCTGGTGCTGCACGTGACCGGCCTGGACCGCCTCGTCCAGGGTCGTATAGACGGCGTCACGCTGGCGGAAAAACACATACCCGGTAAGCCCAAACCCGATTCCTATCTGGCGGGCGCCGCGCTCGCCGGCGTTGTTCCGAACCAGGCCGCGGTCTTCGAGGACGCTCTCGCCGGGGTCGAGGCCGGCCGGGCCGGTGGCTTCGGTTACGTGGTGGGCGTCGACCGCGTGGGCCAGGCCGCGGAACTGACCGAACACGGCGCGGACACCGTCGTGAAGGATCTGGCCGAACTGTTGGAGAGGTAGCCGGTGATCACCGACGAGCGATACCCGGTCGAGCCCTGGGTGATCCGCGAACTCGGCTTCGAGCTGGCGACACTGGCCCAGAGCGAATCCATTTTCGCCCTGTCCAACGGGCACATCGGCGTTCGGGGCAACCTGGACGAGGGCGATCCGAACGGACTGCCCGGCAGCTATCTGAACTCCTTCTACGAGACCCGTCCGCTTCCCTACGCCGAGGCCGGGTACGGCTATCCGGAATCCGGTCAGACCGTGGTCAACGTGACCAACGGCAAGCTCATCCGGCTGCTCGTCGACGACGAGCCCTTCGACCTGCGCTACGGCACGATCGAGCACCACGAGCGAATCCTCGACCTGCGCAAGGGATTGCTGCACCGCGTAGTGGAGTGGACCTCGCCGGCCGGGCAGGTGATCCGGGTCCGGTCGACCCGGCTGGTGTCCTTCACCCAACGAGCGATCATGGCCGTCCGGTACGAGGTCGAGGCGATCGGCGACGCGGCTCGGGTCGTCGTCCAGTCCGAACTCGTGGCCAACGAGGAGGTGCCACGGCAGTCCGGCGACCCTCGGGTCGCAGCCGCCCTGACGAGCCCTCTGGTCGCCGAGCAGCACAGCGCGTCGGGCAGTCGCTCCTCGCTCATCCACCACACCCGGACCTCGGCCCTGCGGATGGCCGCGGCCATGGACCATGTGGTGGCGGCTGACACAGATCCCGACCTGCACACCTATGTCGAGAAGGCCTTCGCCCGCACGACCGTCGGGACGCGCCTGCAACCCGGGCAGCGCCTGACCCTGACCAAGTTCGTCTCCTACGGCTGGTCGTCGCAGCGCTCGGTGGCGGCGTTGCGCGATCAGGTCGATGCCGCACTCTCGGCCGCCGTGCACACCGGCTGGGACGAACTGCTCGTCGAGCAGAGCGAGTACCTGCAGGAATTCTGGGACGGCGCCGACGTCCAGGTCGAGGGCGATGAGTCCATTCAGCAGGCGGTGCGCTTCGGGCTGTTCCACGTCCTGCAGGCCGGGGCCCGCGCCGAACAGCGCGCGATCCCGGCAAAGGGGTTGACCGGGCCTGGGTACGACGGCCACGCGTTCTGGGACACCGAGACCTACGTGCTGCCGGTGCTCGCCGCGACGGCTCCCCGCGCGGCTATGGACGCGCTGCGGTGGCGCCATTCCACAATGGACCTGGCCCTGGAGCGGGCCCGCACCCTCAACCTGCAAGGCGCGGCCTTTCCCTGGCGGACCATCCGGGGCCAGGAGTGCAGCGCGTACTGGCCGGCCGGCACCGCCGCCTTCCACATCAACGCCGATATCGCGCTGGCGGCCGACCGGCTGGTGCGCTGGACCGGCGATGACGCCTTCGCTCGCGAGTGTGCGCTGCCGTTGCTGGTGGAGACCGCACGACTATGGCGTGCGCTCGGGCACATCGGCGCCGACGGCGCGTTCCACATCGATGGCGTCACCGGCCCCGACGAATACAGCGCCATCGCCGATGACAACACCTATACCAACCTCACGGCCGCTCGGAATCTGCGCTACGCCGCCGACCTCGCGCAGCGGTGGCCCGATGAGGCGGCCGCATTGACGGTGAGTGCCGAGGAGATCGCGTCCTGGCGGCAGGCGGCCGAGGTGGTGGCGATCCCGGTCGACGCCCGGACGGGTCTGCCGGAACAGGACCGCGGCTACAACGCCCACGAGCGCTGGGATTTCGAGGCCACGGATCGCGACGGTGGTTATCCGCTGCTGCTGCACGCACCGTACTTCGACATCTACCGCAAGCAGGTCGTCAAGCAGGCCGACCTGATCCTGGCCATGCACTGGTGCGGTGACTCGTTCACGGCCGAGGACAAGGCCAGGGCGTTCGCGTATTACGAACAGATCACCGTCCGGGATTCGTCCTTGTCGGCCTGCACGCAAGCGGTCATCGCCGCCGAGGTCGGTCAGTTGGAGCTCGCCCACGAGTATCTCCGCGAGGCAGCACTGATGGATCTGCACGATCTGGAGCACAACACCCGCGACGGGGTCCACGTCGCGTCGCTGGCCGGGTCGTGGCTAGGTTTGGTCTGCGGCTACGGGGGAATGCGGGATCACGCCGGTCAGCTGAGCTTCGCGCCCCGGTTGCCGCCGGCCCTGACCGGCCTGTCGTTCACGGTGCGCTGGCAGGCGGCCAAGGTCCGCGTCACGATCGGTCCGGACGCGGCTCGCTATGTAGTGGAGGACGGGGTGGACGTGACCCTGCACCTGCACCATCACGGGCAGCCGTTCACGGTGACGTCGCAGGACCCGGTCGAACTGGCCGTCCCGCCCATCCATCCGCTCACCGATCGGCCAACCCAGCCCGCCGGCCGCGCCCCCACCCCCACCCCCACCTCCCCCTCCTAGGCTTTCGCGGCCCGAATACTCACCCACGACGGGGTTTTGCGATTATTCGGGCCGCGAAAGCCGGAGAGGAGAGGAGAGGAGACGGGAGAAGGGCGGGTTAGAGCTGGAAGCGGCCTACCAGGGACGTCAGCTCGTTGGACAGCTGCGACACCTCGGCCGCCGCGGCGCTGGCCTCGCCGACCACCGAAGCGGTTTGCTGGGTCGCTTCGGCGATGTCGGTGATCGACGCCGCGATCTGGCTGGAGCTGTCCGCGGCCGAGTTGAGCGTGCGGTTGATGTCATCGGTGGTGGAGGACTGTTCCTCGACCGCAGAAGCGATGGTCAGCTGGAACCGGTTGATGTTCTCGATGATCGAGTTGAACTCGGTGATCGCCATGACGGCCCCGGTCGTGTCGGCCTGGATGGCGTCCACACGCCGCGTGATGTCCTCGGTGGCCTTGGCCGTCTCGCGGGCCAGGTCCTTCACCTCACCGGCGACCACGGCAAAGCCCTTACCGGCATCGCCGGCCCGGGCGGCCTCGATGGTCGCGTTGAGGGCGAGCAGGTTCGTCTGCTCGGCGATAGTCGTGATGACCTTCACGACGTCGCCGATCTGCGAGGACGAGGTGCCCAACCGGGTGATCGTGGCGTTCGTGGTGTTGACGATGTCGACGGCCCGCGCGGCGGTCTGCGTGGCGTCGGCGGCGTTGCGACCGATCTCACGGATGGAGGCGGCCATCTGCTCACCGGCGCTGGCCATGGTCTGGACGTCGCTGGACACCGTCTGCGCCTCGGTGGCCACGAGCCCCGATTTGCCGGAGGCCTGCTCGACCGAGCCCGCGGCGCTGGCCGCGGCGTGGGCGAGACCGGTTGCGGCGCTGGCCAAGTTGCCGGCGTTGACCGAGACCTGGGAGAAGTCGCGCTGCAACTGCTCGGTCGCCCGATCCAGCGCGGCGGCCATGGTGCCGACCTCGTCCGTGCTCACCAAGCCGGTGCGCCGGGTCAGTTGACCCGCGGCCATGCCCTCGGCCACGGCGCCGACCCTGATGAGGTTGCCCCGGACCCGCCGGGCGACGACCAGCGCCAGGCCGAGGGAGATGAGGCTGCCGAGGACGAAGGCCAGCACGACGGTACGGACCGCGCTGTTCTGGCGGGCGTGGCTGTGCCCGTTCGTGTCGGCGACGAGTTGGTCGACAGCGGTCCGGGCGGCGGCCTCGGCCCTGCCGAGAGCGGCCATCAGAGAGTTGTACTCGGTGACGATCGCCTGACCCTCGCTCTCGCTCGTCGGCTTCTTGGCGGAGCTGTTGAAGGCCGCGAGGTTCTTCCAGGCCGTGGTGGCCGCGGCGGCGGCGGGTTCCCCACTGGTGCCGCGCAACGCGACGGTGAGGCCGGCGACCGCGTCCTGGGCGGCCTTGATGTCACCGGGCATGGCCTGCAGCCCGGCGGATGCGTAGGCCGGAATCGAACTGGCGAGGCTGTCGCCGGTCACCTTCGCGACGCTCTCCCGGAAGTCGCCCAGGGCCCGCTCACCGGCCATGGCCTGGCTGGACGCGGCGGCCGACCGGGTGCGGATCGAGTTCATGGAGGCGACGGACACCCAGGTGATGGCAGCGGCGGCGAAAAGGGCCACCCCGACCGCGGCGAGCATCTTGACCAGCAACGAGCGGTTGTCCAGGAACGAACCAAGACCGGATTTCTTCAGCGCGGACACGCAAGCCCCCCTTAGCGACTGGGTGTCCGATCGGCCACGGCGGCGGCCGGTTTAGTGATGGGAGACTGCCGTGGTGCGCATCGCTTCGTGGAACCTCAACTCGGCCAAGGCACGGCTACCCCGAATGGTGGACTGGCTCGCCGACCGGCAACCGGACGTCCTGCTCGCTCAGGAGACCAAGGCCACCGACGAGTCCTGGCCGGCGGATGCTTTCGCAGAGCTTGGATATGAGTCCGCGCACCTGGGCAACGGACGGTGGAACGGGGTGGCGATCCTGTCCCGGGTCGGCCTTGAGTCAGTCACCCGGGGCTTGGACGCCCAACCGCTGTTCGAGGACGTGGTCGAGCCCCGCGCGATCGGGGCCACCTGTGGCGGACTTCGACTGTGGTCGCTCTACGTCCCCAACGGACGGGAGGTCGGACACCTGCATTACCGCTACAAGCTCGACTTTCTGGCCGCTGTGGGCGCGCAGGCCGCCACCGAACGGGCCCGGTTCGGCGCGCACACGGGATTCGGACTGCTTGGTGACTTCAACGTCGCCCCGCACGACGACGACGTCTGGGACATCACCGCCTTCGACGGACTGACTCACGTATCGGCGCCCGAACGGCAGGCGGTGACCGCGCTGATGACCGACACCGGGGACGAGCCGCTGATCGATCTCAGCCCACGCGCGTCCGCCGATCATGATGACCTGCGCCCGCCCTACACCTTCTGGGAGATGCGCATGCTGGGCTTCGCCAAGGGACGCGGCATGCGAATCGACCTCGCGCTGGTGAATCCGGCGCTGGCGCAGCGGGTCGCGGATGTGTGGGTCGACCGTGACGCTCGCAAGGGAGCCGCACCGAAGGCACCGTCGGACCACGCCCCGCTGGTGGTCGACCTCGACTGAGCCGGCGGCGGACAGTCCGGGCGTAGCGTGTTGATCATGGCGACCGCTTCCCGTTCAACCTCCCGCCCGGCCTCGCGATCGACAGCAGCGCCAGAGCCGGGTCCGACGGTCTTCGTGCTCTTCGGGGCGACCGGTGACCTGGCCAAGCGGATGGTGCTACCCGCCTTCTACACCCTGGCCACCCGTGGCCTGCTTCCCAAGGACTGGATGTTGGTCGGCAACGGCCGGGGCGACGTCGCGCACGAGGACTTCCGGGCCCACGTCCACCAGGTGCTCACCGAGTTCGGGCCCACCCTCAAGCCTGCGGAGTGGAAGCGGTTCGCCGCGCGCTTGCGTTTCGCCGGTGGGGGATTCAACAGCGACGATCCGGGCAGCCTGCTCGACGTCATAGCCGAGGCGCGCAAAAGCGTCGGGCACAGCGCCCAGCTCGTCCATTACCTCGCGGTGCCGCCGGTTGCCTTCCCCGAACTCACCAAGGCCCTCGGCGAACACGATTTGGCCCGCGGCGCACGGGTCGTCTTCGAGAAGCCGTTCGGCACGTCGCCGGAGCAGTTCCGATCTCTGGACCGGATCGTGCACTCGGTGCTGCAGGAGGATCAGGTGTATCGGATCGATCATTTCCTGGGCAAGGAGGCAACCCAGGACTTGCACGTACTCCGATTCGCCAACGGCATCTTCGAGGCGATGTGGAACCGCGACCACATCGCTGAGGTGCAGATCGACGTCCCGGAGCGACTCGGAATCAACGATCGCGCCGGCTTCTACGACGCCACCGGGGCCGTGCTAGACATGCTGGTCACCCACCTGTTCCAAGTGGCGGCCGAGGTCGCGATGGAGCCGCCGGCCAGCCTGTCGGCCGACGATCTGCAAGCCGCGCGGGAGAAGGTCATCGGTCGCTTCCGGCGGCTGGATCCCGACGAGGTCGTCCTCGGACAGTTCGCCGGGTATCGCGACGTGCCGGGAATCGCGAGCCGTTCCCGAACGGACACCTATGTCGCGGCCACGCTGTGGATCGACAACGCACGCTGGCGCGGGGTGCCGTTCCTGCTCCGGACCGGAAAGCGGCTGGCGGCCGGCGAGCAGCGGGTGAGCCTGATCCTGCGCGCGCCGAACGGCCCGTTCGCCGGAGTCACCGGCCATTCGAACGTGCTGTCTTTCTCGCTGGCCGGCGACGGCCAGATCGACCTGTCCGTGCTGGCCAAGAAGCCCGGGCCCGGCCGCGAGCTGGATCGCGCTACGACCTCGCTTCCGTTGGGGCAGTTGGCCGGGGCGCAGCCGCTGCCGCCCTATGTGCGGCTCATCCACGACGTGCTGCTCGGGGACCGGTCCTTGTTCACGCGCCCGGACGGGCTGAGCGCGGTGTGGAAGGTGGCGACCCCGCTGCTGGAACACCGCCCGCGCCTGCACAGCTACCCGCAGGGCTCCTGGGGACCGCCGGCGGCCCGCAAGCTCGTCCCGTCCGGTCGGTGGCTGCTCGGACAGTGACTGCTCGGCCGGTGACCCTGCTCACCGTCGCGAAACGAATCAACAGTCCTTGTCGGACAGGTGTTTGCTCGCCCACGTGGCCAGCTCGTCGAGCACCGGGAGCAGGTCCAGGCCGGACGGCGACAACGAGTAGCTGACGCCGGGTGGGCGGGTATCGGTGACACAGCGCAGCACCAGGCCGGCCCGCATCAGTTCGTTGAGTCGATCGGACAGCACCGAATCGGTGATCGCGCCGACCCCGCGGCGCAGGTCTGCGAAGCCGGCCGGGCCCTTGGACAGGGTGCCGAGAATGACTCCGTTCCAGCGCTTGCCGAGAAAGTCGAAAGCGCGGGCCAGACCCGCATCACAGAGATGGACGTCCGCCGGCGTCGGGGCCTGAGTTGGGGTGTTCGACGTCACGTCGGTCATGATAGCTGGAGCTTGCCTTCCGATTGCTGCTAGTTTTCTAATAGTAGGTAGTTCCAAACTATCAACTTCTGAAAAACGCTACCGGAGGTAGACATGTCCTTGTTCCGTCTGGACGCCAGCATCCGCGTCGAGGGATCCCACAGCCGTGAGGTCGCCGACATCGTCGAGCAGGAATGGCGCGCTGCGCACCCAGAGGCGCCCGTCGTGACTCGGCACGTCGGAGTCGACCCCATCCCTGCGACGACCTGGGCGAGCGCGGTCAGCGGCTCGTGGACGCCGGCCGAGCAGCGTTCGCCCGAGCAGGCTCAGGCGGGGGCCCTGGCCGCTCAGCTGGTCGACGAACTCGTCGACGCGGACGCGCTGCTTTTCGCCGTACCCCTGTACAACTTCGGCGTCTCCCAGCACTTCAAGGCCTGGGTCGACCTCGTCATCACCGATCCTCGCCTCGCCGCCGGTGCCGACCCCATCCTCAAGGGCAAGCCCGCCGTGCTGGTGACCGTCCACGGCGGCAACTACCGCGCGGGGACGCCCCGCGAGGAATGGGACCACGCCACGAGCTGGATCCGGCGCATCCTCGGCGATGTCTGGGGCCTGGACCTCAAGGTGGTCGCGAAGGAGTTCACGTTGGTGGGCGTCAACCCGGCGCTGGACGGCTTCAAGGACGTCGCGGCCGAACTTGCCGTCGAAGCCGAGACCGAAGCACGCGAGCACGGCCGCAGCCTGGCCGGCCTGGTTTCCGTCGCCTGATCGAACGGCTGGTCGAGGCCCCGCGTCGCCCTGCGGCGGGGCGGGGTCTCGCCTCGGCCGCCGGAAGACTCCCGAGCTGGTCGGTCTGATCCTCCGCGTCGCACCAATCCGGTGGTCATTTGCGACGAAACCACCACTGCGCCCCCCGTCGATCGCATTCGCCTCCATCGGCAGGCACAATGCGATTCGGTGATGCAGACGCCAGGCGCGACGGATGGGTAGCACATGAGCACGGACAGCGCGGAAATCGTGGAGTTGTCGCGAGAATTCGGCGAGCTCGGACGCGAGTTGCGGGGACCGGGCGACAACACGGCGGCCCTGACTCGCATGGTGGAACTGGCGGTGAAGCACATCGCCCCGGTCAGCTTCGCCAGCATCACGATGCTTCGCGGGAACACCGGTTTCACCTTGGCGTCCTCGGACCCGACGGCGTCCAGAGCCGACGCGTTGCAATACGAACTCGGTGAAGGACCGTGCCTGGAATCGGCCGAGGACGACACCAACATCTTGCTCTTCGATGTCGCCTCCGAGCGCCGGTGGCCCCGGTTCACCCAGGCGCTCACCGAGCAGACGCCCATTCGCAGCGTGCTGGCGTTCCAGTTGGTGGCCCAGGAATCGGCTGCGCTCAATCTGTTCGCCGAGCAGCCGGCCGCGTTCGGCGAAGACGACATCGACATGGGAACCATCTTCGCCGCACACACCACCGGTCTGGTCGCCCTGCACGAGGTGCAGGACAAGAACACCAACCTGCAGACGGCGCTCGATACCAACCGGGAGATCGGAGCCGCCGTCGGCATCCTGATGGCCTATCGGCGTACGTCCCGCGACGAGGCCTTCACGATGCTGCGAACCGCCAGCCAGAACCTGCACCGCAAGCTGCGCGACGTCGCCGCCGATGTCGTCGAAACCGGGGCACTGCCCGGCGAGTGAGGACGCGGACTCAACAGCCCATCCGCGCCGCGGCTACGACCCCCAGCGTCCTCCCCAGGAGCCCTGGCGACCTAGCAACCCGGCATTCCCCTCAGCGGCCCGCCATCCGCTCCAGCCGCGCGATCCTCGCCTGCATGGGTGGATGGGTCGAGAACAGGCTGCGAGCCTCGCGCGCGCCGAACGGGTTGGCGATCATCATGTGGCTGGTGTTGACCAGTTTCGGGGCCGGCGGCAGCGGCAGCGCGCGGGTTCCCTGCTCGAGTTTGCGCAGCGCGTTGGCGAGTGCTAGAGGGTCCTCGGACAGCTGCGCACCGGAGGCGTCGGCCTGGTACTCCCGTGATCGGCTCACGGCGAGCTGGACCAGACTCGCGGCCAGCGGCCCGAGCACGAGCATCAGCAATGATCCCGCCGGATTGCGGTCGCGATCGTTTCCGCCGAAGAAGAACGCGAACTGTGCGATGGCAGTGATGGCCGAGGCAATGGTGCCCGCGACCGAGGAGATCAGGATGTCCCGGTTGTAGACATGACTCAGCTCGTGACCCAGCACCGCCCGCAGTTCCCGCCGGTCGAGCATGCGCAGGATGCCCGCCGTCACACACACGGCCGCGTGGTTGGGGTTTCGTCCGGTGGCGAAGGCGTTGGGCTGTTCGGTCGCCGAGATGTACAGCCGTGGCATCGGTTTGCCGGCGCGGGTCGACAGTTCCCGCACGCTCGCGTAGAGCTCGGGGGCCTCGGCCTCACCGACCTGGCGCGCCGCCATCGATCGCAGCGCCAGCCGGTCGGAGAAGAAGTAACTCCAGCCGTTCATCGCCAGGGCCAGGATCAGCCCGATGATCACGCCCTGCCGGCCGGCGATCGTCCCGCCGCCGACGATGAGGATGGCGGAGAGCAAACCGAGCAAGGCGGCCGTCTTGAGGCCGTTGGACAGGGTGCGCATGTCTGGGCAACGGATCTGATGCCGCCCGGGGTTCCCGGATTTCGCCTCCGGCGAAGGTCAGTCGGTGAGCCAGGGGAGGCGGCCGCCGGACGTGGGGCCCCGGCCGGATCGTGCGGTCACGGGGTCGTCAGCGGCGACGTGCTCAACTGGCCGTCGCTGTCGAGGAGGGTCAGCACCGCGGTGTGGCCGGCTCCGTCGTAGTTGTGACTGGAGACGTCAGCCGAGGGTGAGTCCGGGCCCGACCCGTGCTGATACGTCCCGTCGCCGTAGTCCAGTGTCCATTCCGGCCACGCTCCGTCGGAGACGTTGCTGTACGCGAAGTGCTGGGTGCTGCCATCGACGCCCCCGTCGTCGAGGGCGCTGCCCGGTGCGCAGCACAGCGACGTGGAGTCCAGCGTGATGACGTGGGTCCAGGTGTGCGCACGATCGGAGACGTAACCCCACGTGATCGTGAACGTCCCGTCCGCGGTGTAGGTGTGCTGGATGGAGAACCCGCCGTCGGGGACGGGGCCGGCGTTCGGAGCGCTGTCGGTCGTCAGATCGCCCCAGTCCACGAAAGTGCTGGTCACGTCCCCGTAGGAGGTGTCCGGGACCAGGCCGTTGACGCTGACTGTCCGGTAGGTGGCTTGGTCGGGCCCGAACTGCACCGACGCCACGTGAACCGAGGCGCCCGGCGCGTTCACGGGCAGCGTGTCCGGATTCGGCGGCGGCGGGGTCGTCGTGGTGTCGGTCGGCGTCGGTGTGGTCGTAGGGGACTCGGTGCTCGCTTGCGAGCTCGGCGAGGCGCTGTCGCTGGGGCTTGGCGTGTCGGTCGGGGTCGGCTCGGTACTCGTGGTCAGGAAGCTGGTGTCACCGGGGGGAGCAGGCGGCGGGTTGATCTCGCTGCTGACCGACGGTGAGTCGCTGGCGCGGCTGGGCCGCGACGAGGTGCTGGTGGCACTGGGCACGCTGCGGGCGAAGGTCGGCGTCCCGCTGTCACTCGGTCCGGGATCGGGGTGACCGGTCGGGGCGCTGGACACCGCCGGGCCCGGCGCGGCCAGCACGCTGGTGCTCGGCCTCGGGTGCTGGCCGAACAACGAGCTGATCGTCTGGGGCGAGAAGCCGCTGATGACCCGGGCCGAGACCACCATGATCAACACCGCCGCGAGCAGGAACGACGCGACGACGACCGCCCGGTCGGCGCCGCTGCGGTTGGCCAGCTGCGCCTTGACCCGCGCTGCCGGCGGCAGATCGATGGATCGGGCCCCGTTGGTGGCGCTGAGCGCGGGGACGTCCAGCAGCCCCGGAGGTACTTCGGTGGGCCCGGTGGGTGACTCGGCTGGGGCGCCCTGGGCCATCCGGGGCGCGCCAGAGGCACCGCTCGCACGCGGCGAACGGCGGGCGCGACCAAACATGCCCAGCACGGACCTGACCCCCGAGACGGGCACACGGCCCGCATTAGCCCACTAACACTTAAAAAAACAGTATGAAGCAGCGACGTGAGATTTGGGCGAGTTCGGAGCATCGGGACCCGCGTGTCGCCCGGGCTACACGCGGATCGAACATGGGCTGTACGCGCCGTGCCTGAGCGGTCCGGGCCGGTACGCCTTTGCCCGCCGGGTGATTCAAGTCGGGCGCCCTGAAGCCGATGAGTGCCGACGTGAGCGCACCGCCAAAATCCCGACCAATCGTGGCAATCGTCACATCCCTGTTCGCCGTGGTGATCGTGGCCGCCGTGAGCGTCTGGGGCGTCGGCCGGTTGTCCTCGGCCACCTTCGACGATCTGGAGACCCGGCAGGTCGCGCAGGACGCGCAGGGGGTCCGGCTCGCCCTTGACTACGAGATCAAGCTGCTCGCCAACTACGGCTCGACCAATGCGATCTGGGACGGGTCGTACTCCGACGTCAAGAACGGTGATCGCCAGACCTTCGCGGCCGACTTCGCCCCCTCGTCCCTGCCTGCCTCCTACGGTGTGGACGCGGTACTCGGCCTCGGACTCGACGGAACTGTTCGCGTCGGTGGCCTCGCTGGTGGTCCCGCCTACACGCCGCTGCCCTCCGAACTGGCCACCCCCGCGGTACTAAAGGGCCTGTGGAACCCCCAGGCCAAGTCGGGCAAGAGCACCTGCGGAGTTCTGGCGGCACAGGCTTTCCCTTATCTGTACTGCGGATTCGGTGCCTATCCCAGCTCGGGCACGGGCAACCCGGCCGGTGGTCTGGTCTTCCTCAGCGCCCTCAACCCGGCCAAACTCAGCAGGCTCAGCCAGCAGTTGTCGCTGGGTCTGAGCGTGGCGGCATCGGCGCCCGGGGAGGTCGCGCAGCGGTCATCGCTCAACAGCAGCATCGGGACCCTGGCGGTCGCGGTCAGCTTCACCAGCGGCAGCAGGACCGCCATGGACATCACCATCCCCGCCGGCTCGGGACAGAGCGTCACCCTGCAGGCCGGCCTGGCCCGGCCGATTCACAGCGCCGCCGGGCATCTCAGTCACCAGCTGCTGGGCTATGCCCTGGTCGCGGCTGTGCTGGCGGTTGCCGCTGCGGTGGCCTTCGCCGGGCGCGCAGTGCGCCGCAAGATCCGTCCGTTGCGCGAGACCACCGAACAGATCATGGCCAGCGGGGACCACCGGCTGCGGATCGATTCGAAGGCTCGGGGGGACATCGGAGCGCTGGCCGGAGCAATTGATTCGATGCTGGACGCACTCTCGGACCGGGAACTGGCGCTGCAACGGGAACATCAGCAACGCGAGCAGGAATTGCAGGACTCGGCCGAGCAGCAGCAGCGAGCCGAGGCCGCCGTCCGGGGCAAGGCCCAGCAGCGGCTGGTCCAAACCGCCGAGTCGGTATTGACCGAACTGGACGAGGTGCTGGCCCAGGCCGGTCACGTCAGCGCGTCCGCCGGCATCATCGATTCCCGGGTCGAGCACACCGAAGCGGTCACCGAATCCTTTGTGACACAGGCCAATCGCGCAGGACAAGTGGTCGGCGAGCTGACCGAGAGCCTGCGCCACGTCCGTGGCGTTTCCGAGCTGATCGCCTCAGTGGCCGCCCAGACCAACCTGCTTGCCCTCAACGCCACCATCGAGGCCGCGCGGGCCGGTTCGGCCGGTGACGGCTTTCGCGTCGTCGCCTCCGAGGTCAAGGAACTGGCCACCACCACGGCCCGCTCCACCACTCAGATCGCCGAAACAATCAGCCGACTCGAGGCCCAGGCCGAGGCGATGTCGGGTGTGATCGCGGAAATGGGGGGCGGCATCTCGGACATCGAGCGGGCCAGCGCCGAGGTCAGCGAGGTGACCGCCCAGCAGCGGGCGTCGGCCGAACAGTTGGGCAGTGCGGTCCAGGACGCGATCGGGCGAATCTCGACGCTCACACGAACCGAACTCTGAGGACTGGGTAAGCTCGGAAAACAGTCCGCAGTCGGGCGTCCCACCCACTCCAGGAGCCAATACCGAGATGCCGAATCGCCGATCTGCAGGCACGCCTCCGTCAGGGGCGGCGGACGGCGCCGGACCCTTCGACTTCGTGGTGGTGGCCAATCGGCTGCCGGTCGATCAGGTCGAGTCCTCCGATGGGGGCACGGAATGGCGCGCCAGCCCAGGCGGCCTGGTTTCGGCCCTGGCCCCGATCATGCGGCAATCCGACGGGGTGTGGATCGGCTGGTCCGGTTCACCTGGTCCGGCGCCGGAACCCTTCGATTCTGAGGGCATGCACCTCATCGGGGTGGAGCTTGCTCCGGAAGAGGTCCGCGACTACTACGAAGGATTCTCCAACGCCACCCTGTGGCCCCTGTACCACGACGTGATCGCCGCGCCGGAGTTCCACCGGTCCTGGTGGGAGGCCTACGTCGCGGTGAACCGCCGCTTCGCCGACACCGCGGCCGCCAACGCCGCGAAGAACGCAACGGTCTGGGTGCACGACTACCAACTGCAGTTGGTGCCGGGGATGCTGCGTCAGACCCGGGCCGACCTGCGCATCGGCTTCTTCAACCACATTCCCTTTCCCGGCTATGAGATCTTCGCCCAACTGCCGTGGCGCCGCCAGGTCGTCGAGGGCCTGCTCGGCGCCGACCTGATCGGCTTCCAGCGACGCGCCGACGCCACGAACTTCCTGCGCGCCAGCCGACGGGCGGCCGGACTGAGTACCCGGGGTTCGGAGGTCAATGCGGCCGACGGGCGCAGGGTACGAGCGGCCGCCTTCCCGATCTCCATCGACTCGGCCGGGTTCGCCGAGGTCGCGGCCCAGCCGCACGTCCAGGCGCGGTCGAAGGAGATTCGGGAAGCGCTGGGCAATCCGAAGCAGGTCCTGCTCGGAGTCGACCGGCTCGACTACACCAAGGGAATCCTGCATCGTCTCAAGGCTTACGGCGAGATCCTCGACGACGGTGAACTGGCCCCGCCGGACACGGTGCTGGTGCTGGTCGCCAGTCCCAGTCGCGAACGCGTCGAGCAGTACCGCATGCTCCGCGACGAGGTCGAGGTGACGGTCGGGCGAATCAACGGTGACCACGGGTCGGTCGGTCAGCCGCCCATCCACTACCTCCACCAGTCCTACCCCAAGGAAGAGATGGCCGCCCTGTACCTGGCCGCTGACGTCATGCTCGTCACCTCCCTGCGAGACGGCATGAATCTGGTCGCGAAGGAGTACGTCGCCAGCCGCCAGGACGAAACCGGCGCCCTGGTTCTGAGCGAGTTCACCGGTGCCGCCGACGAACTGACCAGTGCCTTTCAGATCAACCCCCACGACATCGAGGGCCTGAAGCAGACGATCCTGCGGGCGAGCACGGCCAACCAGGCCGAGCTGCGGCGACGGATGCGCGCGATGCGCCGGCGGGTCTTCGAGCACGATGTCGCCCACTGGGCGCGGACGTTCCTGCGGACGCTGGAGGATTCGGCCGACCACCGGCACCGGCGCCGCGAGCCAGGACCGGGCCACACCCGGCCGTCGCCTGAGTCCGAACAACACTGACCGGCCCGCCGCGGCGGGGTGAGCGGTCCCGTATGGCGCCCTCCCCGTGCTGTCTGGGAGCATGGCCTGGTGCAGGGCGATGCCACGATCAGACGCGATCAGGGCCAGCCGGCGACGACTGATCCCGGGTTTGCCGATCCGGTAGCCGCCGAGCGGGCTGAGATCCTGCGTCGCGCCCACGTCGAAGCCGATCAGATCAGGGGTGAGTTGCCCCGCCTGCGTGACGAGCTCAACGACGCCCTCGCCGCCGCTCGGAACAAGCTCGAGGCGGCCGCGTCCCGGCTGGACAGCGCCCACGACGAGGCCCAGGCGATCGTCGCCGACGCCGTCGAACAGGCGATCCTGCTGTCCTCGAGCGCCGGCAGCTCCGGCGATGAAATCCTCGCCCGGGCTCGTACCGAGGCCGAAGAACTCACCGTTGCCGCCCAGGCCTCCGTACAGGCGCTGCGCGCCCAGGCCGACGAGGTCATGGCCGCGGCCAACCGAGCCGCTGCGGAGTTGCGCGCCAGGACGGAAGCAGAGGCGGCCGAGCATCGCAGCAGCCTGCAGACCGAAGGCGACCGACGCGAGGGCGAACTCAACGCCCAGCTGGCCGAGGTCGCCGCGGATCACGCCCGCCTGTTGCAGAGCGAACGGCACCGCGTCGAGACCGAAGCCGCTGAGCTTTCGGCCCTCGGGCAGGCCGAGCTACGCAAGGCGCGGGAGGACAGCCACAGCCAGCGGCAGCGGGCCGGTGACGAAGCGACCGCGATCATCGAGCAGGCGCGGGCCGAGGCGGGCGCCCTCTTGGCCGAAGCTGCGGATCAAACGACGTGGACGCAGCAGGTCGTCGCCGGTCTCATCGACGCCGCGGAACTGGACGCCGCCCGCATCCGCGCGGCCGGCCACCGTGACGCGGCCGCGGCCACCCGACGGCTCCGGGGCCGGACCGCTACCGTGCTGGCCGCGGCGAAGGGCAACGTGCGGCAGCGTCGCGAGGCAGCCGAGGCCGAGGTTCAGCTGCTCCGTCGCGAAGCTGACTCAGAGCTGGACCGCGCTCGCTCGGACGCGATCCAGACCCGCGAGCAGGCCGACGAGCAAGCGCGTCGCATCGTCGCTGCGGCGGGTGAGCGCGCCGAGGAACTCACGGCGCGCGCCGAGCGCCGACTGGCCGAATCGTCCGACAACGCCAAGGCGATTCGTGAGCGGGTGGCCGAGCAGGTCGGGCAGTCCCAGCGGGAGATGCACGAGCTTCGCCGTAGCGCACGAGTGGAAGCCACCGAACTGGTGCGGATGGCGCGTGCCGAGGCCGACGAACTCCGAGTCGAGGCTCGTCAGGTGCTGGCCGAGGCTCGTGCTGAGGTCGGTCGCCTGAGCCGGCGTCGTGATGCCATCGCGCACGAGCTCGGCAATCTGTCGGGCGTGATCGAGGCGCTGGCCGTGACCGAGGGAGCCTCGTCCGGCAGTCCTGACGAGCAGGCCGCCGTTGCCTCCGTTTCCTTCGAGGCCGAGGGGGCCGTTGCCGCACCGGCGACCCGAGCCGGTTCCCCTGTCGACTCAGCTCCGGAGGAAACCGAGCCCGAACACCCCGTTCCAGAAACCGATTCCGAATCCGAGACCGACGAGCATCGGTCGCTACTCGACGAGATGATGAGATCAGAATGAGTGACAACAGCGCCCAGTTCCGGACCGTCATGCGCGGCTACGAGCCCTCGGAGGTGGACCGTCGGCTCGCGGAGTTGAACGCCGCGCTGCAGAGCGCGCACCAGCAGGCCAGTGCCTCGACGCAACAGGTGGCGCAGCTGCAGGCCGCGTTGGAGCAGGCCAAGCGGTCAACCGCCGAAGCGCAGGCCAAGGAACCCACGTTCGTCGATTTCGGAGACCGGATCGGCCAGATCCTGGGTCTGGCCCAGGAGGAGGCGGACGCGGTGCGGTTCGGTGCCGCCGCCGAGGCCAAGCGAACGCTGGACGAACTCACCGCGTCCACCTCGAAGGCACGCGGGGACGCGGACGGCTACGCCAAGGAAACCCGCAACAGCGCCGATCGTGAGGCCGCTCGCATCGTCGAGGAAGCCAAGCGCACCGCCGACCAGATCCTCGACGACGCCGACCGGCAGGCGACGGCTCGGCGCGGGGAAGCCGAGGCGGTGTACGAGAATCAACGCGCGCATGCGGCGCAGGCAGCAGCAGACTTCGAGCAGACTCTGGCGCAGCGGCGAAACAAGGCCGAGCTCGATTTCAAGCAGCGCACCGCGCTGGGCGAGCAACAGCTGAAGGCCACTGAGGAACACATCGGGCAACTGCGGGCCGAGGCCGACCGCTCGGCGGCCGAGACTTCTCGCAAGGCCGCGGCTCTCATGGCCGAGTCCGAACAGAAGGCGGAGCAGATCGTCAACGAGGCCAAGAGCCGCGCGGACCGGATCCGTAGTGAGTCCGAGCGGGAGCTGGCCGCCGCATCTCAACGACGCGACAGCATCAACGCCCAGTTGACGAACGTGCGCCAAATGCTCGCCACCCTTTCGGGGACCAGCGGCGCCGCGCTGCCTGCCGCTGAAGCACCCGAAGCAGCAGAAGCACCCGAAGCAGCAGAAGCAGCAGAAGCAGCAGAAGCAGCCGACGTAACTCACGTATCCGCGGCAACCGCGCAAGGTCGGCCGCCTTCGTCCGCGGACGTCACACGGCCGCAGGCGACGAAGCCCGCTCGCCAGCCATCCGGCGCGGAGACGGGCGGCGACGCGACGCCCGGTTCCTGAGGGCGCTTGCGTGCGCGTCGGTGATCCGTGGTCCGCGATCGTGCCTCCGTCGGCCGGTGGACAGCCGCGGTAGGGCAGGATTGCGCAGTGACCGTTGACGCAGCGATGGTGGAGCAAGCGGGTCGCCGGCTGGCCGGCGTGGTGGCACGGACGCCGTTGGAACGCAGCGAGCGGCTCTCGCGACGCCTCGGTGCGGATGTCCTGCTCAAGCGGGAGGACCTGCAGGTCGTTCGCTCGTACAAGGTCCGTGGGGCCTACAACCTCATCGCCCAGCTCGAGGCACCCGAACGAGCTCGCGGGGTGGTGTGTGCCTCGGCCGGCAATCACGGCCAGGGACTGGCCTACGCCTGCGCTCGGCTGGAAGTCTCCGGCCGCGTCTACCTGCCGCGCACCACCCCTCGTCAGAAGCGGGATCGGATCGCGGCGCTCGGTGGCGCGATGGTCGAGGTGGTTGTCGTCGGTGACACCTACGACGAGGCGTCCACGGCCGCCTCAGCCGACGCGGCGCACACCGGCGCGACGCTGGTGCCGGCCTTCGACGACGAGCGCACCATCTCCGGCCAGGGCACCGTGGTTCCCGAGCTGTTCGGTCAGCTCGTGCGCATACCGGACGTGCTGGTTGTTCCGGTCGGTGGTGGCGGCCTGCTCGCCGGCGCTGTCGCCTGGCTCGGCCAGCGGCACCCCGACGTGCGCGTGATCGGCGTCGAGCCCGAGGGGGCAGCCTGTGTTCGAGCCGGATTGGACGCCGGCGGCCCGGTCACTCTCCCCGAGATCGATACGTTCGTGGACGGCGCCGCCGTCCGGCGCGCCGGCAGCCTCACCTATCCGCTGATCGCGGCGTCCTCAGCGGAGCTGATCTCGGTCGCCGAAGGGCGGGTCTGCAGCGAGATGTTGGAGCTGTACCAGTCCGATGGCATCATCGCCGAACCGGCTGGGGCGCTGGCTGCGGCAGCCCTCGATGAGCGCCTCGACATCCAACCCGGCCAGAGCGTGGTGCTGCTGGTTTCCGGCGGGAACAACGACGTCAGCCGCTACGCCGAGGTCGTCGAGCGGGCGCTGGTCTACGAGGGTCGTAAGCACTACTTTCTGGTCGACTTCCCGCAGGAGCCGGGCGCGTTGCGTCGATTCCTCGACGAGGTGCTCGGCCCCGACGACGACATCACCTTGTTCGAATACGTCAAACGCAGCAACCGCGAAACCGGTCCCGCACTGGTCGGGCTCGAGATCGCCCGGCCCGAGGACCTCGGCCCGTTGCTGGAGCGGATGGCCACGTCGCCGGCCAAGATCGAGCTGGTGCCGACGTCGAGTCCCTTGTTCCGCTACCTGCTGTGAGCGCTGGGCTCAATCAGCGACGGTGACGCCTTTCCAGAAGGCGACCCGCTCGGTGATCTCCTTGGCGGCATCCTTGGGCTGCTGGTAGTACCAGACCGCGTCCCGATTCAGCTTTCCGTCGACCTCGAGCGAGTAGTAGGAGGCAGTGCCCTTCCACGGGCACACCGACTGGGTGTCGGAATCACGCAGCAGCGAGGCGTCGACCGAAGCCTTCGGGAAGTAGTGGTTTCCCTCAATCATCACGATGTCGTCGCTGTGCGCGATCACGGTGCCGTTCCAGGTCGCAGTAGCCATGTTCGGTATGCCTTTCGAGGGAAGGAACATTCCTGTACGCAACACCGAAGGTCGGCCGTCTCATTCCCGGCGGCGCTACTTGGGCACGACCGAGCCCCCGGGCAGGCTGCCGGTCTCGAGCACGTAGTCGGCCACGTCGCGCAACTTGCGGTGGCTGCGCTGGCTCGTTTCTCGCAGCAGCTGGAAGGCCTGCTCCTCGGTGATTCGGTTCACGCCCATCAGGATGCCGATCGCGGCTCCGATATGACGCGAGGTCTCCAGCGCGATCTCCAGGTTCGTGGCCCGCTCTCGCTCGGCCTCGGCCGCCACCACGACGCCGAGGTCCAGCTGCAGCTGGTCGGCCACCATCACCAGGAACGCTCGATAGTCCACGTCCAGCTGCAGGCGTGGGCTGGTCCCCAGCATGATCAGATCCGGTGCGCCCGGCTTCGTCGGGGTCAACCCGATCACGAGCGCCGTGGTCGCTGGTTCGGGCCAGGGACCGGTCGACAGCTCAGGCACAATCTTGTCTAGCTCGGTCACCACGACCGGGCCCTCGATGTCGCCGACCGTGCCGATCATCGCGCGCAGGGCCGACTCCGGGTCGTCGAGGGCGGACACCAGGACGGGCAGGCCGCCGTCGAGTCCGACGGAGCCGAGCAGGCTCGGGTTTCGCTTGCTCGCGCGGCCAGACTCGTAGAACAACGCGAACGGTAGGTCATGGGGGTTGCCGGCGACGGCGAGCAGCGCCGCCTGCAGATGTTCGGACACGGTGGCGGACTGTCGGCCGGCCACGGCCAGCGCGCTGATCGTTCCCAGCCGACGGCGGGCGAGAACGGCCTTGGTCGTCTCCATGGTCGGATTGACGACGCCGGTGATGGTGCCGTCCGGATCGCGCAGCGGCGACAGGCTGAAGGTGAAGAAGCATTCCTCCAGGAAGCCCCGGCGGGTGAGCGACAGCGGGCAGTCGACCATCGCGCTGGCGGTCCCGTCGCGGCCGAGCTGGTCGAGCATTGGCCGCAGAATCTCCTCGGCCTCGTCCCACACCTCGAGCAGAGGGCGTCCGAAAGCTTCGGGGTGGCGCATGCCTGCGATATCGGAATAGGCCTGGTTGTAGACCAGGTGAAGGTCGGCACCCAGCCCGAGACTCATGGGCATGGCGGCTTCCAGGCACAGCTGCACGGCGCAGTGCCACGATACCGGCCAGTCGGAGCGGGGTCCGAGCACATCTTCGGCGCGGCCTAGGTCTTGCGAGATATCCGACGCCATCCTGGCGGCTCCACCCACAGTGCCTTGACAGTGTCGAGGCACCCGATCCGGGAAGCCGGCTGCTCGTGGTTGAGCGCTGCGCTTCTGGCGGCAAAAGATACCCCGCCGCGGCGAAGCTCATCGAACCGGCTCACGCCCGAGCTCGACTCGGCCGGACTTACCGAGGACAGCGCGTTTTCGTATTGCTGACCAGGGGCGTGTCGGACCCGTTCAGGCCAGCGGCCAGGTATGCACGGGCTCGTTCGTGTGCATGTGGTCGACGTAGCGTCGCAGCATCTCCCGAAGGGCGTCGCGGCGGTCGGCCGGACGTTGCTCGGCATCGATCTGATGGAAGGTGCGTACCTGCCACTCGGCACCGTTGACGTGGGTGATGCACCGCTGCTCGATGATCCCCAGCAGCCGATCGGCGATGGTCGAGTCCACGCCCCAGCGCGCCAATCCTTCGTGCGCCAATGGCAAGAGGCGGCGCAGCACCAACTCGGTGGCGGGAACCTCGCCCAGCCCAGGCCAGTAGATCTGAGCGTTGATGCCCTGCTTGGCTCCGGAGTTGAAATTGTCCTCGGCCGCGGCGAAGGACATCCGTGACCAGACCGGGCGATCCTCGCTGGCCAGGACCTTGATCAGGCCGTAGTAGAAGGCGGCGTTGGCCAGGATGTCGGCCACCGTCGGCCCGGCGGGAAGGACCCGGTTCTCCACGCGTAGGTGCGGACGGTCGCGGTAGACGTCGTAGACCGGCCGGTTCCAGCGATAGATGGTGCCGTTGTGAATCCGCAGCTCCGACAGCGTCGGCGCGTCACCGCGTTCGAGGACGGCCACCGGGTCCTCGGCGTCGGTGATCGGCAACAACGCCGGGAAGTAGCGCACGTTCTCCTCGAACTGGTCGAAGATCGAGGTGATCCAGCGTTCGCCGAACCATACTCGCGGCCGCACGCCCTGCGCCTTCAACTCGTCCGGACGCGTATCGGTCGTCTGCTCGAACAACGCGATCCGGGTTTCGCGCCACAGTTCCTTGCCGAACAGGAAGGGTGAGTTTGCGCCGATCGCCAACTGCACGCCGGCGATGGATTGGGCCGCGTTCCAGTTGGCGGCGTACTCGGCGGGGCTGACCTGCAGATGTAGTTGGACGGACGTGCACGCCGCCTCCGGCGCGATCGTGTCGGCGTAGACCGACAACCGCTCGGGACCGTCGATGGCGATGTGCAGATCCTCCCCGCGGGCGGCGAAGATCTGTTCGTTGAGCAGGGCGTAGCGGGCATTGGCGCTCAACGACTCGACCGTCAGGTGAGCGGGCGTGAGCGTGGGCAGGATGCCGATCATCGCGATGTGGGCACCCACGGTGCGCGCCCGTTGTTCGGCGTCGTTGAGGCTGGCGCGCAGGTCGCGCTCCAGGTCGGCGGCGGACGAATCGCCCAAGGGGCGCGGTGCGACGTTGATCTCGATGTTGAACTGGCCCAGCTCGGTCTGGAAGTCCGGGTTCGCAATCGCGGTCAGCACCTCGGCGTTCTTCATGGCCGGGTCGGCTTCGGCGTCGATCAGGTTGAACTCGATCTCCAGGCCCGTCATCGGACGTTCGAAATCGAACTTGGACTCGGCAAGCATCTTGGCCAACACGTCCAGGCACCGCCGTACCTTGGCCCGGTACTGCTGACGGTCCTGCCGGGTGAACTCCGTCCGCGCCACTTCTTCGCCCATGCGCCCCAGCTTGCCGTGTGGCCTCCGCCTGCGCTACCAGATCAGCAAACTTCGGTGAACTTGGACATCGGCGGGGGAACGGGAAGGATGACCGGGTGAATCAGTCAGCGCCGGATCAGCCGGCCGGTGCGAGTGCCAGTTCCCGTGCCGGTGCCGGTGCTGCCCGCAGTGCAGCCGACCGTGCCGCCGACGGTGCTGCCCGCGGTGCCGCCGACGGTGCTGCCCGCGGTGCCGCCGACCGTGCCGCCGACGGCGCTGGCGGCGAAAGCAACGCCACCGTGCTGCTGGCGCTGGCGGCCAACCTCGGCGTCGGCCTGCTGAAGCTGGTGGCTGGATTGCTCAGCGGCTCCGGGGCGCTGTTGTCAGAAGCTGCGCACTCGGTCGGCGATTCCTCCACCGAGGTGCTGCTGCTCACCGCGCTGCGGCGCTCGGACCGTCCGGCCGATCGCGTTCATCCTTTCGGCTACGGCAAGGAGCGGTACTTCTGGTCGTTGCTCGCGGCCGTGACGATCCTGGTCTCCGGCGCCGCGTTCTCGATCTTTCAAGGCGTGCACACGTTGCTCTCGGGGCACGAGGGGACCGGCCGACTGTGGATCAACTATCCCGTGCTGGCGGTCGCCTTCGTCCTGGAGGCCATCTCGTTCCGGCAGGCGCTGGGTCAGGCTCGCGGCGCGGCCCGGCGCGGACGGCGCTCGGTGCGTGCCTACATTCGCAATCCAGAAGACCCGACGGTGAAAAGTGTTGTCCTGGAGGATTCGGCCGCGCTGGTGGGGCTGGTCATCGCCGCGGGCGGCGTCGGGCTGCACCAACTGACGGGCAAGGAGGCCTTCGACGGAGCGGCGAGCGTTCTCATCGGCGTGCTGCTCGTCGGCGTCGCCTTCGCCCTGGCCCAGACCTGCAAGGAGCTGCTGATCGGACGGCAGGCCGACCTCGCCCTGGTCAGGGCGATATCCCAGCGGCTGGAGGAGCAACCCGAGATCATCGACGTGGTGGATCTGCTGACCATGATGGTGGGCACCGGCCGCATCCTGTTGTGTACCCGGGTCGATTTCGTCGACACCTACAGCGTGGCCGAGGTCGAGAGCGCCTGTGTGCGGATCGACGGGCAGCTGCGGGACGAGTTCGACGCCCTGGACGAGATCTTCATCCAGCCGGTGCCGCGCACCGACGCCGGGCTGCGTGAACGGGTGCTGCACCGCTACGGTCGGGTACTGGCCGAGGAAGAACCGGCGTCCGGCGAGGAGAGGGAACGGCCATGACGGAACGGCGCAAGGCGGAGAGCTGGCTCACCGACATGGATGGCGTGCTCGTGCATGAAGGTCATGCCCTCGATGGGGCCGCCGAATTCCTCGAGCGCCTCAAGCAGGCGCAGCGGCCGTTTCTCGTGCTGACCAACAACTCGATCTTCACGCCTCGGGACCTGTCGGCCCGGCTGGCGAGATCCGGACTCGTCGTGCCCGAGGAGTCCATCTGGACCTCTGCCCTGGCCACCGCCGTATTCCTGTCCGACCAGCTGCCGGGCGGATCGGCGTACGTGATCGGGGAGGCGGGCCTGACGACGGCCCTGTACGAGGCCGGCTACACCCTCACCGACACCGAGCCGGACTTCGTGGTGCTGGGCGAGACCCGCACGTACTCCTTCGAGGCGATCACGACCGCCATCCGGCTCATCGGCCGCGGAGCCCGCTTCATCGCGACCAACCCCGACGCCACCGGTCCGTCGGTAGACGGACCGTTGCCGGCCACCGGTTCCGTCGCCGCGCTCATCACCCGCGCCACCGGGGCCGAACCGTACTTCGTCGGCAAGCCCAACCCCATGATGTTCCGCAGTGCGCTCAACCGGATCGAGGCGCACTCGGAGACCACGGTGATGATCGGGGACCGGATGGACACCGACGTGGTCGCCGGCATCGAGGCCGGCCTGGAGACGATCCTGGTGCTGACCGGCTCCACCAAGCGGGAGGACGTGGATCGGTTCCCGTTCCGACCGGCGCATGTGCTCGACTCGATCGCCGATGTCGTCGGCATGATCTGACCGGGACATGGATGCGGCCGGTGGCCACCCTCGTAAGGGTGGCCACCGGCCGCTCGAATTCAGCCGTTCGAGCTGAATCAGCTCTTGAAGGCGTCCTTGACCTTTTCTCCGGCCTGCTTCAGGTTCGACTTCGCCTGGTCGGCCTTGCCCTCGTTCTCCAGCTGCTGGTCGTCGGTCGCTGCGCCGACGCCTTCTTTCGCCTTGCCCGAAACTTCTTCAGCCTTGTTCTTGATCTTGTCGTCGAGTCCCATGGTCGCGTCCTCCAAGAGGCTTGCGTGTAGGTGGGTCGTGAAGCTTCTCGGTTGAGCTGATTCCGACCGTACCCGGCGAATGAGCTGAGGGCGAGGCCGGAGCTGTCACTCTGATCGCAGACCTATCAGCGTTTACTCATTCAGTCCGATCCGAGTTCGCGCACGACAACCACCGGACAGGGACCGTTGCGTACGCAATATTCGGCCACCGATCCCAGCAGCATGCCGGGAAACGCCGCGCGTCCTCGGGCGCCGACCACGAGCAGGACCGCGCCCTGGGCCTGGCTCAGCAGTGCGGGCCCGGCGGGGCCGTCGATGACGTGCTCGGTGATCGGGACGTCGGAATGGTCGGCACCGGCTTCCACGACGACCTCGTGCAGGGTCTGGGCGGTCTCGCCCGGCAGATCGATGCCTGGCGGTACACGGGTGAGGTAGTTGGGCCAGCGCCAGCTCGACACGGCGCGCAGTTCGGCGCCGGTCAGCTCGGCCTGCTGCAGCGCCCAGCGCACCGCGTTGCGGCTGGAATCCGAGCCATCCACCCCGACGACGATGACCGGACGGCGCGCGGCGGTCACCGGGTCACGTCCGTCTCACCGACAGCGGGGCCGGAGTCGGAGTCGGTCGGTTTCGGCTCGACCCGAAGCGGGTTCAGCCGCATCCACAACAGGAAGAGCAGTCCGAGCAGGAGCATGCCGAGCCCGAGCCAGAGATTGATGTTGATATCGCTGGCCTTCTTGCGCTGGGCGTCGGAGGTGAACAAGCCCGCCACGGTCAGCATCACACCGTAGACGGTGAACAGGCCACCGATCAGCAACCGGATGTCGAACAGCCGGGAAGCCGCGGACTGAGGGGTGTCACCGTTAGTGCTCTGATCAGTCATGTCATGCCTCCTAGGCGAAGATCACGGACAGAACGGCGACGATGCCGAGCGAGACGCCACCGAGCAGCTTGGGTGAGGCCCACCAGGCCGGCTTGGGCACCGAGTCAGGATCCGGGGCGTTGGGATCGTGCACGCCCCAGACCAGACCGGCCAGCTCCTCGACCGGCTTGGGCTTGGTGACGAGCGTGACCGCGACGGTGACCACGGCGTCGGCGACGAATGCCGTTATGGCGCCGTAGAAATTGAGCAGCTGGGCGTTGATCATTCCGTGGGTCGGATCGAAGACCTGGTCCTTGTAGAAGTACGCGACGTGGTAGCCGGCGAAGTGCATCACGCCGGCGCCGAGCGTGCCTGCCACCAGTCCGCACAGCCCGGCCCAGGGGGTGGCCCGCTTCCAGAACATCGCGATGATGAACGTCGCGAAGAGCGGTGCGTTGAAGTAGGAGAACAGCAACTGGATGTAGTTCATGATGTTCGTGTAACCGGAAGCGATGAAGGCCGTTCCGATACCGATCAGGATGCCGACGACGGTGATGATCCGGCCGACCTTGAGGTAGTAGGCGTCACGGCGGCCTTTGACGAAGTAGGTCTGCCAGATGTCGTAGGTGAAGACCGTGTTGAACGAGCTGACGTTGGCGGCCATGCCGGCCATGAAGGCGGCCAGCAATCCGGCGAGCGCGATGCCCAGCGTGCCGTTGGGCAAGAACTTGTTCATCAGCAAGGGAATTGCGTCGTTGTAGGTGGGGTCGGTGGCGCCCTTGCCGCCTAGCTTGGGAACCAGGACGAGAGCGAGCAGGCCGGGAATGATGGTCAGCGCCGGGATGAAGATCTTGGGGAACGAGCCGATCAGCGGCGTCCGTTGCGCGGCCGAGAGATCCTTGGCCGACAGTGCGCGCTGGACCTCGGCGAAGTTGGTCGTCCAGTAGCCGAAGGAGAGCACGAAGCCCAGACCCATGACGATGCCGATCCAGTCACCGAGCGGATTCGTCCAGTGCCCGACGTTCGTGCCTGACCAGGTGGAGAACGAGTTCGGGCCCAGGGCGGTGTGCGCGACCTTCTCCTTCAATCCGCTGTAGCCGCCGACGTTCTTGAGCCCGATGATGACGAGTGGGACGAGTCCGGCGACGATGACGAAGAACTGCAGGACCTCGTTGTAGATCGCTCCGGACAGCCCGCCGAGGGTGATGTAGCCGAGCACGAAGGCGGCCGAGACGATGATGGAGACCCAGATCGGCCAGCCGATCAGGGCATTGATGACCAGCGCAAGCGCGTAGAGGTTGACCCCGGCCGTCAATACTGCCGCGGCGGCGAAGGAGACCGCGTTGAACAGGTGGGTCGCGGGGTTGAACCGACGCAGCAGGAACTCGGGCACGCTGCGAACCCGGGAGCCGTAGTAGAACGGCATCATCACGATGCCGAGGAACACCATGGCCGGCACCGCGCCGATCCAGTAGAAGTGCAGGGTGGACAGGCCGTACTGCGCCCCGTTGGCCGCCATGCCCAGGATCTCGATCGCGCCCAGGTTCGCGGAGATGAAGGCGAGCCCGGTCACCCACGCCGGCAATGACCGGCCCGAGAGGAGAAAGTCCTCGCTCGTGGCGATCGCACGCCGCGCCATGACACCGATGCCGATGACCAAGGCGAAGTAGATCGCGAGGATGACGTAGTCGAAGACGTTGACATCAAGCCTGAGCATCGCCGGCCCACCTCCACTATGAAGTGATTGAACCGGGCGTCACGACGGTTTAGGGACGAACCGGTATCAGCGCTGCCAACCTACTCCACAATGGATCTTGCCGGAACAGCTTTCACCCCACCGTTGACGTTGCCCTTGTGGCGCGCAACGAGGGCAACCTCAACGGGGCCGGGCGCGCAACGAGGGCAACCTCAACGGGGTGGGGCGCGCAACGAGGGCAACCTCAACGGGGCTTGGGTCAGGCTGAGCTTCGCCGGAACCGCAGCGGCTCCACCGCGGAGGCAATGCCGAGCCGGTGATCGGGCAGACGCTCCGGTGGCCCGATCAGGTAGCCCTGCGCCTGACTACAGCCGAGCGCGCGCAGGGCGGTGAGCTGGGACTGGGTTTCCACGCCCTCGGCGACGGTGTCGACGCCCAGTTCCTGGCACAGCGCGATCAACCGCCGGACGATGGCCGTCGCGCTGCGGTCGATCCCGATCGGCGCGACGAAGCTGCGATCGATCTTGACCACGCTCACCGGCAGATCGCGCAGCAGGGTGAGCGAGGAGTACCCGGTACCGAAATCATCGAGCGCCACCTGAACCCCGAGCTCGGCAACCTCACGGACCTCGTGGATGGCCGATGAGGACGCCTCGATCAAGGCGGTTTCGGTGATCTCCAGATGAAGTCGGTCCGCGGACACGCCACTGGCGTCGAGAGCGCGTTCGATCGCCCCGACCAGGCGGCCGCGACCGAGTTGGCTGCCGGAGACGTTCACCGCCACCCAGCTCTTGTCCCCGCCCGCCAGCGCCGGATCGGTTACCGCCGAGCATGAGGTCTGCAGCATCCACCATCCCAGCGGAACGATGAGGCCGGTCTTCTCGGCCAGCGGCAGGAAATCGTCCGGCTCGAGCAGTCCTCGCTCGGGATGCTGCCAGCGGATGAGCGCCTCGTATCCCACGACGGTGTTGGCGGTGAGGGAGATGATCGGCTGGAAGTACGGGACGAGACCCGCGCCATCGACGAGGGCGGTTCGCAGCGAATGCTCCAGCCGCAGGTCCTCCACCGTCGCCGGCCGGTCCTGGGTGGGGTCGTACACCTCGACCCGGGCCCGGCCGTGTCGCTTGGCCCGCAGCATCGCCTGGTCGGCCTCCCGAAGGATCTCGTCGGCGTGCCGGTGAGCCGGACGGGTCGCGGCGACGCCGATGGAGACGGTCACGGTATGGCGATGCCCGCGGATCGTCAGCGGCTGCTCCAGGCTCGCCAGCACTTCGTTGCCCAGATGCACCAGTTCGGCGCTGTCGGTTCGCTCCGGGACCACGACCGCGAACTCGTCGCCGCCGACCCGGGCCAGGAAGTTCGACGCGCCCGTGACCGCTCTGAGCTTGCTGGTGACCACGCTCAGCAACTCGTCCCCGGCTTCGTGGCCGAGGCTGTCGTTGATGGTCTTGAAGCGGTCGATGTCGAGGAACAGCACGCCCGCCCGCTGCCGCCGGGACAACATGCCGTTGAGGTGCTCCTCCAGGGAGGCCCGGTTGGGCAGGGCGGTCACCGGGTCGTGGCTGCTGCGATGGGCCAGCTCGGCTTCGGCGCGCTTGCGGTCGCTGATGTCGTTCAGTTGCCCGATGATGCTGCGGATCCCGCCCGCCTCGTCCCGGATCGCGCCGACGTGCAGGATCGCGGAGACGACGTGGCCGTCGGCGTGGATGTAGCGCTTCTCGATCTCGTAGGAGTCCCGTTCGCCTTTCAGAAGCTCGATGAACAGGCTCACGTCGACATTGACGTCGTCGGGATGGGTGATCGAGGCGAAGTCGCGTTGGGTGAGTTCGGCGCGCGGGTAGCCGAGCAGGCGGACCAGCGTGTCGTTGGGTTCGGCCACGATGCCGTCGGTGTTGATGATCGCGGCGCCGATCGGGCTGCGTTCGAACGTCAGTCGCCAGCGGCCCTCGGCGTCGAGCCGACCCGCCTCGGACTCATCGCGGCTGAGAGCTTGCACGATCGCGATGGCTGCCTGCGCGGCGAACAGCTCCAGGACCGTTTGCTGTTCGACGTCCGGCCGCCGGTCCGGGCCGGTGTCGTCCACGCACAAGGCCCCGATCAGATCGCCGGCGGCGTTCCACATCGGAGCCATCAGGATCTCTTCGGGCAAGCCCTGCTCGGGGCGCCCTTCGGAACCGGGCTCATCCGAGTCCGGATACCGCACGCCCAGCTGGGTCAGGATGAGCCTGGTCGTCTTCGGATCGAAGTGGCGCAGATTGCCCAACGCCTGGCCGCGTTCAATGGTCTTGAGCCACTGGGACGTCGGCGCGGACTGGCCCAGCAGCTTCCAGATGGCCGGTGGACCGGCGACGGCCGCGACCCGCATCTGGGTGCCGGCACTGACCTTGATGGCGGCCGCGTCGAAACCCAGGACCTGCACGGTCGAGCTGGCTATGAGCTCCAGCGTGGCTTGCAGGTCGCGGGGATTGCCGAGCTCGCGTACGACGTCCAGGACCCGTTCGAGCAAAGGCCGTCGAACGTTGGTCACGCTCGGCCGCAGGTCCACCGGGCGATTTTCACACATCTGTGAGGCGGGCGGCTAGCGAGAACGGTCTTCAGGCGTGGATTCGCAGGCCTTCGGGGTCGAACGGAGCCCGGCGGCTCAGGGTCACCGGGCGCAGCACGCCCCCGACGTCGAGGGTGAACTCGCCCTCGCTGAGCGTTCGCGGGTCCAGTGCACCCCCGCCGGGCTGGCTCACCCAGACCAGGCCGAGCGCGCCGTTCACGGCAGCGCTCCAGGCGGCCGAGCTCACCTGGCCGACCGCCACACCGTCGCGGCGCAGCAACTCCCCGCCCCAGACCGCGAGCTCCGGATCGTCGTCCAGTCCCACGGTGAACGACATCAGCCGGCGGCTCACGCCGTTGACCTTCTGCTTCTCCAGGGCCGACCGGCCGATGAAATCGAGCGGGCCGGACAGCTTGGTCGCAAAGGACAGTCCGGCCTCGAGCGGGGTGTCGACGGGCGTGAGGTCGCTGCCGAAGGCTCGGTAGCCCTTGTCCAGCCGAAGGGCGTTCATGGCGTAATACCCAGCCTGCGCCAGTCCGAACTCCGTGCCGGCTTCGGTCAGAGTCTCGAATACGCCGACCGCGAACTCGCTCGGCACGTAGAGCTCCCAACCCAGCTCGCCGACGTAGGTGATCCGGGTGGCGCGCACCGTGCAGTAGCCGAGATCGATCTCCCTGCTGGAGCCGAACGGGAAGCCGGTCGCGCTCAGATCCGACCGAGAAACGCGTTGTAAGAGCGCCCGGGACTGCGGCCCCATCACGCCGAACACGGCGTAAGCCGAGCTGACGTCGACGACGGCCGGACGCGCCCCGGACGGCCAGTGTCGCCGGAGGTGGTCGGCGTCCCGAACGACGGACCCGGCGCCTGTGATCAGCAGGTACTCATCATCGGACAGCCTGGTCAGCGTCACGTCCGCCTCGAAGCCTCCGCGAGGGTTGAGCATCGCGGTGTACACCGTTCGGCCGACCGGGACATCGACGTCGCCGGCGCAGATCCACTGCAGTGCCGACGACGCCTGGGCCCCGATCACGAGCAGCTTGCCGAAGGAGGTCTGGTCATAGATCGCGACCCGTTCGCGGGTGGCGCGCTGCTCGGCCACGCAGGTCTCGTGCCAGTTCTGCCGGCCCCAGCCGTAGACGATGCTCGGTGTGGCGTCGCGCTCTCGGCCGTCGGGCACGTCGCGCTCGCGGCCGTCGGCCGTGCCGGACGCGGTGAAGAAGTTCGGGCGTTCCCAGCCCATCTTGGAACCGAACACCGCGCCTCGCGCGGCCAGTTGAGCGTGCACCGGGGACCGCCGGAACGGCCGCGCGGAATCCAGTTCCCGGTTGGGCCACGGCACGGCGTAGTGCAGACCGAGCACCTCGCCGACCCGGTCGTGCAGCCAGCTGTTGTTGCCGTTGAACGATGCGAACCGGCGGATGTCGACCAAGGTGAGGTCACTCGTGGGCGCGCCCTCGACGATCCACTCCGCCAGCGCTCGTCCGGCACCGCCCGCGGAGGCGATGCCGACGGAGTTGAAGCCGGCCGCCACGTAGAAGTTGTCCAGCTCCGGCGCCTCGCCGAGAATGAACTGGTTGTCCGGCGTGAAGCTCTCCGGGCCGTTGTAGAACTTCTTGACGCCGACCTGGCCCAGCGCCGGGATGCGGTGCACGGCCGAGTCCATCAGTACGGAGAAGTGGTCCCAGTCCTCGGCCAGCAGCTGGAACTCGAACGGATGCGGTAGCCGGTCCGGCGCCACCCAGGGCTTGGCCTGCGGTTCGAATCCGCCGACGACCAGTCCGCCGACTTCCTCCTTGAAATAGGTGTACCCGTCCGGGTCGCGCAGAACTGGCAGGTCACGGCGGACCCCGTCGAACTGCTCGGTCACCACGTAGAAGTGTTCGGCCGAATGCAGCGGGACCGTGACGCCACCCAGCGCACCGACCGCCTTGGCCCACTGCCCGGCGCAGTTCACGACGACGTCGGCCTCGATGCGGTGCTGGTCACCGCCGTGTTCGACGAGCACCCCAGTGACCCTGCGTCCGTCGGTCAGCACGTCGATCACGCGCGCCCGTTCCACCACCTGCGCGCCGCCCTGGCGGGCACCGCGGGCCAGCGCGGCAGTGAGGTCGGTGGGGTTGGCGGTGCCGTCACCGGGCAACCAGAGACCGCCCAGCAGGTCATCGGCCCGCAGCAGTGGGTACAGCTCCTGTGCCCGGACGGCGGAGATGACCTCGCACTCCAGCCCGAACGCCTCGGCGGTGGCCGCGGTCCGCAGCAGCTGCGTCATCCGTTGCGGGGTTCGGGCGACGGTGACTCCGCCGCACCTCTTGTAGCCGGTTGACAGCCCGACCTCGGCTTCTAGACCCTGGTAGAGCTCGCAGGAGTACTGCACCATCCGGGTGCCGCTCTGAGAGGCGCGAAGCTGGCCGACCAAGCCCGCCGCATGCCAGGTGGTCCCGCAGGACAATTGACCTTGTTCGAGCAGGACAAGGTCCGTCCAGCCCAGCCGGGTGAGGTGGTAGGCCACCGAAGTGCCGATCACCCCGCCGCCGATGACAACGACTCGTACCCGCTCCGCCAGCGCCACGGGCGCCCCCGTTCCTCGTCGGCCGGTGCTTCTCGGCGCAGGCGCGCCGCCGGGCCGGAGCAGGCCCGCCGCAGCACCGGAGCAGGCCCGCCGCCGGGCCGGAGCAGGGCCGCCGCAGCGCCGCCGACGTCATTCGATCACGCCACGGCGTTAAAGGTCTAGACCCGAACGCGTCAAGGCTCAGGCAACTCACGTTTGACGATCTTGCCCGCCGGGTTGCGGGGCATGGCCTCGATGAAGATCACGTCGCGTGGCACCTTGAACCGAGCGAGGTTCTGCCTGACGTAGTCCTGGACCGCTTCAGCGTCCGGGCTCGAGGATGCCCGGTCCGCACGCACCACGTACGCACGCAGGCGGTGTCCGAAGTCGGGATCGGGCACGCCGAGCACGGCCGCCTCGGCGAGCCCCGGATGAGCGGTGAGCAGATCCTCGATCTCGGCGGGGAACACGTTCTCCCCGCCGGAGACGATCATGTCGTCGTCGCGGCCATCGACGAACAGGCGCCCGTCCTCGTCGAAGTGCCCGACATCGCCGGTCGCCATCAGCCCGGACTGTTGCTCCTTGGTGCCACCGCCGGTGTATCCGCCGAACTGGATCAGGTTCCCCACGAAGATCCGACCCGTCTGTCCCCGGGCGACGGATCGTCCGTGCTCGTCCAGCAGCCGGATCGTGGTACCGATCGGGGCCTTTCCGACACAGCCGGGGGCGGCCCGCAGATCGGCCGGCGTGGCGATGGCGGCGTAGGCCACCTCGGTGGACCCATACAGGTTGTAGAGCACGTCGCCGAACACCTCGCGGGTCCGGCGGGCCAGCTCCGGTGACAGGGCCGAACCGGAAACGGCAATGATGCGCAGCGCCGAGAGATCGCCTTCGCCGACGAGCGCCGATCGCTGGGCCAGGATGCGGGAGAGCAGGATCGGCACGGTCACCAAGGTGTCGCAGCGGTGCTCGGCGAGGTCGTCCAGGGCTTGGGCCGGGTCGAAACGGCGCCGCAGGATGAGCGTGTTACCGAGTGAGGCCGCGATCATCGTCGACAACAGTCCCCACGCGTGGAACACCGGCGCGGCGATCAGCACGGTACGCGCTGCCCGCAGCGGAATCCGGGAGAGCAGGCCGCCCGGGATCACCAACGAGCTGCCCAGCTCGCGAGGCGCACCCTTCGGCGTTCCCGTGGTCCCGCTGGTCAGCAGCACGATCTGTTGCTTGCGCTGCGGACGATCAGGTGGGGCCGATGACGACGTGGCGATGAGGCCGTCGACGGAGTCGATCCGCCCGGGCGGGAGGGCGCGCCCGCCCGTGGGCTCGTCGACCCAGGCCAGGACGTGTCCCAACCGGGGCTGTGTCGTGGCCAGGACCGCGCGGAACTCCTCGTCGGCGATCAACAGCGCCACGGACTCGCGCTCGCACACGTCGGCCAATTGCGGTCCGGAAAAGTCGGTGTTGAGTAACAGCACCCGGGCGCCCAGTTTCGCCGTGGCGCCGAGGACCTCGACGATCCCGCGGTGATTGCGGCACAGCACCCCGATGGTGTCCCCGCTGCGAAAGCCTTTGCTGATAAGAGCGTTCGCCAACGCGCTGCAGTGACGATCCAGCTCGGCGAAGGTCAGCGGGCCGCGCTCGTCGACGATCGCCACCCGGTCGGGATGGCGTTGTGCGGCCAGGACCAGGGCGGCCCCCGCCGGCCCGTAGTTCAGCAGTCCCTGCAGTGAACGGATGATGCGCGAGGGACGGTCCACGCCGACGGCGCCCGCTCGAACCAGGGTCGCGGCGGCCAACACCTCCGCGCCTGCGCGTGTCAGGGCACTTCTGGCCTGCCGCTCAAGGCTCATCTGCGTCGGCCCCTTGGCTGGTTCACCGGAAGACGACCGTCTTGCTGCCGTTGAGCAGGACCCGGTGTTCGGCGTGAGCGTGCACGGCGCGGGACAGCGCCAGCGACTCGACGTCCCGGCCGACCGCGGCAAGTCGGGCGGGGGAGTAGGAGTGGTCGACCCGGGCGATCTCCTGCTCGATGATCGGACCCTCGTCCAGATCGGCGGTGACGTAATGGGCGGTGGCGCCGATGACCTTCACGCCGCGGTCATAGGCTTGCAGGTAAGGGCGGGCGCCTTTGAAACTCGGCAGGAACGAGTGGTGAATGTTGATCACCCGCCCGCTCAGGGCCCGGCAGAGCTCGTCCGACAACACCTGCATGTACCGCGCCAGCACCACGAAGTCGACGTGCTCGGCCTCGACGAGCTCGAGGATCGCTTTCTCCTGTTCAGCCTTGGTCTCCGGACTCACCGGCAGGTAGTGGAAGGGCACGTCGTAGGCATTGGCCAGTGACTCGAAGTCGCGATGGTTCGACACGATCGCGCAGATCTCGGCGGGTAGCGCTCCGATCTGTCCGCGGTAGAGCAGATCGTTGAGACAGTGCCCGAACTTCGACACGAGGATCATGGCCCGGGGCTTGACGGCGGTGTCGTGAATCTGCCACTCCATCGCGAACCGATGGGCCGTGGCCTCGAACCCGATCCGCAGATCGGTGTTGTCGAGGTATTCCGAGGTGAAGTGAACTCGCATGAAGAACCGCGCGGCGTCCGGGTCCCCGAACTGCTGGGAGTCGACGATGTTGCAATCGTGCGCCGCGAGGTAGCCGGTCACGGCGTGGACGATGCCGACCTGGTCGTGACAGGCCAAGGTCAGAACGTGGTGGTTCACCCGGCGGCTCCTCGTGCTCGGTGCGGTCGGTGCAGAGTCGGTGTAGCCGTTCGCTGCGAATCCTAGGTTGCCGGTCGAAAGGACTCGCCACGCCGGACGGAACGTGCCAGGGTGGCTGCATGGCCAAGGACGAGAAGACAGCGGATGCAGCCGACGTGACCGACACCGACTCCGGTACGTCCGAGGCGGGAACGGACCCGAAGGCGGCGTTCCGCGAGGCGCTGGCCCGTAAGCAACAGCAGCATGCCGACGGCGTCGGATCGACCGGGCCCGCCTCGTCGAAGATTCACGAGGCGCACGGACCCGTGGGAGCCAAGCGCCAGTTCCGGCGCAAGAGCGGCGGCTGATCCCCGCCCGGAGCGTTGAGGTTGCCCTTGTTGCGCGCCGCGGAGCGTTGAGGTTGCCCTTGTTGCGCGCCGCGGAGCGTTGAGGTTGCCCTTGTTGCGCGCCGCGGGGCGTTGAGGTTGCCCTTGTTGCGCGCCGTTGGCCGTTGAGGTTGCCCTTGTTGCGCGCCGCTGGCCGTTGAGGTTGCCCTTGTTGCGCGCCGCGGAGCGTTGAGGTTGCCCATTTTGTCCGCTTCTCGGGCAGTCTCCGCAGAAATGATCATCAGGTGAAGCGCTCGGCTAGCTTTTGACGTACCTCATGGGCCACAATGTTCACGTACGTATCACCGCACGAGTGATCGTCGGGCACCGCTTGGGGAAGACGTTGCCAGACGAAGTTGCGGAGGTGCGCGATGTCTGCTGCCGGTGTGGCTGCATCGACAACCGGTGTGGTGTTCATCCACGCCTGCCCGTCGGCCATCGGGCCCCACGTGGAGTGGGCGCTGGCCGGCGTACTAGGTCGTCCCTGCAAGCTTGAGTGGACCGCGCAACCCGCGGCGCCCGGACAGTTGCGCGCCGAAGCAAGCTGGGTAGGCCCGGTCGGCATGGCAGCGCGGCTGGCCGCGTCGCTGCGAGCATGGCCGATGCTCCGGTTCGAGGTCACGGAGAACGGCACCAACAGCACCGACGGGGAACGGCTGGCCTACGTCCCAGGGCGTGGTTTTCATCGCAGCGCAGTGTCAGCCAACGGCGACATCGTCGTGAGCGAGGAGAGGCTGCGCGGTTTGCTGGCGAGAGCTCGGTCCACGGAGGAGTACGCCCACGGCCTGCACGAGCTGCTCGGGTCGTCCTGGGACGCCGAACTCGAGGCCTACCGAACAGCCGGCGACAATTCCCCGGTCACTCTCTTCCACAAAGTCGTCTGACAAGCAACGAGGGCAACCTCAACGTCAGAGGACGAACAACGAGGGCAACCTCAACGTCAGAGGACGAGCAACGAGGGCAACCTCAACGTCAGAGGACGAACAACGAGGGCAACCTCAACGTCAGAGGACGAGCAACGAGGGCAACCTCAACGTCAGAGGACGAGCAACGAGGGCAACCTCAACGTCAGAGGACGAGCAACGAGGGCAACCTCAACGTCAGAGCTTGTGGAACACCAGCGAGGCGTTGTGGCCTCCGAAACCGAAGGAATCGTTGATCGCGGCGGTGACGGTCGTGTGCCGCGGTTCGCGGGGCACGTCGATGACCAGATCGTCGTCCGGATCGTCGAGGTTGATCGTCGGGGGAATCACGTCGTTGGCGACCGCCAGGACAGTGGCCACCGACTCGATGGCCCCGGCTGCACCGAGCAGGTGTCCGGTCATCGACTTCGTGGCCGAAACGATCGTCTGATCGCCCAGCAACTTCGCGATCCACCTGGCCTCGGCCATGTCACCCAGCGGGGTGGACGTCGCGTGCGCGTTCACATGGACGATGTCTGACTTCGCGATACCCGAGCGCTCGATGGCGATCCGGGCCGCTCGGGCCTGGCCGTTGCCGTCGGGATCGGGCTGCACGATGTCGTAGGAATCGGCGGTCATCGCCGCGCCGCCGAGCACCGCGTAGGGCTCACGGCCGCGGGATTTCGCCGAGGACAGCCGCTCCAGGACCAGAACACCGGCACCCTCGCCGAGCACGAAACCGTCGCGGTTCTTGTCATAGGGACGCGACGCCCGCTCCGGGTCGTCGTTGCGGGTGGACATCGCGCGCATCTGGGCGAAGCCGGAAATGGTCAGCGGGTGGATACACGCCTCAGTGCCGCCGACCACCACGATGTCGGCGCGCCCGAGCTGAATCAGGTCCAGGCCGTAGGCGACCGCCTCGGCGCCGGAGGCGCAGGCGCTGACCGGGGTGTGGACACCCGCGCGGGCGCCGACGGCCAGACCGACGTACGCGGCGGGGCCGTTGGGCATGTTCATCGGGATCATCAGCGGAGACACCCGGGACGGTCCCTTGGCCAGAATGATGTCGTGCTGCTCCATCAGGCTGGTCACGCCACCGATGCCGGTGCCGATGACGACGGCCACCCGGGACGGATCGATGTCGTTCTCCTCAGAGGTGCCCTTGAAACCGGCATCCTCCCAGGCCTGTGCGGCGGCGACGAGGGCCGCCTGTTCCGAGCGGTCCATCCGGCGGGCCTGCACCCGGGGAAGGACGGTCGCTGGGTCGACCGCCATACGACCGCCGATCCGGACCGCGAGCGGCTCGGCCCAGTCCTCGGTCAGCGCGGTGATTCCAGACTTGCCGGCGAGCAGGTTCGCCCAGAAAGTCGCAACGTCGCCCCCGAGCGGAGTGGTCACTCCGAGCCCCGTCACCACCACCGGGTCGTTGGTGTTCGTCTGGTTCTCGGTCATGTCTGCTTCCTCTTCGCTCGGGGTCGATCGTCTGTCGTGCGGTGGACCTCAGGTTCCGGTCAGGCCGGGTTGGCCTGGATGTAGGACACGGCGTCGCCGACGGTCTTGAGCTTCGGCAGTTCCTCGTCGGGGATCTTGACGCCGAACTTCTCCTCGGCGGCCATGGCCACCTCGACCATGGACAGCGAGTCGACGTCCAGGTCGTCGGTGAACGACTTCTCCACCGTCACGTCCTCGGGCGCCACATCGGCCACCTCGTTCAGGATCTCGGCCATGCCGGCCAGGATCTCCTCGTTTGATGCCACAGCTGTCTACCTCTCTGCTCGGACTCGCAGGTCCGTGATGTGCGTTCCGATCCGGGTCGGATCGGACGTGGTGCGATTCTTCCTTGCCGGGTCACCGTCTCACCAGCGGACTCCTCGACCGGCGCGCCGCGAGGAAGCGAACGGACTCAGGGCGAGAGCACGACCTGCCCGGCGTAGGTGAGCCCGGCCCCGAACCCGACGATGAGAACAGGGCGGCCGGACGGGATCTCGCCGCGTTCCAGCATCTTCGACCAGGCGATCGGGATCGAGGCCGAGGACGTGTTGCCGGAGGTGACGATGTCCCGGGCGATGGCGGCGTTGGTGGCGCCGAGCTTCTTGGCCACCATGTCGATGATCCGCAGATTGGCTTGATGCGGCACGAAGGCGGCCAGCTCGTCCGGCCTGACCCCGGCGCGTTCGCAGGCCTCCAAGGCGACCCCGCCGACGGTGGACGTAGCCCACCGGTAGACCGTCTGGCCGTCCTGGATGAGCGCATGCGTTTCGGGACGGGTCGAGATGGCGGTGGCGTTGGCACCGTCCGAGCCCCACACCACCGGGCCGATGCCGATCTCGTCGCTGGCGGTGATCACGGCGGCACCGGCGCCGTCGGCGAAGATGATGCAGGTCGTGCGGTCGGTGAAGTCCAGCCAGTCCGACAGTTTCTCCGCACCGACGACGAGGACGTTGCGGGCCTGGCCCGTCATGATCGCGCTGCTGGCGGCCGCCACGGCGTAGGCGAAACCGGCGCAGGCCGCGTTCAGGTCGTAGGCCCCCGGCGAGGTGATGCCAAGACGATGGGCCAGCTCGGCCGAGCCGTTGGGTACCGCGAACAGCTGGGTGCAGGTGGCCAGGATGACCAGGTCGATGTCGCTGGCGGGGATTCCGGAGTTGGCGATCGCCTTGCTCGAGGCGGCCTCGGCCATGTCGAGCAGGCTTTCGTGCTGGGCGAAGCGACGCTCGGCGATCCCGACGCGTGACTTGATCCACTCGTCGTCGGTTTCCACACCGCGGGCGATGAGGTCGTGATTGGTGACCACGTAGTCCGGTTGGTAATGGCCCAGGGACACGATGCGCGCACCGGCGGGTCCAGCAGGAGTGGTGATGGGCATGGGGTCAGCCCTCCGTTCCGGTCGAGAGACGCGCCACCGGTAGGCCGGCGCCGACGATGTCCCCGTCGTGCTTGAGCCACTCGACGAGCACGCCGGAGGCCGGTGCGACCACAGCGATCTCGTCCCGATCGGTGCGGATGGTGCCGATGCGGCCGCCACCCACCACGGTCTCACCTTCGTCCAGTCCCTGCACCCGAGTGAAGATCCCCTTGCTCGGGCTTGTCACAACGCACCGCCGGTGACCGGGGCGGCCGCGCCGTGTTCGTCGAGCAGCTCCTGCGCCTTGACGAGGTCGGCGGGCGTCTTGACGGCCAGCAACTCGACGCCGCTTAGCTCTCGCTTGGCGATTCCGGTGAGCGTGCCGGCCGGCGCCAGTTCGATCGCCGCCCCGATCTGCAGGGTGGCCAGCGTGCTCAGACACAGGTCCCAACGCACCGGGCGCGTGACCTGGGCGACCAGCCGCGCCAGCACGGTCCGCCCGTCCGAGACCGCGGTCCCGTCGGCGTTCGACAGCAGGGTGTGGACGGGGTCCGTGGGGTCGACAGCGGCGGCGACGGATCGCAGGTTCTCCTCCGCGGACGCCATGAACTCGGTGTGGAAGGCACCGGCGACCTGCAGCGGCCGGACCCGCGCGCCGCCGGGCGGGTTGTCCAGCAACGCGGCGATCTTGTTGGCCGCACCGGCAGCGACGATCTGGCCGGCCCCGTTGCGGTTGGCTGGGGTGAGGCCGGCGGCCAGGATCGCCGCGACGACGTCATCGGGATCGCCGCCCAGGACGGCGGCCATCGACGACGGCACCAGGGCACAGGCGGCGGCCATCTCGGCTCCGCGCCGGGCGGCGAACGCCAGCGCCTCGTTCGGACTCAGCACGCCCGCCACCGCGGCAGCCGTGACCTCGCCGATGCTGTGGCCGGCGGTGACGACCTCGCCGGACAATCTCAGCCCGGAGGCGGCAAGCAGCCCGAGCGCGACGATGAGCGGCTGCGTGACCGCGGTGTCCTTGATCTCGTCGGCGTCGGCGGTGGTGCCGAGTCGACGCAGATCGAGGCCGGCGAGCTCGGAGAAGGAGCCGATGAGCTCCTCAGCCCCGTCCAGCTCGAGCCACGGAGCGAGCATGCCGGGTGTCTGGGATCCCTGTCCGGGAGCGAGTACGGCGATCACAACGATGACGTTGCCTTGTTGTGACCTTGCGCGGCGATCGCGGCACGCACAGTGTTACCTCCAGTTGTTTGTAGAGATCCTCTAAAGACCCGGTACATCATCGCTGATGAAAGCCTTTTCGGCATGAGGTTTCCGCTAGGAGGCGGCATGGAGCCGTCCGGCGACCAGCGCCAGCTGGATGGCGAACGCGCCCCGGGCCTCCGTCGGCGCCTGGCCGCACAGCTCCGCGACCCGCCGCAACCGGTACCGAACCGTGTTGGCGTGGACGAACAACGCCCGGGCCGTCGCCTCCAGCGAGCGGCCGTGTTCGAGGTAGCTCACGACCGTCTCCAGTACGGCCAGGTCAGCCTCGGCCAGCGGGCGGTACACGGTGTCGATGAGCTGCAGCCGGGCGCCTGCATCCCCAGCGATGGTGCGCTCGGGAAGCAGATCGTCGGCGGACACCGGTCGCGGGGCGGCCGGCCAGCCACCCACTGAGCGCAAACCACTCAGGGCAACGGCAGTGAGCCGGCCGGCCTCGGCCAGCTGACCGGCCAGGCCGCCGACCACGACCGGGCCCGGGCCGAACTCCTCGAGCAGTGCACCCGCGGCCTCGATCCCGTCCTCGGCGCGGTCAGCGTTGCGGCCGCCGATGCCGCCGAGCAGCACCAGCAGGCGACCGCCGTGGACCCCGGCCAGCACGTCATAGCCGGCGCGTCGCGCTGCTCGGTGGACCGCGTCGATCGTGTCCACCGCGCTGCGTCCGGCCGGCGGCGAACCGGCGACGGCGGTCAGCGCCCCTTCACTGCGCCAGCCGAGGGCGGCGAGCTGGGTCAGAGGGGAGCCGGACTCGTCGACGTCCACGCCGCGTACGAGGCCGTCGATGACCAGCGCCTCGAGCCGGGCGTCCCAGGCCCCGCGCGCTTCGGCCGCGCTGGCGTAGACGCGGGCCGCCGCAAAGGCGATCTCCCGGGAGAAGCGCAGCACGGCGTCGGCGACGGCCTCTTCATCGCCGGGATCGGCCAGCCGCGGGACCTGCTCCTCGACAACGGCGATGGTGAGCCGCACCAGCTCGACCGTCTGTTGCAGCGAGACCCGGCGAGCCAGTTCGCGCGGAGCCGTCCCGAACACCTCGCCGGTCAGCCGCAGGACCTCATCCGGCGAACGAAGCCATTCCACGAACGAGGCGATGCCGGCCTGCGCGACCAGGGTCACCCAGGAGCGCTGATCGGGCGGCAGCCGACGGAACCAGGCGAGCTCCTCGTCCATGCGCGCCACACTCCGAGTGGCCAGGGTGCCGGAATTCTGTTCGATCCGGCGCACCGTCGCCTGGCTGGGGGAGACCTGCACGCCGCCACCCTAATGTGAACGCTCGTGGGGACTGTCGAGCTACGCCGCGGCCGCGATCGTGGCCGCACGGTGGGTGCGGGCCGCGACACCGCGCACTCGTTTTCCTTCGGTGCCCACTACGACCCGGACAACACGTCCTTCGGCCTTCTGCTGGCGCACAACGAGGACGTTCTGCAACCCCGCGCGGGATACGACGAGCACCCTCATGCTCGGCTCGACATCGTCAGCTGGGTCGTGTCGGGCCGGCTGGGCCACGTCGATCCGGTCGGTGGAACGAACTCGGTCGGACCGGGTCAGGTCCAGTACCTGGGCACCGGGCGCGGCATCGTCCACAGCGAGCGCAACGCCGCCGACGAGCCGGTCCGGTACGTACAGATGTGGTTGCCGAGCGAGCGGGACGAACCCAGCTATCAGTGGGCCGATCTGAACGACGCGCTGGACCGGGACAGGTCGGGTTGGACGCCCGTTGCCTCGGGGCTGGCCCGGCACCGCGGACTCGCCCCGATCGAGCTCAGCCAAGCGGGGGCGGGGCTGTCTGCCGTCCGGCTCGGACCGGGCGGATCGATCGGACTCGTCTCAGCGCCGTTGGTGCACCTGTTCGTCACCCGGGGTGAGGTCAGCTTGGAGGGTCCGGCTGGCTTGGAGGGTTCGGCTGGCTCGGTGGGTTCGGCTGCTCCCCGGCGCGGGGCTCGACTGGGTGCGGGGGACGCCGTCCGTCTCACCGACCCGGCCGCAATCACGCTGCGGACGGACACCGGATGTGAGTTGCTGGCCTGGGAGATGCTCTCGGGTCTGGACTGACCGTCCGGTCATTACCCTGGACCGGTGACCGCGTCGCCGCTTGAAGAACTCGATGTGGACGTCCGGGCGGGCCTCGATGCCCTGGCGGGCCTGGTGGGCGACGGTGAGACCGCGATCCTGTCCGGCGCGGGGATCTCGACCGAGTCAGGGATCCCGGACTACCGCGGGCCGACCGGCCTAAGCCGTCCAGCGACCCCGATGACGTTCCAGGAGTTCACCGCCAGCGGGGAAGCCCGGCAGCGGTACTGGGCCCGAAGCCACGTCGGTTGGCGGATGATCGCCCGAGCGCAGCCGAACGCCGGGCACCGTGCGGTAGCGCAGCTGCAGCGCCACGGCGTGCTGTCCGGCATCATCACGCAGAACGTCGACGGCCTGCATCAGGGTGCGGGCGCCCGCGAGGTCATCGAGCTGCACGGCTCACTGGATCGGGTCATCTGTCTGAACTGTGGCGCGTTCTCAGCCCGGGATGAACTCGAGACCCGACTGGACGAGGCGAATCCCGGCTGGCTGGCCGAGGCGCGCCGCACCGATGTGAGCGCGGTCAAGCCCGACGGCGATGTGGACCTCGACCACGCGATGATCGGACGGTTCAGGCCGGTCGACTGCCTGGTCTGCGGTAGCGGTCCGCTCAAGCCGGATGTGGTCTTCTTCGGCGAGTCCGTGCCCGCGGCCCGGGTGGCGTCGTGCTACCAGCTGGTCGCGGGGAGCCGGTGCCTGCTGGTGCTCGGATCGTCGTTGACCGTCGCCTCGGGCTTCCGCTTCGTCCGGCGGGCGGCGTCGCTTTCGATCCCGATCGCGATCGTCAATGCGGGCCCGACGCGTGGGGACAGCCTGGCCGACGTGCGGATCGACGCACCGCTCGGCGCCGTCCTGACCGGTCTCTCCGCGGCCCTCGCTTAGGCATTCGCGGCCCGAATGATCATCGCCATCGGCGTGTCGCGATTATTCGGGCCGCGAAAGGCGGGAGGGGCCGCGAAAGGCGGGGTCAGCTGTCGCCGGCCGCCGAGCCGGCCTCGGCCGCGGAGACGTCGAGCAGCTGGTAGCGCTCGAGGGCCTCCTTGGCCGCCTCCGGCTTGACCTCGCCGCGCTTGGCCAGCTGCGCCAGCACGTTCACCACGACCGACTCGGCGTCGATGTGGAAGAAGCGCCGCGCCGCCCCACGGGTGTCGGCGAAACCGAACCCGTCCGCGCCCAGCGACGACCAGTCCCGTCCCAGGGTCTGCACCCATTGAGCGATCTGGTCCGGCACTGCCCGCATGTAGTCCGAGACCGCGATGAACGGACCCTCGCTACCGGCCAGCTTGTTCACGACGTACGGGGTTCGCGGCTCCTCGCCCGGGTTGAGGAAGTTGAACTCGTCCGCTTCGAGTGCCTCGCGACGGAGCTCATTCCAGGACGTGACCGACCAGACGTCGATGTCAACGCCCCAGTCCCGACCCAGGATCTCCTGAGCCTTGAGCGCCCACGGCACGCCGACCCCGGAGGCCAACACCTGCGCCCGCGGCCGCCCGGCCTCGCCCAGGCCCGGCGACACCCGGTGAATCCCGCGCAGGATGCCGTCCACGTCGACATCCGCGGGCTCGGCCGGTTGGCTGATCGGCTCGTTGTAGATGGTCAGGTAATAGAAGACGTCCTCGCCGCCCGGGTGGTGCTCGGTGTCGCTGTACATCCGCCGAAGGCCGTCCTGCACGATGTGCGCGATCTCGTAGGCGTAGGCGGGGTCATAGGCCACCACGGCCGGGTTGGTCGAGGCGATGAGCAGCGAGTGCCCGTCGGCGTGCTGCAGGCCCTCGCCGGTGAGGGTGGTCCGGCCTGCAGTGGCGCCGAGCACGAACCCGCGACCGAGCTGGTCGGCAAGCTGCCAGAACTGGTCACCGGTCCGCTGGAACCCGAACATCGAATAGAAGATGTAGAACGGGATCATCGGCTCGCCGTGGGTCGAGTACGCCGTGGCGGCGGCGATCAGCGAGGCGGTGGAGCCGGCCTCGGAGATGCCCTCGTGCAGGATCTGGCCCTGCACCGACTCCTTGTAGGACAGCAGCATGTCGCGGTCGACGGCGTCGTACTCCTGGCCGTGGGGTGAGTAGATCTTGGCCGTCGGGAAGATCGCGTCCAGGCCGAACGTCCGTGCCTCGTCCGGAATGATCGGGACGAACCGCTTGCCGATCTCCTTGTCCCGCATCAGGTCCTTGAACAACCGAACCAGGACCTGGGTGGTCGCCACCTGCTGCTTGCCGGATCCCTTCTTCAGGTCGGCGTAGGCCTCGTCACCCGGCAGTGCCAGTGGCTTGGCTCGGTTGATCCGCTTGGGCAACGATCCGCCCAGGGCCTCGCGCCGCTCCAGCATGTAGCTGATCTCGTCGGACTTCTCGCCGGGGTGGTAGTACGGAGGCAGGTCGCCCTCCAGAGCCGAGTCCGGGATCTCCAGGTGCAGCCGATCGCGGAAGGCCTTCAGGTCGGTCTTGGTCAGCTTCTTCATCTGGTGGGTGGCGTTTCGGCCCTCGAAGCTTTCCAGCGTCCAGCCCTTGATCGTGTGCGCCAGGATGACGGTCGGCTGACCGACGTGCGCGCGCGCCGAGGCGAAGGCGGCATAGACCTTGCGGTAGTCGTGCCCACCGCGGGACAGCAACCGCAACTCGTCGTCGGGCATGCCTTCGACGATCTTGCGCAGCCGGGGGTCACCGCCGAAGAAGTTCTCCCGGATGTAGGCGCCGGACTCGACCGTGTAGGTCTGGAACTGCCCGTCCGGAGTGGTGTTCATCTTGTTGACCAGCACCCCGTCGCGGTCCTGGGCAAGCAGCGGATCCCAGTCCCGTCCCCAGATGACCTTGATGACGTTCCACCCGGCGCCGCGGAAGTAGGACTCCAGCTCCTGGATGATCTTGCCGTTGCCCCGCACCGGGCCGTCGAGCCGCTGCAGATTGCAGTTGATGACGAAGGTGAGGTTGTCCAGTTCCTCCCGAGCGGCGACCCCGATGGCACCGAGGGATTCGACCTCGTCCATCTCACCGTCGCCGAGGAAGGCCCAGACGTGGGACTGCGAGGTGTCGGCGATGCCGCGGGCCTGCAGGTAGCGGTTGAAGCGAGCCTGGTAGATCGCGCCGATCGGGCCCAGGCCCATGGAAACGGTCGGGAACTCCCAGAAGTCCGGCATCAGGCGCGGGTGGGGGTAGGAGGACAGGCCGAAGGGCGCCTTGGACTTCTCCTGGCGGAACCCGTCCAGGTGCTGTTCGGTGAGGCGGCCCTCTAGGAAGGCGCGGGCGTAGATTCCGGGCGCGGCATGGCCCTGGAAGTAGACCTGGTCGCCCGTCCCGCTGGCGAGGTCCTTGCCCCGGAAGAAGTGGTTGAAGCCGACCTCGTACAGCGAGGCGGCCGAGGCGTAGGTCGCGATGTGGCCGCCGACGCCCAGATGCTTGTTGGCCCGGCTGACCATGATGGCCGCGTTCCACCGGATGTAGGCCCGGATGCGACGCTCGATGTCCTCATCGCCCGGGAACCACGGTTCCCGCTCGGGCGGGATCGTGTTGATGTAGTCGGTGCTGCGCAGCGCAGGCACGCCCACCTGGCGTTCGCGGGCGCGTTCGAGCAATTTGAGCATCAGGAAGCGGGCACGCTGCCGGCCGTCGGCGTCTATCGCGGCGTCGAACGACTCGATCCACTCGCGGGTTTCGCCGGGGTCGATGTCGGGCAGTTGGTTGGGCAAACCGTCGGTGATGATGCTGTAGCGATCACGGGTCAAGCTCGTTCTCCATTCGCTCCGCGAGACGCCGGTAGGCGCTGCGACGCAGTGTGTCGCATACCAGTGTCCCCCCTCACCCCGACTGCTGTGACATGAGATGTTTACTCGCGGGTACACCAGCGATGTTGCATCGTCAGCGGAGTGTGGTTATCTACCGCAAGCACGTACGCAAGGATCAGCACTGGTCAAACAGACCCCGACTGACCCGACTGACTTGACGGCCACGACACAAATCGCGGCTGACCCGCTTGGAGGCTGGCAGTGAGCACCACCCCCGGAACCGGGGACAACACGACCACGGTGGTGGACCGCCTCGGCATCGAGGCGGGGATGGTCGTGCAGGAGTTGGGCTACGACGATGACGTCGACCACGACTTGCGCGATGCGATCGAGCAGCGACTCGACGACGACATGGTGGACGAGGACTCCGACGAGGTCGTCGACGTCGTCCTGCTGTGGTTCCGTGAGGACGACGGTGATCTCGTGGACGCGCTGGTGGACGCGATCGGCCCGCTGGCCGACACCGGCGTCATCTGGCTGTTGACCCCCAAACGTGGACGGTCCGGCTACGTCGAGCCGTCCGACATCTCCGAGGCGGCCCCGACCGCGGGGCTGTCCCAGACCTCGATCCTGCCGGTTGCTCCGGACTGGACCGCCGCGCGCCTGGCGACCCGCCGGGCCAAGGTGAACGACAAGGCCCGCGGGGAGCGCCGATGACGAACTCGCCGGGCCTCGACGCCCTGCCGGTTGGTTCGCTCGCGCCGGATTTCTCGCTCCGGGACCAGAACAACGAGGTCGTCTCGCTGTCCCGTTTCGCTGGGCAGAAAGCCGTGCTGCTGGTTTTCTACCCCTTCGCCTTCACCGGCATCTGCACTGGTGAACTCGGTCAGATCGGCAAGCACCTCGACACCTTCGTCAGCGACGAGGTGCAGGTTCTTGCGGTGTCGATCGACTCCTCGTACTCGCACAAGATCTTCGCCCAGCGCGATGAGCTGGACTTCCCGCTGCTGTCCGACTTCTGGCCCCACGGGGCGGTCGCGCAGGCCTACGGCGTGTTCAACGACGAGGTCGGCGTGGCCAACCGCGGCACCTTCCTCATCGACCGTCACGGCATCATCCGGTTCTCCGAGGTGAACGAGATCGGTTTCGGACGCGATCCCCAGCGATGGCTGGACGCGATCTCCGAACTCGGCGCGCCGGTCGGATAACAGCCGGTCTCTCAGCGCCGGCCCGCCAGCCGATCGTCCAGCGCCGCGCGGCGCTGCCGCCATGTCGGTTTGGGTGCTGAGCCGCCCGCACGCGAGACCGTCCCGGCCACCGGGCCACCGGGGGGCACCGCGGCGTGGTCAGGGGCGCCGACCTGATCGTCCTCGGCGGCATCGGCGGCATCGGCGGCATCGGCGTCCCGGCGTCGCTCGGCCGCGGCCAGGACGAAGGGCAGCGCCAGCGCCAGACCCGCGAAGAGGTACCACTGGACGACGTAGGCGGCGTGCTGGGGTACCTGGGCACCGCCGGCCGGGTTGGACATGCTCGGGTTCGGGATCGCGATGAGACCCGCAGTGCCCGGCTGGCCGGACAACAGTTCGGCGTAACCGTTCCAAACCGGCGCGCCCAGCCGGGCCGCGGTGTCGGCCACGTTGAGCGAGTCGACCTGGTTGCCGGGTAGCTTGCCGAGCTTGTCGGGCTTGATCGACGCCGGTTCCAGGCGCGCTTCGACGGTCACCGTCCCGGTCGGTGCGGCGGGCGCCTTCGGCGTATCAGCCGCGCTGCCGGTCTGTTCGATGAAGCCCCGCACGATCAGCAGAATCCCGTTTCTGGTCTGCAGGGGAGTGACGACCAGGTACCCGACACTGCTCCCCGTCCCGGCGCTGTCCTCGTTGCCGGAGTCACCGACGGTCTGCCCGCGTACCAGCACCTCGTGCTGGCGGAGGTAGGTCCCGGTGGCGGTGACGTGCCGGAACCTCGCGGTCTTTCCGGTGTTCGTCGCGGAGCCGACCGGGCCCAGTGCAGCGCTGACGTCGACGGCGGGGTCACCGTTGTTGGACCGCAGCAGGTGATTTGCTGAACGCTTCTGATCGAATCGCGCGATCTGCCAGGTGCCGGCCAGCAGGCACACCGTCGCCACCACCAGGCACGCCGCGATCAGGCCGTAGTAGCGGCGCTGGCGCAGGGTGGAGAGCACCTGAACACGGTACGTCCCAGGGATGTGCTGGATGCCGGTACCCTTGCACGGTTGCCTGGCGCGCGGCAGATTCCGCGGGTCCGGAGACGGGCGCTTAGCTCAGCGGGAGAGCACTCGGTTTACACCCGAGCGGTCACTGGTTCGATCCCAGTAGCGCCCACCGATTCCGGCTTACTCGAACCAACGACCGTTCGGATGAGGTCGAGAGACGGATACGAATTGGCAGTCTTCCTGCCATAGCTAGCCGAAGGGGCCCCGTTCATAAGAACGGGGCCTTTTTCGTACCTAGACGTGTGGAAGCGGTGGCCGGCCTCGCTCAGTTCGCCGTAGGGCTCTCAGAGCTCGCTGCCCGAAACTCGGACTACTTCAGAGTCATCGACGTAGAAGTGCTGGAAGAACGTCTGGTTCAGATTTCTGCGAAGTTGGTCGGAACCCTCCGTGTAGAGCTTGGCAAGGTCAGCAATCAGACGAATGCAGTCGAGGAGCCGCTGAGCACCAAGTGCGAGCTGATCGTTGGTTCGCGCGAGCGAGTCCTGAATGCGTCTGGCGCTCGAGACGGATGCGTCATGCCGCTCGCCCTTCGGCAACTTCGCGCGCCGCCGCTAGTCGGGCCGCTGCTTCTTCGGCGAAGGCCGGACTGAGCTCGATCCCGACCCATTCCCTCCGGAGCTTCTCGGCGGCCATGGCTGTCGTCCCGGCGCCCATGAATGGGTCGAGGACGACGCCGGGCTCGGATTCGGCCGAGCAACTGCAGTTTGGACCGAGCGGTCGCCGGGTGACGGTCCCATCGGCGACATGAAGTAGGCGCCGTCGCCAAGGGCGGCGGCAGTCCACACAGCGCAGCTCAGGACATCCCGCGGTGATCGCTTGGAGCGCCAGGACAGCTCTCGGCGATCCCCAACGACGCTGCGACGTCGCGAACCGTACGACCGGACGCAACTAGGTCGAGCGCCCGACGGCGGAACTCGGGCGGGTAAGGCTTTAGCACTGCATGGCTCCTTCCGGATCACCAAGCAGCGTCAGTCTCTCAACACGCGAGTCCTGAGAACCGGGGGGACATCACCTGTTCTGAGGCGATCACCGTCTCCGGAAGGAGTCTGTCAATGCCTGTAGCTAAGCCGCGGGAGTTCCGGCGTTGTGCCGTGGACCTGGCCAGTCGAGGTGAGCAGTCGGTGCCGCAGATCGCGAAGGATCTCGGGATCGGCGAGTCGTATCTGCGTCGATGGGTCGCGATCGATGATGTGGATTCCGGCCGCAGGGAGGGCATCAGCATGTACAGCCGGGCAGGCGAAGGCAGTCAGCCGAGCTGGAACAACCTCGTCTTTCCGGGCCGGACGCCGGGCCGCCTTGTGGACGACCGACAACCTTCTGCCCATCGCCTGGCTATGGGACGTCGGAGCTTCAGGCCTGGGACCTCGGACGACCGACGTCAGATCTGCTCAAGATCTTCCTGTCGTCCTTCCTGGCGGAGAACGGCTACCACGAGCTGGACGGCGCGATCGCCGATTCGATCGCCCCGTTCGGCTAGGTCTCGTTCCATGGGGTCTCTGTTCCAGGGGAGCGGCCAGAGTGTCGGTGGGTAGCGGTAAGACTGGGGACGAAGCCTGAACGGCGTGTCCTCCCAGATGGATCGAGATTCGTGTTACAAGATTTGGTCATGCCTGAAGAAGCGCGGCGCCCTCACCGCAAACACGCAAATTGGCGCGGCGAACGCCGGCCGGTCATGGTCCGCCTCGACGCCGATGTCGCAGCTCAGTTGCAATCTAGCGCATCTGCATCCGGTCAGTCCCTCTCGGACATGGCCGGCGAGCTGATCGCGCTCGGACTACTAACCTCGGACCGGTCGAAGGCCGCGAGATGAACGTGACTAGGCCGCTGTCGGTGGTCAGCCTCTTCGCTGGGGCTGGCGGACTTGATCTAGGGCTTGAGCGTGCCGGTTGGGAAGTGGTTGCGGCTACGGACTTCGACCGAGCGAGCATGAGCACGCTCCGGACAAGTAAGGACCTGGCCATCCCCGTCACTGGTCGGCTGGGCGTGACGCACATGTCCAACACACGGCTCATTGAGGCCGACGTTAGAGAGCTGACAGCCTCTGATCTCCGCCCTACGCGTGCCCGGGCAACTTGGCGACCTGATCTCTTGGCCGGAGGCCCACCATGTCAACCCTGGTCTTCGGCGGGACACCAGCGAGGGCTAGAGGACCCACGGGGTCAGCTCATCGGACACATGTTGCGACTCATTTATGAGCTCAAGCCTCGGTATGTGTTGTTTGAAAACGTCCGTGGTCTTGTTACTGCCGTCGGACCGAACGGCCGATCCGGAGAGGTTCTCCGGTCGATCCAGGCCGACCTTGAGGACATTGGATACGCGAGCAAAATCGCCACCTTGAATGCGGCTGACTATGGGGCGGCGCAACGTCGCGTGCGCCTGGTCCTGCTCGCCAGCTCGGATCATCACTTGCCCCCATGGCCGGCCCCGACGCACGCCCGATACTCCGACGCGAGCAGCGGTACCAAACCATGGGTGTCGATGAGATCACTGCTCGCGAAGCTACCGGCGCCCGACGAGGTTGAAGTGGTTCGGCCGAGTGGTGTGCGAGCCGCGGAGCTTGAGTGCCTGGAGCCCGGGAAAGGACTACGCACGGGTGGCAAGGTTGAGTCGAACCGGCCAAGCGGACATTGGGGCTACCGACAGGACAGCTTCGTTGCCGACACCGACCTGCCCGCGAGGACGGTTCGAGCTGCCACGACGCCTGACTGGATCCGCGATGGGGAGGGGCGGCTTCGTCGCCTGACATGGCGTGAGTGTGCGGCGCTTCAAGGATTTCCGAACGATTGGGCCTTCATGGGAACGGCAGCAGCTAAGTTCCGGCAGATTGGAAACGCTGTTCAGGCTGAAATGGCAACAGCTTTGGGTGACACACTCCGAGCGGAGTTGGCGCGCGGGCGCGCGTCCAAACCGCCGGTATCGCCGCCTTGGCCAGACGCTCTTGAGGCTCGTGTCCGCTATACGCTGGCCGAGCACCGTGTCAATGCGGGTCATCGAACACGAGTTCGGCCGCAAGTGTAATCGCCGACACGGGGAAGATCAGCGGTGCTCGTCTGCTTGTCGACGGCACGATTGCCATGTGGCACTACTACCCGCGCCCGAGTGGACTGATGAGCAGCTTCTTGCTGCTCGCAATGAGGGTGAAGCGCGGTCCCGTGCTCGACGACGAGAGGCCGGGCCGAAGGCGTTCGGACTGATCTGTCGCCATCTTGAGCCGCAGGTCCGCCGTGGGCTTGCGCTGTCAAGCAACCTTCGACAGATCACCGGAGACATCTTTCGGGACCACCCTGAGATTTGGCAGATGTTCCGGTACGTGTGTGCCCCGCCAGTCAGTCAGGAGGACTTCTGGACGTTGGTCGGGGGGCCGAAGTTCCGACGCGTGCCAGCTGAGTTGGCCGACGAGGCAGCACTCGCTCTAGTGGACGTCGTTGATCCAGTTCGATTTCCATGGGTCGAACAGAGCAGAGACCCAACGCCCGTCGAGCTCGATGCGTCAGTTTTGGCAACGACGTGCCTTTGGGCAGCGCAGTTCCTCGGCACTCAACAACGCTCCGAGTCTTCAAAACGTCAGGAAGCCGCGGTCGGATCTGCCTTACAGGAAGCTGGGCTCACGTTCGATCCAAGCCGTTCTCCAGCACAGTTCGCTGACGCGATGACACGCGGCACATACAGCAGGGAACGTCTTCTTGCTGGCGCGAAGTGCGACGTACCTGCGCGGCTTCACGATGGTCGGCTTATGGCGATTGAGTGCAAGGTGAGCAATGGGCCGAAGAACGGATGGAAGCGCGTAAACCGCGAGGTCGGAGGCAAGGCTCAGACCTGGCGTTCGGCCTTCGGAAATCAGGTCCTTACCGCCGTGGTCCTGGATGGCGTTTTCGACCTCGCAAGTCTGAAGACCGCCCGCGACGGTGGGGTCTTGGTGTTCTGGGAGTATGACCTCAATCCGTTAAAAGAGTTCGTGGTAGCCGCTGTCTGAGTGGCCGGCGTCAACGCTCGCCGGTCGACACGCTTGATCTGTCCGACGCTCGGGGTACCGTGCCGCCTGATCGCTGAATTCGAGCAGTTGTGGAGGCACGGTGAGTCGCTGGTGGAAATGCGATCTGCAGGTAGCGACTCCGGGGGAGCCTCGCTTCCGAGGGCCGAGCTCAAACTGGGACATAACCACAGAAGCCGGTCGCGTAGCTGCCTGTGACCGATACATGGAAGCGGCGAGAGCCGCCGGCATCGAGGTTCTCGTCCTCGCCGACCACAACAGCGTGAGGTGGATCGACGACATGGTGGCCGCAGGATTTCGCCATGGCGTCGTAGTTTTTCCAGGGTTCGAAGTCACGTCTGCTACGGGCGCCGACGGAGTACATCTCATCATCTTTGGCGCACCCGGTCGCTCCGGCGAGGACTTGCAGCAACTGCTTTTTGGCGCGTGTGGCTTCGGTGGCGACCATCCGTTGTTCAATCCGAGCCAGCCGACTGAACCAGCACCGTCGCCGTACACCGTTCCGCAGATCCTCGATGCACTACCTGACGACTACCTCGTGATTGCTCCGCACGCGTTCAATGACAACGGTCTCGCGAGCCGGAACACGGTCTCAGGGAGCTTGCGCTGGAAGGCGATGCATCATGATCGGCTGGTAGCCGTCGATGTTGGTGACATAGACGAAGCGCTGAGTGACGCGACGTCATGGAAGGCTCGATTTGTTCGTCGCGAACTAAGCGACTTCCCTTGTCTGCCTGGTCTCGCGTTCGTTGCGAGTAGTGACGCGTACGCGCTCGATGAAATCGGAACACGCTTCACGTGGATCCGAATGGAGAGTCCAACGCTTGAAGCGATGCGGCAATCGTTCCTTGATCACGATGCTCGGATCGTCTGCGACTGGGACCCTCGGTACCGCGGGACTGATCTGACGCCGAACACTGTGACCCACGCGTGGGTGCGGCGAGTCGCGCTGGCCGGGGCGACTACGACTCCGAACGACTTGGAAGTCGACCTGGACCCACGTCTCACGGTCGTGATAGGCGGTCGCGGATCCGGAAAGTCGACGGTTGTAGCTGCGCTCCGGGCACTTTACGGTGACCTCGAGAGCCTCCCATCACAAGCACGCACCGAGGCGCGCCAGTTTGAGACAGCTGTGTTTCCAAATGCGACCGTTCGCTCGGCGCACCGCCTGGCATACAGCGAAGAGGAGCAGGCGGCGACATGGACAGCGACAGACGGCTCGACCACGCTCCGCCTTGGAGATCGACGGACGCCGACTGACTTCAAGGTTCGCGTCGTGAGTCAGAAGGAGCTGTTCGAGAGGTCTGCCTCATCGTCTGACAATCCCCATGCGACGTCTCAGAACATCCTTGCTCTCGTCGATGACGAGATCTTCTCGGGCACCGCTGGTGCGCGTTCGGCGAGCACATACGACGTCGAGGTCGACCAGCTGCGCACCACCTGGACGGCAGCCTCTCGGCTCCATCAAAACGAACGCGCGGCAGTCGCGAGGGCGGCTCAAGTGCGAGACAGCGTTGATGAGCTTCAACGGCAAGTTGCTGCCTTTGACGATGAAGCCAACCGGGCTCGAAGGACGAACAACGATCGCCTACTCGATGAGTCCGCACAGTTGGACGCGGCTATCGCTTCTACTGAGTCATCGATTCAGGGGCTGCGTGATGACATTGCCAACAGATTTTCGGCGACATTCGTCGAAGTTGCACCGGGCGACGACCAAGATGACCGGGCCGGCCCGGTACGCGAGCTAGACCAGCTCCGGCAGGCTCTTCGCGCCTCTGTGACTGCTGCCGCAGATGCCGCGACCCAAGAGATTTCCCGCCTCTCAACCCGTCGTATGGCGTCAGCTTGGCAAGCGCAGGTTTCGGCTGCGCAGGTCGATTCTGAGGCCTACGCAGCGGAGCTCGCGGCGCTCGGACTCGACCCCGACGCTTATGGACAGGTTCGCGAACAGCTTCGCGAACAGACTGAACAGCTCGCTGACCTCACCCGACGCGCCGAGGGGCTAACTGATCTAGAAGCATCGGAAACTGCAGCATGGACTGCGCTGAGTGAGCTATACGAGCGGCGTCACGAGCGCAGGCAGGCGCTGTTGAACGGCGTAGCAGAGCAGAGTGGAATCTTGCGGTTCACGCTCGACCGCAACGCGGACACGACATCGTGGGTCCGAGCCGTCCGACATCTGTTGAATCTGCGTGCCGACGGCTTTATCGAAGACGTGCCGGAACTTGCAGAGTGGCTGTGGCTGGACGCTACCCAACGGGATGCAAGAGCGAGAATGTGGGGAGACGCTTGCGTCAGTGGAGACTTCGCCGCAATCTCGCGAGTTGCGCGGCTGAGGGGTCCTTGGTCAGCACGGCTGCGAGAGCTCGACCCGATCGTCCGGACTCGGCTTGCAGCTGAGGTTCCGGACGAGGTCGTGACGATGGAGTTCCGGCGGGCGGCAACTGGTCGGCAAGTGGGTGAACAGTGGGAGGCGCTCACCGCTGGCTCACCTGGACAGCGGAGCGCAGCGATGTTGAGTTTCGTTCTCCATCACGGCGTCGAGCCGCTCGTCCTCGATCAACCCGAGGACGATCTCGATACCGAGTGGATCACTCAGTTAGTTGTAAAACAGCTACGTACGAGTCGATGGACTCGGCAGCTTGTTGTTGTGACCCACAACGCCAACATCCCTGTCAACGCCGATGCTGAGCGCGTTGTGGTGCTCGAAAATATCGGCGACGGCGTCCAAATCCGAACGTCAACGGATGCTGATGGCGTGATCCACCCACACCTAGGAGCAATCGAAGACGACCTTGTCCGTAAGGACATTCAGAAAATCATGGAAGGCGGCGTCGATGCCTTCGTTCGTCGTGAGCGCCGATACAACAATGAGTTGAACGGATATCGGGCGGCGATGCAAATGGCACGAGACCGCTAAGCACGGGCCGATAGCGCGGCCGGTTGCCGATAAGAATCGACTGCGAGCGTTATCTATGTGCTGGACGGTGGCGCGTTAGGCGAGGGGGATGCCGATGCCGAGCCAAAGGTCAATCCTGCAGCCGCTATCGGGGTGGCGGAGCGAGAACTTGATCGACAATCGCGAGGAGAGCCTCGCGGGTTGACTCGCTCGTCTCGAGCCATCGAACCGGTTGAGCGCCCTCGTGAGGAGGCCCGGTGGCCTGACCCCGATTCGTAGGTCCAGTGGATCAGTTCTCGGGGTCCGGCCAGAAGCGGAAGTCGTTGACTCGACGGTCCTGAGCGGTCGCCAGGTGTTTCTTCTGCCCTCGGTCTTTGTTCTTCGCTCGGTGTTAGCTGACGGGCGACCGTATAGCACTGGGCCTCGCCTCATGACCGTGTTGAACCCCCTCGTCGGCGCGAGCTCCTGGCTCGGTATCGGCCTGAATGAGCATTTGGGCGACTTCGAGGGGGACCCATCGAGCTTGCGCACAGCTGAAGCGGTGGTCGCGGAGGCGTTGCGTGCATTTCCTTCCGAGGAGGAGTGTGTGCGTCGCATTGCGGGCATGCGCACCGTGCCCGACGACTACTCGTATGAGGCGCAAGCGTATTGCCGGCTTCTCAGCGGGGACGAGCGCGGATTTTCCGAAATTGTCAACGGCTCGGGCGTGCTTACCTACGCTAAGTACTCGCCGTCGGAGGAGCGGCTGGCGTGGGAACGGGCACGGGACTCGCGTGTGCTTTCCATTCGCGGCGCATCGCGTGCTGATGCGCTGGAGCTCATCGCGCAATGGCGTAACGAGGCGGCAAATGCACTGGTCGGGACAGAGTATGCGCCAGCGCTGGAACCCGAATCCATTTCCAGTGCCGAGCTTCACCGTTTCGCACGGTGAGACGTTCCACATCGGCCATCATCCTGTGTGCCTGACCGATGCACGAGTAATCCCACATCAGTTGGCTGGTGTTCCCCTGGGACGCCGATCCAGTTGGGCTCGGTCTTGTTGCGCGCCGGTCCACGTTGAGGTTGCCAAAGTTGCGCGCGAACCGCGGTGGTCAGCGACGGCCGTAGGCATCAACGACGGCCGTAGGCATCAACGACGGCCCCGCTCCTGATCTCGTCACCGTCACCGACACCAACACCGACACCAACACCGACACCGACACCGACACCGACACCGACTGCGTCCCCGGGCCGGCAGACGTGCGCATGGATCTGGGTCGCGAGTTCCGACACCGACGCCGTGAGCACGGTGTTGGCCTCGATCAGTTCCTTCAGGGTGGTCGTGTTGCTCAACGTGTGGAGCGCAACTTGGCTGCTGATGGAGTCCGCGCGCTTGGCCGAGATCAGCAGGATCGCGCCCTGCAGTCCCGCGATCATCGACAGGAAGAGATTCAGCAGGATGAAGGGGTAGGGATCGAACCCGTGCGAGCCGTTCAGGCCGGCCCAGATTGCCATGAAACCCAGGAAGGCAAAGACGAACGGCCACGACCCCATCCCGTTACGGACCAGGTCGGCCGCGCGTTCACCCGTGGTCAGATGCTCGCCCGTTCGGACTCCCGGGTGGTTGCGCCAGTCGCTCACGTGCTCGGGTCCGTCACTGCATGGTGTCTGAGGCGGTCCAGCGCTGACCGGTTCGGCCTGCCAACTCGACCGCGCGCTCGGCGGTCGGTCCGGACTCGGTCGGCGGGATCACGAGCACTTCCAGGCGCGGGAACGTCCCGGTGTCCCACGCCGTCGTGTCGATCAGGACGATCGAGTCGGCTGCCTGAGTGCGGAACCCGCTGAGCCGGACGAGGCGGCCGTCGACGACGAGCTTGCGTGGCGGGTTCTGGTCCCAGGCCGCCATGTTGTACGTCACGCGCCGGATGTCGTACCCGCGGACCATCAGCGCCCGGATGACCGCCGGTAGCTCCTCGGCCAGCGAACGCGATCGCGGCCACCAGCCACCGAAGGGCTCACCTGGGACGTAGTCGGCCCGCAGCTGGATACGCGTGTTCCCGTCAGCGGCGGGGGCGGGATCACCAGCGGAGGGCATCGTCAGGACGGAGGCAATGGGTTCGGAAATGGACATCGCTGCACACCACGATCAGCCGCACGCGCGGCGAGTTCGGGAATCTCCAACGATGAGGCCGGCGTGGAAGTCGGCGTTCGGGGTACCGCTGGTACCCCAACGGTACGCCGCCGGATCGGCGATACTTCGCACGTGGCCGGGTACTCATCGACGCCGTTGGAACGCAAGTTGGGGCTGGTCAGCGCTTCGGGGACCGCGCCTCCCCGAACCGCGGTGGTCCACCCTCCGGACGACTACGAGCGGCTGCTGCCCGATCACGCCCCTGAGCGTGACGGGACGGGCGAGGTGGAATGGCTGCATGCGTTCTTCGTTGACGCCGCCGCGATGGAAGCCGAGTTCCCCGGCCTGCGGGACCGCATCACCACCGCGGGCCAATTGTGGATCTCGTGGCCGAAGAAGGCCTCCGGGGTGGCGACGACGCTGACAGAGAACATCGTCCGCGAGATCGGCCTGGCTGCGGGGCTCGTGGACGTCAAGGTCGCGGCCGTGGACGAGACGTGGTCGGGGCTCAAGTTCGTCCGCCGGCTCGCGGACCGCTGATCGTTACCGGACGCCGCGGGGACGGAACTGGACGCTGATGCGCGGCCCGACCGGCTGTGCGGTTTTGGGGATGGCGTGCTCCCAGGTGCGTTGACAACTGCCGCCCATCACGATCAGGTCGCCGTGGCCCAGGGGAAAGCGCAGGCTCGGACCGCCCGCTCGTGGCCGCAGGAGCAATGGACGGGGGGCACCGAGGACCAGGATCGCGACCATGGTGTCGTGGCTGGACCCGCGGCCGATCCGATCACCGTGCCAGGCCACGCTGTCCCGGCCGTCCCGGTAGAGGCAGAGCCCGGCGGTGGCGAAGGGCTCGCCCAGTTCGTCTTGGTAGTGCTCGTCCAGTACCCGCTTGGCTTGCACCAACGCGGGGTGCGGAAGCGGTACCTGCTCGGCGTAGAAGGCCAGCAACCGGGGCACGTCGACGACCCGCTCGTACATCGGACGTCGCTCCGCGTGCCAGTCCACGCTGCCGGCCAGGTCGTCGAACAGGGCGTCGGCGCCGTCCATCCAGCCGCGTCGCAGATCCACCCATGCCCCCTCGGACAGGTGCTGGCGAGTGAGGCCGGGGACCAGCGGCTGCGGAGCCGGGTCAGCCGACTCCGCCCACAGGCAATGCTGCAGCGCGACGCTCATGCCGAAGAGGGTACGCCACAATCGCCCGTGTGTTCGAATGACACGCGGTCAGTGGGTCAGTCGTCGCCGTGTTCGTTCTCGCGGCCGAGCAGACGCTGTTGTTCCCGTCGAAGTTCCTCGGATCGCTGGGCCCGATACGCCTCGCGTTGGCGCTCGGCCCGGGCCTTCACCTCGGCCAGGAACGCGTCGTCGTCGTCCGGATTCGTCGCGGCGAACCGGCCCGGACGTTCGTATTCGGGGTAGCGGCTCGAGAGGTCCCGGCCCTTGTTTCCCTTGTAGGCAAGGCCTGAAGTTTTCCGGGAATCCCACGGGTGTCCCGCGACCAACCACGCGATGCACCCGATGTCGAACAACAGAACCACGATCAGCACCCAGACCACTTTGGGCAGGTTGCGGCACCGGTCCGCGTCGGTCGTGATGACATCGATCAAGCAGAACAACCACAGCAGCAGGAGGATCAGGCCGGCGCCCCCGTCGAGAAAAAGCATGAGGCGAATCGTGACACAGCCGATCCCCAGAGAACAGGGTCTTAACCCGAATGTCACACTCCTGGTCGGTGCACGGACGGCCCGGCCGCCGCGCGGGGCCAGGTAGGTTCGCCCAATGACCAGCGTCAACGAGCTCAAGCGTTCCTTCGACGAGTGGTACCCGCCGGATACGGCGGAATCCTGGGACTCCGTGGGGCTGACCTGCGGTGACCCGGACGAGGAGGTCGCGCGGGTTCTGCTCGCGGTGGACTGTGTCCCGGCCACGGTCGACGAGGCGATCGAGCGCGGCGCGCAGCTGCTCATCACCCATCACCCGCTGCTGTTCAGCGCGGTGCACTCGGTCGCGACGACGTCGCCGAAGGGCGCGATGGTTCACCGCATGATCCAGGCGGGCATCGCCCACCTGGTCGCCCACACCAACGCCGATGCCGCGCGCCTCGGCGTCTCGCAGGCTTTGGCCGAGCGCCTGGGACTGACCGACATCCGGCCTCTGGTGCCGGCCCTCTCACCCGCGCTCGATCACGTGACGGTCTTCGTGCCGCCGGACCATCTGCACGAGCTGGTCGAGGCCCTGTCGGCTGCGGGAGCCGGAGCGGTCGGCGACTACGACCAGTGCACGTTCTCGGTCGAGGGAACCGGAACCTACCGGCCGCTTCCCGGCGCCGAGCCCTTCGACGGTGAGGTCGGAGTGGTCACCCGCAAGCCGGAGATCCGGCTGTCGATGGTCTACCCGCGACCGCTCCGGTCGGCGGTCATCGCCGCCATGCGCCGGGCCCATCCGTACGAAGAAGTGGCCTTCGAGTTGACCGAACAGCCCGGACTCGCCGGCCCGACCGGTTCCGGACGGCTGGGGAAACTTCCCGCGACCGTCACCCTGGCCGACTTCGGTCGCTACGCCGCGTCGGTCCTGCCGCCCACCGTCTGGGGCCTTCGCGTCGCGGGGGTCGCCGACCGTCCGATCCGGACTGTCGCCGTCTGCGGTGGTTCCGGGAGTCCGTTCATCCCGGCGGCCCGCGCGGCCGGAGCCGACGTCTACCTGACCTCTGACCTCAAACATCACGACACGGTCGAGGCGGTCCCAGAGCGTCGATGGGACGGAGGCGGCATGGACGAGGAACCGATGGCATTGATCGACGCGGCGCACTGGGCGACCGAACGTCCCTGGCTCGATGTCGCCGCCGCCCGGCTGCGGGACCGATTCGGCCCGGCCGTGGAGGTGCTGATCTCCGGCACCGTCACCGACCCCTGGACCGCCCACGTCCCGTCGGCGGCACAGTCGGAGGCGGAGGCGGGGGACGACGTAGTACCGGACACTAGGGTGTAGCCGTGATCGCAGACCCCTTCGTCCAGCTCCGCCTGCTCGACCTGCAGGGCATCGACACCGCGCTGAACCAGTTGGCCCACCGGCGGCGCACGTTGCCCGAGCTTGCCACCATCGCCGACTGCGACCGCCGGGCGGCGGAGGTACGCGCCCAGTTGGTCGAGGCCGAGACCCAGGTCGCCGACCTTGCCGGCGAGCAGCGCCGGCTGGAGGCCGACATCGACACCGTGCGACAGCGGGCCGACAAGGATCAGGCGCGGATGACGTCCGCGGGGGTACCGGCCAAGGAGATCTCCGGGCTGCAGCACGAAGTCGCCTCACTCAGCCGCCGGCAGGGCGTCCTGGAAGACGAGCTGCTGGAGTTGATGGAATCCCGGGAGACGGCGGACGCGAGCGTCAGCGAGTTCAGCGGCGCCATGGCCGTCATCAACACCGAGCGCTCCGCCGCCGAAGCCGCCCGCGACGAGGTCTTCGCCGAAATCGACGACGCGATCGGCAAGCGCGGCATTCAGCGTGGCGAGCTGGCCGGCACGATCCCCGCTGACCTGCTTGCCCTGTACGACAAGGTGCGCGAGGCCAACGGCGGAGTCGGTGCGGCGATGCTTCGCCAGCGTCGCTGCGAAGGATGTCGCATCGAACTGTCCGGCAGCGAGTTGTCGGCGGTTCGCGCCGCCAAAATGGACCAGGTCGTGCGGTGCGAGAACTGCCGCCGCATCCTGGTTCGAACCGACGAGTCGGGTCTGTGAATTCGGTCGCTTCAGTCGTCGTCGAGGCGGATGGCGGATCGCGGGGAAATCCGGGTCCGGCCGGCTACGGAGCGGTGGTCCGTGACGAGGCGGGGACGGTGCTCGCCGAGGTCCGCGAGTTCCTCGGCGTCACGACGAACAACGTCGCCGAATACCGGGGTCTGATCGCCGGTCTCAGCGCCGCACAGGAGTTGGGCGCGCGTCGAGTCACGGTCCGGATGGACTCCAAGCTCGTCATCGAACAGGTCTCCGGACGTTGGCAGGTCAACGACGACGGCCTGCGCCCGCTGCACGCTCGCGCCCGAGCGCTCGTCGATTCCTTCGAGGCGGTAAGCCTGTCCTGGATTCCGCGGGCCGAGAACGCCGAGGCCGATCGGCTTGCCAACGAGGCGATGGACTCCGCAGCGGACGGACGGGGGACGCCAGAGCTGGCGGGTAAACCGGACCGAGAGCCGAGGCCACAGAACGCGTGGCTGCCGCCGGGGGACACGCCGACCCGGTTGATCCTGCTGCGGCACGGCATCACCGAACACACTCTGGCCAAACGCTTTGCCGGGAGGTCGGACCTGCCGCTCACCGACGAGGGACGGGGTCAGGCCGAGCGCGCGGCGCAGCGGATCGCGCAGTTGGGCCCGGTCGACGTGGTCGTGAGTTCGCCGCTGCGACGCGCCCGGACGACGGCGCAGATCGTCGCCGAGACCCTCGACCTTTCGCCGGTCACGGTCGTGGACGATGTCGTGGAGACCGACTTCGGCCAGTGGGACGGTTTCACCTTCGCCGAGGTGGGCGAGCGCTGGCCGGAACAGCTGCAAGCATGGATGGCCGATCCGGCCGTCGCGCCGCCGGGAGGGGAGTCCTTCGAGGCGGTCGACCGGCGGGTGTCTGCCGCCAGCGCTCGACTCGTCGCGCAGCATCCGGGCGCGACCGTGGTGGTGGTCAGTCACGTCACCCCGATCAAGCTCCTCGTCCGCAACGCATTGCGAGCGCCGATGTCCTCGCTCTACCGGATGTTTCTGGATCCGGCGTCGATCAGCGTGCTCGACTACTTCGCCGACGGTCTGATCACACTTCGTTCGTTCAATGATTCCGCCCACCTGGCCGGCTGATCGGGGTAACGGCGAGCTCAGCGCAGTCCCAGCGGCGCCGCGCACAGCCACACCACGCCGGTGACCAGGACGACCGCGATGGGCGTGGTGGACAGTCCCAACAGATGAAACTCCCGGGCGCTCGGTTTGGCGTCCTCGGGCAGGCTGCGCCGCCACAGCAGCGTGGCGAGCGACCCAGGGTAGGTCGCGTTCGGACCGATGTTCACCCCGACCAAAACGGCCAGGACAGCCAGTGGAGAACCGGACACCAGCGGCAGCAACGCCAGCGTCGTTGGCAGGTTGTTCACCAGGTTCGCCAGCACAGCCGCGATCAGGGCCAGCAGCACCAGGCTGGCCAGACCCGTCCCCGAAGGCACCAGATGCGCCAGCCAGCGCTGTGCGCCCTTGTCCAGCACGCCGGCCACGAGTACGCCCAGGCACAACACGAAGGCGCAAAACCCCAGGCTCGCCTCGCGCACCAGTTCGACGGGGGTCGTTCGACGCCTTGTCAGTGCCGGCGCGGCCAAGGCGACGCAGCCGGCGAATGCGGCCCACGCCGGCGCCACGTCGACCGCTGTGGTCGCCACGAAGCCGGTGATCGTCAGCCCCAGGACCGCCAACGCGTAGCGCGGAAGCGGGCGGGGCTCGGCGGCGCCGCTGGCCTTCGTACGCAGGTCGGCCCTGAAGGCCAACCGGAGTCCGGCCCAGTCCAGGGCGCACGCGAGCAGCCATGGCAACGTCATGACCGCCGCGAACCGTCCGAAGCTCAGCCCGCTGGCGGCAAAGGCCAGCAGGTTGGTCAGGTTCGACACCGGTAACAGCAATGATCCCGAGTTGGCCAGATGCGCGCAGGCGTAGCTGTGCGGACGGTCGGCGACACGCAGTTGCCGGGTCGTGGCCAGTACGACGGGAGTGACCAGCACGACCGTCGCGTCCAGGGTCAGGGTCGCTGTCACCAGAGCGGCGAAACCGACCACGAGCACCAGCAGACGTCGCGGAGACCCGGCGGACAGTCGAGCCGTCAGACTGCCCAGGTAGTCGAACACCCCTTCCTTGGCGCAGAGATGTCCGAAGCTCAGAATCGCGGCCAGGAATGCCACCGTCGGCAGCAGGCCGCCGACCGAGTGGCGTGCGACGGACAGGGTGCTCGCGCCGGTGATCAGGGCGATCGCGACGCAGGGTATGGCCACGGCCGACTCGCTGAGACCGAAGGGCCGGACCACCGCGGCCGCCAGGCACAGCGCGATCAGGACCAGCCCGATGATCAACGCGGGGGTATCGGTCGTCAACGGAAGGCCCGGTAGGCCAGCCACAGCCCGACGATGAGCCCGAAGCCGACGACCAGGCGGCGCAGCACGGTTTCGTCCACCCGGGCGGCGAATCGGCCGCCGACCACACCGCCGACAAGGGTCGCGGGGGCCACGGCCGCGACCAAGACCCAGTGCACCGGGCCGAACACGGCGAACACCACCACGGAGACGCTGTTGATCAGCAGCGACAGTCCACCCTTGACCGCATTGGCCACGCGCAATCCCGAACCGAGCGTGAGGCCGAGGGTCGCCAACAGGATGACCCCGAGGCCGCCGCCGAAGTATCCGCCGTAGACAGCCCCGAGGCCGGTCGAGAGCAGCAGGGCACCCGGCCGGGGGACGTGCTCACCACCGAGCCGTCGAGTCAGCGAGGGCTGCGCGGCCAGCAGCAGGCTGGCTGCGATGACCAGGAACGGCACCACGATGTCGAACGTCGAGCTCGGGGTGATGAGCAGCAGCACGCACCCGATCACCGCTCCGACGATCGAGGGCACCGCCAGCCTTCGTAGGTCGTCAGTGTTCTCGCGCAGGGTTGGTCCGAGACCTACGACGTTTCCCGCGTATCCCGGCCAGAGCGCGACCGAGTTCGTGACGTTGGCGTCCACCGTGGGCAGGCCGGCGCCGACGAGGGCCGGGTACAGGATCAACGATCCGCCACCGGCGACTGAGTTGACCCAGCCCGCCACGAGACCCGCCGCGATGGACAGCACATAATCGGTGGCGGACAGGTCGGGCATAACGGCAAGGCTAACCATCCGCCGTCCGGCGTTTGCAGGCAGCGAGCGGGATCACGTCCCACCCGCGACCGACTATCATCAGGGCGCGGCGGACGAGCCGACCGGGCGGCCGCGTCAACCCGAGCAGGGTTGCCGAGGAAAGTCCGGGCTCCATAGAGCAGGGTGGTTGTTAACGGCAACCCGGGGTGACCCGCGGGAAAGTGCCACAGAAAACAGACCGCCCACGACCCGGTTCGTCCGGGCCGCGGGTAAGGGTGAAACGGTGGTGTAAGAGACCACCAGCGTTCCGGGTGACCGGAGTGGCTTGGTAAACCCCACCCGGAGCAAGGTCAAGAAGTCGGTGGCGTGCCACTGGCTGCGCGAACGTTCGAGGGCTGCTCGCCCGAGTTCGCGGGTAGACCGCTAGAGCCCGTCGGCAACGACAGGCCGAGATGGATGGTCGCCGATCGGTTCACCGATCACAGGACCCGGCTTACAGGTCGACTCGTCCGCCGCCCACCCGGGCCCTGGTGTCGCATCCGCCGTCGTCGCCATCGACTTCAACGCGGAGATAGGGTGCGGTCATGAGCAGCGAGGATCGTGAAGGGACCTGGTGGTACTGCGAGGAGCATCATCGCGCGGAGCGTTTCGCCGACTGCAATTCCGACCGCCGGATCGGCCCGTTCGCCACCGAGGCGCAAGCCGACCGCGCGTTGCAGACCATCGCCGAACGCGAGCGGCACTACGACGCCGAGGACGATGCGTGGAATTCCGCGGGACCGTCGGCGCCGCCCACGTCCGGAACCGAGGGCTGATCGAGGGTGGCTCAGCGTCGCATTGTCGCCCCGTCACTGGACTTCGCCGCGATCCGAGCGGAGTTGGCCGTCCCCGGTGACTTCGACTCCGTGGCCAACGCCGAGGCTGAGCGGTCGGCCGCGCGTCCGCTGCCGACCGATCGCTTCGATGCCACCGACATCGAGTTCGTGACGGTGGATCCGGCCGGAAGCAAGGATCTCGACCAGGCCCTGCACATCGCCGACACCACCGACGGCTATCTCGTCAGCTATGCCATCGCCGACGTCGCGCACTTCGTCGAGCCCGGCGGTGCCCTCGACGAGGCGACGCATCACCGGGGCGAGACCTTCTACTTTCCCGATACCCGTATCCCGCTTCACCCGTCAGTGTTGTCCGAAGGCGCGGCCAGCCTGCTTCCCGGTCAGGACCGGCCGGCCGTGCTGTGGCAGATCGGCCTTGACGTACAGGGCAATCAGCGTTCGGCTACCGTTCGCCGCGCCGTCGTTCGCAGTCGCCGCCAGTTCTCCTACCCCGAACTCGCCGCTGCGCTGGCCGGTGGGAGCGCGCCCGCCGGCGCTCGAAATCTGCTCGCGGTCGGCCGGCTGCGCCAGACGTTGTCCCGGCGACGCCATGCCATCACCCTGAACCTGCCTGAGCAACAGGTGGTGAGCACGGACGCCGGCTGGTCCCTGGAACTTCGGGCGCCTCTGGACATCGAGAACGCCAACGCCGAGATCTCGTTGCTCACCGGCATCGCCGCTGCCACGATCATGCTGGAGGGCAAGGTCGGCGTGCTGCGGACGTTGCCCCCGCCCTCGGATGCCACCGTCGCGGAGTTGCGCCGGATCGCGCCGGCGTTGGGTGTCTCCTGGCCAGACGACGTGCCACCCGGCGACGTCATCGCAACTCTCGATCCGACCAACGCCAAGCACGCGGCCTTTCTCGAACAGGCCTCCTCGCTGCTGCGCGGCGCGGGCTACCGCGTCTTCGACGGCGAACTGCCCGACGAGACCGGCCACGCCGGTATCGGAGGGCCGTACGCACACGTGACCGCTCCGCTGCGAAGGTTGATCGACCGCTACGCAACCGAGATCTGCCTTTCGCTGCAGGCGGATCAGCCCGTGCCGGACTGGGTGCACAAGGCTTTGCCCGAGCTACCCGAGCAGATGCAGGCGGCCGACCACCTCGCCCACACGGTCGACCGGGCCGTCGTCGACGCGGTGGAGGCGTTGTTGCTCACCGATCGGGTCGGGGAGCACTTCCCGGCTGTGGTCCTGGAATCCTCCGAACGCGGCGGCACCATCGCGATCGAGGAGCCTCCAGTGCGGGCCAAGTGCGGCGGCGACGGTCTGCGAGCCGGCAGCACCATCCAGGTGCGGCTGGACGAGGCGGACGTCGCAACCCGCCTCGTCCGGTTCAGTGCGGTGGCGGGAGCCGGTACCTGAAGGTTGCGCCGCCTGCCTCAGTGGTAGCTGTGCTCGGCCCCCGGGTACGTCCCGGCCTGTACTTCGGACGCGAACCGGCCGACAGCATCGGTGAGTACGGCGGTCAGGTCCGCGTACTGCTTCACGAACTTGGCGGGCTGGCCGGCCCCACGAAGTCCGGCCATGTCCTGCCACACGAGCACCTGCGCATCGCACTCCACACCGGCGCCGATCCCGATCGTGGGAATGTGCAGGTCGTGGGTGATCTTCTTGGCCAGGTCGGCGGGGACGACCTCCATCACGAGCGCAAAGGCACCTGCGTCCTGAAGTGCCTGCGCATCCTCGAGCAGCTGATGGCCGGCTTCTTCGCCGCGTCCCTGCACCCGGTAGCCGCCCAGCGTGTTCACCGATTGCGGCGTCAGACCGATGTGCGCCATAACCGGAATCCCGGCCGACGTCAACAGCTCGACCTGGGGAGCCACCCGTACGCCGCCCTCGAGCTTGACCGCTTGGGCGCCGCCGTCCTTCATGAAGCGCACCGCCGTATCGAGCGCCTGCTGGGGTGAGCCCTGGTAACTGCCGAAGGGAAGATCGGCCACGACCAGGGCGCGCTGCGCGCCGCGAACGACGCCGCGAACCAGGGGCAGGAGTTCCTCGACCGACACCGGCACGGTGGTGTCATAGCCGTAGACGACATTGGCCGCCGAGTCACCGACGAGCAGGACGGGCACACCGGCCTCGTCGAACACGCGGGCGGTGAGGTAGTCGTAGGCGGTCAGCATGGGCCAGCGGTCACCGGTCTGCTTGGCGCTCGCGAGGTCGCGGATGGTGACGCGGCGGGTGGACGATCCGCCGTAGAGGGATTCGCTCATGTGCCATGATCCTTTGTTTCCTCGAGGCCGGCCATGCCGGTCCCCGGGCCATCGGTGGACACAACCATCGTGCACCGCATGAAACCTGTTGGACACCCTGCGAAGCGAGTTTGTAACCGGTTCGGACGGAGATATCCCTCACGATTTACTAGGACGACCTAGCAGAGTAGGTTCGCGGCCGATCAGCGAGCGGCGCGCGACTCCCGCCAGCGGTTGGTGATCGGCAGCCGCCGGTCCTTGCCGAAGGCCTTGTAGCTGATCTTGGGGCCGGGCGGGTACTGGCGACGTTTCCACTCGGCCGCGTCCACGAGATGCGCGACCCGGGTCACCAGCGCCGGATCGAAGCCCTCGGCGACGAGATCGGCAAAGCCGGCATCGGCGTCGACGTAGCGCAGCAGGACGGCGTCCAGCAGCTCGTAGTCGGGCAAGGAGTCGGAGTCGAGCTGGCCCGGACGCAACTCCGCCGACGGGGGCTTGCTGATCGAGTTCTCCGGAATCGGGGGGGTATGGCCGCGAGACACCGCGTCGTCGTTGCGCCAGCGGGCCAGGCGCCACACCAGGGACTTCGGCACGTCCTTGATCGGGGCGAAGCCGCCGACCGCGTCGCCGTAGATCGTGGAGTAGCCGACCGCCAACTCGCTCTTGTTGCCGGTGGCGAGCACCAGGTGACCGTGCTGGTTGGACAGGCCCATCAGGGTCGTTCCGCGCACTCGGGCCTGGACGTTCTCCTCGGCCAGGCCCGTCAGCTTCAGCGCGTGCACGAACGCACGCACCATCGCCTCGACCTCGACGACCTGATAGTGGGCGCCGACCCGCCTCGCGAGGTCCGCGGCGTCGGAGCGGGAGTGGTCGGAGGAGTACGCACTCGGCATGCCCACCCCGTGAACGGCGTCGCCACCCAGGGCGTCCGCGGCGATCGCCGCTACCACCGCGGAGTCGATACCGCCGCTGAGGCCGAGCACGACGCTGGCGAAGCCGTTCTTGCGGGCGTAGTCGCGGGTGCCGGTGACCAGCGCACGCCACACCTCCTCCTCGTCGACGAGGCGTTCGGCGATCCCCACCTCCGGCAGATCCGCCGCGGCGGGTAGCGCCCGTGGTGGCAGCGGGGCGTCGACCCGGCGCACCCTCAAGTCACCGACCACGGGCGTCGCGTTGCTCACCGCGGGGGCTACCTCCAGGTCGAGGTAGAACATTCCCTCCGCGTACTGCGGAGCCCTGGCCAGCAGGCGACCACCGGCATCCACGACGAAGGAGTCGCCGTCGAAGACCAGCTCGTCCTGGCCGCCGACCTGGTTGACGTAGACCACCGGCGCGCCGGCTTCGCGCGCCCGCCGTGCGACCAGGGGAAAGCGGATGTCGTCCTTGTTGCGTTCGTAGGGGGAGCCATTGATGTTCAGCAGCAGGCCCACCTCAGCCGCCGCCGCCGCGGTGAAGGGACCGCCGTCCTGCCAGACGTCCTCGCAGATGGTGAGGGCCACGTCCACCCCGCCGAATCGAATCACGACCAGCTCGGTCCCGGGGACGAAGTACCGGTCCTCGTCGAACACGCCGTAGGTCGGCAGGTGGTACTTGAAGTAGCGGGCGACCACCTCGCCGTTCTGCACGAAAGCCGCCGCGTTGCGCGCACCGCAGTCGGAGTCGAGGTAGCCGACCACGACGGCGATGTCGCCGTAGCCCGCCTCGGCCAGCGTCGCGGCCGTCCGGGTCAAGGCCTGGCGCGAGGCCTCCCGGAACGAGCGGCGCAGCACGAGGTCCTCAGGCATGTAGCCGGTCAGGGTCATCTCGGGGAACACGACCAGCTGTGCCCCCGCCTCGGCCGCCTCGCCGACCCGGCGAAGGACGAGTTCGACGTTGCGGTCGAAGTCGCCCACGGTGAGGTCGACCTGGGCCATCCCGATGCGCAGAGTGCTCACAGGCACCAGTCTGCCGGGTGCTGTGAGGGACCGGTGGGGCGGGTAGTCGACCGGGATTCACAGGTTCTGGGGCCGGGGCATAACCGGTTTTGACACCATTTCGTCATGGGTCTTGGCGTGAAGTCGCCGGAAAGTAGGTCACAATAGGGTGCACCCGCGCGAGGCTGGCCTGCCACCCCCTCCATCGGCGTCCCCGATGAGGCAACAGTTGACGCGTCAGTGGCGTCACATAGGTTGTCCGGTTCGCGACTCCCGCGTGCCGTGGGTGGTCTGGAGGAAGTCTTGGTTCGCAGCAGGCACGGAGTCCACCGGGGTGTGGTCCTGACGGCAACGGCGGTCACTGTCGCCGCACTCGTGCTGGGGGCCTGCTCGGCGAAGAAGTCGCCGGACGCCAGCGGGTCCAGCCAATCCTCGACGACCTCCTCGTCCGGAACGATCCAGACTCCCACCTCCTCCTCGTCCGCACCGGCGCCGGAAGCCGCCGTCTTCAGCCTGAGCGCCAGCGCCGGCGCCAAGGACGTCAGCCCGGTCGCTCCCGTCACGGTCGGCATCGCCCACGGCGAGCTGTCCGAGGTCACGCTCAAGAACACCGACGGCACAGCCGTGAAGGGCAGCCTGTCCGGAGACAAGACAAGTTGGACGTCGGGCGAGCCGCTGGGCTACGGAAAGACCTACCGATTGACCGCCACCGGCACCGACACCGCAGGCAGCCCGGTCAGCAAGACCAGCTCCTTCACCACCGTGGTCCCCGACAATCAGACGATGGCCTACATCACCACCGCTGCCGGGCAGGCCTTCGTCGCCGGGCAGAAGCAGGGTGTCGGTCAGGTCGTCAGGATTCACTTCGACGAACAGATCGCCGACAAGAAGGCCGCGCAGTCAGCGGTGACCGTGACCACCACCCCGAAGCAGGCCGGCGCGTTCAGCTGGCTGGACGACCAGAACGTCTACTGGCGGACCAAGGGCTACCTCCAGCCCGGCACGAAGGTCAGCATCAAGACCAGCATCTACGGCAAGAATTTCGGGGGAGCGTCCGCCAGCCTGTACGGCCAGGCCGACTCGGCCGCATCCTTCACGGTCGGGGATCGGCACGTCTCGATCGCCGACGACAACACCAAGCTGATCCAGGTGTATCAGAACAACAAGCTGATCAAGACGATCCCCACGTCGATGGGCAAGCACACCTCGATTCCCGGCGATGCCGGGCTGATCGACCTGCGCACGAACTCCGGCCCGCACGTCGTCATCGGCGGCGAGACCAACATCAACATGAACTCGGCCTCGTTCGGCCTGTCCAAGGGTGCCAACGCCTACAAGACGATCGTTCCGGTCGGGGTGAAGATCTCCTACGACGGCGAGTACGTCCACTGGGCCGACTGGTCGATCTGGGCCCAGGGCAACACCGACACCTCGCACGGCTGCCTGAACGTGTCCCCGGACAACTCCTGGTGGTTCTACCACTGGTCCCAGCCGGGTGACATCGTGGACGTGAAGAACACCGGCCGCACCCTGCAGGAATGGAACTCCGGCTACTGGAATGTGTCCTGGGCGAGCTGGCTGGCCGGCTCGGCCAAGTAGCACGGCGGTAATGGCGGGTCGTTGTCGCGCCCGAAACCTCGACACGGCAGACTGCACCTCGTGGACCGTCAGCAGGAGTTCGTCCTCCGTACCATCGAAGAGCGCCAGATCCGGTTCGTCCGGCTCTGGTTCACCGACGTGCTCGGCACGCTGAAGTCGGTCGCCATCGCCCCCGCCGAGCTCGAAGGCGCTTTCGCCGAGGGCATCGGCTTCGACGGCTCGGCCATCGAGGGCTTCGCCCGGGCCAGCGAGTCGGACATGCTCGCCCGGCCCGATCCGTCCACGTTCCAGGTGCTGCCCAGCGACGACGGCAATCCCAGCGACACCGCCCGGATGTTCTGTGACATCACGATGCCCGACGGTTCCCCGTCCTGGGCCGATCCGCGCTACGTCCTGCGCCGGACGCTGTCCAAGGCGGCCGACCGCGGGCTGACCTTCTACACCCATCCCGAGATCGAGTTCTTCCTGCTTCGCGACCGTCCCAGCGACGGAACCGAGCCGAAGCCGATCGACAACGGTGGCTACTTCGACATGACCAGTCACGACACCGCCCACGACTTCCGGCGGGCTGCCATCACCGCGCTGGAGGCCGTTGGGATATCGGTCGAGTTCAGCCACCACGAGGTCGCGCCCGGCCAGCAGGAGATCGACCTGCGCTACGCCGATGCGCTGTCGATGGCCGACAACATCATGAGCTTTCGCCACATCATCAAGGAGGTCGCGCGGGCCAAGCAGGTGCACGCGACGTTCATGCCCAAGCCCTTCCGTCACCAGCCCGGCAGCGGTATGCACACGCACCTGTCGCTGTTCGAGGGCGATCGCAACGCGTTTCACGACGCCAGCGACGAGCTGTACCTGTCCGCCACGGCTCGATCGTTCATCGCCGGTCTGCTCCGTCACGCTCGCGAGATAACGGCGGTCACGAACCAGTGGGTCAACTCCTACAAGCGACTGTTCGGCTACTCGGCACCGGGCCAGATCGTCGAGGCGCCGACTTACGTCTGCTGGGGCCACGCCAATCGGTCCGCGCTGGTGCGGTTGCCGATGTACAAGCCGAACAAGGCCAACTCCACCCGGGTCGAGGTCCGCTCGCTGGACACGGCCTGCAATCCGTACCTGGCCTTCTCGGTCCTGCTGGCCGCCGGTATGAAAGGCGTCGAGGAGGGCTATGAGCTGCCTCCCGGCGCCGAGGATGACGTCTGGTCGCTGTCGGACACCGAGCGTCGCGCGCTGGGCTACGACGAGCTGCCGCACAACCTCTCTGATGCCCTGGACGTGATGGAGTCCTCCGAACTGGTGGCCGAAACCCTGGGCGAGCACGTGTTCGATTTCTTCCTGCGCAACAAGCGCGCGGAATGGGTGGACTACCGCGCCGAGGTCACGCCGTTCGAACTGCGCCGGTACCTGCCTTCCCTGTAAGGCGGTATCAGTAACCTGGAGTCATGTCCGCAGCGCCGCTCGCCGCCCCGATCCTCGTCATCCAGAACGACGAGTCCGACCCGGTCGGCCGGCTCGGCACCTGGCTGACCGACGCGGGCGCCGAACTGGACGTCCGGTCCGGTCCGGCCGGCGCCGAGTTCCCGGACGATCTGTCCGAGCACTCGGCTCTGGTCGTCCTCGGTGGCGCCGCGAACGCCTACGACGACGACGGGGCCCCGTGGCTGCCCCAGGTGCGCCGGCTGCTCACCGGCGCAGTGGCCTCCGACAAGCCGGTGCTCGGGGTGTGCCTGGGTGGACAGTTGCTCGCCGTCGCCGCCGGTGGCCGCGTCGAGCGTGCGGCCAGCGCGGAGTACGGAGCGCAGCTGGTGGCCAAGCGTCAGGCGGCGGCCGGTGACCCGCTGTTCAAGGAACTGCCGATCACGCCGGACGTACTGCAGTGGCACGTGGACGAAATCAGCCGGCTGCCCAACGGCGCGGTATTGCTGGCGTCCTCGCCGGGCTCGGAGGTTCAGGCGTTCCGCGTCGGCCGGTTGGCCTGGGGCCTGCAGTTCCACATCGAGACGACGCCGGAGATGGTCGCGACGTGGGCCGAGGAGGACGCCGAAGTGATGGCTGACTACGACGTCGCCCGGATCCTGGAGCGGTCCGCGACGGCTCACCCCGACATCGAGGAGGCATGGCGCCCGGTGGCGGCCGCATTCGTCGACGTGGCGCGGGATCCGCAGGCCGCCGCGGGGCCGCGAACCCTGCCGATGGCCGGGCCGCCGGCGAGCACCGCGGCTCCCATCACCGATCCGGCCGAGATCAGGGCGGCGCTTGCGGCGGAGCTGAACGCCTCGCGTCAGCCGCACGGCGCGCACTGACGGTGTCGGCCGACTCGGCGGCGCGCGCGACGCGGCCAGCTTCGGAGCCGCCCGTCACGTCCCCGCTCGAGCTGCGCTCGCGGGTGCGCGGGCGGATGGTGCGGCTGGGTTTCGCCGATCCGGAACGTGCCGTCGAACTCGTCACGGGGACCCCCCTGGGGCTGTGGGACGTGGCCACCAACAGCCCTGTCGACGACGACGCGGCGATGATCGTCTCGGCCCTGGCCCGCGCCGCCGATCCCGATCTCGCGCTGTCGGCCCTCAGCGGGCTGGTTGACACCGAGCTCGGCCGCCAGGTCCGGCACGACCTGGCCCGCAACGCGTTGTTCCGGTCTCGGCTGCTGTACACCCTCGGGGCCTCCGTCGCCCTCGGCGAGCACCTGATCCGACGTCCGCAGGCGGTCGCCGGTCTTCTGGAGGACCGCTTCGACGTCGCGGCGGCCGAGGAGCGGCTGGCGGCCGCAGTCGGCGCCGATGTCCTGGATCCCGTCACCGGGACCTCCGGATGCGCGGCCGCGGTCGGGGACTACGACGCCGTCAACGCTCTCCGGGACGCCTACCGCGATGAGCTGGTGCGAGTCGCCGCCCGGGACCTGGCGGGCGAGCTCGCCCTGGAGCAGGTCGCCGAGGCGCTGGCCGATCTTGCCGGCTACGTGCTCAGAGCGGGGTTGGCGGTCGCCCGTCGAGAACTCCCGGCCGCGGCGGCGTCCTGTCGGCTGGCCGTCATCGCCATGGGCAAGACCGGGGGGCGGGAACTGAACTACGTCTCCGACGTCGACGTCGTCTTCGTGGCCGAGCCGCTCGACGCCGACCAGCCCGTCGAGGCCGCCTTGACCTCAGCCACCAAGCTGGCCGCCGCGATGATGCGGATCTGCGGGCAGGCGGCGTGGGAAGTCGATGCGAATCTGCGTCCGGAGGGCGCGTCCGGAGCGCTGGTCCGCACCTTGGCCAGCCATGAGGCCTACTACCGTCGCTGGGCCTCCACCTGGGAGTTCCAGGCGCTGCTCAAGGCTCGTCCCATTGCCGGGGACCTCGACCTCGGCGAGGCGTATCTGGCGGTCATCTCGCCGATGGTCTGGTCGGCCGCCGAACGGGCCGATTTCGTGACCGACGTGCGCGCGATGCGCCGCCGCGTCGTCGACCACATCCCTGCGGCGGTCATCGACCGAGAACTCAAGCTCGGCCCGGGTGGGCTGCGCGACGTCGAGTTCGCGCTGCAGCTGCTGCAGCTGGTGCACGGTCGGGCCGACGAGGCCCTTCGGGTCCGTGCGACCCTGCCCGCCCTGGCCGCGCTGCGCGACGGTGGGTTCGTCGGCCGGGACGACGCCCTCAGCCTGGCCGATGCCTACCGATTCCTGCGCACCGCTGAACACCGGGTGCAGCTGGTCCGCCTGCGCCGGACCCATCTCGTTCCCGACGACGAGGCGGCCCTGTCGAGGCTGGCTCGGGCGATGGGTTTCCGGCCGGACAGTCGTGGCGATGCCGCGGCCGTCTGGCACTCGGAGTGGGCGCTGCATGCGCGCGAGGTCCGGCGCCTGCACGAGAAGCTGTTCTACCGACCGCTGCTGGAAGCGGTCGCCCGGGTTCCTTCCGAAGGCATGCGGCTGAGCCCCGACGAGGCCCGGCGTCGACTCGAGGCGCTGGGCTACGCCGATCCCGCCGGAGCGCTGCGACACCTTCAGGCGCTCACGGCGGGCCTGTCCCGCCGCGCCGCGATTCAGCGCACGCTGCTCCCGGTGATCCTGTCCGATCTGGCCTCCGCGCCTGACCCCGACGCCGGTCTGCTCGCCTACCGGCAGGTCTCCGATGCCCTCGGCGACACGCCGTGGTTCCTGCGGTTGCTGCGTGACGAGGGCGCGGTGGCGACCCGGTTGGCGCGGATACTGGGAACGTCCCGCTACGTTGCGCACATGCTCGTCCGGGCACCCGAGGCCTTGCAGATGCTGGCCGACGACGCCCAGTTGGTGCCACGCAGACGGACCGAGATCGAGACCACGATGCTGACCGCGGCGCGCCGGCAGGAGGACCCCGCCGCGGCCGCTCACGTCATCCGCGCCCTGCGCAGGGTCGAGCTGCTGCGGGTCGCCTTCAGCCAGCTCGTCGGCCTGCTCGACGACAGCGCGGTACGGATCGCGTTGACCGAACTGGCCGACGCCACGCTCGGGGCAAGCCTCGCCTCGGCCCGCGCGGGTCTGGCCGCCGAGCTCGACGTTGCCGAACTCGGTTTCGACTTCGCCCTGATCGCGATGGGCCGACTGGGCGGCCAGGAGCTGGGTTACGGCTCCGATGCCGACGTGCTGTTCGTCTTCCGACCCCGTGGACCTGGCTCGGCGAGCGGAGGCGCGGACCACGCCAAGCAGGCAGGTCAACTGGCTGAGCGGCTGCGCCGGATGCTGGCCACCCCGTCCACGGATCCGCCTCTGGTCCTGGACGCCGATCTGCGTCCCGAGGGCCGCAACGGTGCCCTGGTCCGCTCACTGGACTCCTACGCCGAGTACTACGCCCGCTGGTCGTCGGTGTGGGAGGCGCAGGCGCTGCTGCGGGCCCGCTTCTGCGCCGGCGATCCTGACCTGGGGGAGCGGTTCATCGAGCTCATCGACCCGCTGCGGTACCCGGTCGGCGGCCTGGCTCCCGCTGACGTGATCGAAATCCGGCGCATAAAGGGACGGGTGGACGCCGAACGGTTACCTCGAGGCGCCGACCCGCACACCCACACCAAGCTCGGCCGAGGAGGGCTGTCCGACGTCGAATGGACCGCCCAGTTGCTCCAGCTCCGGCATGCCGCCGAGGTGGCCGGGCTGCGTACTCCATCGACCCTGCCGGCCCTGTGGGCCGCCGCCGAAGCCGGATTGTTGGCCGCGGAGGACGCGGCCGCACTGGAAGCGGCGTGGCGGCTGGCCAGTCGCGCTCGGGACGCGATCATGCTCGTCCGCGACAAGGCCGAGGATCAGTTGCCCACCCAGGGGCTCACGCTGGTCGCGATCGGCCGGGTGCTCGGCTACCCACCCGATCCCGAGCCCGGCCATATCGTGGACGACTACCGACGCGCCACCAGGCGGGCTCGCCGGGTGGTCGAGTCGATCTTCTACGAGCCCGACTGAGGCGTCTCGGGCTTGCTCCGCTTGGCGTGGAGCATGGCCGGCGGCGGATGCGGTGCCTTGCGGTACGCGCTGCGGCCGGACAGGAGGTACTGCACCCCGCAGCCGATCAGGAACACGATCAGCCCGAAGACCGCGTCGATGATGAAGTGGTTCGCCGTGCCGACGATCACGAGCAGGGTGCAGACCGGGTAGATCGCGCCGAGCAGGCGAACCCACATACGGCGCGCGCACAGAAAGATCGAGACTCCACACCACAGCGACCAGCCGATGTGCAGGCTCGGCATGGCGGCGTACTGGTTGGAGTGCTCGGCCACCTTCGGATCGGCGAGCGATCCCCAGGTGTGGAAGACCTGAAGCGTATCGATGTAGCCGTATTGCGGTAACAGCCGTGGCGGAGCGAGCGGATAGAGATAGAAGCCGGCCAGGGCGATCAGCGATGTGGCGAAGATGACCGTGCGTGCGCCGCGGTAGATGCGCGGATGGGCGACGTAAAGCCAGATCAGCACCGCGATCGTGATGATGAAGTGCAAGGTGGCGTAGTAGTAGTTCATCACCTGGGCGATCGGCTCGTGGTCGGCCACGAAGCTGTTCAGCGATCGCTCGAAGTTCAGGTGCAAGGCGTCCTGCAGGTGCTGAACGCCGCGTCCGTGGCGCTCGGCGATCGACTTCTGCTGAGGCACCAGGTTGCGGATCTCGCTGTAGATCCAGTAGCAGAATCCGATGATGGCGATCTCCTGCCACCAGCGGGGTTCGCGGTGCTGCAGCATCCGGTCCGGGAGCACGCCCCGGAAGCGGCGCCGACCGGACTCATGGGCGCGACCATCCGGTGCGACGTTGCCCGAGGCGGTGTCGCGGGCGGTCGTGGTCACCGAAACATCCTCTCACTCTCGCGGCCGCGGCCCGACGAGGACATGGCCGTATCTCAGGAGCGGCACAGAGGGGTAGGCGCAACGGTCACGAGAACGGAATAACCGCGATCGGGACACCGCTGTGGCTGTTGTCGGTTGACGCCTTGTCTGCCGCGGCACCACTGAGGTATCGGAGCCGAGCCATGACCGAGCTGGAGGACCGTGTCAGCGGTTCGAGTGCGCTCGCGTCTGCTGACCCGATCAGCGAGGTCCGCGATTCCGACGGTTCGCGCAAGGTCCTTCCCGCGTCCTCGTGGGCACGTTGCGAACAAGGCCACGCCGGCCGGCATCCGTGGTTGCGGGTTACGGCTCTGGCGATCGTGGCGGCGGTCCTGGCGGTCGAGGGCTACGCCATCGCGCCGCACCTGGCCGCCGCCCGGCACGCGCTGAGTCACCCGCGATGGGGATGGTTGGCGATCGCCCTGTGGTGTGAACTCGGATCGATGGTCTACTTCGCCCGCGTTCAGCGGCGAATGCTGGCGGCCGGCGGAGTGACCCTGGCCCTGCGTCGCGCGGTGGCCGTGACCTTTGCGGCGAACGCAATGAGCGTCACCCTGCCCGCCGGCCCGGTGATCTCAACGGGCTACACGTTCCGTCGGATGCGAGGGTGGGGTGCGAGCGCGCCGGTCGTTACGTGGGGCATGCTCACCTCCGGCGTCCTGAGCACCCTGGCCCTGACGGTCATCGGTGCGTTCGGGGCAAGTCTGGCCGGCGGGGCCGACAACTTCGTGGTCGTGGCGATCGAGATTCTCGGCGTCGCGGCCGCCGGCATTGGGCTGCGGCGCCTGGCCCGCCGTCCCGATCTGCTGTTGCGCATCGGGACCTGGGCGGTGCGCCGGGCCAACGCCGTGTTGCGACGGCCACCGCTGGCCGGTCAGGAGCGGGTCGGCGAGCTGCTCGACGAACTCCTGCTGATCCGTCCACGAACCAGGGACTGGGCCATCGGCTTGCTGTTCGCCGGGCTGAACTGGCTACTCGATCTGCTGTGCCTCATCGCAGCCTGCCGCGCGGTGGGGGCTGACGGTCCGACACTGGCTGTAGCCATGGTCGCCTACGCCTCCGGCATGGCCGCCTCGAGCCTTCCTTTGCTACCCGGCGGCATCGGTCTGGTGGACGGCGCGTTGCTGATCTCGCTCACGCACGGCGGCCTGCAACTGTCCGAGGCGACGGCGGGGGTGCTCGTCTACCGGCTGATCAGCCTCATCCTGGTGGCCGCGGTCGGTTGGGCGTTCTGGCTGCTGCTCAACCAGCGTGACCGCCGCCACCGGCGCGAGTTCCTCAGCGAGATGGCAACCAGCGCCGGTTCCTGATCGGAGCCGGCCGCCGCGGGTCCGCCCGAATGGCGGGGGTCAGCTGTGCGGATCGAGCGGGCCGGCATTTGCCAGGCCCTGGATCGACGACGAAACGTCCAACGCCCGCGATCACCGGGAGCCGATGGTAAACATCGGACCAGCAATCGCGGGCGTTCGGGACGGCTTGCTCGCAGTGGGGCGCGGACTAGATGTTGTAGTAGAGGTCGAACTCGTAGGGATGCGGACGGAGTCGAACCGGGTCGACCTCGTTGATCCGCTTGTAGCTGATCCAGCTGGCGATGAGATCCTCCGTGAACACGCCACCCTCGGTCAGGTAGTCGTGGTCGGCTTCGAGAGCGTCGAGAACCTGGTCGAGTGAACCCGGCACCTGCGGGATCGAGGCGGCTTCGTCCGGCGGCAGTTCGTAGAGGTCCTTGTCGACCGGCTCCGGGGGTTCGATCTTGTTCTTGATGCCGTCGAGCCCGGCCATCAGCATCGCGGCAAAGGCCAGGTACGGGTTGGCCGACGGGTCCGGGACGCGGTATTCGATGCGCTTGGCCTTCGGACTGGTGCCGGTGATCGGCACGCGAATGCAGGCGGATCGGTTACCGGCGGAGTAGACGAGGTTCACCGGAGCCTCGTACCCGGGGACCAGACGGTGGTAGGAGTTCACGGTCGGATTGGTGAACGCCAGTGCGGACGGCGCGTGGTGCAGCAACCCCCCGACGTACCAGCGCGCGATGTCGGACAGTCCGGCGTAGCCGGTCTCGTCGTAGAACAGCGGCTCGCCGTCCTTCCACAACGACTGGTGGCAGTGCATGCCCGAACCGTTGTCGCCGAAGAGCGGCTTGGGCATGAAGGTCGCCGACTTGCCGTTGCGCCACGCGACGTTCTTGACGATGTACTTGAAGAGCAGGATCTGGTCGGCCGCATGGGTGAGCGTGTCGAACTTGTAGTTGATCTCGGCCTGGCCGCCGGTGCCGACCTCGTGGTGGGCCCGTTCCAGTTCCAGACCCGCGTTGATCAGTTCGGTGGAGATCTCGTCGCGCAGGTCGGCGAAGTGGTCGTACGGGCTGACCGGGAAGTACCCGCCCTTGACGTTGGTCTTGTAGCCCAGGTTGCCGCCCTCTTCGATGCGGCCGGTGTTCCAGTGACCTTCCTCGGAGTCGATGAAGTACGACGCGGTGTTCATCTTCGACTCGTAGCGAACCTCGTCGAAAATATAGAACTCGGCCTCGGGTCCGAAGTAGACGGTGTCGGCGATCCCGGTGCTCTTCAGGTACTGCTCGGCTTTGGTGGCGACCTGGCGGGGATCGCGCTCGTAGGGCTCTCCGGTGCGAGGCTCGACGATCGAGTGGTTGATGTTGAGCGTCTTGGCCTTGCGGAACGGGTCGACGTAGGCCGTGGCCGGATCGGGGATGAGCTTCAGGTCGGACTTGTGGATCGAGGCGAAGCCGCGGATGGACGAACCGTCGAACATCTGCCCCTCGGTGAAGGAGTCCTCGTTGAAGTTCGAGGCCGGGACGTTGAAGTGCTGCTGCACGCCGGGCAGGTCCGTAAACCGGATGTCGATGAACTCGACGTTTTCGTTCTTGATGAAGCTCAGTACTTCTTGCGCACTGTTGAACATCGGCCGTCCTTGTCTGCCGTCGGTTCGGCGTCGAGCACAGGCCCGCGACGCCGAGGGCTGGGTGGGATGGAGCGCCTCGTTAGCGCTCTCAAGCTAGAAATACGCGGTTGCCGAGCGGTGTCTCGCTTGTTTCGGCGAGGTTACAGAGGGTCCTGGCGGGGCAGGCTGCGCTGACCGCCACACCGATGTCGAGGGAACAGTGTCTGGCCGGATCCGTCAATTGCGTACGAATGGTTCGTAAGCCGGTCGCGGGCAATCGTCAGTGCACTATGACCGCGGTACCGGTCAGCCGATCGTGGAGGCCGCGAAGGTCGGAGTCGATGACCACCGCCGGGATGAGCAGAACGAGCAATGCGGTGCGAGCCGCCGCGCGGAGTGGACCGATGGCGACGTTTCGATCGACACGTATGACGCGCAGGCCGGTGAGATACATCCCGAAGGTGCGCCCGAGCAGTACCAGGCCGATGAGGTAGTCCGCGGCGAGCGGGACCAGGCTCCATTGGCCCGGCAGGTGCCCGGCGGCGCCGGGTAGATCATGACGCCGGACGAACAGGCCCGCGACCAGGCCGGAGGCGGCGACGTCGATCAGGAACGCCAGCGCCCGGCGACCGAAGGGGGCCAGCGACCCTGGGCCGGACTCGGGACGGCCGAGACGCTGGCCGCGAAAGCGCTGGCGGCTGGGCGTGGCGGGCCCCGGTGCCTTGCCGGTTGCCGCTGGTCGAGCGGTGGGCTCGGTCATGATCGGCTCAGCCGCGTCGGCGGGCCGCACGCTGCATGTTGCGCATCTTCGCTCCCGCGGGCATCGGACCCTGGGGCAGCGGTGCGCGGGCCGTCGACAGCGCGGCCAGGCGGCGATCGAGGGCCACGACCTGCTCCTTGGAGAGGTTGCGGGGGAGCTTCATGATGTACACGTTCAGCTTGCCGAGCGGCACTTCGCCCTCGCCCTTGCCGACGACGATGTCGTAGATCGGCGCATCGCCGGCCAGCCTGGACACCCGCTTCTTCTCCTGGGCCAGCAACGGCTTCACCCGGTGCGGAGCGCCCTCGCCGACGAGGATGACCCCGGGCCGGCCGAGGATGCGGTGGACGGCGTCGAGCTGGGTCGTGCCGGCGACGGCATCGGTCTTGTGCCAGTCACCACGCATCTGTCCGAGGACGTAGGACGCCGCACCGGGCTGGCCCTCCGCCTGGCTGTAGGCCGAGGACTGCGCGCGGCGGGAGAACACGAACATGGCGGCGAGCAGACCGACCGCCACGGCGGGCACGATCCCGAGCCACCAGGTGCCGGTGGGGATGAACAGGACGAAGAAGCCGAGCAGAGCACCGGCGATGAAGGCGAGAACGAGGTAGGGGATGAGCCGCGAGTCGTTCTTGCGGGTCATCGAGAACGCCTGGCCGATGGAGGAGAACGTCTCGCGCCGCCGCTGACGCTTCAGGGCGCGTGTGGCCTTTTTGTCCGCTCGACTTGCTTTGCTCTTGGGGGCCTTCTTCGACCCGAATGCCTGCGCCATACGCACAAGGATAAGCTGCGCCGACGACAGCGTCAGACAGCGCTACGGCGCCGTCGAGGCGGCCCCGGGCCCGTGCGCACGGGTGGCCTCCTGACCTGCGGATCAGACGTGACCGAGACCGATGTTGTTGTACCCGTGTGAGTCAACTGGGTGTATGGTTATCTCACTGTTAGTAATGAACCCTGCATGTCCCGGTGTTTCCAGCCGATGAAGCTTTCGAAAGGTCAGCGAGAGGGGGTCGTCCCATGCGCAGATCAACCGCGCGCGTGATGGCCGCGTCCCTGGGCCTCGCCGGCATCGGTGCCGGGCTGGTCTGGCTGACGGCACCCGCCGGCGCCACCGTCGACACACTGTCGGCCTACGCCTGCCTCGACTCCAACAGCGACGTGAACGTCAAGCTCAACGATCCGTCCGCCGCCATCGGCACGTACACCCTGACCCTGTCGGGGCCGAACCACGCCAACGATGCCAACCCGCCCCTGCCGACCGTCGTCAACGTCGACAACACGACGGTGACCGTGAAGCTCAACGGCACCATCGAGGCCGGCGACAGGGTACTGGCCGCCGACGTCAACGGCAGCACTCGCAGCCTGAACATCGCGACGCGTTGCAGCTTCGAGAGCCCGGACTACACGATCCCCGTGCCCACCGTCGACGCGGATGCGAAATCCTCCGGGGCCTGCGTGACGACCAGTGACACCGCCGCCGTCTCGGCGACGCTGCAGAACTGGGCCAACCCGAACACCTACGCCTACCGCAAGGCGACCGGGCTCGACTCGGTGCCTTACACCGTCTCCCTCGTCGACCCGCAGAACAATGTGGCCGACGTGGCCACGATCGACACCACAGGCGTCGCGGCCACCGGCGGTGCGTGCCTGACCGCGTCGTTCAGCCGTCCGACCACCTTCTCGGTGCAGTTCGTGGCAGTGGACGGCACCGCGGCGCACGCCGAGGTCCGCGTGAAGCCGGCCTCGGTCACCGTCACGCCGAGCCGTACGCCGACGCCTCCCACTCACACCCCGACCACTCCGAAGCCTTCTACGACCTCCGGTGGCGGGGTCGCATCGACCAGCCAGCGGATCGACGCACCGTCGGTCGCCGCGCCGTCTCAGCAAGCGGGCGGTTCGGCCACGGCCGGAGCCGCGGGTAGCTCGCGCGCAACGGCCTCAAGCAGCGGCACCGGGGCCGCCAGCGCGTCGGGGACTGGTTCATCGGCCGGCGGCACCGGATCCTCAGCCGGGTCCAGTTCTGCCCAATCAACCCCCAGCCCGTCGGCGGCGGGCTCGAGCGCACAGCAGATCGCGGCCGCGGCCCGCTTCGGCAGCGACGGCACCCGCGTCATCGCCGACCCCCCGTTGGACGGTCGGTCCCGCATCTTCGTGTGGCAGACGGACGCCGCGCTGATCGTGCTCGTCGACGCGTTGGCGATCAGCGCACTCATCGGTGGCGTGGTCTGGAGCGCCAAACGCCGCTGACCGCGGTGGTAGGACTGCACCGGCTCTCGCGGAGCGCGGCGCTCGGTGGAACGCAGACCCCGTGTCAGGGCGAATCGGTGGCCGACGTGCGTGCCTGCATGGCCTGCTGGTAGAGGCGTCCGGCACGGTAGCTCGACCGGACGAGCGGACCCGACAGGACGCCGGCGAACCCGATCTCTTCCGCTTCCTCGGCCAGCTCGACGAACTCGTCGGGTTTGACCCACCGCGAGACGGGGTGATGACGCTTCGACGGGCGCAGGTATTGGGTGATGGTGATGAGTTCACAACCGGCGTCGTAGAGGTCCTGCAGGGCCTGCGAGATCTCCGCGCGTTCCTCGCCCATCCCCAGGATGAGATTCGACTTCGTGACCAGTCCGTCGGCGCGGGCCGCGGAAATGACTCCGAGCGAGCGGTCGTACCGGAAAGCCGGCCGGATCCGCTTGAAGACGCGAGGCACCGTCTCGACGTTGTGGGCGAGGACCTGTGGGCGCGAGGCGAACACCTCGGCCAACTGCTCGGGGACCGCGTTGAAATCCGGGATGAGTAGTTCGACTCCGGTACCGGGGTTCAACGCGTGGATCTGGCGGACGGTCTCGGCGTACAGCCACGCCCCGCCATCAGGTTGATCATCGCGCGCCACACCGGTCACGGTGGCGTAGCGCAGCTGCATCTGCCGGACGCTCTCGGCCACCCGTCGCGGCTCGTCGCGGTCCAGCAGCTCGGGCTTGCCGGTGTCGATCTGGCAGAAGTCGCAGCGCCGGGTGCACTGGTCCCCACCGATGAGGAAAGTCGCCTCCCGGTCTTCCCAGCACTCGTAGATGTTGGGGCAGCCCGCCTCCTGGCACACGGTGTGCAAGCCCTCGGAGGCCACCAGTTGACGCAGCTCGGTGTACTCCGGGCCCATCACCGCCCGCGTCTTGATCCACGGCGGCTTGCGCTCGATGGGGGTCTCGGCGTTCCTGGCCTCGATGCGCAGGAGCTTGCGCTCTCCGCCGGCAGTGATGCTCACGTACTCGTCCTCGTCTCGATCGCTGAAGTTCGGGTGCGCTGCGGACTCACGCCGACCGCAGTTCGGCGACGCTGTCCAACAGTTCGGGAAGGTGCCGTTCGACGACAGGCAGCGCGGCGCTGACGCTCACCGGACGTCCGAGCTCGCTGCTCAACGACGTCACGCTGGCGTCGGGAATCCCGCAGGGAACGATGCGGTCGAACCAGCTCAGGTCGGGATCGCAGTTCAGCGCGAAGCCGTGCAGCGTGACCCGTTGCGCGACCCGGATTCCGATCGCCGCAACCTTGCGCTCGGGCCGCCCACCGCCGGCCGGCAGCCACACGCCGCTGCGTCCCTCGACCTGGCCGGCGTCCACACCCAACTCGGCGCAGACCCGTATCAGCATCGTCTCCATCCGCCGGACATAAGCGACGACGTCCACCGGATCGTCCAGTTCCAGGATCGGGTAGCCGACCAGCTGTCCCGGGCCGTGCCAGGTGATCTTTCCGCCGCGATCGACGTCGATGACCGGCGTCGCGTCGACCGGCCGCTCCCAGCTCTCGGTGCGCCGCCCCGCCGTGTAGACCGGCGGGTGCTCCAGTAGGAGCACCGTGTCCTCGATCTCGCCTGAGACCCGCTGGGCGTGCAGTTGGCGCTGCCAGGCCCAGGCCTGCTCGTAGTCCAAGGTTCCGGCGCGCACCGTCCGCAGTTCAGCCACCCTTCGAGCGTAGTCAGCAGCCGGGCCGCGGTCACGGTGCGCCCGCTCACGCGTGGAAACCCCGTTGTCCCCGCGGCCCTCTTCTGGGACCGTGGGCCGGGATCAGGCAATTCACAGGGGGTTAGGTGTCTGCTCGGTCCCGGCACCACCGCTCGTCGAACGCAGGCCGATGCAGGAGGAGCTTGAGATCATGACTGACTCGCGGGCCACCGAGCCGTCCGACCATCCGTCTCGAGGCAACGGCAAGGGCACACGCAAGGACAAGAGCGCCAAGCCGCGGCACGCAGCCTTCCGCTGGCCCGTGTTCGCCATAACCGCCGTCGGGATCCTGATGTTTCTCGTCGGTGGGGTGGGCGGGCAATATCAGGCAAAGCTCGGCGAGGTTCAGAAGAACGACAACGCGTCCTACCTGCCGGGCTCGGCCGAGTCGACGAAGGTGGCCAACGAGTCCGAGAAGTTCCTCAAGATCGAAAGCATCCCTGGCTTCGTGCTGTTCGAGCGCACCTCCGGTCTCACCAGCGCCGACAACACGGCGATCGCCAAGGCGGTCACCGCGATAAAGACCGTCGCCGGCGTCGACACGTCGGCGATGACCGCCCCGGAAATCTCGAGCGACAAGACCGTGGCCTCGGTCTACGTCCCCCTGATCGGCAAGGACAACGGGGTATCGATCAACGGCGACGTGCTCGTCAAGGTCGAGAAGGCGGTCCTCAAGGCGGCCGAAGGGGCGACCAGCGGCCTGACGGTTCATCCGGCCGGCGCCGGTGGTCTGCTGGTGGCGTTCATCGATGCGTTCTCGGGCCTTGACGGGGTGCTGATCTTCGCCGCCGGTGCCGTCGTGATCGTGATCCTGCTGATCGTCTACCGATCGCCGGTGCTCTGGGCCCTGCCCTTGATCTCGGTGTTCCTCGCGTTGGGAACCTCGGCGCTGGTCATCTACCAGCTGGCCAAGCACGACGTGCTCACGCTGAACGGGCAGAGTCAGGGCATCTTGCAGGTCCTCGTCTTCGGTGTGGGCACGGACTACGCCCTGCTGCTCATCTCTCGATACCGGGAAGAGCTGCACACCTACGAACACCGATTCGACGCCATGGTCAAGGCCTGGCGAGAATCCATTCCGGCGATCGGTGCCTCGGGGGCCACGGTCACCGTCGGTCTGCTCTGCCTGAGTTTCAGCGAACTGAACTCGAACAAGAGCCTGGGACCGGTCTGTGCCATCGGCGTTGTCTGCACGCTGCTGGTCATGATGGGCTTTCTGCCGGTCATCCTCGCCGTCCTGGGTCGGTGGGTGTTCTGGCCGCGAATTCCGCATCCCGACCACGCTAGCGACATCGAGACCCACGGCCTGTGGGGCCGGATCGCGCAGACCGTATCCCGTCAGCACCGCCGGTCCTGGGTAGGTGCCACCGTCATTCTGCTGGTCTGCCTGATCGGGCTCATCTCGCTCAAGACCAACGGCCTGACCACGGTGGACTCCTTCACGAACACCCCGGACGCGGTCACGGGGCAGAAGGTCTACGACGCCAAGTTCGACAAGGGTGCCGGCGCGCCCGCAGTGATCATGCTCAACGCCGACAAGGCTTCCGAGGTCATCGCGGCGGCCCAGAAGACGCCGGGGATCCTGAACAAGCCGGGCGCGGTCTGCGTCCAGATCGACTACGCGAAGCTGGCCTCGGGCGGTGGTGGTGCCGGTGGCGCAGGCGCGGCGGGCTGCCCACCGGCCCAGTTGCAGGTCCAGCCGATCGGTGGCCGCACCATCGTCAACGCGACCCTGGCCGATTCCTACGACTCGCCGGCGGCCTACGAAACGATCAAGCGACTGCGCGCCGCGCTACACGCGATCCCGGGCGCCAACGCCAAGGTGGGCGGTCAGACGGCCGCGACGCTGGACGTGCAGAAGGCCTCGGTTCACGACCGGAACCTGATCATCCCGATCGTGCTAGTGGTCATCTTCATCATCCTGTCGCTGCTGTTGCGTGCGCTGGTCGCTCCGCTGGTGCTCATCGTGACGGTGGTGCTGTCGTTCCTGGCCACCCTCGGCGTGTGCGGATTCGCCTTCACGCACATCTTCGGTTTCGCCGGTGCGGACCAGTCGTTCCCGCTGTTCGCCTTCGTGTTCCTGGTGGCGCTGGGCATCGACTACAACATCTTCCTGATGACCCGCGTCCGGGAGGAGACCCTGCAGTTCGGGACGCGACGGGGCATCCTGCGCGGCCTCGCGGTCACCGGCGGCGTCATCACCTCAGCGGGGATCGTGCTGGCGGCCACGTTCACCGTCCTGGGAGTACTGCCGCTGGTATTCCTCGCCGAGATCGGGTTCGCGGTGGCGTTCGGCGTGCTGCTCGACACGATCGTCGTGCGGAGCGTGCTGGTGCCGGCGTTGGCGACCGATCTAGGGACCCGAATCTGGTGGCCCTCGAAACTGGGCAAGGCCCCCGACGACGGAGTGCTGGAGGACGAACCGGGCGCCAGGTCCTCGGTTGGAGCGCGCTGAGCGACCCGATGCTTCGGGCACGGCCGCGTTTGTAGCGCCAGTGCTCGCCTTCGGCGCTTGCACTGCCTGTGGATAACTCGAAGCCGGAGTCGGTCCGGTTTCGTACGGTAGTCCCATGAAACTTCAGGTTCCTGGTTACCGGGTCGGCCCGCTGATCGGTTACGGAAGTCGGGGTGCCGTCTTTGCGGCGACGACGGCAGCCGGCGAAGGGGTCGCCCTCAAGGTCATCGAGCGTGTGGGCGCCGGACGTGCCGGTGAGCCCGGCGATCCGGCTGCGGAGGCCGCCCTGTTGGCCCGTCTGGACCACCCGGGGTTGATTCGGCTACATCAGTTCGTCCGCACGCCCGAGCGCGATGTGCTCGTGCTGGACCTGGCGGCCGGTGGCTCGCTGTCGGAACTGCTTGCGCGACGCGGACGGCTGACCGTCCCTGAGGTGGTGGCCGCGCTGTCTCCGGTGGCCTCAGCCCTGGCCTATGCCCACTCCGCGGAGGTGCTGCACGGGGACGTGAGCGCGGCGAACGTGCTGTTCACCGTCGACGGCCGACCGCTCCTGGCCGACCTCGGCCTGGGGCGGATGTTCGGCACCGCCCCGCCGGAAGAGTTGCTCGGTACCCCGGCCTACCTGGACCCGCAGGTGGTGCGCGGCGGGGTTGCCGCGACTTTCAGTGACGTTTTCGGCCTGGCCGCGCTCACCCTGCACGCGGCTACCGGTTTCGGTCCGTGGCACCGCACTGGCGAGGAGTCAGCGGAGGAGCTCATCTCGACCTCGGCCGTCGGAGTGCCGATCGACCTGGACGCGAGGGTGAACGACCTACCGCCCGCACTCGCCCGGCTCATTCGCCGCGGGCTCGACGAGGACCCGTTCCGGCGCGGCAGCGCCGCCGAGTACGCCGTCGATCTGGCCGCGTGTCTGTCGACTCGCGGCGTGGCCGTCACGCCACCACGAGCAGTGGTGTTGGGCGCTGGCCGAATCCCGCCCGTCGGACGTCACTCGGTGGAACGCCGCGCCGCCGAACTCGAGGCGGTGCGACGAAGCCAGCAGGAAGGCGGGAGCGGTGCAGTCCTGCCGTCCGGGCTGTCCGCGCCGGCCTCGTCGGCCTCGGCGCCGCCGCGTTCGTCGACCTCGTGGTCATCTCGCGGCTCCACGCGCCCTGCGTCGGGGTTCAGCTCGATGCTGGGGTCGAGCCGGGTGGCTCGCCCGCGCGCTCGTTCGGCCGCGGCCGAGTTGGCCGGCGCGTCTGCCCGACCAGCGTTCGCCCGACCTCGACAGTTGGGCGGTGACCTGGTGCGCACCGACCTCACGCAGCTGGCCCGGCCACGGATTCGTCCGGACGAACGCCCCGTGCGGCGGCGCCGGTTGCGATCGCTGTCCCTGCGGCGCGCCGTGCTCCTTGCGGGGTCGGCCGCGCTCTTGGTCGTAGCCGCGATCGTGGTGGTGGTTCGGGGCGGACCGGCCTCCTCGGCTGACCCAAGGCCCGCCGCGAGGCCGATGCCTTCGGGTGCGAGGCCGACCAGGCCGAGTTCGCACGACCAGGCGGCGAACTCGATGAACATCGAGGTGGCTCGTTCGACCCTGGCCGATCTCGATCGACAGCGGGGGGCCGCTTACGCCCTGCGGCGTCCCGACCTGCTCGAGCGCGTCTACAGCTCGGCCGGCCTGCTGGCTCAGGATCGCGACCAGCTGCTGGCCGCCGAACCTCAAGGCTGTCACCTCGACGGCCTGAATACCCGCTACGACAACGTGGTCCTGGCCCGCGTCGATCCCGGTTCGGTTCGGGTACTCGTCACCGCCCGGATGAGCCGAGTCACCCTTCGCTGTGCCGGACGGCCACCGATCCACAGTCCCGAGCGCGGACCTACCCGCTTGGTGATCGAGCTGTCACCGACCGCTGAGGGGTACCGCATCAGTTCGCAGCGGACGGCGTGACCGGCCAGGCATTCCGACGAGGCCTCAAGCGAGTACTGCGGTCGCCGCGTCGGGCCAGAGCGCGACAGATCAGTGGGCGACGGCCCAGCGCAACGCGGCCTCCAGGTTGTCGTGTTCGAAGGCGTAGCCCGAGTCCTGCAGCACCTGCGGGATGACGCGCTGGCTCACGAGCACGCCTTCATCGGCGAACTGACCCAGCACCAGGCGCAGGCCGAAGGCCGGAGTGGGGAAGATCGACGGACGATGCAGGACCGAACCCAGGGCGCGGACGAAGTCCTCGTTGCGCACCGGGTCGGGTCCCACCAGGTTCACGGGGCCGCTCACCGCCTCGGTCTCCAGCGCATGGCGGATCGCGCCGATTTCATCGGCAAGGGTGATCCAGGCCTGGTATTGAGTGCCCGCTCCGAGCTTGCCTCCGATCCCGAACTTGAACAGCGGGATCATCCGCTTCAGCAAGCCCCCGCTGGCGGCGAGCACGAGTCCGGTCCGCAACGTGCACACTCGGACGCCGGCCTCGACCGCGGGCGCGGTGGCTGCCTCCCACTGCACCACTAGATCAGCCAGAAAACCGGTGCCGTGCGTGGCTCCCTCCGGCAGTGGTTGGTCCCCGCGCTCGCCGTAGAAGCCGATCGCCGAAGCCGAAAGGAAGACTGCCGGACGCCGCTGCTCGGGCACCCCGGCCAGGGTCGTCGCGATCGTCGTGGTCGGCTGAACCCGGCTGTCCAGCAGGATCCTGCGGTATTCAGGAGTCCACCGCTTGTCCTCGATGCCAGCCCCGGAAAGGCTGATCACAGCGTCGGCGCCGGACAAGACCGCCGGGTCGAGTTCACCCCGCTCCGGGTGCCATTCCACCTCGCTCGGGGACTTGGGCGGCCTGCGCACCAACTGCACGATCCGGTGGCCGCGCCCGATGAGGTCCTGCGCGAGAGCCTGCCCGAGAAACCCGGACGCTCCCGCAATCACGATCTTCATTCGTCCTGCCCTTCGCGCCAGCATGCGCACAGCCGCCCTGTGGATTCAGCGTGCGGCGCGAGCTCCGTCTCGTTGGTGGTGCAAGCATGCCCGCCAGGACCTGTCCCGGCGGGCATACCCAACGCTTCTCTCGGCTCAGGCCAGGCCGAGTTCTCCTTCGAAGGCGCCAGCCTCAAGCCGCTCCTTCATCGTGGCGAGGAAGCGCGCCGCGTCCGCGCCGTCGACGATGCGGTGGTCGTAGGAAAGCGCCAGATACACCATCGAGCGAACCGCGATGGTCTCGCCCAGGTTCGGGTCCGAGATGACGACCGGACGCTTTACCACCGCGCCCGTGCCGAGGATGGCGACCTGCGGCTGATTGATGATCGGGGTGTCGAACAAGGCGCCCCGACTGCCGGTATTGGTGAGCGTGAACGTGCCACCGCCGAGCTCGTCCGGCGAGACCTTGTTCGTGCGAGTGCGTTCGGCGAGATCAGAGATCTTGCGCGCCACACCGCCCAGATTGAGGTCGCCGGCGTTGTGGATCACCGGCACCAGCAGGCCGCGCTCGGTGTCGACCGCAATGCCCAGGTGCTCGCCGTCGTGGTAGGTGATGGTCCCCGCCTCGGTGTCGACAGAGGAGTTGACGTTCGGGTGCGCCTTCAACGCCTCGACGGCGGCGACCGCGAAGAACGGCAGGAACGAGAGCTTCACGCCTTCGCGCCGCTCGAAGTCGGCCTTGGCCGCATCGCGCAGTCGGGCGATCCTCGTGATGTCGACCTCGACGACGGTCGTCAGCTGGGCCGAAACCTGGAGCGACTCGACCATGCGTGCGGCGATGACCTGCCGCAGGCGTGACATCTTCACGGTCTCGCCCCGCTTGATCGACGACGACGCCGGAGCGGCCGCGGGGGGGCCAGCGGTTGCCGGGGTCGCGGCGGGAGTACTCGCAACCGGAGCGGGCGCGTCCTCACGAGCCTGGGCTTCGGCTTCGGCAGCAGCGATCACATCGGACTTGCGAATCCGACCGCCGACGCCGGTGCCCGTGATCGAGTTCAGGTCCACGCCGTGTTCACTGGCCAGCTTGCGAACCAGGGGCGTCACGTAGGTGCCGGCCACCTCGTCGTCGGAGTCCGGTGTTGGTGCGGCGGCGGGTGCCGATGCGGCTGCGGCTGCGGGTGCCGCTGCGGCTGCGGCTGCGGGCGCCGGTGCCGGTGCCGGTGCAGCTGAGGGCGCCGGTGCCGGTGCGGCGGCGGGTGCCGGTGCGGCGGGAGCGGGCGCGCTAGCCGGTGCCTGCGCCGCAGGGGCGGCTGCCGGGGGCGCGGCCGGCGAAGCCTCGGCGACGGGCTCTGCCTCGGGCTGCGACTGCTGTGCCGGGGGCGACTGCTGTGCCGGGGGCGACTGCTGTGCGGGCTGCTCCTGTGGGGCGGCCTGATCCGCCGACGTGGACGCGTCCTCCGAGCCACTGTCCGCGGCGCCGTCGTCGCCGTCCGAGATGACCGCCAGCTCGACGCCGACCTCGACCGTCTCGTCCTCAGCCACCTTGATCGACGTCAGCACGCCCGACGCGGGGGACGGTACCTCGGTGTCGACCTTGTCGGTGGAGACCTCCAGCAGTGGCTCGTCGGCCGTGACCGTGTCGCCTTCCTGCTTCAACCAGCGGGTGACGGTTCCCTCGGTGACACTCTCACCGAGACGGGGCATGGTCACTGAGACCGGCATGTCCTGTTGCTCCTTCGCGATCGGGCAAAGCTGGCTCGCCGAGCTCGGGCCGGCGAGGGAATCCTACGAGTCGTCTCGAACGGTCCTCAGTCGTGGACGTGCAGCGGTTTGCCGGCCATGAGCAGGTGGGCCTCGCCGATGGCCTCGGACTGGGTGGGGTGCGGGTGAATGAGTTGCGCGACCTCGCTGGGCAGCGCTTCCCAGTTGTAGATCAGTTGCGCTTCGGCGATGAGCTCGCCGACCCGGTCCCCGACGATGTGGACGCCCACCACAGGACCGTCCTTCTCCGCGATGAGCTTCACGGCGCCCTTGGTGTTGAGGATCGCCGACCGGCCGTTGCCCGACAGGTCGTACGTGATCGTCCTGATGTTGTCCGCGCCGTACTTTTCCGCCGCCTGCGCGGCCGTCAGCCCGACCGATGCGACCTCGGGCTGGGAGTAGGTGATCCGCGGAACCCCGGCATAGTCGATCGGTGCCACCGGCAGGCCGGCGATGTGCTCGGCGACCAGGATGCCCTCGGCGAAGCCGACATGGGCCAGTTGGAGCGTCGGGACCAGATCACCGACGGCATAAACGCCTTCGACGGACGTGCGGCAGTACTCGTCAACCGTGACGAACCCGCGTTCCATCGCGACGCCGGCCTCTTCGTAGCCGAGCCCTTCGGAGACCGCTCCACGCCCGACCGCGACCAGCAGCAGTTCGGCTTCGATACTTTCCCCGCTTTCCAGGGTCACCTTCACCCCGGAATCGGTGTGCTCGACGCCCGCGAATCGAGCGCCCAGCTTGAACCCGATACCCCGGCGACGGAAGGCGCGCTCCAGCAGTTTGGAGTTGTCCTCGTCCTCCAACGGAACCAGATGCGGCAATGCCTCGACGATGGTGACGTCCGCCCCGAAGGACTTCCACGCGCTGGCGAACTCGACGCCGATCACGCCACCGCCGAGCACGATTGCGCTGGCCGGGACGTGGTCCAGGGACAGCGCGTGCTCGCTGGTCAACACCCGCTGTCCGTCGACCTCCAGGCCCGGCAAGGACCGGGAGTAGGAACCGGTAGCCAGGATGACGTTCGCGCCGGTGTAGGTGTCATCGCCAACCGCCACCGTCTTGGCCGACACCAGGCGGCCTTCGCCCTCGACGATCTGGATGCCGCGGGACTTGATCAGCCCCTGCAGACCCTTCCAGTTCTTCGAGATGACGCCGTCCTTGTACTTGTGGACACCCGCCATGTCGATGCCCTCGAACGTCGCGTTCACCCCGAACGTCGCCGACTCCCGAGCAGAATCGGCGACCTCGCCCGCGTGCAGCAACGCCTTCGTCGGAATGCAGCCCCGATGCAGACAGGTTCCGCCGACCTTGTCGCGCTCGATGAGCGCTACCGACTTGCCCAGCTCGGCCGATCGCAGCGCGGCCGCATAGCCGCCGCTCCCGCCACCCAGGATCACCACGTCAAAGGACTGGTCTGCCACGAAAACGACTCCCTGTTCTGCTCCGCACCGCTGACCGCGGTAGCTGCTCTCGATAGAACGAGCGTCCACAGCCCAGTCGCTTCCAGTTTCGCCGAAGGCGAATCAGCGCCAGGACTGAAGAAGACCTTGTACATTGTTCCACTCGCCGTCGGGCGCGGGTGAGTCGGGCACGCGATTGCGGTCTCGACCCGCCCGCGGTGTGATCATCCCGGCAGTGGTACCGGGTCGAAGACGCCTCGGCGCGAGCACCGGGCCCGGTCAGGCGTCCGAGGACCCACCAGGAGGGGAGCGTTCATGGCTCTGTTCGGCCTCGGCCGGCGCAGACGAGGCGAGGGTCGACTGCGCACCGGCACTTCGGACGACACCGCCCACCTGGAGGCCTTCATCGCCAGTCGGCAAGGAGTGGAGGCCTTTGTCGAACCGCGCACCGCGGTCACCGACACGACGGTGTTGCTCGTCGCCGACGACGGAGAGTGGACGAGACGCCGCGTCGACGGCCCGTCGGGGGCCGCGGCCTTCGCCAAGCGCATGGCCCTGCCGCTCTACGACGCCTCAGTGGTGGGCTACCCACAACGAATGCGGGACTACAACGCGCGGCACAAGCGCGCTGACTGACCCCCCCGGCCGGTCAGCCCGCCAGGTCGGACAGCGCAGCCACCAGCGTGCGCACGATCGCCCCGGTGCCGCCCTTGGGGGTGTAGCCGCTCGGAGCGTTGGCAAACGACGGACCGGCGATGTCCAGGTGCACCCACTCCACGCCACTGGAGACGAAGTCCTGCAGGAATACGCCGGCCACGAGCATCGAGGCCCAGCGCTCCTTGGGCAGGTTGGTGATGTCGGCGACCGGCGAGTCCAGGCCCGCGCGCAGGTATGCCGGCAGCGGCATCGGCCACAGCGACTCCCCGGCGGCGTTCCCGGCGGCGACCACCCGGTCGCGGAAGGCGTCACTGCCCATTGCGCCGGTGGTGTTGAGTCCCAGCGCCACGAGTTGTCCCCCGGTCAGCGTGGAGGTCTCGATGAGGTAATCGGGGGAGTCCTCGCAGGCCCGCAGGATCGCGTCGGCCAGGATGAGCCGGCCCTCGGCGTCGGTGTTGTCGACCTCGACGGTCCGTCCATCGCGCATCGTCAGGATGTCAGACGGGCGGTAGGCCGTGCCTGACACCGCGTTCTCGGCCATGGGGACCGTCGCGGTGATGGCGATCGGGAGCTTGAGTTTGGCGGCGGCGATGATCGCTTCGATGACGGCCGCGGCACCACCCATATCGGACTTCATCTGAGCCATCATCGCGGTCTTGAGGTCGAGGCCGCCGGTATCGAACGTGATGCCCTTGCCCACCAGGGCAACGTGGGTCGTGGCGCGCGCCGGGGAGTAGCTGAGTCGGACGAGCCGCGGCGGGGTGGCCGACCCGGCGCCGACCGCAAGGATGCCGCCGAACTTGCCGCGCCGCAGCCCGCGTTCGTCCAGCACCTCGACCGTGAGCCCGGCCGCCTCGCCGTTGTCCTTCGCGTACTGGGCGAAGCTCGGCGGGTTGAGGTGATTGGCCGGCGTGTTGACCAGATCGCGCGTGTTGTTCACGGCCGCGCTGATGATCTTCGACCGTTGCAGGGCCTTGCGGCTGTCCGCTCCGGTGGAGCCGACGACGTCGACGCGGCGCAGCGCAGCCGGAGTAGCGGCGGACTTGAATCTGGTGAATCGGTACGCGCCGAGCAGGGCCCCGTCCGAGACAGCCTCGATGGTCGCCGCCTCGCTCGGGCCGGCCGAGATCGCCACGGCGACCCGGCGCGCGGAGTTGAGGCCTCGCAGCGCGGCGCCGACGGCCCGGCGAATCTGCTCGGACTCGACGCGGGACGGGTCGCCCTTGCCCGTACCGCTGGCGACGACCAGCCCGAAACTGGCCTGGCCCAGGGTCGCGATCTTCAGGACCTCATCCTCGCGGCCCGAGGCATCCAGGGCCTGAAGCGCCTCGAGCAGCCGGCCGCCCAGCGCCTTGTCGACCGGCTCGGCGCCCTTGACCAGCGCGATCCCCTCGGGGGTGGATACCGTCGCAACGATCACCGCGTCAGCGGCGAGTACGGCGTCGGGCGAGACGATCGACACGGTTGGCATACGGGCCAATATATGTGAAACGGTCGCTGCACGATTCGGCGCGGGTACTCGATGGCGGCGGGGCGTGCCGGTGCCCGGCGTCAGGGCTGATCGGTACGGTGTCGCCATGACCACGCCCGCCGCGCTGCGCCGCTCGCCCCTGCACGACCGCCACCTCGACCTCGGCGCGAAGCTCGCCGACTTCGGCGGTTGGGAGATGCCGATTGAATACGGGGCATCCGGCGGCGGCGTGATCGCCGAGCACACGGCCGTCCGGACGGCCGTCGGGCTCTTCGACGTCTCGCATCTGGGCAAGGCCACGGTCGCGGGCCCGGGCGCGCGTGCCTTCGTCAATTCCTGCTTCACCGCTGATCTGGGTCGGATCGTGCCGGGCCAGGCCCAGTACACCCTGTGCTGCGCCGAGGACGGTGGCGTGATCGACGACGTCTTCAGCTATCTCGTCTCCGACGACGAGGTGTTCCTGATGCCCAACGCCGCCAACGCCGACGAGGTCATCGGCCTGCTTTCGGCCGAGGCACACCGGCGGGCGCCCGGGCTGACCGTGACCAACCAGCACGAGGGCTTCGGCGTGCTGGCCGTGCAGGGGCCCCGTTCAGCCGCCGTGCTCGCCGACCTCGACCTGCCCAGCGACATGCCCTACGTCTCGTTCGTCGACGCCGAGTTCGACGGACGGCCGGTGCGGGTCTGCCGTACGGGATACACCGGCGAGCACGGCTATGAGTTGATTCCCGCGTGGTCGGATGCGGGCGCCCTCTGGGACGCTCTCGCCGAAACGGTGCGCCGGCACGACGGTATGCCGGCCGGGCTGGGCGCCCGCGACACGCTCCGGACCGAAATGGGCTACCCGTTGCACGGCCAGGACCTTGCTCGCGACATCACCCCGGTCCAGGCCGGGTCGGGATGGGCGGTCGGCTGGAAGAAGGACGCCTTCTGGGGTCGCGACGCGCTGGTCGCCGAGAAGGCCGCCGGTCCGGCCCGCTCGTTGCGCGGGCTCGCGCTGTCCGACCGGGGCGTTCCCCGCCCGCACATGCAGGTACTCGGCGCCGAGGGTCAACCGCTCGGGCACACCACGTCGGGGACGTTTTCCCCCACGCTCAAAAAGGGCATCGCACTGGCTCTGCTCGACACCGCCGCCGGGCTCGAGCACGGCTCGCCGGTGACGATCGACGTCCGGGGTCGCTCGCTGTCCGCGACCGTGGTCAAGCTGCCCTTCGTGCCGTCCCACGTGCGCTGATCCTGGCCGGCAGCGTCGAGAACCGCCTCACGCGCCGGCCGAGCGGATGGCCGCACGCAGGATCGGTACCGCGGTGAGCGCGCCGATCGCCTCACCGGTGGCCAGATGCAGGTCGAGGATCGGCGTCAGCCCGAGCCGATCCAGCGCGATCGCGTGCGCCGGCTCCTCGGTGAGCTGGGCGGCCCTGATCCAGCGCACGATGCGGGCATTGACGGATTGAGCCAGTAGCGCTGCGGCCGCCGTGACGACACCGTCGACGAGTACGGGTGTCCGCCGGTTGGCCGACTGCAGGATCACCCCGACCAGGACGGCGAAATCCGCGCCGCCGGCGACCCTGAGTACGTCCAGCAACTCGCCCCGGTGGGCTCGGCCGCGGCGCCGGGCGTCCCGGATCGCGGCGCATTTGGCGATCCACGTCGGGTCGTCGATGCCGCAACTGCGTCCGACGACCTTCGTGGGCTCGGTGTCGGTCTGGATGGAGATCAGGGTGGCGGCCACCGTCGTGGATCCGACGCCCAGGTCACCGAGCACGATCAGGTCCGCGCCGGCGTCGATCTCGGCATCGGCCAGCCGGACGCCCGTGGCCAGCGCCAGTTCGGTTTCCTCGGCAGTCAGGGCGTCCTCGCGATCGATCGAGCCACTGCCGCGCCGCACCTTGAACTCGGCCCCCGCCGGTGTGGCCTCGGCGTCGACGGCGACATCGACGGGCCGCACGGTCGCACCGGCCAGCTCGGCGAGTTCGTTGGCCGGGCGGGCCCCCGCCGACAAGCCGGCCACCTCAGCGGCGGTCGCCCCGGCATTGCGGGCCGAGACCCCCGCTGCCGCGATCCCGTGGTCGCCGGCGATGAGCAAGGCCCGGACGCGATGAAAGTCGTGGGGCGGAGCGCTGCCCTGGACCGAGGCGACCCAGACGGCGAGTTCGCCCAGGACGCCGAACTGGATGGCGCCCGGCTGCTGCTGGTCGTGTCGTACCCGCTGGGCAGCGTCGGCGTCCGGGTAGTCGATGCCGTCGATGGCGGCTTCCCAGCTGGGCTGACTTTCGCTCATGCGGATGCTCCCGGGTGCTCGGGCGGGTTACGACGCCCCATCTTGCCTGGCCTCGCCGCGCGGGCCCGCACCGGAGGCGGTGGCGGCCGGCACGAAGATCACCGGCCCCTCGAACGCGGCTCGCCGGGAGGCTCGGCGCAGGGCCGACAGCACGGGCCGTCCCACCAGCAGCACCGCGACCGCCGTCGCGAATCCGCGGGGGAGGTCGAAGGACAGGCTGGTGGTCGTGGAAAAGGCCAGCCAACGGTGCAGGTTGTCGGTCAGGGGAGCCCCCGCGACGAAGGTGACCGCCGACGCCGTCCCGGTACCGGAGGCCGCGAACGGCCAGAACCACAGGTTCATGACGAACCCGTAGGCGATGCCCGCCGCGAACCCGTAGCCGCTCAGCAGGAGAAGTTCGAGGCGCCCACGCAAAGGCGGCAGCAGTCCGGCGCCGAGGCCGATCCAACCGGCGGCCAGCATCTGGAACGGGAGCCACGGGCCGCCGCCTCCCGTCAGCGCGGCCGAGGCGAACATCGCTACGTTTCCGAGCAGGAAACCGAATCCTGGGCCGAAGACACGCCCGGCCGGCACCAGCAGGAAGAACATCAACTGGATGCCGGTGACCCCGCCGCTCAGCGGGCGGAGCAGGGCGGACACGCCGGAGAGCACCCCGAGCAGGGCGACGGCTTTGGCGTCCAGACCGCCGGAGGACAGCTGCGTCACCGCGATCAACAGCAGCAACGGCAGCAGCAGGACGAAGACCCAGGGTGCGTCCGTGGCGTGCCCGTCGTCGCCCGCGGTGGTCAGCACCAGCGGCCAGAGGAAGGCCGCGACGCCCACGAGGGAAACTCCGGCCAAGGTCAGGGCAGAGACCGGCGAGATCCGCAGGGCTGCCCCGCGGGTGCTCACGACGAGCCGGCCTGGGTGATGCCTGCGAGACCCACCCTGACATCGGAGACCGTGAGGTAGGGCAGCGGGCTGAGCACCTTCGAGATCTGCGGAGCGAACACCGGGGACGAGACAACCACCTCACGGCTGGGCCCGTCGGCGACGATCTGACCGTCAGCCATCACCACGGTCCGGTCGGACAACTCGGCCGCCAGTTCGACGTCATGGGTGGCCAGGACGATGGACCGCTCGGGACCGGCCAGCTCACGCAGCAGCACGATCAGCCTTTTCTTGGCGGGGTAGTCGAGCCCTCGGGTCGGCTCGTCGAGCAGCAGCAGGTCCGGTTCGGAGGTCATGACGACGGCCAGCGCCAGGGCCAGGCGCTGGCCCTCGGACAGGTCCCGGGGATGGCGGTCCGGGTCGATGGGTCCGGCGATCCGCAGGAGCAGCCCAGCGCAGCGTCCGACGGCGCCGCCCGCTTCCCGGTCGGCCAGGGCGCATTCCTCGGCGACGGAGTCGGCGTAGAGCAGGTCCGCGGGCTGCTGCGGGACGAGGCCGACCGCGCAGATGAGCGCTCGGCCGCGCAGACTCCGTGGGTCGACGCCGGCGCCCAGGCGGACGGTACCGCTGGTCGGCTTGCGCAGGCCGGTCAGCAGATTGAGCAGGCTGGACTTGCCGGCGCCGTTGCGTCCCATCAGGGCGGTGATCTCACCCCCGCGCAGTTCGAGGTCCAGACCGTCGACCGCGACCGTCTCGGGATAGCGCACCGTTGCCCCGCTGACCCGGGCCAGCACCCGACCTGGTCGGGCGGAATCCGGCGGCACGGCGGCGGTGGCCAGAGTCCGGTGCAGTCCGGCGGAGCGGCGGCGCGCGTCGCGGACCGTCAGCGGGAGCGGGTCCCACTCCAGATCGCGACCCAGTTCGACGACCGCCGGGAACACCGGCGACAACCGCATCATCGCCGCCGGATCGCCGTACTCGATCGGCCGGCCGCCGCCGGGCATGACCACGACCGAGTCAGCGTAATGGACGACGCGTTCGAGCCGGTGCTCAGCCATCAGGACGGTCAGGCCGTTGTCGTGCACGAGGCGCTGAATGACGGCCAGGACCTCCTCGGCTGAGGCGGGGTCCAGAGCGGAGGTGGGTTCGTCCAGCACCAGCACCCGCGGATGGGCGGTCATCACCGAACCGATGGCGACTCGCTGAGCCTGCCCTCCGGACAACGTGGACAGCGGCCGGTCGCGCAGCTCGGCCAGCGAAAGCAGATCGAGCACGTCCTCGATGCGGCGTCGCATCACGTCGCGGGGAATGGCCAGCGACTCCATCGTGTAGGCCAGCTCGTCCTCCACGACGTCGGTGACGAAGCCGGCCCGGGGATTCTGGCCGACGACCCCGACCACATCGGCCAGTTCCCGCGGTGGGTGGGTTCGAGTGTCCCGTCCGGCGACCCGTACGGTCCCCGACAGCACCCCGCCGGTGAAGTGGGGGACGAGCCCGTTCACCGTCCCGAGCAGGCTGGACTTGCCCGATCCCGTCGGCCCGACGACCAGGCACAGTTCGCCCTCGGCGATGGACAGCGTGAGGTCGTGGAAAACCGGTTCGGAAGTCGGCGTGTACCGCACTCCCGCGGAAACCAGCTCGATCATGACGTCCCCGCCTCGGAAAGGGGATTCTGCGTTGTCGGACCACCGGTGAGGCCGGGCAGCGCAGCAAGGAGGAGTCCGAGAAAGGGGACGAGGGGAAGCGAGGGCCAGCGCAGCACGCCGGACGCTCCGGGGTTGGCGTCGGCCAGCGCGAAGCAGGCGAGCGGGACGGCCACGCTGACCAGAATCAGCCACTCGGGCCCACCCCAGGGGTCATGCCGGTAGCGGGTCCGCCGCAGCCTGCGGCCGGAGTACAGGCCGGCCACTACGGCCAGGCCGCTGCCGACGGCGAGTCCCAGCACCCCCCAGCCATGCGCGGCGCTCGGGTCGACGACGAAGTAGCTGCCGACCAGGGCCGCTCCGAGGCCGAGCAGCAGCACGAGGTGGGTGAGTCGGCGCACGCGCGCGGGCAGGGCGGCCGAACGACCGTACCCGCGGGAATCCATCGATGCGGCCAGGGCGATCGATCCTTCCAGGGCCTCTTCGAGCACCGGCACCCCGATGCCGCGGATGGCTCGCAGGCCGGTGGTGCGCCGGCCACGCAGCCGCTGCGCATCGCGGACTCGGGCCAAGGCGGCGGTCAGCTGCGGAATCAGCGTCAGCGCCACGACGACGGCGACTCCGAGTTCGTACAAGGCCGCTGGAACGAGCACCAACAGGCGACCGGGATGGGCCAGAGAGTTCGCTGCCCCGAAGCAGGCCATCAACACGGCCAGGCGAAGCCCTTTCGTCGCCGAGTCGAGCAAAGCCTCGCCGGTGACCGGGCCGCCCACCGAGAGTCCGTCCGTCCACGCCGGTAGGTCCCACTGCGGAAGGGTGAGCACCACATGGCCCGGGGTACGGGTGCCGATGAGCACCTGCAGCAGCACGGTCACGACGATGCCGACGGCGCCGAAGACCAGGAGCAGGCCGAAGGCGTTACCCCACACCGTGCGGGCGCGCCGGGCACTGACGACGAACCCGCACACCGCGGCAATCACCAGCAACAGCGGGATGTTGCTCGTCTGCATGGTCGCCCACGCCAGACCGAGCGCCCACAGCCACCAGGCGACGGGATGAATGAGTCGGGGACGGGACACGAACCTTCGCCGGCCGGACCTAGAGCACGCGGCGGCGACGATGCCACCAGGCGCCGCCGCCGAGGGCGAGTACAGCCAGCAGTGCGATCGCTGCGCCGGTCGCGGTCGAGGATCCGGTCTTCTTCCCGACGGTTGTGCTCGCCACGCCCGTCGTGCCCGGGGTCGTCGTGGACTCGGCGGTGACGGCTCCCGCTGGGGACGTCAGCGCGCTGCCGGTCACCTGGGTACCTGCTGCGGTGGCTGAGCCGGAGGGCGGGTGGGTCCCGAACGGGGCACCTGGGGAGCCGCTCGATGAGGAAGGTTGTCCGCCGCTCGCCGGGTTCGCACGGTTGCTCGCCGAGCCGGACGCGGGCGCCGCGGCGACGCCGGTGGCCTGTGTCGGGCGCTGGGCCGCTGCCTGGCCTGAGGGAACCGGTTTCGGCGACAGCGTGGGAGCCGGCTTCGGGACTGGTTTCGGCGCCACTGTTGGAGCGGGTTTGGCCGCGGTGTCCGCGCCCGCGCACACGGTTGCGTAGCTAGCGGACGGCGCGGTCTTCCCGTTGCCGTACGCCCAGCCCTCGACCGTGCCGGGCTGCGGGTGATAGGTGGCGGGTCCGGAGCCGGCGTAGCTCCCGTTGTGGAAGTAGGCCCAGTAGGAGGACGTGGTCGGGCGATCCGAACCCACGCTGTTGATCCACGTGACCAGCCCGCTGTACTGACGCTGGCCGAAGCGGACGGTAGCGGCGGCTTCGAGCACGTCGAGCCCCGTCATGCCCGAACGCCAGGCGACGCAGCGCGCGTACTGGCCGCCGATGACCACGGCGACGTGGGAGGGCGAGGCCGAGGCCGGGGTCAGGGCAACGGCGGGCAATGCTGCGCCGGCCGGGACCGCAAGAGCCGCGGCCGCGGTAACGGCCAGTAGCCGCGGGGCTGGTCGCCGGACGCGCCCAGCGGGGACGCCGGTCATGCCGCGTGTCGCCGTCCCAGCATGACGAGGCCGACGCCGGCCATCAGCAGGGCCAGCGCGAGCTCGCTCGCACCGGACAGCCGGCCGCGGTCCAGGCCGGTTGCCGCCAGTGCGGCGCCGGACCCACTGGTGGTGCTGGACCCGCCCGTGCTTCCGCCGGCCGAACCCGAACCCGAACCCGAACCCGAACCCGAACCCGAACCGCTTGGGGCCGGAGTGGCCGCTGCCTTGGTCACCACGAAGGAGATCTTGGCGACCAGGCCGGATGTCGCACCGACGAGCACCACGGCGTGCGTGCCGGTGGGCACCGTCTTCGGAACCGTGAAGTCGACCTCCACCGTTCCGTTCGCTTTGGCCTTCGCCGAGCCGAGGGCGACGGTGGTGGAGTGGAGGGTGGCGACGACCTTCTCGCCCGCCGTGAAGCCGGTCGCGGCCACGCCCTGCCTGCCACCCTGCTTCACCGAGGCGTGCTGACGGTCGACGTCCGGTGGCAGAACCGGCAGCCCCGCCAGCGCGCCGGCCGTCGTGACGCTCAGCAGGGACGCCCCGGGAACCATCCCGACGATGCCGTCTGCGGTGGCCTTGAGGGAGTCGAACGCGTTGAACGCACCCAGGTAGGTCAGGGCACTGCGGGATGCGTTGGCGCCGAAGGTCGGGCCCTCGACGACCTGCTGTGAGTAGAGCCAGGTCCGCGAGGCGTCGACGTCCACGCCGAGGGCGTCAAGGGCTGAGACCGCCAGCCCGGTGGAGTCGGTGTTCGGCCCGCCCTGAGCGGTCCAGTACCCGCCGGCGGTGCGTTGGGAGATCAGCCAGGACTTGGCCGACGCCAGGGCCGCGGCGTGGCCGCCCAAAGCCTTCAGCGCGAGGATGGCGTAGGACGTGGCGTCGATGTCGGGGGTGCAGCCGGCCGCGGTGGTCTCGGAGGTGAAGCCGCCGCCCGCGCACTGCAGGGACAGCAGGTAGGACGACTGCGCCGGGGTCACCGGCTTTTCGCCGCGCTCGAGCGCGATCACGATCAGGGACTGGGAGACGCTGGAGAAGATGTTGCGTCCGGCGCCGATCGCCGGGCAGGTCGGGGTGGTGAAGTCCTGGCTGTTCGCCGGTGCGGACACGGCCGTGCAGCTGTCGTCGGCCAGAGCCTGAAGCAGGTTGTAGCCACCGAAGTGCGACGGGTCGCGGCCGGCCACGATCGCGGCAAGGGCAGCTTTGGCGACGGAGCCGTCGTAGGGTCCCGGTGCGCCCGAGGTGTCGTTGACGCTGCTGGCCAGGGCGATGTTCGCCTCGTAGTAGTCGAGGACCTTCGCGATCTTGGCCGTGCCGACTCCCGCGGCGGCCAGCGCGAACACCGAGTCCGCGGTGAGTCCGTCGAAGAAGTACGTTCCGCCCGGGTAGTCGAAGTGGTCCCCGGTGGTGGCGGGCTTTCCGCTCGAGTCGACCAGCTGTCCGGCCAGCCAACTCGCCGCGGCCTGGGCAGCGTCGCCGGTCAGGGCGGGCGAGGTCGCGGCTGAGGCAGGTCCGGCCGCGCTGCCTAGCGCGAGCACGCCGGCAACGGTGACGGCCAGCGCGACGGTGCCGGTGCGACGCAGCGAACGGGTGAGGCGGGTCATCGGCGTCCTTCTGGAGGAACGGAGGTCCGCCCGATTTCGCCGGGACGTCCACGAGCCTGAGACCCGGGACACTCAGCGACTCCGAACCGCGATCCTCGACGGTGTTGTGGAGACGCGCCGGATGAACGGGCATTCCGACTCACCGGCGTCCAGATGTCCGTCGGCTCACGGCTGCGGGTCAGTGCCGGGCTCTCACCGGCTTCCCCCGCTCGTTCGGCGTGTGCGGCACCATGGGAACACACAGCCGCGGAGGGGTCAATTCGCTCCGGCCCATCACGGCATCTACGGTGCAGGAGATCACCTGCCGAGCACGTTCCGGTCGTCGACCCCGACACTGGTTCCGATGAGAGGGGACGGGTTGCGATGGCGCACTCGAACTGGACCTGGCGTTACGAACCGGACGACGGCCGTGCGGAGCCTTCGGGCGAGTTCAGCAACCAATCCGACGCCGAGAGCTGGCTGGGGGAGTCGTGGCGGCACCTGGCCGAGGCCGGGGTCGCCGGTGTGGTGCTGGTGAACGACGGCAAGGACGTCTACGGGCCGATGCCGCTGTCGGAGTAGGCGACGTCGGGCTGACTAAGGTCGTTGGTATGGAATTCCGATACCTCGGCAACAGCGGCTTGAAGATCTCCGAAATCACCTACGGCAACTGGCTCACCCACGGCTCGCAGGTGGAGAACGAGGTCGCCACGGCCTGCGTCCGCGCGGCGCTGGAGTGCGGCGTCACGAGCTTCGACACGGCCGACGCCTACGCCAACACCAAGGCCGAGCAGGTACTCGGGGACGCGCTCAAGGGCGAGCGGCGGCAGTCGCTGGAGATCTTCACGAAGGTGTACTGGCCGACCGGGCCGCGCGGCCACAACGACACCGGCCTGTCTCGCAAGCACATCCTGGAGTCCATCGACGGTTCGCTGCGCCGGCTTCAGACCGACTACGTCGACCTCTACCAGGCGCACCGGTACGACACCGAGACGCCTCTGGAGGAGACGATGCAGGCCTTCGCCGACGTCGTCCGATCGGGCAAGGCGCTCTACATCGGCGTCAGCGAGTGGACGGCCGAACAACTTCGGGCCGGTCATGCGCTCGCTCGGGAGCTGGGTTTCCAGTTGATCTCCAACCAGCCGCAGTACTCGATGCTGTGGCGGGTGATCGAGGGCGAGGTCGTACCCGCCTCGCGCGAGCTGGGCATCTCGCAGATCGTCTGGTCGCCCATCGCCCAGGGTGTGCTGACCGGCAAGTACCAGCCTGGTCAGGCGCCCCCGGAGGGCTCGCGCGCGACCGACACCAACGGTGGCGCGGACATGATCAAACGGTTCATGGACGACGACGTGCTGAGCCGGGTTCAGGCCCTGCGGCCGGTCGCCGAGTCGCTCGACCTCTCACTGGCGCAGCTCGCCGTGGCCTGGGTGCTGCACAACGACAATGTCGCCGCCGCGATCGTCGGTGCCTCGCGGCCCGAGCAGGTCGCCGAGAACGTCAAGGCGGCCGGTGTCACGATCCCGGCCGATGCGCTGGCGGCGATCGATCAGGCGCTCGGGGCCGTCATGGAGCGAGACCCCGCCCGGACCGCAGACAACGCCCCCAAGACGCGGCCGGCCTGATCCCTAGATCTGCTCGCCCAGGCTCACCCGCGGGGCCGGCCGGCGCCAGCGACGCGGGAAGTAGGCGCGGCCGCCGGCGTAGAAGCCGAGACCGAAGGCGCCTTCGTTGGTCTGCAGGCCTCGGTCGAGAGCCAGCTTCTTGATCCGTCGACCGGTGAGGATCCACTCGATGGCGAACAGCACGATCATCAGCAGCGGGATCGGCAGCAGCGGTCGGTAGGTCAGGCCCACGAGGTAGATGGGGAAGATCAACAACAGGTAGTTCGAGGCCATCCGGTGCGAGTCGACCCAGTCGCGAGCCAGTGCCCGGACCGGTCCGGCGTCCCGGCGGGGCAGGACGCGGGGGTCGCCGGTGCGCATCGCTTCGCGGTATTCCGCCGAGGTCATCTTCTTCTGCCCGGCCACGCTGGCCCGCTTGCCCTGCTGCTTCTGCCAGGCCATGGCTTCTTTGCGGGTCTTCGGGGCAGGAGCCGCCGGGGCGGAGCTGGTCCGCCGCTTGGGTGTCGGGCGACCCTTCTTGCCGCCCTGCCCGACCTCCGCGGTCTCGACCTCAACCTGAGGCTCGGACGGACCGGGGCTGGCTTTGCGGCGAAGCAGGTTCACGGTGGGCACTTCCTGATGGGACAGCGAACGGACGGACGGAACCAGGATGCCATGCGCTGGCTCTGCTCAGAGCGCGAGCATCCGGTCGAGTGCGGTGCGGGCGTTCGCCGCGACCGTCTCCTCGACGGTGATCTGGTTGTACACCTCGCCGCGGACGAGGCCCTCCAGGGTGTGCACCAGATGGGGCAGATCGATCCGGTTCATGGTCGCGCAGTAGCAGACGGTCGATTCCAGGAAGGTGATCTGCTTGTCCGGGTGGGCTTGGGCGAGGCGGCGAACCAGGTTCAGCTCGGTGCCGATCGCCCAGGACGAGCCGGCCGGGGCGGACTCGATCGTGTCGATGATGAACTCGGTCGAGCCGACCAGATCGGCCTGACTGACGACCTCGTAGGTGCACTCAGGGTGGACGAGTACCCGGACACCCGCAACGCGCTCGCGGACCGCCGCGACCTGCGCGGTCGTGAAGCGGCCGTGGACCGAACAGTGTCCGCGCCAGAGGATCATGCGGGCCGCCTGCAGCTGTTCGACGCTCAGGCCGCCGTTGGGCTCGAGGGGGTTGTAGACCACGCATTCGTCCAGCCCGATGCCGAGTTGGCGGACGGCGGTATTACGGCCCAGATGCTGGTCGGGCAGGAACAGCACCTTGGGCTGACCGCCGCCTTCGGTGCGCTGCGCGAAGGCCCACCGCAGCGCGCGCTCGGCGTTGGACGACGTGCAGACCAGGCCGCCGTGTTCCCCGGTGAATCCCTTGATGGCCGCCGAGGAGTTCATGTAGGTGACCGGCACCGTGTCTGCCGCCACCCCGGCCGCGGTGAGCGCGTCCCACGCGTGGTGGACCTGCACGTCGCGCGCCATGTCGGCCATCGAGCACCCCGCCGCCAGGTCGGGCAGGAGCACCCGCTGGCTGGAGGCGGTGAGGATGTCGGCCGACTCGGCCATGAAATGCACGCCGCAGAAGACGATGTAGGGCGCCTGCGGACGGGCCGCGGCCTCGCGGGCCAGCTTGAAGGAATCGCCGGTCACGTCGGCGAACTGGATGACCTCGTCGCGTTGGTAGTGATGGCCGAGCACGAACACCTTCTCGCCCAGGGCCGCTTTCGCCGCGCGAGCACGCTCGACCAGACCCGGGTCTGAGATCGCCGGCAATTCACCCGGGCAGTCCACCCCGCGCTCGGAATCGGGGTCCGAGCCCCGTCCCAGTAGCAGCAAGGCGCGCGCTGTGCCGCTGCGGTCGACTGAACCGCCGGGGATGTGCGGGGCGTATGCATCTTCGGACACGTCGACGCTGCTCACGCGGATCAGTCTGCCTGGTCGGCCTCGGTGTGTTGGAATTGGGAGGCATCTGGCATCGGTGCAGCTACCGAGAGGACGCACAGAACCATGACCACACTCGATCAGGCGCCCCAACGGACGGGCTGGCGCCGGTTCAGCAACAGCTGGCCCACCGTCCCCCTGCGAATCTTCCTGGCGGCGCTGTTCCTCTTCGCCGGGTACGCCAAGCTCACCTACCCGGGTTTCTTCGATCCGAAGGCCTCCTTCGGGTTCAGATCGGCCGTCGCGAGCGCGAAGGCCGACTCGCCCATCAGCAGCCTGCTGACGCCGATGATCGACCACCCGTCGTTGTTCGGTCACGTGACCGCCTTCGCCGAGCTGGCCATCGGGCTCGGCCTCCTGGTCGGCCTGCTGACCCGGCTCGCGGCCCTCGGCGGGATAGCCCTCACGGTGCTCATCGTGTTGAGCGTGAACTGGAACGAGGTGAAGCAGTACACCGGCAACGGCGGTTGGTTCACCTCCGTCGATCTGGTCACCGCCCTGGCCTTGACCGTCTTCGTCCTCGGTGGGGCCGGTCCGCTGTCGCTGGACGGCGCGATCGGGGCCCTGCGCCGACGGCGAGCGGCCCGTGATGATGCCGAGCCGCCGTTCACCGACCACGACAGTGACAGAGCGGACTCGCGGCGTCGCTTGGCCGGCGGCGACACCCCCGCAACGGCAGCAGTGCCGCTGACTGCGGGCCCGTCGGGCAATGCCGGGCAGGAATCCCCACAGCCGTCCCGGCCGGCCCACCCGGTGAGCGCTCCTGGGGGCGCCGAGCCGGATCGGCCGGCGGATCAGTCGACCCAGCAACTGCCTCCGGCGCGCACGAGTCCGGCCACGAGCCGCGGCGACTCGCTGTGGCGGGAGGAGGAGCGCGGGGGAGGCTGATCGAGACAAGCGGCGGGGTGCCGTGCTCCGGTCCGTGAGGTGCGCCGCGCGGCAGGGTGAGCGATTGCCGGCTGGATCGCTACACTTGGGAATACCTCGCGGCGACTTCTCGGTTGGGACGTCGAAACGCGAAGATCGAGTGTGACACCAACCAAATACAGGGGCCGCCGGTAGCCGGCGCCCGGAGTTCAATTGTGGGGAGCGTATGACCGCCACCGAGATCACCATCGAGACCAGTGCCCCGACTCTGACCGCGCCGGTTTCGCTGACCGATTCCGCGGCCGTCAAGGTCCGCGAGCTGCTCGACGCCGAGGGTCGCACCGACCTCCGTCTGCGGATCGCCGTCCAGCCTGGTGGCTGCGCGGGCATGCAGTACCAGCTGTTCTTCGACGAGCGCAGCCTCGACGGCGACGTTCTGGTCGACCAGCCCGTCGAAGGCGGCACCGTCCCGCTCGTCGTGGATCGCACCAGCGTGCCGTTGGTGACCGGCGCCGTGATCAGCTACACGGACACGATCTCCAAGCAGGGTTTCGAGATCGACAACCCCAACGCCGGCGGCGGCTGCGCCTGCGGTAACTCCTTCTGCGGCTAGTCCGCAGCCTCGCCGGACACTCGACGTGTCCGGCCGCAACACAAGCCACACGAGCGCCGGCGCCGGGTCCATCAACCCGCCGCCGGCGTTCGCCTTGTCCGAGGCCTTGCGCCCGGCCAAGTACGCTGGCCTCATGCCGGTGCTTCTGTCTGGGTCCATCGCCACTGATCACTTGATGCATTTCCCGGGGAGGTTCGCCGATCAACTGCTCGCCGACCAGCTCCATCAGGTGTCGTTGAGCTTCCTCGTCGACGACCTGGTCGTCCGGCGCGGCGGGGTCGCCGCAAACATCGCCTTCGGCATGGCCCAGCTGGGGGAAAGCCCGGTACTCATCGGCGCGGTCGGTGAGGACTTCGCCGAATACCGCGCCTGGCTGGAGCGCCACGGCGTCGACTGCGATTCGGTGCACGTCTCGCCCCTGCTGCACACCGCTCGCTTCGTCTGCACCACCGACGAGGAGATGTGCCAGATCGCCTCGTTCTACGCGGGCGCGATGAGCGAGGCCCGCAACATCGAGCTCCAACCGGCCGTCGAACGCACCGGCGCCGACCTCGTCGTGATCAGCGCGGACGATCCGGCCGCGATGGTGCGCCACTCCGCCGAAGCACGGTCGCGAGGCTTCCGGTTCGCCGCCGACCCATCCCAGCAGATCGCGCGGATGTCCGGCGATGAACTGCTCGCCCTGATCGAGGGCGCCGAGCTGCTGTTCACCAACAGCTACGAGAAGAACCTCCTCGAGACCAAGACCGGCCTGTCCGAAGCCGACATCCTCGCTCAGGTCGCGGTCCGGGTGACCACGCTGGGCAAGGACGGCGTCGAGATCGTCGGACGGAACATCGAAGCGGTGCACGTCCCGGTTGCCGCCGAGCGGGCGAAGCTGGATCCGACCGGCGTGGGGGACGGCTTCCGCGCCGGATTCCTCACCGGTCGCAGCTGGGGACTGTCCTACGAGCGGTCGGCCCAGGTCGGCAGCCTGGTGGCCACCCTCGTGCTGGAGACCGTGGGCACCCAGGAGTACGAGATCAAGCCGGACGAGTTCGCGGACCGCTTGGCCGAGTCCTACGGCGAGGCAGCGGCCGCCGAGGTTCACCCGCTGCTCAGCCGCTGACGCTGTCGTGACCGCGCGCGCCGACGTCGGCATGTGCTTTGACCGCACCCTGCCGGCCCCGCTGATCCGGGAGTTCGCTCCCGCATTGGAGCAGGGCGGTGCCCGTCAGATCTGGATCATCGAGGACTGCTTCTACACCGGGGGCATCGCCCTGGCGGCCACCGCTCTGGCCGTCACCGACGACCTGACGGTCGGACTCGGGATTCTTCCGGCGGTAGCACGCGCCGTTCCCATCACGGCGATGGAGATCGCCACACTGTGTGCGCTGGGACCGGGCCGGGTGTTGGCCGGAATCGGTCATGGCGTGCAGTCGTGGATGGGTCAGATGGGGGTGCGAACGCCGTCCCCGCTCACCACCCTGCGCGAGGTGCTGGAGTGTCTGCGACGGCTGCTCGCCGGCGAGCAGGTCACCTTCGACGGTCACCAGATCCATCTCGATGCGGTCGGCCTGGACTCCCCGCCGACCGATCCGCCGCCGTTGCTGGCCGGGGTTCAGGGGCCGAAATCCCTGGCGCTCGCCGGACAGGTCGCCGACGGCGTCGTGCTGGCCGAGCCCGCCAGTCCGAGCTATGTCCGCTGGGCACTGGCCCAGGCGTCTCCGGTGGCGGCCGAAGCTTTTCACACGGCAACGTTCTCGGTGCTGTGTGTCGAACCAGACCGGCGCAGCGCCTACGAGCGGATGGCGCCATGGCTGGCTGGTCAACTTGCCGGACAGCGATCCACGCCGACCGACGCCTATCGGACATTGCCGTTCATCGACGAGTTGTTCGCGTGGTTCGACACCCACGGCGTCGAGGGACTGGTCAGGATGCCGGCCGAGTGGTGGGGCGAGCTCGCGCCGATCGGCACCGAGGACGACGCGCTCGCCCATATTGCCGCGTTGGAGTCGGCCGGCGTCGGCAGTATCGGGCTGTTCCCGCCTGCTGACGTGAATACGGTCCGCCGCCAACTACCGAATGTGGTGCGGCTGGCCAACCGCTGAAACGGTCCGTCCGCGGCCGGCGATCGCTTTCGCGCGCGCCGTTCTAGGACTGTCGGGCTCGGCCGCTGCGCACGCGGGGCGAGGTAGCGGCCACGTCGCGCCTCGGCCTCCGCATCGCATTCGGATGGTGCGATTACAGCGCGACCGGATACACCGGCTCCGGAATCTCGGGCCGGATCCGGCCCTCGACGAAGATGCCGTGCCAGATCATGAACACCAGCAACGTCCAGATCTTGCGGGAGTAGTCGTGCGGTCCGGCTCGGTGGGCGGCGAGCAGGTCCAGCGCTCCCTGCCGGTCGATCAGATGGGTCGTCCCGGCCTCGGAGATGATCGAGTGCGCCCAGTCGTACATGATGTCCTTGAGCCACGGCCTGGTCGGCACGGGGAACCCGAGCTTCGGCCGGTTGATGACATGGGCCGGGACGATGTCCTCCAGCGCGCGCCGCAGAGCGTACTTCGTCGTCTCCTTGGTGAGCTTCTGGTCGACCGGGATCGACCGGGCCACGTCGAAGACCACGGTGTCCAGAAACGGCACGCGAAGCTCGAGCGAATTGGCCATCGTCATCTTGTCCGCCTTGACGAGGATGTCGCCGCGGAGCCAGGTGAACAGATCGATGTACTGCATACGGGTCGAGTCGTCCAGATGGTGGCTCGCCGCATAGTGGGGCGCGGTGACGTCGGTGTAGCTCACCGCCGGGTCGTAGGTCTTGAGCAGGCTCTGCATCTCCTCCGGGCGGAAGATACGCGCGTTGCCGTAGTAGCGTTCCTCGATGCCGATCGAGGCGCGGCGGAGCAGGTCCTTGCCGCGTATCCCCTCGGGCAGCCGGGTGGACAACGCGGCCAGCAACTTCTTCACCGGGTCCGGCGCGGCGGTGAGATGTCGCAGCGAGATCGGTTCGCGGTAGATGGTGTACCCACCGAAGAGCTCATCCGCCCCTTCCCCGGAGAGCACCACCTTGACGTGCTTGCGTGCTTCCCGGGCCACGAAGTACAGGGGGACCAAGGCCGGGTCGGCGACCGGATCGTCGAGGTACCAGACGATCAGCGGGAGGCTGTCCATCATCTCCTGCGGGGTGACGACCTTGGTGATGTGGTCGACCCCGATCACGGCCGCCGATTCGGCCGCGACGTCGATCTCGGAGAAGCCGGCCCGCTCGAAGCCCGTGGTGAAGGTCAGCAGCTTCGGGTTGTGCTCCTTGGCCAGTGCGGCCACGGCGGTCGAGTCGATGCCACCGGACAGGAACGAGCCGACCGTGAAGTCCGACCGCATGTGCTTGGCCACCGAGTCGCGCAGAGCTTCGGCGATCTGGTGGTAGAGGCGGTCAGGTTCTGACACCGGTTTGATCGGAAAGTCCGGCGCGAAGTAGCGCTTGGTGACCGGGACCTGGCCTGGACGGATCGTGAACGAGGTCCCGCTGTCGATCCGGGTGATCCCGTTGTGCATCGACGCCGGCTCGGGCACGTACTGCAGGGTCAGATAGTGCTGCAGGGCCTCGAGGTTGACGTCCTTGCTCTCGCCGGGTTCCGCCACGGCAAGCAGGGTCTTCTTCTCGGAGGAGAAGAACGAACCGCGAGCGTCGGTATAGGTGTAGAGCGGCTTGATGCCGAACCAGTCACGAGCGCCGAAGACGACCTTCTCCTGCGAATCCCAGATGAAGAAGGAGAACATGCCACGCAATCGGGTGACGACGTCCTCGCCGAGGTAGTGGTAGCCGGCGACGATCGCCTCGCCATCGCCCTCGGTGGCGAACTCGGCGCCGAACCGGTCGCGCAGCTCTGCCCGCAACTCGACGTAGTTGTAGATCTCGCCGTTGAAGATGAGGTGGTAACGACCGTCAAGGTAGGGCAGCGGCTGGTGACTGTGCTCCCAGTCGATCAGCGATAGCCGCCGGAACCCGATCACCACATCGTCGTCGGACCAGCTGCCGCCGTCGTCCGGACCTCGATGGCGCATCTGCACCAGGGAAGCCTCGATCGCCTCGCGAGTCTCGGGAGCGTCGGAGTGAGCGGCGAGAAATCCGATGAGTCCGCACACGTCAGGCTGCCGTCGTCCGCTCGCTGAACTTCGGGGCCCCGGCGTCCTTGGCCGAGATCTGCGCGGGATTGTCCACGTCGATGGCAATCGGCCATTCGACGCCCAGTCCCTCGTCCAGGGGCGAGAAGGCGATCCCGGCCATGCCCGGCTTCCACTCCTCGGTGAAGCAGTACACGTACTGGGTGCCTTCCGGGCTGAGCGACTGGAACGCGTTGCAGACGCCGGCCGGCACGAGTACCTGGGTTCCGGGCTCGAGCGCGACGGTCACCACGGCGCCGTAGGTGGCCGAGTCCTCCCGAGCGTCGAGATAAACCCCGAAGGCCCGACCTGCGACGCAGGAGACGAGCTTGATCATGGACTCACCGTGCAGGCCGCGCACCGCGCCGTGCTTGGATTCGGTGACGTTGATCTGCTGCCAACTGCCCAGTCCGGCGAACGGGCCCTCGGCGTAGGCGGAGATCCGGAAGAACTCACGAACCGTGCCGCGGTCGTCGGTGACCTGTTTCAGGGTCACCACCACGAGGTCGTCGATGGCGGTCGGGGTCGTCTGCATATCAGTGATCTCGAATGTCACGCGTGCCATTTTCTCATGGCCCCGGCCGCCGCCGGACCAGGTCAGCTCAGGCGGCGCACCCGGAAGGCGGTCTCGGAGCGTGCGGCGGTTGCCGGGACGGCCGCTGGGGTACCCGGCGGCTGGCCGGTGTCCGGTGCCGCCGGTCGCACGTCGACCAGCTCCTGGCCGCGCATCCGGCACCATGCCTCGATGTCGGACCCGGCCGCCGGGTCGTCGGCCAGCACCAGCAACTCGGTGCCCACGTCGATGAGTGGCAACGCCCGGGCGAGGTCGAGTACGGGCAACGGGCAACGGCGCCCACGCGAGTCGACGACGTTCGGCGTGGTGGTCTGCGGCCCCGCCTGGAGCGGGGCCGCGCCGGGAAGCTGCGCCCGCGCATCAGCGAGCACCGACGGCAACGCCTGGGCGAAGCGTTCGACTGCTCGGGCGTTGACGCCGGGATGCAGGGAGATGCGGATGTTGCCCGTGGTCAGTGCCCCCATCGCGACCAGCACATGCGATGGGGTCAGCGTGTCGGACGTGCAGGACGAGCCTGACGACACGATGAAGCCGGAGCGCTCGAGCCCGTCGAGCAGCACCTGTCCATCAACGTGCAGCAGCGACAGGGTCAACAGGTGCGGCAGCCGGTCGACCGGATCCCCGAGCACAACCGCGTCCGGAAACTGAGCGATCTGCCGGCGGAGGTCGTCCAGATACCCGGCCAGGCGGACGGCGTCGGCCTCACGGTCCATGCGGACGGCGCGCAGGGCGGCCGCGGCGGCCACGGCGGCCGGGACGTCCGGCACACCTGCCGATCGGCCGAATTCAGGGTCTTCGCGGGGGAACGGCGGCTCGAACGACCGTCCCCGCCGCACGATGAGGATCCCCAGTCCCGGTCCGCCCCACAGGCGGGCGTCGGCGGCAGCGATGTCGGCGCCGTCCGGAACCGCGCCGAAGACGACCTGATGGCCGACGTCCACCACGAGGGGGACGTCGCGCAGCTGTGCGGCGACGGCCTCGACGGGCTGCCGAGTACCGACCTCGTGATTGGCGGCCTGCAACACAGCTGCCGCTGTACCCGGCGCGTTCACCGCGGCCAAAAACTCGCTGGCCGATACCTTGCCGTGTGCGTCCACCCCGACGGGCACGGCGAGGCCACCGCGCCGGACATGCCATTGGATCGCGTGCAGCACGGCCGAGTGCTCGACGGCCGAGTGGACGATGCGCGCTCCCCGGGCGCGGCGGGCGTAGGCGGCGCCGAGGACAGCGGACTGCAGCGCGTGCACGCCGGAAGGCAGGAAGCTGACCTCGTCCGGTGCGAGCCCGAACGCCTCGGCCACAGTCTCACGGGCGGCGTCGAGCAGAAGGGCACTGCGTCGAGACGGTCCGGCCAACTTGCCCGGGTCGGCCCAGCCGTCCTCGGCGGCGGCCTGCCACGCCTGCACGGCGACCGGGTGCAATGGTCGTCCGGCGGCGGCGTCGAAGTACCCCGCCGGATCGCTTGGCTGCACGCTGGGCACGTCGGCGACTCTAGAGGAGGAGAAACCGGACCCCTTGCCGTCCCGCATCGTCGTGGTCGGATAGGCTCGGCCACGGTTGACCTCCGCCGCGGTACCGGGCGGGTCGTACGGTGTCGAGAAAGGCGGTTTCGCCAGTGCAGCGCTCACTTCGGTCCGGGCTGAGCAAGCTCGGTCTGCTCGCGGGCACGGCCGTACTGCTGTCCGGCTGCACCGCCCACGACTGGGAGATGAAGCTCCGCTTCGGCTGGCCCACGGGTGTCACGAAGCAGGCCGACCGCATGCGCACGCTGTGGACCTGGTCCTCGGTCGCCGCGCTCGTCGTCGGTGTGATCGTGTGGGGCCTGATCTTCTGGGCGTGCATCCGCTACCGCAAGAAGAACGACATCCTTCCCCGTCAGACCAAGTACCACCTGCCGATCGAGATCGCCTACTCCATCGCACCGTTCCTGATCATCGCCGTCCTGTTCTACTTCACCGCCGTGACCGAGAACTACGTCGACAAGATCCCGAGCAACCCGGACACGACGGTCCAGGTTGACGCGTTCAAGTGGAACTGGCAGTTCGAGTACGTCCAGAGCGGCGGAACGCAGACCAAGTACCCGGCTAACACCGGGGCTGGGGTCGCGGACCCGGGTGCTGGCCAGAACCTGTCCACGGTCGGCAGCAACAACGAGATTCCGATCCTGGTGGTGCCGGTCAACAAGACGGTGAAGGTGATCGAGGTCAGCAGGGACGTCATCCACTCGTTCTGGGTTCCGGAGTTCCTGTTCAAGCGCGACGTTCTTCCGCAGAAAAAGCCGAACGAGTTTGCCTTCACCGCGACCAAGACCGGCCAGTTCGTCGGCCGGTGCGCGGAGTTGTGCGGGACGTACCACTCGCAGATGAACTTCGAGGTGCGCGTCGTGTCGGACGCGGACTACCAGAAGTACCTGGCCGCGCTGGCGGCGGTCGGCTCCACCGACCCGAACCGGCAGAGCAAGGCCTTGACCGCGATCGGTAGTGCGCCGTGCGCGACGACCACCCAGCCGTTCAACACCGTCCGCACAACCAGGTCTCAGTCCGAGCTCGACCCGTGCGGAAGCTGAAGGACTCTCGATGAAACTCGAAGCGCGCATCTTCCTCTGGATCGCCTTGTTCTGCTTCGTCGTCTCCGGCGTGTACGCCTGGTGGGCGTGGCACGACCTGGGTCAGGTCGAATGGGCCGGTCTGGCTGGGCTCATCCTGTCCGGTGGTCTGCTCGGCCTGGGTGGGTCCTTCTTCTGGTTCGTGTCCCGTCGTATCGACGCCCGTCCGGAAGATCGCAACGATGCCGACATCGCCGAGGGTGCCGGCGAGCTGGGATTCTTCTCGCCCGGCAGTTACTGGCCCTTCGGAATCGCGTTGTCGGCGCTGGTCACCGGCTTCGGCATGGCCCTGGCTCAGTTCTGGCTGATGGGTTTGGGTGTTGTGCTCATCCTGTCCACCGCCGGTGGCCTGTTGTTCGAGTACTACGTCGGAAACCGCGCGCCGCTTCGCTAGCGTCACGCTCAGGCATCGTCCGGGCCCGTCCACCACCATGTGGGCGGGCCCGTTGCTGTACCTCCCTCGTCCCGTTGCCGGCAGAGTCCGCTCCTCCCGTCGGTTCGGTCGGTCCGGTCCGGTCGCTTCGGTCCGGTCCGGTCGCTTCGGTGCGGTCCGTCCGGTCGCTTCCGTCCGGTTCCATTGGTCCGGTGGGTCCGGTCGTCCGGTCGGCTCGCCGAATGGGCAGTTTCGTCGCGAGTGGGCGGTTGCAAGTGCCCATTCGCGCTGCAAGTGCCCATTCGCGGGGGAGAGTGGGGGGACCTTGTCGGGACGGGGACAGGTCAGGTGGACCGGAGCGTGCCGGGGCGCCCCTGAGCGAGTGTCGTCGAGTGGGCAGCTTCGTCGCGAGGGACGGCCGTCCGGTCGGCGAATGGGCAGTTTCGCCGCGAGTGGGCGGTTGCAAGTGCCCATTCGCGCTGCAAGTGCCCATTCGCGGGGGAGAGTTTGGGGGATGGCGCGGAGCGGACGGTCCGTCGACGCATATGGACGGTCCGTCGACGCATATGGACGGTCCGTCGACGCATATGGACGCTCCGCCCACGCATATGGACGGTCCGCCCACGCATCGGGAGAGGGCCGCCCACGCATGTGGAGCAGGCCGCGCGCATGAGGAACGGGCCCGCCCACCAGTGTGGTGAGCGGGCCCGTGAGTAGCGCTGCAGTTAGGTATCCGGAAAGTCGTGCAGCCGGCAAGTCGGCCAGCGCTGCAAGTCGGCCGGGACCCGGCACGCGAACAGACGACCGGAGTCCGGAGGTCTAGCTAGTCGGTCAGCTCCCGCTGCTTGTCGTGCTGGGCGGATTCGGCCTCGGCGAGAGCGGCGAGTTCCGCTTCGATCTCGGCCGGTTCCTTGACGGGCCAGAGGAATCCCCGAACCCGGCCCCCGTGCGGATTGCCGAGCTTGTTCATCTTCTTCGGGATGGGAGTACCGGAGTACTGCAACAGGCCGTGACCATGATCGTCGACCGGGCCGAGTGGCTGGTGAATCTCGATGAATTCACCGTTCGGCAGACGCTTGATGATGCCGGTCTCGATCCCGTGCTCCAGCACCTCGCGGTCATGGCGCTGCAATCCGAGACAGATCTTGTACGCCGCCAGATACGCCAGCGGGGGAGCGAACAGCAACGCGATGCGACCCGTCCAGGTCATCGCATTCAACGAGATGTCGAAGGACTTGGCGATGAGGTCGTTACCCCCGGACAGCAGCAACACGGCGTAGAACACGATCGCCATAGATCCGAGACCCGTACGGACGGGGACGTCCCGGGGCCGCTGCAGCAGGTTGTGATGCGCACGGTCGCCGGTGAGTTTGGCCTCCAGGAACGGATACGCCCCGGCCAGGGAGAACAGGATTCCCGGCAACACCAGCGTCGGCCAGAACAGCGCGGGAATGGTGTGGTGCCACAACCGGATTTCCCATGACGGGAACAGACGGGTGGAGCCGTCGAGGAACCCGATGTAGAAGTCAGGCTGCGAACCCGCCGAAACCTGCGCGGTGTTGTACGGCCCGTACAGCCAGATCGGGTTGATCTGGGCGAGTCCACCGAGGGCCGCGCACACGGCGAAGACGATGAAGAAGAAGCCACCGGCCTTGGCGCCATACGTGGGATACATTCTCTCGCCCGACACCGTCGCCTCGGACTTGCCCGGCCCGGGGAACTCGGTGTGCTTCTGCTTGATCAGCAAGCCCATGTGCGCGCCGATCAGCCCGGCGAGAATGCCGGGTATGAGCAGCACGTGGACGATGTAGAGCCTTCCGATGATCTCGGTACCCGGGAACTTCCCGCCGAAGGCCAGGAACGCGACCCAGGTGCCGATCACGGGGATCGACTGCATGATGGCCTCGGCGATCCGCAGACCGGTACCGGACAGCAGATCGTCGGGCAGCGAGTAGCCGGCGAAGCCCTCGACCAGGCCCAGCGTGATGAGGCCGAGACCGATCAGCCAGTTCAGCTCACGCGGCTTGCGGAACGCGCCGGTGAAGAAGATCCGGAACATGTGGATCGTCATCGACGCCATGAACAGCAGCGCCGCCCAGTGGTGGATCTGTCGCAGGATCAGGCCGCCGCGGACATCGAAGGAAATGTGCAGGGTGGACGCGTACGCCCGCGACATCTCCACGCCCTGCAGCGGTACATACGACCCGTCGTACTTGACCTCGCCCATGGACGCGTCGAAGAAGAACGTGAGGAACGTGCCGGTCAGGATCAGGATGATGAACGAGTACAGCGCGATCTCGCCCATCATGAACGACCAGTGGTCCGGGAAGACCTTGTTCAGCTGCTTGCGCGCGCCACCAGCCAGGCTCAGGCGCTCTTCCATGAACTTGCCCGCCTTGCCGGCCGGCGTCCGCGGCTTGTCGAACCGCTTGGGCCCCTTCACGGTCGGCTTGGCCCTCAGGTCATCAACAGTCATCGGGTTGCCTCGCTTCTCGCGCGGGCGATGGACGCCTCAATGCGATCCTCGTTCATGGCCGCTCCCAGAATGCCGGGCCGATTGCCTCAGGGAAGTCACCCTGAGCAACAAAGTACTGCTTGCCGTCCACTACTTCGACTCCGAGCGGAAGCTTCGGAAGGCTGCGCGTGGCCGGACCGAAGATCGGCTTGGCGTCGAGCAGCACGTCGAACTGGGACTGGTGGCACGGGCACAACAACCGCCCGGTCTGCTGTTCGTACAAGGAAGCGGGGCACCCGGCGTGTGTGCAGATCTTGGAGAACGCCACATAATCGCCCCACTGGTAGCTCGACTGTCCCTTACGCGCCTTGACGACCTGACCCGGACGAAGCCGGATGAGCAGCGTCGGCGAGTCACCCGCCTTGACGCCACCGGGCACGCCCGGGAACACCGTCTCCAGCCCACCGGGGAGGAGGTCGTCCGGGCCGACGCGCCGACCGTCGGCGTAGACGATCGGAACACCCTTCGTCCACATCGTGTGGAACAGGCTCTGTCCGGCGCCCTTGTTCGGCTTCTTGATCATCGCGCCGACCAGAGCCACCAGCGGGACCGCTCCGAGCGCGGCGCCCGCAAGGCCGATCGTCGACTTGAGCATCGAGCGGCGCGCGACCCCGAAGTCGTTGAGCCCGGACATGATCGTCGCCGAGGTCATGATCTGTTCGGGCAGAGGGGACGGGTCGTCGTGCCGGTCCTGCACAACCTCTTCCTCGGGCATGAGCCACTTCGCCCAGAGGACCACGCCGATGCCGATGCAAGCCAGCGACAGCCCGAGCAAGGCTCCGAGCAGGGGCGTGAAGTAGCGGAAGTCCTGACTTCCCTGGCCGGGCAGATGCCACTCGAAGGGCACCGCGCCGCAGAACACCACGATGAAGCCGACCGCCGAGAGGAACGCCAGCACGAAGAGCGCCGCGATGGTTCGCTCCGCCCGCTTCTCCGCCCGTGTCCCGGCGATGGGGTACCGCTCGCGCCGGTGGACGATGTGCACGCCGTCGGCCTCGGCGCCGATGATCATGACCTCTTCGTCGCTCATCGACCCCAGGGCTTCGGCCGAGGGCACCTCGATCTCGTCGCCAGGGTGCTGGTCAGTCGTGCTCACAGGTTCTCTCCGTCACGCTCGAGCTGCGGGCTGGTCATGACTTGCGGCCGATCCAGAGAATGGCCACCATCAGCACTCCCAGGCCAACCGTCCAGATCAGCAAGCCTTCCGACACCGGACCGATCCGGTCGAGCCCGGCCCCGCCGGGGTCCTTGGACGCTTTGAGGTTCTGGATGTAGTTGATGATGGCTTGCTTCTGTTCGGGCGTGATCTGGTTGTCGGAGAAGACGGGCATGTTCTCCGGGCCGGACAGCATCGCCGTGTAGATCTGCTTGTCGGTCGCCTGGTTCAAACCTGGCGCGACCTTGCCGGCCGACAGGGGCGCCCCCTTGCCGGCGAAGTTGTGGCACGAGGCGCAGTTGAGGCGGAAGAGCTCGCCGCCGGCTCCGATGGAGCCGTTGCGCAGGCTGCCCGAGGTCGGGGCCTCGGGGCCTCCGCCGACCGAACCTACGAACGCCGCCAAGGCCTGGGTGTCGGCCTCGCCGAACTTGGCCGGCTTGCGGACGTTGTTGGCACCCTGGCTGACCGCGGGCATGCGACCGGTGCTGACCTGGAAGTACGTCGCGGCCGAGCCGACTCCGATCAGGCTTGGACCGCGACCGGTAACCCCCTGCAGGTTGGCGCCGTGGCAGGTGATGCAGCTGGTCTGGAACAGCTGCCGACCGTGTTCGACGTCAGCGGCGCTGACAGCGGTCTGGTCGGCGCTCGACGACGGTGCCAGCAGCGCGTACCCGCCGCCGACGGTGACGAGGGCGCCGGTCAGCACGACGAGGCTGGTCAGACGTCGGCGCAACGAGTTGCGGCGCCGCGAGCCGGTGGCCGTGCGCGGACGGCTGCGGCCCACTTCGGCAGCGGCGAACGTGCCGTCGGTGACTGCCGGTTCGAAACCGAGCCCTGAGTCCGCGTCGACGTTGTCGTCGGTCATGGACGTCCTTTCGCTGATCGCCGTTCGGTCACTGCGGGCCGGCTGGGGCCGACCTCCAACGGGTGGTGCGGGCAAACGAAATGCATAGCTAGCGGAGCACGTAGATCGTCGCGAACAGGCCGATCCACACGATGTCGACGAAGTGCCAGTAGTAGGAGACGACGATCGCGGCCGTCGCCTGAGCCGGGGTGAACCGGCCCAGCGCGGTCCGGCCGAGGTAGAAGAGGAAGGCGATCAGGCCACCGATCACATGCAGGCCGTGGAAGCCGGTGGCCAGGAAGAAGACCGAGCCGTAGCCGGAGGACGAGAGCGTGATGCCGTCCTCGTGGACGCCGTTGACGATCGGCGAGGTGTGGAACGCGTGCACCTGCATGGCGTACTCGCCGGCCTGCCCCAAAACGAAGAGCAGGCCGAGGAAGAAGGTCAGCAGAAACCAGCGACGCAGCCCGTAAACGTTGCCCTTCTCGGCATCGAAGACACCGAGCTGGCAGGTGACCGACGATCCGACCAGGATGATCGTGAAAGGCAGCGCGTAGGCGATGTTCAGCTTGGTGCCAGGCCACTCGTGGATGTTGTTGGCACGGACCGTGAAGTACATCGCGAACAAGCCGGCGAAGAACATCAATTCGCTGGACAGCCAGACGATGGTTCCGACACTCACCAGGTTCGGGCGCGTCAGGGAATGAACCCGGGACGACGGGAATCGCTCTGCGGTAGCCGAGGCAGTCGAGGTCACCTCCGCATTATTGCCTGATCGCCGACACTTGTCTGGTTCGGGGTGGGCCTGCGCGTGCCGCAACCCGGTCGTTACCTTGTGCGCCGACCGGGCGCGAACCTGCGCCGTGCGGCCGCGGGGCGGTGGCCTACGATTGCGGCGAATGACCTACCCGGCTTGTCCGGCTCAGGCCTGCTCGCCGTTCGGCTTCCGTGGGTCGCCGTCCGGCCCGGCCGAGCCGAGACTCTCGAGATGAAGGACGATCGACAGCGATGACCGGTTCACCCTCGAACAGCGCCAGCGTCGTCGTCTTGGTCTACAGCCAGGATCCTGCCGTACGCACCGCGGTCCGCACCGCGGTCGGCCGCCGCCCGGCCCCGGATGTGCCTCGCATCGACTGGGTGGAATGTGCCAACTACAGCCAGGTCAAAGACCAGCTGGATTCCGGTGACATCGATCTGGCGATCTTCGACGGCGATGCTCAACCGACTGGCGGCGTGGGCCTGTCACGTCAGTTCAAGAACGAGATCACCGATTGCCCCCCGATCCTGGTCATCCTGCTGCGTGAGGTCGATCGCTGGCTGGCGAGCTGGGCGCAGGCCGACGGCGTGATCCTGCGTCCGATCGATCCGGTGGCGGCCGGCGCCGCGGTGGCCGGCGCCCTGCGCGCGACGGCGACCGCGATCCCGGTCATTCGCTGACGGTTCGGCTGTGACCTCGACGGTGGGGGCCGCCAGCTGGCCGTCCATTCTCGCCGCCCTGATGGCAGGGTCCGCGCTCTCCGCGGACGACACCGCCTGGGCGATGGACGAGATCATGGCCGGGGAGGCGACCCCAGCGCAGTTGGCCGCTTTCGCCGTGCTGCTGCGAGCCAAAGGCGAGACACCCACCGAACTGTCGGGCCTGGTTCGCACCATGCTTGCCCGCGCGGTACCGGTGGTCATCGACCGACCGGCCGTGGACGTCGTCGGGACCGGTGGTGACCGCGCACAGACTGTGAACATCTCGACGATGTCGGCGCTCGTCGCCGCCGGTGCCGGTCGTACGGTCGTCAAGCACGGCAACCGTGCCGCGTCATCGGCCTGCGGGACCGCCGACGTGCTCGAGCGGCTCGGAGTGGTCATCGATCTTGGACCGGCCGGCGTGGCCCGCACGGTGTCCGAGGTCGGGATCGGCTTCTGCTTCGCGGCCGTGTTTCACGCGGGCATGCGCTTCGCCGGCGCCCCACGTCGCGAACTCGGAGTGCCGACGGTCTTCAACTTCCTGGGTCCGTTGACCAACCCTGCCCGCCCGACCTCGGCGGCGATCGGGTGCGCGGACCGGCGGATGGCTCCGGTCATGGCGCAGGTGCTCGCCGAGCGGGGCGACCAGGCGCTGGTGTTCCGCGGCGATGACGGCCTCGACGAACTGACCAGCGCGACGACGTCCTCGGTCTGGGTCGTGGCTGACGGCCGGGTGCGCGAGGACGCCTTCGACCCCGCGGCGGTAGGTATCGCCTACGCCGCAGCGGACGCGCTTCGGGGCGGGGACGCCGAGTTCAACGCCGCCGTCGTGCGAGCAGTGTTGAACGGTCGGTCCGGGCCGGTCCGGGATGCCGTCCTGCTCAACGCCGCGGCCACGATCGCCGCGTTCGACGGAGTACTCGAGTCCGCTCACGCCGCGATCGACTACGGGTTGCCCATCGCCGCCGACGCGATCGATTCGGGCGCGGCCACCGGTCTGCTCGAGAACTGGATCACCTCGAGCACGGCGGCCCGCACGCCTTGAGGCCGCCGGTTCAGTCGCCACGCCGTTCCCGGTCGGGGCGGAGGCCGGCCGGAATGTCCTGCGGGACCATCGGCACTTCGTTGACGGTGAACCAGCCGCGGTAGGCGAACAGTGAGCCGGCGGCAGAATCGATCTCGACCGAAATGGTGAATCGGTTCGCGGCCTCGTCCCAACGCTCGATGACCTCCGCTCGAGCGGCCAGCGCCCCCGGCAGCGCCAGCTTGACCCGGCCCAGGTAGATGCGCTGCGAGCCACCCTGCATCCGCAAGCCGCCGTCGTCGGTGACCGACAGGCGGAGTTCGGCGGCGATGTCCTGATGCGATCCGAGATAGTTGACAATCGTCGTCCGGGATTCGGAGTAGATCATGGTGTCGTCGAAGCGTGCGACCCGTGCCGGAAACCGGAAGCGCCGCGAGTAGAGGAACGTCTCGCGCCCGAAGCCGTCCAGATAGGCGTAGTTGGCCAGGTCGAAACGGACGTCCGTCGCGGCGCCGGGCAACTCAAGGCGCCGGGAGCGGCCCGCGATCGCCACCGGGACGGCGGCGAGGCGACCGCGCTTCATCGAGGTCATGACCCCGGTGCCCAGCTCGGCGAGATTGTCCCTGCTCGACAGGGAGAATCGTCGCTGCAGCTCCGGCTGCAAACGGTCGAAGTCGGGGCCGAGGGCACGTCGGAAGATGGAGGGCATCGTTCCATCCTGCCCGAGTCCGGCGAACGCTCAGCGCGTTCGCCGGACCCGGCGCGCTCAGCCCTGCTTGGCCTCGAGGGCGACGAGGACACCAGCGACGGCGAAAAACTTGTTCGAGCCGAGCTTGCGCACGGTGTCGATGCCGAAGTTGTCCTTGAGGATCGCGTCGTGGGCCGGGGTCAAGCCCGCCAAGGCCGAGGGAGGAGCATCGAGGATCTCGGAAAGCGACTTGTCCTCCCATGCCTTGTCGAGCGCCTTCGCCAGGTCAACTTGTACAGCCATAGTTCCTCCTTCGCCTCCGCCGGGTGCGGAGTCGAAGGGGAGCCTTCGCCAAATCTGAGGTCGGCGCAAGATTCTTTGCGCAGGATTGGCCGGATGTTCCGCCCAGTGACCAGGTTGCCGCGGAGAGCACCTACTCCGAGGCGGTGAACCCGATCGAGAAAGCCGCGTCGAGGTCGTGGCGGGAGTAGGCCCGAAACGCGATGTGGGTGTCGGTATGGACGACGCCGGCGACTTTGCTCAGGCCTCCGGCGATCACTTCGGCGATCTGCTCGAACTCCCGAACTCGGACCACGGCGATCAGGTCCACGTCGCCGGCGACGCTGTAGACCTCGCTGACGCCGTCGAGTTCGGCGATCTGTTGCGCGACCTCGGGAATGCGGTCGGCCTCGACACTGACCATCACGATGGCGGTAATCACGCGCTCATCCTAGGGCCCGGCCGCGGGTCGGCTGATGGCTGATCCGCAAGCCCCGGCGGTCGGCAAAGGGGTTGGCCAGCCCGACGGCGGCCTTGGCGGAAGCGAGCCAGCGACGCTGCCTGCCCGCCCCGAACGCGGGCAGCGCCCACGGCCGCGAGCTGCGCACCAACCGGACCCCCGGCTCACCGAGCCATCGCAACAGGATTTCGGTCTCTTCGACGACGGCCATCAGACCGGCCGACCGATCGTCCACGGCCTCCGCCGTGGCCACGAGTGACTCGACGATCGGCATCGGGGCAATCCCTCGGGCGGCGACGTCGGAGCCGACCAGGCGGCCGTGCCGCAGCACGGCGAGTTCCCAGCCGCCGACCCCGTCCGGTCGGGCCGCGACCAGTTCCTCGATCCGGTTCAAGCCGGTCAGCGACTGGGCCCGGGCACAGCTACGCACCAGCGTCGCGATGCGATCGCGCAGCAGCGCGGCCTCCTCGTAGCGTTGGTGGGTCGACAGTTGGGTGAGCCTGTCGCGCAGTGGTGTGATCAGCTCGCCGACGTCCGCGCGCCAGGCCTGGACGATGCGGGCCACCAAGACGCTGTAGTCGTCCACGGAGATGTGCTGCTCGCACGGCGCGCTGCAGCGGCCGATGTCGGCCAGGGTGCACGCCGAACGGACGTGCCGACCGGGGACCAGCTTGTCGGTGCACTGCCGAATCGGCACGGCGTCATGGATCGCGTCGCGCAGCTGTTCGGCCTGGCGGGCCGAGCGAAGCGGTCCGAAGTAGTCCGCGCCGTCGGGACGGTGTTCCCGGACGACGGACAGCCGTGGGTAGTGCTCACGGGTCAATTTGAGCCAGATCGTGCGGTCGCTGTTCTTGGAGCGTCGGTTGTACTTCGGCTTGAGTGTCGTGATCAGGCGCAGCTCACGGACCTGCGCCTCCAGCGCGTGAGCGCACACGATGACGTCGACGGATTCGGCCAGCCCGACCATCTCGCCCATCCGCGTGCGCGTCTCGGAGGCGACGAAGTACTGCCGGACCCGATTGCGCAGGTCTTTGCTGGTGCCCACGTAGAGCGGCGTGCCCGCCGCGTCCTTGAAGATGTACACCCCGGGGGAGTGCGGGATGCCGTCGGCCAGATGCCGCTTACGGCGCTGGGCGTCGCTGACCTGGGCGGTGAAGGCGCGCAGCTCGGGCAGCGAGTGCACCCCCAAGGAGCCCAGCCGTGCGATGAGTCCGTGAAGCACATCGACCGTCGCGCGGGCGTCGGACAGAGCCCGGTGGTTCGGGGTGGTCGCGGCCTGGAAGAACCCGGCCAGCGTCGACAGCTTGCAGTTCGGGACCTCGTCACGGGTCAGGATGCGACGGGCCAGGACGGCTGTGTCCACCACCGGAAACCCTGGCCACGGCCGCTGCTGAGCCAGGCACCCGGCCTTGAGAAAACCGACGTCGAACGGCGCGTTGTGCGCGACGAGCACCGAGCCCGAGGCGAATTCCAGGAAGGCCGGCAACACGGCGGCCAGGCCCGGAGCAGCCGCGACCATGGAGTCGGTGATTCCCGTGAGGACACTGACGAAGGGTGTGATCGCGATGCCGGGATCGACGAGGGTGGCGAACTCGCCGAGGATCTGACCGTTGCAGACCTTGACCGCGCCGATCTCGGTGATCGCGTCGCTGCCCGCGGCGCCGCCCGTCGTCTCGAGGTCCACGACGACGAACGTGGTCGCGCGCAGGGGCTCGTCCAGCTCGTCGAAGTTCAGCTGGGTGAAATCGGTGGCTCGGTTCTGCATCCTGGTCACGGGGCGCACGCTAGCGTCGGGGTCTGACGAGAACGTCGGACACGGCCGAACGGGGGTGGATCGGTGAGCGAGGCAGCGGCAGCTGAAGACTTCGAGCCGGTCCTCCCGGCCGAGGTCAGGCAGCAGCTGTTGGCGATCTCGGCCGACCTCATCGGCCGACGCCCGATCCACGACCTCCCGCCGGGGCTACGGCGCTTTGCCCGCTTCGCCCCCAACAAGCGGCTGCGTATGGGCAGCGCCGAACTCGCCACCGCTCTGTCCGCCGACGAGGACTTCCGGGCCATGGTCGCCGACGTCGTCCAGGACGCGTCCCCGGAGCTGGTCGAACAGGTCGGGTCAGGCACTCCGCCGGCCACCGCCGACCCCTCCGACGTCGGGGTCATCGCCTACCTGTTCCGCGGGCAGCGGTGGGCGGAGATTCTGACCGAGGTCAGTCGGCAGCTCCTCCAGGCGAACGAAGCCCGCATGAGCGCATCGGAATCCGAGCGGGTCAGCGCCGAGTTGACCCGGCTGGGCGAGGAGAACGCCGAGCTCGGACGACAACGCGACGCCGCGAAGGCCGCGGCGCGGGAGCAGTCGGCGGGCCACGCGCGGGAGACGGCCGAGCTGAGTCATCGGATCCGGACCCTGCAAGGCGAGGCGCGCGCCGCACAACGGGCTCATGCCCGAGCCGAGGCGGCGCTGTCGGAGATCCAGGGGGAGCTGGAACGGCGTGATTCGACCGAGTCGGCTGAGCTGCGGCGGGCTCGAGCCCGGATCGCGGCGTTGGAGGCCGACCTGGAGGCGGGCCGCCGCGGAGCTCGGGTCGAGCGCGACCACGACGACGCCCGCCTGTGGGTCCTGCTGGAGCAGCTCAGCTCCGCCGCCGCGGGACTGCGTCGCGAGCTGGACATCAAGCGGCCCTCGGTCACCCCGGCCGACCAGCTGGCCGGAGCCGAGCAGAACACCGGCGCGCGACCGTCGGTTCTGGACTCGACGCTGCTCGAGCGCATGCTGGAGGGCTCGCACGTCCACCTGATCGTGGACGGATACAACATCACCAAGACCGGCTACCCCGAGCTGACCCTGATCGAGCAACGGAACCGGCTCACCAGTTCACTCGGCGCGCTGGCGGCCCGGCGCGGCATCGAGATCACCGTGGCCTTCGACGGCACCGCGGCGCCGACGGGAGCAGCGGCGAGTTTGCCCACCCCCCGCGGTGTGCGGGTGCTCTTCAGCGCACCGGGTGAGTTGGCCGACGACCTGATTCGGCGCCTGCTGGAGCTTGAACCCGGCGGCCGGACGCTCGTCGTGGCAAGTTCGGACCAGGCGGTCGCGGCCAGCGTCCGGGGCGCTCAGGCGTGGGCGGTCTCGGCCGAGGTGTTATTGGGGCGCATCGAGCGGTCCTGATCGTCGTCGGACGAAATTGTCGTAGGGGTTGCCTAGCGTTCGCGGCACCGGTGGATCCGGTGCGACGACTAGGGAAGAGGCCGACGATGTTGATCGACTGCGACAGCTGCGCGATGCGCGATCTGGCTTGCGCCGACTGCGTGGTGACCGTGCTGCTGGGGCCACGTCCGGTGACGATCGAGCTCGACAGCGCCGAGGAGGTTGCCCTGGGCGCGCTCGCGGGAGGCGGCCTGCTCCCACCGCTGCGGCTTGTGCCCACTATTCCGCCCGGCCGCCCTCCGAGTGCCCCGCACGTCTCGCCGACGACCGCGGCGGTGCCGGCGACCGTCGCGAGGCAGGCGGACTCACCTGTCGAGAGGGTCGGCGATGATCGCGCTCTCGGTTACAGAGCGACAGGGTGATCTGGATTACGACGACACAATGAACGGTAATTGTGATTAAGCCCCTGCTTGGCGTAACCTTTCCGAGACCTTCCGGTTAACCGCCATCCAGCTCGGATGGCACCGGTCGGTACCGCCGAATCGACATTCGGGCGTGGTGCAGCGATCAGGCGCCAGGTCAGTCGAGCCGGGGACCCAGGTTCCTGGGGTGAATCGGAACATCGTTAAAGCATGGCCATTGGCTCGTCCAACGGCCCGCCTCCCGCGATGTTTTGTAGGGCATCTTCCAAGCCCGAACCCGACAGCTAACTCGGTAGGCGGTCGAGTGGAAGAGGAGCACCGCCAACTGTGGCGTTGACTCGAAAGTCGCGGCTCAGCCGCGTGATCCTGGGTGCTGTCGTCCTTACCGGAGCGCTTCTGGCCGGCCCGCTGACAGCGGGTGCGATACCGACGCTGCAGACGCCTGCCCAGCCCAAGACTTCCGCCGACGTCCTGAGCGTTCTGGACAAGCTGGCCAAGGACAACGGCAAGCTCACCGAACAGTTCAACCAGGCACGGATCGATCTGACCAACGCCCAGAAGCAGTCAGATGCCGCCGCGAAATCCCTCGCCCTCGCGCAGGCCGAGGTCGCCAAGGACCGTCAGGCACTGGCCACGTCGCTTGCCGCTCAGTACAAGGGTGGCAGCTTCAGTCGCACCGCTGCCCTGATGGACAGCGCGTCCGGCCAGGCCTACCTCGACAAGATGCAGTCGCTGAGCTTCCTCGCCGACCACCAGAAGGATGTCGCCACCGCTGCGGTGAAGGCCACCGAGGCCGCGAAGTCCGCACAGGCCGCTGCTGACGCCGCCGTACAGGCTGCGCAGAAGCAGAGTCAGACCCTGCTCGCCCGGCGCACGACGCTCGAATCCGAGATCGCCAAGCAGAAGCAGTTGCTGGCCACGCTCACGGCCGCCGAGCGCGCCAAGCTGGCCGCCAGGGCAGCCCCGAGTCGGACTCAGCTCGCCGCCGTGACCAGCGTGACCAGCGTGACCGCGACGGGTGTGGCCAGGGCGCCTGCCGCTGTGGCCGTTTCCGGCAGCGCCTCCAGCGCGGCCCTCACCGCGGTTCGGGCGGCGCTGTCCCAGCGCGGCAAGCCCTACGTTTGGGGTGCCGGCGGACCTGACAGCTACGACTGCTCGGGGCTGACCATGTGGGCATGGGGCCAGGCCGGCGTCAGCCTGCCGCACCAGTCCGCCGAGCAACAGGGCATGGGGACTCCGGTCGCCCAGAACAACCTCCAGCCCGGAGACCTCGTCTTCTTCGGTTCGCCCGCCTACCACGTCGGCATGTACATCGGTAACGGCATGATGGTCCACGCCCCGACCACGGGCGACGTCGTGAAGATCAGTTCGTTGGCCTACATGAGCGATTACTCCGGCGCGGTCCGTATCGGCTGACCTGATGTCGAACGCCAGCGCGCGGCAGTTCTCACACGCCAGCGGGCGGGAGCCGGAAACGGCCCCGCCCGTTGGCGTTTCCGATCCTCCCGAGCTCGTCCCCCCAGTGTCCCAGGACTCGGTGTCCGCACCGTTCGGTCCGCGGGCGCGGTCGAGCACCGGGCAACGGGCCGTCCTCGTCGGGTTGACGGTCGTGATCGCGGTCGTCCTGGGCTTCGTCGCAGCGGTGCTCTTACGGAACCGGACGTCAACCGCCGACGGCAGCCTGGCGAGTCGCTCCGCACCGCCCACCACCGAGGAGACGAGTGCGGTGATGTCGGTGCTGGCCGCCCAGGCGACGGCACTCACCACCCGCGACAGCGCGGGTTGGGACGCCGCGCTGGACCCCACTCCGGCCGCGACCGGCTACCGCAGCCATGAACGCGCGGTGTACGCCGACCTGGCCGGCGTCCCACTGACGACGTGGCGTTACGTTCTGCTGGCGCCGGTGACGAGCACCGACGTGCTCGGTCCAGCGGCCTCGCGGCTGGGTGGCCGGGTCGTCGTCGTTCACGTGCAGTTGCAATACGCCTTCTCCGGGGTCGACCCCGCGCCCACATCCAAGGATCTGTGGCTGACGGCCGTCCTGCGGGGCCGATCCTGGAAGCTGGCCGCGGACGACGATGCGGCCGTCGCCGGGGGCAAGTCCTGGTCCGGTCCGTGGGACTTCGGCCCGCTCGTCGTGCGCCGCGGGCCGCACACACTCGTCCTGGCCCATCCCGATCACCGCGATCAGATGGCCACCTTTGCTGCGCTGGTCGAGGCGGCCGTCCCGGTCGTCAAGTCGGTCTGGGGAGGTCCGTGGCACGAGGACGTCGCGGTCCTCCTGCCGTCCAGCCAGCAGGAGTTCGCGGCCGTGACCGCCGATACCAGCAACACGGCCGACCTCGCCGCGGTCTCGATCGCCGATTCCGTCGAGCCGGACGGAACGGTCCTCGGTGCCCGCATCGTGCTCAATCCCGCCAACCTGGCCAAGCTCGACGATCATGGCCGCCGGCTGGTCATCCAGCACGAACTGACCCACATCGCCGCGCGGGCCGTCACCAACGACCGGATGCCGACCTGGGTGATCGAAGGTTTCGCCGACTACGTCGGCAACCTCGGCTCGACGATGTCCCCCGCGGCAACGGCGCGTGAGCTCGCCGACGAACTCGCTCAGGGCCGGATGCCCAGCTCGCTGCCGAGCAACGCCGACTTTGCCGGCACGGACGGCAGGCTGGCCCAGCAGTACGAGGAATCCTGGCTTGCCTGCGTGCTCATCGCACACCGGGTGGGCCAGGCCGGACTGGTCCGGTTCTACAAGGCGGTCAGTGCGGCCGCCGCGGCGGACCCGGCCACGGCCGCGGACCGAGGATTGCGCTCGGTCCTCGGTCTGAGTACGGCGCGCTTCACCGAGGCCTGGCGCTCGGAACTGAAGACGGTCCTGCGGGAATGAGCACCGTCCCCATCAAGCAGAATGGTGCCGGTGCGTGACCTGCTTGTCGTGACCAACGACTTCCCGCCACGGCAGGGGGGAATCCAATCGTTCGTCCACGAGCTTGTGCGGCGTCTGCCCGCCGACCGGGTGGCGGTGTACTGCTCGGACTTCGCGGGAGCGGCGGCGTTCGATGCTCAGCAGAGTTTCCCGGTCCGCAGGCATCCGACCGGATTGCTGATTCCCACACCTGCCGCCGCCCGTCGCATCGCGGACACCGTGGCCGACCTCGGCAGCACCCGTGTCTGGTACGGCGCGTCCGCACCGCTCGGCCTGCTCGCTTCTACCCTTTCCCGTCGGGGAATTCGCCGGCAGGTCGCGACGACTCATGGCCATGAGGTCGGCTGGGCGATGCTGCCCGGCGCGCGTCAGGCCCTGCGGCGGATCGGCAACACCGTCGACGTCGTCACCTACCTCGGCGAGTACACCCGGCACCGGCTCGCACCCGCGTTCGGTTCGCATCCGTTGATGGCTCAGCTCACCCCGGGGGTCGACACCGAATTCTTCGCTCCCGAGGCCGACGGTCGGGCGATCCGCGAACGGTACGCGCTGACCGATGCGAAGGTGATCGTGTGCGTCTCGCGCCTGGTGCCGCGCAAGGGGCAGGATGCGTTGATCCGTGCCCTGCCGCTCGTCCGGCGGACGATTCCGAACGCGACGCTACTCATCGTCGGTCGCGGTCCCGATGAGCAGCGCCTGCGACGGCTGGCCCGCGACGAACGCGTCGAGGACCACGTCGTCTTCACCGGCGGTGTGCCCTACGCCGAACTCCCGGCGCATTTCGCCGCGGGGCAGGTCTTTGCCATGCCCTGCCGGACACGCCGGTTCGGCATGGACGTCGAGGGCTTGGGGATCGTCTTCCTGGAGGCGTCGGCGGTGGGGCTGCCGGTGCTCGCAGGTGACTCGGGCGGGGCCCCCGATGCAGTGGTGGCCGGCTCCACCGGCGAAGTCCTCGACGGGCGAGACGTCCGGGCGCTGGCTGACGCCCTCGCTGGGCTGCTCGGTGAACCGGACCGTGCCCGCCGTTACGGGCAGGCCGGCCGCCGGTGGGTCACCGAGCGCTGGCAGTGGGATCAGATCGCCGACCGGCTGGCGGAACTGCTGCAGCTGTAGGGCGGATCAGGAGCGAGAATCGCCCGAGTAGAGCGAGGCAATCTCGTCCTTGCATTCGGAGAGCACCAGATTGCGCTTGAGCTTCAGCGACGGCGTGAGCTGGCCTGTGGCCTCCGTCCAGTCCTCGGGCAGCACCGTGAACTTCTTGATGGCCTCCGCCTTCGACACCGCCTTGTTGGCATCATCGACGGCTTTCTGTAGCTCGGCGTGCAGGTCGGGATCGTCGACCATGTCGGCCATGGCAGCGTCCTCGGGCTTGCCGGCCTGCTTGAGCCACGCGGGGAAGGATTCCGGATCGACGGTGATGAGCGCGGCGATGAACGGCTGCTGGTCGCCGACAACCAGACACTGGCTGACCAGCCAGTGCGCGCGCACCCGGTCCTCGAGCACGGCCGGGGCGACGTTCTTGCCGCCGGCGGTGACGATGAGTTCCTTCTTGCGGCCGGTGATCGTCAGGAAGCCGTCATTGTCGATCACCCCGATGTCGCCGGAGTGGAACCAGCGTTTGCCGTCGATCTCCTCGATGGCCTCGGCGGTGGCGGCGGGATTTCGCCAGTAGCCGGCAAAGACCACGGGGCCGGAGAGCAGGACCTCTCCGTCCTCGGCGATCCGTACGCTCGTGCCGCCGACCGGGCGCCCCACCGAACCGACCTTGACCTTGTCCGGCACGTTGAGGAAGATCCCGGCGGTGGTCTCGGTCAGGCCGTACCCCTCGAAGATCGTCACCCCGATGCCCCGGAAGAAGTGGCCGAGCCTCGCGCCGAGCGGTGCGCCGCCGGAGATGGCCGATTCGCACCGGCCGCCGAGCGCCGCGCGCAGCTTGCCGTAGACGAGCTTGTCGAAAAGGGTGTGCTGAAGTTTCAGACCGAGGCCCGGTCCGCGGCCGTCCAGAGCTTCGGAGTAGGCGATGGCCACCCGCTCGGCCCGGTCGAAGATGGGGCCCTTGCCCTCCGAGTGCGCCCGCTGCTTGGCGGTGTTGTAGACCTTTTCGAACACCCGGGGCACGCTCAGCACGAAGCGGGGTTTGAAAACGCCGAGATCGGCGACCAGATTACGAATGTCGGCGGTGTGCCCGAGGGTGGTGCCGGTCGCGATCGCACCGATTTCGATGACCCGGCCGAATACGTGCGCAATCGGCAGGAAGAGCAGGGTGGAGGACTCGGCGTTGAACAAGTGGTCGAGCCCGCTGACGATCTCGAAGACCTCGGCCAGGAAGTTGGCGTGGGTGAGTTCGCAGCCCTTGGGCCGGCCCGTGGTTCCGGACGTGTAGATCAGGGAGGCCAGGTCGGACGGCTGAGTCGCGTCCAGACGCTTGTGTACCTCGGCGATATCGATCTCGGCGCCCGCACCGATGAGACTTTGCACCGCACCGGAATCGATCTGCCAGACATGCTGCAGATCGGGCGTCTGCTCGCGTACCTCGGCCACGATCGCGGCGTGGGCCTCGTTCTCCACGACCACGGCCTTGGCTTCGGAGTCGGCCAGGATCCACTGCACCTGCTCGGCCGAGGACGTTTCGTAGATCGGGACGACGACCGCCCCCAGGGACAGGATCGCGAAGTCGAACAGGGTCCATTCGTAGCGGGTCTTGCTCATCAAGGCGACCCGGTCACCGGTGTCGATCCCGCTGGCGAGCAGCCCCCTCGCGATGCCGCCGACCTGCTCGGCCAGTTCGGCTGAGGTGACGTCTGCCCAACCGCTGCCCTGGCGGACCCGGATGGCCACGTTGTCGGGGGAGGACGCGGCGCGCTCGTAAACGTAGCGCGCGGCGCTGTTCTCCTTCGCGGTACCGGCACTGGGGATGGTCAGCTCACGCACGCGTGGTGTCCTTTCCGACGCTGTCGATTCCACCGGATTCCGGGCGTTCGCACCGGCCCCATGGGTACTCGTGAATGCAACGGGAATTCGTGATACCGAACGGTAACTTGTTTGCCGACGATGCTCCACATGAAGGTGAAGAAACGTTGTTGCTATGCGATCCTGCCGCAATGCGACCAGAAATCCACCTCATTGACGACACCTGGATCGCCGCGTCCCCCGAACGTGTCCGGGCGGCGGTGGCCGATCCGGACAATTGGGCTCGGTGGTGGCCCTCGGTGACGCTGCGAGTTCGGCGCGACCGCGGGCTCAAAGGACTGCAGTGGGATGCCGGCGGCAACTACACCGGCACGGTCGAGCTCTGGCTGGAACCCGTTCGGGACGGCGTCGTCCTGCATCACTTTCTCCGCCTGAACCCGGCACGTCTCAGCGCGCACCCCAGGGTTCGCGACGGGGGCCGGGTCGCGCGGCGCCGGGCTCGCACCGAGCAGCGCCTGGCCTGGCACGCCAAGCGGGTGTTCTGGGCGCTGAAGGACGATCTGGAGGGACGGTAGCCTGTCGCGCATGGCCGATCAGTCAACGCAGTCGATCACCGTCAGCGCCCCGCCGGAGAAGGTCATGGCGGTGATCGCCGATTTCGACGCCTACCCCGAGTGGGCCGGGTCGGTGAAATCGGCCACCGTTACCAAGGCGGGCAGCGATGGCCGGGCGGAACGGGTCGCGTTCAAGATCGAGGCATCGGCGATCCGCGACGAATACGAGCTGGCGTACTCCTGGGACGGTGACCGCGCGGTTTCCTGGACGCTGGTCTCCGGTCAGATGCAGAAGTCCCAGCAGGGCTCCTACAGCTTGAAGGCGGTGACCGGCGGCACCGAGGTCACCTACAGTCTCGCCGTCGACCTGGCGATACCGATGCTCGGCATGCTCAAACGCAAGGCCGAGAAGGTGATCATGGATACGGCGTTGAAGGAGTTGAAGAAGCAAGCCGAGCGCTGAGCCGACATGGCCCACCCCTCGATTGCCCGGCGATAGCGGAGCCGGCATGCGCATTCTGCTCTTCACCGGCAAGGGCGGCGTCGGAAAGACCACGACCGCGGCGGCGACTGCGATCCGGCTTGCCGATCGCGGGTTGAAGACACTGATCGTGTCGACCGACGCCGCGCACTCCCTCGGCGACGCGTTGGCCCTGCCGCTGACGGGCGAGCCCAGTGAAGTAGCGCCCGGACTGTTCGCCACTCAGATCGACACCCAACGCCGGTTCGAGCAGTCCTGGAACCAACTGCAGAACTACCTTCGGAGGCTGTTGGGTGCGGGCGGAGCCGAGGACATCGCCGCCGCCGAGCTGACCGTCCTGCCCGGCGTGGAGGAGGTGCTCGCCCTGCTCGCAGTCCGCGAGCTGGCCGAGTCCGGTCGGTGGGACTGCCTGGTGGTCGATTGCGCTCCGACGGCGGAAACACTGCGGTTGCTCGCGTTGCCGGGCACTTTGAGCTGGTACCTCCAACGGGTCTTCCCGCTGCACCGCGCACTGGCCCGAGGGGCACGTCCGTTGGCCGCGTTGCTGGGACGGTCGGGCACCGTACCGCCCGACGCTGCCTTCGACGCCATCCTGCGCCTGGCCGAGGATTTGTCGGGGCTGCGTGAGCTGCTGGCCGACCCGGCCACGACCGCGGTCCGGCTCGTCCTGACCCCCGAGGCCGTGGTGGCGGCCGAGACCCGGCGTACCTTCACCGCGCTGGCGCTTTACGGCTACCAGGTGGACGAGGTCATCGCCAACCGCATCATCCCGGCCAGCGACGAGCCGATGTCGTCCTGGCAACGGGCGTGGATCCGGGCGCAGGAACAGCACCTGGCCGCGATCGAGGATTCCTTCGCCGGACTGCCGGTTCGCCGCAGCGGCTACCGGGACACCGAACCGGTGGGCCTGGACGCCCTGCGTGAGGTCGCAGATCAGCTGTACCGGGAGCTGCCCGGCGACGATCCGACCGTCCTCGTTGCCGGTCCGGCATTGCTGGACGTGACGTCGGTGGGCTCGGCGGCCTCGCCGGAGTTCAAGCTCGTGGTCCATCTGCCGCTGGCTGATCGCAAGGACGTTCAGGCCAGTCGCAGTGGGGACGAACTCGTCGTCACGGTCGCCGGGCACCGCCGCGTCCTCAGCTTGCCCAGCGTGCTGCGGCGGTGCCGCGTCGAATCGGGGCGGGTGAGCGGCGGGAAGTTGGAACTGCTGTTCGTCCCGGATGAGTCGCTGTGGCCTCAGGCATGATCGACAAATGACCGACACGCCACCGACCGGGCCGCACGCCGCCGGAGCAGGGCCACACGCTGGCACCGGGCCGCTCGCCGAGGAGTTGGCGCGGCTGCTGACCGCCGCGGGCGATTATCTGCATCGCAGTGTGCGCGATCCGGCGACCAGCCGGATCGCCAACGGCGCACCGGAGTGTGCGTGGTGCCCGGTGTGTCAGCTGATCTCGGCGATGCGGGGCGGCCACCGTTCGCCCGAGCAGTTCGTGGCCGGGGTGGCCGACCTGCAGGGCGTGATCGCCGGTTTCCTCCACACCCTGGCCGATAGCGTCGCCTCTGGCGGCTCTGGCGGCTCTGGCGGCACTGGTGGCACTGACGGCACTGACCGTCCGGCCGCCGACAGAGCTGATCAGGATCGGGTGCAACGCATCGACCTCTCGGACGGAGACTGAGCGGCATGTCGCTGGCGATCGGGGTGGACATCGGCGGCACCAAGGTGCTGGCCGGGGTGGTCGACGAACACGGTGCGGTGATCGACACGACCCGACGGCTTACTCCGGGTACGGACGTGGAGGAGACCGAGGCGGTGATCGCCGACGCGGTGGCCGAGCTCAGCGCCCGGCATGCGGTGGTCGCGGTCGGCATCGGTGCGGCCGGCTGGATCGCCAATGACCGGGCCACCGTGCTGTTCTCGCCGCACCTGGCCTGGCGGAACGAGCCGCTGCGCGACGCGCTCAGCGAGCGGATCGGCGTGCCCGTCGTGGTGGAGAACGACGCGAACGCGGCGGCGTGGGCCGAGTACCGGTTCGGGGCCGCGCGCGATCAGCCGGTGGCCGTGATGGTCACGCTCGGGACCGGGATCGGTGGTGGCCTGGTCGTCGGCGGCGTGCTGTACCGGGGCGCGTACGGCGTCGGGTGCGAGTACGGCCATATGACGGTGGTCCCGGACGGCCGGCGTTGCGCGTGCGGAAATCGCGGCTGCTGGGAGATGTACGCATCCGGCACCGCACTGGCCCGCGACGCGCGAGAGCTGGCCGACATCTCCCCGGTGGCGGCGCACCGGCTGCTCCAGTTGGCCAACGGCCTGCCCGGCGCACTCACCGGCCCGCTCGTGACCGAGGCGGCGCGTGAAGGTGACCCGGCTGCCGTGGAGATCTACACGACCATGGGTCGCTGGCTCGGGCGTGGCCTGGCCAACCTCGCCGCAGTGATCGATCCGACGGTGTTCGTGATCGGCGGCGGTGTCTCCGAGGCTGGTGCGCTGCTCATCGACCCGGCCCGGGCCACCTTTGCCGAATCCCTGACCGGTCGGGGTTTCCGTCCCACCGCGGAGGTACGTCCGGCCGAACTCGGACCGGAGGCGGGACTCGTGGGAGCGGCCGATCTCGCCCGCCGCCGGGGCTGACCGGGCACAGCCGGCTGCCGGAGCTAACCGCGTAGCGCCAGGACGGGGGCGCTGGTGTCGATCGGTGCGGCGAAGTAGTCCTGTTCGCGATCGAGCCACCGGAGTTCCGCCGGACCCAGTGCGCCGTCCCGGTCGCTCCAGCGACGCTGCCGGTCGAGGCGGTCGACCTGCAGCAGAACGCCCAGCGTGAGCCGTCCGCCGCAGGCCTGGATGGCTGACACGCCCTCGACGATGAGGACCCGTGGCACCGGCAGCGGTCGCGGATCGGCGAAGGTCTGGCGGTGCCAGTCGTACTGCGGCACGTCGGCGGTCCGCCCCTGTGCCAGAGGATCGAGCACCTGGGTGCGTAACCGGTCCCAGAAGCCGAACTGGTCGTCCCAGCCGTCGAGAAGGTCGTCGGTGTGCACGACGACGCTGTCAGCGAGGGTCCGGGCGATGTCGGCGGCCAACGTCGATTTGCCCGCGGCTGCCCCGCCGTCGATGGCCAGCACCCGGACCGTGCCGCAGGTCGGTGGCAGGGCGAGCAGCCGATCGGTCACGACATCGGTCCACAGCACACCCTGACCCTAGTGACGCGCACCGGGCCTGCGCCGTGCACCGTCGCGTGGAAGTGCCGGATTCGACGTCAGGCCGTTCGTACCGCGGGAAAGTCCAGGCGCACCGTGCGGACGGCGTTGATCCAGCGTTCCAACGGCAACGACCCGCGGCGGGCGGCCGTGATGCCGGCGTCGAGGAGTACGGCGTAGGGCGTGGTCGCCAGTTCGGCAACCTGCGGTCGGGCAATGAAGGCCTCCCGCTCGTCGTCGCCGAAATCGACGGGGTTGTTGCCCGTCAACCGGCACCACAGGATGAACACGGTTTCTTCGGCAGTCATCATGATCGCCACCTCCAGGACCCCACGGTGACGGCGTGAAATGACCGTATGGCTCAACCCACATGTCCGGCGAGCAAACGTTTCCCGGACACTGTGTGTCCCGACGTCATTACCGGCAGCAGCGACGACCTACAGGACCGCGCCGTCGTCGTCGGAGTCGTCGCGCGGTTCCGGACGCAGGCGCAGCACCAGCAACACCGCTCCGGTGACGATGAGCAGTACGCCGAAGGGCAGCGGCATGTCCGGCGGCAGACCCACCATGCCGCCGAAGGCAAGCAGGGCGACGCCGAGCAGCGTCACCAAGATGGCCATCGCCGTGGGCAGCGACGGACGTGGAATCGGTGGTGGGGCGGGCGGCACGAAGTGATCCACGGCCTCGGGGGTGCTGTCCTCGCCGGTGGACACCGCGTGCACCGCCGGGGAGACGGCTTCGGAGAACAGTGGGCGGCCGAGCTCCTCCAGACCCGAGATGATCGCGGCGAACTCGGCGTCTGTGTCGACGCCGGCCAGTGGATCCGGGCGCCGGGACTCCTCCAGCGAGCTGAACGGCTGCGGACCCTGGGCGACCTCGATCCCGAGTTCGGTCGCGACGAGTTCGATGACGTCGCGAGCGTCTCCGGTGCGGTCGGAGGCGACGAACAGGCGGTCGGCCACCACCGCCCGGCCCGGCGGTGCCGGCTCGACGTAGGCGGGCACGTCCCGCAGGCCGAGGACGTCGAGCAGGTGGTCGGCCAGCCGGGGGTCGACGTCCGCGATCGGCGCGAACTGGTCGGAGTCCAGGCCGTTGTCGCGTCGGCCGCGGTGCGCGGATGCCGGTCCCGTCATGAAGGTCAATCCTCGATCGATGCCGCCGTGTGCTGACGGATGAAGTCAACGCTACCGGCGAAGATGGTCTCGGCATCATTGTCCATGGTTGCGACGTGATAGCTATCGGCGAGGGTGATCTCCTCGACGGTGGTCGCGGTGGCGCCGGCGCGCAGGAGCCGTCCGGACAGATCGTCGACGACGTGATCCTCGCTGGAATGGTAGAAGCGGATCGGTGCGCTGACCTTGCCCAGGTCGGCCACAACGATCTTCCACAGCGCCTGCAGTGAGACGAACGCCTTCAACGGGGTGCGGTCGTAGCCCGGTTCGCGCTCGCCAACCTTCTTGATGTCACTTCCGATTCCCGGCCGAGACTTCACCGCCCAGGTCAGGTACCGGGCGAACGCGGCGTCCTTGCGCAGCGTCCCGTAGGCGGGGTTGACCAGCACCAGCCCGGCGATCGCCGAACCGTGGTCCTCGGCCAGCTTCGTCACCAGCGTCGCGCCCATCGACAACCCGCACGCGAAGACGGCGTCGCAGCGCTCGCTCAGCTCGGCGTAGGCCCGGCTGATCTCGCCGTACCAGTCCGTCCACTTCGTGTCGTTGAGGTCCTGCCACCGGGTCCCGTGGCCCGGGAGCCGGGGCAGGCGCACCGTGTACCCGGCCTCGGCGAGGTGCTCAGCCCAGGGACGCATGCTGGCCGGAGTGCCGGTGAACCCGTGGCTCACCAGGACCCCCACCCGCCCGGTCGTGCCTGGCCCGTCGGCGGAGAACGGCTCGGCACCGGATAACAGGGGCACGGTGGGACTCCTTGAAGCTCGGTGTCTGGGACGGGGCAAAGCTGCGGCTGGATCGGTCGGCGGTTACTGCCTGGTATCACATCACGCTACGAGCCGCCCTGTCACCCGCACGCACTCGGGCTCTCGATTGTCCCGGGCGCCACCGCACGGCTAAGGTCAGGTTCCACCCAGCTCGTGACCGTCCAATCAGCAAGACCCGCTCGATGTGTGCCTCAGGAGGCTGCGGCTGTGTTGTATTGGTTCCTGAAGTACATCGGGCTCGGCCCGTGGCTGAAGGGGGTCTGGCGTCCCTGGGTCGAGGGCGCGGAGAACATCCCGGAGCACGGCGGGGCGATCCTGGCCAGCAACCACCTGTCGTTCTGCGACTCCTTCTTCCTGCCGCTGATGGTGCGGCGCCGGGTCACCTTCCTGGCCAAGGCCGAGTACTTCACGACGCCGGGCCTGAAGGGTCTTGGTTCCCGTCTCTTCTTCTCGGGCATCGGCCAGGTCCCGATCGATCGCGACGACAAGGACGCCGCCCGCGGTGCGTTGGTCGCGGGCGTCCGGATCCTTTCCCAGGGTGATCTGCTGGGCATCTATCCGGAGGGAACCCGATCCCCGGACGGTCGGCTGTACAAGGGCAAAACGGGCGTGGCCCGGATGGCCCTGGAGGCCGGTGTCCCGGTGATCCCGGTGGCCATGATCGACACCGACAAGGTGCAGCCCACCGGGCGCAAGCTTCCGCGACTGCGTCCCCGGCCCGGTATCCGGTTCGGGACGCCGCTGGACTTCTCCCGCTACGAGGGCATGGCCGGGGACCGGTTCGTGGAACGGTCCATGACCGACGAGATCATGTACGAACTCATGCAACTGTCGGGCCAGGAATACGTGGACACCTACGCCGCCAAGGTGAAGCTGGCCACCGGAGCCGACCTGGGCTTCGGAGCCAAGCGGGGAATCAACCACGCCGACGCCGTCGGCTCGACGAACAGCGACCGGATGTCGTCCGAGCGAGCGGGCTAGGCAGCACCTGGTGCGTTTCTTCTACGACTGCGAGTTCATCGAGGACGGCCGAACGATCGAGTTGGTGTCGATCGGCGCCGTGGCCGAGGACGGGCGCGAGTTCTACGCGGTGTCCACCGAGTTCGACGAATCCCGGGCCATCCCGTGGGTGCGCAAGCACGTGCTGAGCCAACTGCCCTCCCCGGCGGACCGGGCGTGGCGATCCCGGGGGCAGATCCGCGATGACCTGCTGGCGTTTCTGACCGAGCCGGGTGAACCGATCGAACTGTGGGCGTGGCTGGCCGGCTACGACCACGTCGTACTGGCCCAGCTCTGGGGTGACATGCGCGCACTGCCGCGCCAGATCCCCCGCTTCACCCACGAACTGCGCCAGCACTGGGAACTCGCCGGCTCGCCGGAGCTGCCGCCCGCCCCGGCCGACGCCCATGACGCCCTGGCCGATGCCCGCCACAACCTGGCCAAGTGGCGCGTCATCAGCGCGGTGCTGTCGAACCGGACCGAGATCGCGTTAGGCTCGCTCGCGGTTGAGGGTGGGTAAGTACCACCCGCGACCGGGCAGCGAACGCGAGATCGGTGAGAGGACAGCTCGTATGCGCATTGGGGTGCTGACCGGCGGCGGGGATTGCCCCGGCCTGAACGCCGTCATCCGGGCCGTCGTCCGCAAGGGCGCGGGCATCTACGGCTACGAGTTCGTCGGCTTCCGCGACGGCTGGAAGGGTCCGTTGGAGGGCCTGACCATGTCGCTCGGAATTCCCGAAGTGCGCGGCATCCTGCCCCGCGGTGGAACCATCCTGGGTTCCTCGCGCACCAATCCGTACAAGATCGAGGGCGGCGTCGGCCGGATCCGCCAGAACCTGGCCGACATGGGTATCGACGCGCTGGTCGCCATCGGCGGCGAGGACACCCTCGGGGTGGCGACCCAGCTGCACGATCAGGGCGTCAACGTGGTCGGGGTACCCAAGACCATCGACAACGACCTCAACGCCACCGACTACACCTTCGGCTTCGACACCGCGGTGAACATCGCGATGGAGGCGATCGATCGACTGCACACCACGGCGGAGTCCCATCACCGCGCGCTCATCGTGGAGGTCATGGGCCGGCACGCGGGCTGGATCGCGCTGCACGCCGGACTCGCCGGCGGTGCCAATGTCATTCTCATTCCCGAGCAGCGATTCTCGCTGGAGCGCGTGTGCGCCTACGTGGAAAGCCGCTTCCAGTCGCACTACGCCCCGATCATCGTCATTGCCGAGGGAGCCCAGCCCGACGAGGGTGAGATGGTCACCCTCGACAAGGGCCTGGACGCCTTCGGGCACGTGCGGCTCGGGGGTATCGGCGAGTGGCTGGCCGGCCAGATCGAGGCCCGGACGGGCAAGGAGGCCCGTACCACGGTGCTCGGCCACATCCAGCGCGGCGGCACTCCGACCGCGTTCGACCGGGTGCTGGCCACCCGCTTCGGCCTGCACGCCATCGATGTCGTCCACGACGAGGACTGGGGCAAGATGGTAGCGCTGCAGGGGACGAACATCGTGCGGGTGCCCCTGGCCGAGGCCACGACCGAGCTCAAGACCGTCCCGCCCTCCTTCTACAGCGAGGCGGAAGTCTTCTTCGGCTGAGCGCTGGCGCGGGCGGCCCGCTGTCGGAACGGGTTGCGGGACTGCCTACCCTTGACAGGTGAGCATCACGGCCGATCCGAGCATGTCCATCCAGCCCGACCCGCTGAAGCTTGACGCGTGGCGCTCGCTGCCGGCCGCTCAGCAGCCCAACTGGCCCGACCCGGCGGTGCTGCGCGAGGTGGCCCAGACCCTGGCCGGGATGCCCCCGCTCGTCGTGGCCTCCGAGGTCGACGCGCTCACCGCCAGGCTGGGCCAGGTAGCCCGGGGCGAGGCGTTTCTGCTGCAGGGCGGCGACTGCGCCGAAACCTTCGCCACGTCGTCGCAGGCGGATATCGCCGGCAAGGTGCGCATCCTGCTGCAGATGTCGGTGGTGCTGACCTACGGCGCGTCGATGCCGGTCGTGAAGCTGGGCCGGATGGCCGGCCAGTACGCCAAACCCCGTTCCACCGATCTGGACGCGTTCGGGTTGCCCTCCTACCGCGGCGACATGGTCAACGAGCTGCACGGCGACGTCGCCGCACGCACCCCGGACCCACACCGCATCATGCGCGCGTACTCCACCGCCGCCTCCACGCTGAACCTGCTGCGGGCCTACGCCGGCGGCGGCCTGGCCGCATTGGAGAAGGTGCACGCGTGGAACACCGCATTCGCGCGCAACACCGAGACCGGAAACCGCTACGAGCAGCTGGCCGCTGAGATCGATCGCGCCGTCCGGTTCATGCGCGCCTGCGGCGTCCACGACGCCGCCCTGGACGGGGTGGAGCTGTTCGCCAGCCACGAGGCGCTGATCCTGGAGTACGAACGCGCGCTCACCCGGGTCGAGAACGACGGCAACGGCGCGCGCGCCTATGACCTGTCCGGCCATTTCGTCTGGGTGGGGGAGCGCACCCGTCAGATGGACGGTGCCCACCTGGACTTCGTGTCGCGGATCGCCAACCCCATCGGGGTGAAACTCGGACCGACCACTACGCCGGAGTTCGCCGCCGAGCTGGTGGAACGGCTCGACCCGGACGGCGTGCCAGGACGGCTCACCCTGATCAGCCGGATGAGCAACTCCAAGGTCCGTGACGCGCTGCCGCCGATCATCGAGAAGGTCCAGTCGACCGGGCACCTGGTCGTGTGGCAGTGCGATCCGATGCACGGCAACACCGAGGAGACCGCCGACGGTGTCAAGACCCGGCACCTCGACCGGATCATCGACGAGGTCGACGGGTTCTTCGACGTCCACGCCGGCCTGGGCACCCATCCCGGTGGCCTGCACGTCGAGCTCACCGGCGACGACGTCACCGAATGCATCGGCGGAACGGCCGACCTGACCGCGGCCGATCTTGGGCGTCGCTACGAGACCGCGTGCGACCCGAGACTCAACATCGAGCAGTCCCTGGAGCTGGCCTTCAGGGTCGCCGAACGGCTCGTCGCCGATCGCCGCCACCGCGAGCTTCTCTCCGGCGACGAATAGAACAGAAACCCTACGAACAAAGGCAGAAGTCTGTGTCTGACCCCGTGGTCGACCTCCGCTCCGACACCGTGACCAAGCCGAGTCCGGCGATGCGGTCGGCCATGGCGGAGGCCGAGGTCGGCGACGACGTCTACGGCGACGATCCCGAGGGCAATGCTCTGGAGGCCGAGGTTGCGGCGCTGCTGGGATACGAGGCAGCCCTGTTCGTGCCGTCCGGGTCGCTGTCGAACCAACTGGGCCTGCGTCTGCTGGTGAAACCCGGTGAGGAACTGGCCTGCGATTCGACCGCTCATGTGGTCCGGGCCGAGCTCGGCGCGGCGGCGACGTTCTCCGGAATCACCACCCGCACCTGGCGCGCCGAGCGGGGCCGGCTGGCGGCGGCCGACGTCGCGGAGATCATCACTCCGGACGCCGGCCCGTACCTGGTCTCCACCACGGCCATCGCCGTGGAGAACACCCACAACTTCGGCGGGGGGACGGTCCAGCCGGCGGAGGAGGTCCGAGCCGTGCAGGAACTCGGCCGTCGCCACGGCCTGGGACTGCACCTGGACGGTGCTCGGCTCTGGAACGCACACGTGGCGAGCGGCACGCCATTGTCAACGCTCGCCGCCGGGTTCGACACCGTGTCGGTATGCCTGTCCAAAGGATTGGGCGCACCCATCGGCTCGGTTCTGGTCTCCGACGCCGCGCGAATCGCCGAAGCCCGGATCTGGCGCAAACGTTACGGCGCGGGGATGCGCCAGATCGGGATCATCGCCGCCGCGGGGCGGTTCGCCTTGCAGAACAACATCAAACGCCTCGCCGACGATCATGAGCGGGCCCGCTGGCTGGCCGACCAGCTCGGCGTGGCCGCCGGTACGGTCGAGACCAACATCGTGGTGCTCTCGGTGACCGACGCACCCGCCGTCGCCGCGGCCGCACGGGCGCAGGGGGTGTTGGTATCGGCTCTGGGCCCGACGTTCCTGCGGCTCGTGCTGCACCTGGACGTCGACGAATCCGGTGTCGAAAGGGCGGCGGCGGTCCTCCGGCCGCTCGTGACCGAGGCGGCATGAGCGGGCCGGCTCTGCCGTCGCTCGATCCGTCCGCCGGTGAGCTGGTCATTGCGCCCCCGGCCGAGGGCGACGGTAATTGGGCCGGCGCACCGAGCGCGTTCTACGACGATGGCACCTACTACCTGGCCTACCGATTACGCCGACCGGTGAACGACGGCCGCGGCTACGCCAACGTGCTTGCTCGATCCGATGACGGCGTCGCATTCACGACGATCGCTCTGTTCGACAAGGATGAACTCGGCACCGCCTCGCTCGAACGTCCGGCGGTGGTACGCCGTCCGGACGGTGGTTGGCGGATCTTCCTCAGCCTGTCCACCGAGGGATCCAAGCACTGGCGCATCGACGCCCTGGACGCCGACGCCCCGGAGGACCTGCCTGCCGGAGACCGGGTCGTCGTGTGGCCGGGCGACGACGCGGTCGCGGTGAAGGACCCGGTCGTGCTGATCGATCGTGACGGGCGCTGGCATGCCTGGCTGTGCTGCCACCCGCTCGACGTGGCCGGGTCCGAGGATCGGATGACCACCCGTTACACCAGCAGCGTCGACGGGCAGACGTGGTCGGACCCGGTCCAGGTTCTGGCGCCGGGTCTGTCGGGCTGGGATCGGCGCGGGCGCCGGTTGACGACGGTGCGTCACAACGCCGACGGCTCGGCCGATGCCTACTACGACGGCCGTCGTTCGGCGGAGGAGAACTGGTACGAACGAACCGGGCACGCGAGCGCCCCAGGTCTGGCGATGCCCTTCGTGGTCAGCGATCCCGCGATCGTGGGCCAGTCCCAGCACGGCCGTGGCACCCTTCGCTACGCCAGTATCGTGCCGGTAGGTGGCGGCCGGCTCGCCGGCTGGCGGGTGTACTACGAGGCGGCCACGCCTTCGGGCGCCAACGAGATCCGCACGCAGTTCCTGCCTGCCTGACGGTCTCCGCGCAAGCTCGGCCGCTCTGCGTGCGTGAGCGCTCTCCATCGCTGGCCATACCCGGCCTCGGCCCTGTGCTCGGCCGATCCCACCCGCAGAAGTGGCGGCCGTGGCCGAACCCTGACAGGGTGGGCCTGCGGGCCCCCGCTCGCCGCCCCCCACCACCGCAGGAGACCGTGGAGCATGGCAGCGCACCGAATCGCCCGTCGTCCAGAGCGTGTCTGGACTCGCGTGTGGCTCGGCTTGATGGCGTTGGTGCTGTTCGCAGGCGTTGTGCTGCCGACCGGATCCCGTCCTGCGTCGGCGGTTCCCGGCTTTGCGGCAGTGCAATCCACTAGCGTGATTGGTCACAGCGTGCAGGGTCGGCCGATCGTTGCCTACCGGATCGGGGATCCCTACAGCACGGTCAAGGCGGTCATCCTGGGCCAGATGCACGGAAACGAGCCGGCCGGGACAGTGGTCGCGCGCGCGATCATCGCGTTGCCCAGAGCCGTTCTCGGTGCTGACGTCTGGGTTGTTCCGACCATGAATCCCGACGGTGCCGCCCACGGAACTCGCCAGAACGCCCACGGGGTCGACCTGAACCGGAACTGGCCCGACCACTGGAGGCGCCTGACCGGTCAGTTCTACTCCGGCCCGAAGGCGCTGTCCGAGCCCGAGACCCGCGCGATGTACGCCTTTCTCTCGAGGGTCAGACCCAAATTCCTGATTTCCATGCACCAGCCCCTGAACGGTATGGACACCACCGACGGCGGCAGGTTGCACCCACGCTTCGTCGCGGCGCTGGCCAAACGGCTCGGCCTGACCCTCAAGCCGTTCACCTGCGGAGGGTTCTGCTACGGCTCGATGACCGGCTGGGTCACCGACAACCAGCGGAACTCCATCGCGGTCACCATCGAGTTTCCCGCTTCGCCGTCAGCCGATTATCTCAAGACCACGGCGCGGTCGGCCCTGCTGTCAGCGATCGGCACGACCCTGGCCGCGCCGAGCGTGCGCGAACCTCGACTACACGTCGACAGCGTCACGGTGGTGGGACGGACGGCAGTCGTGACTGGCTGGGCCTTCGACCCGGACGCCCGGAGCAGGGCCATCAACGTGGCGTTCTACGACGATGGCCGCAAGGTCGTCGCACGGCCCACGGAATCGCTGCGTGCCGACGTGAACAAGGCCTACGGCTTGACCGGGCGCCACGGATTCACCTTCAACTACAAGGCATCTGCCGGGAGCCACCGGATCTGCGTCCAGGCCGGCAACGTCGGCGCCGGCGTCGCCTCTCCCCAGTACTGCACGAGCGTCGCCGTTTCCTGACACGCTCGGAGCCGACGCAGCGGTCAGCCGGCCCGGTGTGCCGCCGAGGTACGGCCGAGCAGCGCCGGCAGAGTCGTGACCGCCTGGGCCAACTCGTCCAGCGATTCGCCCGTCAGCGCTTGAGCTCCGTCCACCAGGGCCGCCTCGGGATTGGGATGGACGTCCACCATCACGCCGTCGGCACCCGCGGCGATGCCGGCCCGCGCCAACGGAACCACCAGGTCCCGGCGTCCCGCCGCGTGCGATGGATCGACGATGATCGGCAGGTGCGACAGGATCTGCATCATCGGCACGGCCGAGACGTCGAACATGTTGCGGATGGACGGTTCGAACCCGCGGATGCCTCGTTCGCACAGGACGATGTCGAGGTTGCCGCGCTGGGCGATGTATTCCGCGGCCATCAGCCATTCCTCGTACGTCGCGGCGAGACCGCGCTTGAGCATCACCGGCTTGCCCGTGCCACCGACCGCCTGCAGCAGCCCGAAGTTCTGCATGTTCCTCGTGCCGACCTGCAGCATGTCGGCGTGCTCGGCGACGTCCTCGACGTCTTTGGTGTCCAGCACCTCGGTCACGAACGGCAGGCCCGTCGCCTCGCGCACCTCGGCGAGTACCTTCAACCCGTCCAAGCCCAGCCCCTGGAACGCATAGGGCGAGCTCCGCGGCTTGTAGGCACCCCCGCGCAGAATCGTGGCGCCGGCGCGCTTGGCGAGCAGCGCGGAGGCGTAGGTCTGCTCCGGCGTCTCGACCGCACAGGGACCGGCGATCAGGGTGAAGGTGTCGGGGCCGATCGGGACACCGCCGACCCGCACCGTCGAGCGTTTGGTGTGGTTGGCCGCCGAGACAAGCTTGTACGGCGCGGTGATGCGTTTGGTGTCCGCGACACCCGGAAGCCCGTCGGCACCGAGCGTTTCCAGAACGGCCTCCGAGCCGACCACACCGATGATGGTGCGGGAGACGCCTCGGCTCACAAACGCCTGGCCGCCGTGGGCCTCCACGTGGGCGACGACTCCTGCGATGTCGTTGTCGGACGCGGACGGAGCCATCACGATCACCATGGCCACAGCCTAGCCAGGCGCCGCTCAGACGACGGTGAGCGTGACGGTGTCGCCCCGGCGGACCTGCGTGCCCGCCTTGGGGTCCATGCCGACGACCTTGTTCAGGAAGCCGCCGTAGCGGGTGTCGATCGAGACGACGAGCCCGAGGCTTTCCAGCGTCTGCTTCGCCTCGTTGGCGTCGGTGCCGTTCTTGATCTTCGGCAGGGTCACCAGCTCGGGCCCTTTGGACACCACGATGGTCACCGAGCTGAACTTCAAGGCGGAGGACTTCGCGCCCGGCGTCTGCGAGATCACCGAGCCGTCCGGCACGCTGTCGGAGTAGTCCTGCTGCACCGTTACCTGGAACCCGGCGTCGGTCAAGGCCTTGGTCGCATCGTCCTTCTTCTGGTTCTGCACGTCGGGCACCGTCACCGCCGGCGGCCCGGACGACACGAAGATCGTGACGTTGGCGTTGCGCTTGACCTCGCTGCCCTTCGGCGGGTTGGTGCCGATCACGGTGCCCTTGTCGACCTTGCCCGTGCCATCGGCCTGCTGGCTGTCCACGACGTTAAGCGGCATACCCGAGAACGCCTTTGCCGCGTCGGCAGCCTTCTTGCCGGCGACGTCGGGAATCGTGTATCTCTCCGCACCTTTGGACAGCACCAGCGTGACCAGTTGCCCCTTGAGCTGATGCGAGGACGCGCCCGGGTCGGTGGCGATGATCTGCCCGGCGGGGTACTGCTCCGAGTATTGCTGGCGGACCGCCGAGGAGACCGCGAAACCCTTGTCCCGCAGGGTTTGCGTCGCCGCGCTGGCGCTCAGGCCGGTCACGTTCGGCACCGAGCGGTAGCGGCCGACGGTCAACCACCAGGCTCCGTAACCGGTGGCCAGGCCCAGCAGCAGGATGACGAGAACAATGACCGTGGACCGCAGCCGTGCCCGGCGCCGTCGCTCGGCCATGGCCCGGCGACGCGCCTCGTCGCGGGACGGGCTCGGCGTGCGCTCGACACCCGGACGCCTGCTGACCGCGGTGCCGTTGCCTCGCGCTGGGGGGCGTCCGCCGTGGGTAGGCGCCGTCGCCGACTCCGCGGTGTGCCGGGCCCCGGGCGGGCCGGGGTAGTCAGCTGCCGCGGTCGGGATGATCTGGGTCGCGTTCGGATCGGCCGCCGGGCGGCGTGGGGGAACACCAACCACGGGCAGCGCCAGGTCGAGGCGGATGTCGTGCAGTTCGGCCAGGAACGCGCCGGCGTCGAGGGGACGTCCGGACGGTTCACGGCTGGTCGCGCGGCGCACCAGGTCGTCGATCGGCGTCGGGATGCCGGCCCGGCGGGAACTGGGCAGCGGCACGGTCGAGTTGACGTGCTGGTAGGCCACTGACATCGCACTGTCGCCGGTGTAAGGCGCGGTTCCGGTGAGTAGTTCGAACAGGACGACGCCGGCGGAGTACACGTCCGAGCGGGCATCGGCGTGGCCGCGCGAGATCTGCTCAGGCGGGCAGTAGGCCACGGTGCCCATCATCAGGCCGGTCCGCGTGTTGCTGGCGTCGGCCTCGATCGCGCGGGCCAGGCCGAAGTCGGCCACCTTCACCGCCCCGTCGTCGGAGAGCAGGATGTTCTCCGGCTTGACGTCGCGGTGCACCAGCCCGGCACGATGGGCGGCGGCGAGCGCGCCGAGCACCGGTTCCATGAGCGAGACGGCGAGGGCGGGGCTCAGGGCGCCACGTTCGCGCAGCAGATCGCGCAGGGTGCGCCCGCGCACCAGTTCCATGATCAGGAAGACGTGGCCGGCGTCGGTGCCCTGGTCATAGACCGACACGGCGTTCGGGTGGGACAGCCGCGCCGCGACCCGGGCCTCCCGGGTGAAGCGATCCGCGAAGGCGGGGTCGGTGGACAGCGCCGAGGACATGACCTTGATCGCGACCTCGCGATCGAGCCGTTCGTCCAGCCCGGTGTACACGGTCGACATGCCGCCCCGGGCCAAACTCTGCTTGACCCGGTAGCGGCCGTCGAGGACTCGACCCACGATTGGGTCTCCCATGGCCGTTTGCACCCCGCAATTCTAGGTTGTGCCCGAAAGCTGGGCTCGCGACTCACCGGGCCGGCCCGCGACCCCCGGCCTGCCAAGCATGCGCGCACCTGGGCCGATGTGGTTGAGGAGGGCCGTCGGCCGGGCTCCGACGACCCGGGCCGGGCTCAGTACGCTCGGGCAATGCCCGCTCGTCCGCCTGCCCAGACCGGGCGTCCGCGCATCGAACTGATCGCCGACGAGGACCATCCCGGTGGCGTGATGCTCGTGATGGACGCGGTACGACAGTCCTACGTCGACCTCGACGACCCCACCTACCTCGACTTCGAATACATCCAGTTCTTCGCCAGCGTGCTCGAGATCTGGCGCCCCGGCCCGCTGGCCACCACCCATGTGGGCGGCGGGGCGCTGACCATGCCGCGCTACCTGGCCGTCACTCGGCCGGGGTCGACCCAGGTCGTCCTCGAGCCGGACACCGAGCTGACCGATCTCGTGCGTCAGCAGCTGCCCCTACCCCGGAATCACCGGATCCGGATTCGTTCGCAGGACGGTCGTTCCGGGGTCGCGGCGCTCGCTGCCGGCAGTGCGGACCTCGTCATCCTCGACGCCTACGACGACGGTCGGGTCCCGGCGGAACTGACCACGGCCGAGTTCATCGCCGACGTGGCGCGGGTGCTGCGCCCGGACGGCCTCCTGCTGGCCAACCTCGTGGACGAGCCGGGCATGCGTTACATCCGGCGGGTGCTGGCCGGACTGCGGACCCGGTTCGCCGACATCGTCCTGGTCGCCTCCAACGACGTGCTCAAGGGCAGGCGTTTCGGCAACGTCGTCCTCGCGGCCACCGACCAGGCTTTCGACGTCGATGCGCTGCGGCGCGAGGTTGTCCGACAGCCCTTCCCCGCCGGGGTCCGAGGGCTGCCCGAGCTGCTCGGGTCCCTGCCGGCCGGCCGGCCGTTCACCGACGCCGATGCCGCCGAATCGCCGGAACCGAACCGGGAGGGCTGGCGGATCCGGTAACCGGTGGCGGGCGTGGCAGGCTGGTGACATGTCCGACCTCCCTCCTGACCTGATTCCGCTGCCCGAGGCGGCCGAGCTGCTCGACGTGCAGATCACCGTCGTTCACCAGTTGCTCAAGGACGGCAAGCTGGTGGCCGTCGCCGATGCCCAGGGGCGCCGCAGTGTGCCGCGCGGGCTGCTCGTCCCCGGAGCTGGGGGTGGCCGTAACGCTGCCGCCGTCGTCAAGGGCCTGCCCGGCGTGATCACCCTGCTGCGCGACGCCCGCTACGGCGACGAGGACATCGTCGCGTGGTTGTACCGGGAAGACGATTCGCTGCCTGGCACTCCCGCCCAAGCACTGGCCGAGAACCGTGGTACGGAGGTCAAACGGCGCGCTCAGGCCGCCGGATTCTGAGCACTCGCTCGACGGCGGGGGCGGCGTGCGGCATCTGACCTACCTCGGGTTGTTGGCGGCCTGTCTGGTCGGGACGGCTCCGCTGGAGATCCTCCTGCGCACTCAGGTCTACTCCCGACCGAGACGCTTGCTCCTCGCTCTGCTTCCCGGGCTGCTGCTCGGCACCGCGTGGGACCTCTACGCCGTGCACGCCGGTCACTGGTCCTTCGCGGATGGCTACCTCATCGGACTTCGGCTGGCGGGCCTGCCCGTCGAGGAGATCCTGTTCTTCGCCGTCATTCCCCTGTGCGCGGTACTGACGCTGGAAGCCGTGCGCCGGCGTCGACCGGACTGGTTGATCGGCGACGAGCCCTCGGCTGACAACAGCAGCAACGGCAGCGACGGGATGACCCGCAGATGAGCTACACCGTGCTGGTCGTCCTGGCCCTGGCCGGGGCCGTGACCGTCGACCTGGCCGTGCTGCGAACGGCGCTGGTGCGTCGGCGCGCGTTCTGGTTCAGCTACGGGATCTGCCTGGTGTTCCAGCTGCTCGTCAACGGCGTGCTCACCGGGATCCCGGTCGTGCGCTACTCCGCCGCGGACATCCTCGGGCTGCGGATCGCCTACGCCCCGGTGGAGGACATCGGCTTCGGATTCGCCCTGATCCTGCTCACCCTCGCCTGCTGGGTGGCGCTCGGCCGCCGGCGCAACGGCGGGTCGCCACGTCGTGGCCGCTGACCGCCGGTGGTGGCCGACCGAACCTAGGTCCGAACGCGCTGCACGACCGGGCCGAGCAACGACCGGGCCGCGAAGGCGCCGACGAGGACGGTCGGAACGTAGGCGGTCAGGCCGACACCCGAGCCCATCGGCTGGACGAGGAACGTCAACGCCACCGACACGAAGGCCACCCAGAAGATCCCGCGCGGTTGGGACAGGAAGAGCGCTGCCGGGGCCAGCGCCCACGTGAAGTACCACGGCTGGACGGCGGGGCTGAGCAACACCACCGAGACCAGAGCCAGTGCGAACAGCTGCAAAGCCGACCCGCGTACGGCCCGGAACCAGAGGTAGGTCAGGACGAGGGCGTTGACGACGGTGCCGACGCGACGAAACGCCCGAACGGTGTGGTCGACCAAGGTGCCGGCGTGGGGCTGGCCGGTGGCGAGGTTGTAGAGCACGCCCAGGACGGTGGGGATCGACATCAGGCTGATCACCGGAATGGTCGGGGAGACCTGTTTGATCCAGCCGTTTCCGTAGCCGACCATCCACGTGATCAGCGAGAACACCGGGACGGCGACCGCCGCAGCGATCAGGCAGGCCCGCAACCAGTCCCGGACGCGCAGCTCCGCGCGGCCGGCCATGAAGACCGGGACGACGAAGGCCACACCGATCGCTCCTGGCGCCTTGACCGCCGCGGACAGCGCCATCAGAGCGGCGGCGCCGGCCAGTGCTCGCCAGCCGGCGCCTTCTCGCAACACGACGGCCAGACCGGCCACGAGCAGGAACACCATCACCGCGTCGTTGTGGCCACCGCCCACCCCGTGCACGAGCACGAGCGGGTTCGCGATCGCCAGCCACAGGGCCAGATCGCCGCGATGGCCCAGGTGGCGGGCCATCCCAGGGATCAGCCAGGCCATGCCCAGGATGGCGGCGAAGGGAATCAGCCGCAGCACCATAGCGGTGATCAGGGCGTGGTCGCCGGTGATGGTGGCCGTCCAGCGGGAGACCGTCACCCAGAGCGGCCCGTAGGGGGAGGGCGTGTCGAGCCACTTCCACGCGACGTTGTCGAGGAACTTGCCGGGCAGATCGGCCGGCGTGAACTTGTACGGGTCGTACCCGGCCTCGGCCAGACGTGCCTGCGCCGCGTAGGAGTAGAGGTCCTGGCTGGCCAACGGCATCGCCACCAGCAACGGCAGCATCCAGCGGATGAGGACGGTGCGCAGTCGCCGTGGGTCGATCACCGAGCCGTCGGCCGCGGCCGGGAGACCCCCGGCGGTGCCGGCGTCGGCGTGCAGAAGGTGGTCCTCGGTGACCGGCAGGGTCCCATGGGCGGAGCCGGTCAGCAACACCCGGCCGAGGATCAGCCACGTCGCGGTCAGCAGCGCCAGACCGAGGTAGTAGGCACTCAGCGAGGCGTGCAACCCCAGCCAGCCGTGGCGAAGCAACCCGATGACCGGGATATGGCGGGTCGGGTCGTTGGCCGGCAGCGAGCCCGCACCGTAGCTGCCGATCGCGATCAGCAGGGTCGCCGTCAGCCCGGCGGCGGCGATCCGGCGCAGGTCCCAGTCGACCCATCGTTCGACCGTGGCCAGGGTGCGGGGAGCGCTGCCGGTGCTCGCTCGTTGCCCGGTGTTCACCACCGGGTAATCGTCTCAGATGCCACCGACGCTCACACCGCGCGGCGGTCGGACCGGAACGCGCTCACGCGGCGGATCGTTTCCGGCGGCCTTCAGAAGGTTCGGTGAGCGGCAGCTTGGGCGAGCGCGGACAGTGCGGCGCGGGCCTCGCGAGAGATCGACGACCTGCTCAGGATCTGTTCCGCCGCCGCGGCGCGATCGCTGATCCGGGCCTCGACGTCGGCGACAGCGTTGGTGGCCACCAGGAGCTCGCGCAGTTGCTCCACGTCCGCCGCCTCGAGCTTGGGGTCGCCGATCTGCTGTCGCAGCAGCGTCGCCTGCTGCTCGTCGGCCCGTTGCATCGCCACCGCGAGCAGGTACGTCCGCTTGCCCTCGCGCAGGTCGTCGCCGGCCGGCTTGCCGGTTTCGACCGGGTCGCCGAAGACACCCAGCAGGTCGTCGCGCAGCTGGAAGGCCTCACCCAGCGCGTAGCCGTATTCGGCCAGCGAGTGGGTGAGCTCGGCAGGGGCCCCGGCCGCGCGGGCCCCGAGCAGCAGCGGACGTTGGATCGTGTACTTGGTCGTCTTGAATTCGATGACCCGCAGGGCTTCCTGGACGTCGAAGCCGGCCCGGGTCTGGGCGAGCACATCGAGAAACTGACCGGCCACCACTTCGGTGCGCATGGCGTCGAACTCACGCCGGCAGGCGCGGGCGTGCTCAGCCGCGACGGCGCCGGCGGCTGCCGCGGCCTCCTGGGCCGAGTCGAACAGCTCCTCCGCCCACGACAGCAACAGGTCCCCGAGCAGGACGGCGCCGGACAAGCCGAAGCGTCCGGCGGGTCCCGGCCAACCCGCCCGGGTGTGTTCGCTGGCGAACCGGACATGCGCCGCGGGCTGCCCGCGGCGCGTATCTGAGTCATCCATCAGGTCGTCGTGCACCAGCGCACACGCCTGCAACAGCTCGAGGCTGGCCGCCGCCCGGAACAGCTCGTGCTCGCCGGGGGAGCCCGCCGGACGCGCCGAACGCCACCCCCAGTAGGCGAATGTCGGCCGCAGCCGTTTGCCGCCGGCCATCACCGCGCTCTCGGCCGCGTCGGCCAGCAGGGACAGATCCGGGTGGATGTCGAGAAGGGTGTGGCGCTGATGGTCCAGAAACTCCGACAGCGCGCTGTTGATCCGCTCGAGCACCGATGGGGCGGGTCCGGGCGTGGGCTGGCTGCTGCTCACGCTGGCGGACACTACGCTTAGCCCATGTCGCGATCGGTCCGGGACGCCTTCGGCGAGGGCAAACCCACCTTCTCCTTCGAGTTCTTCCCGCCCAAGACCGCGGCCGACGAGCGCCTGTTGTGGACGACCATTCGGGAGCTGGAGTCCCTGCGACCGGACTTCGTCTCGGTCACCTACGGGGCCGGCGGCACCACCCGCGACCGAACGATCGAGATCACCGAGCACATCGCCAGCGACACGACACTGCTTCCCGTCGCCCACCTCACCGCGGTGGACCATTCGGTGGCCGAGTTGCGAGGAATCATCGGCCGGCTGGCCGATGCCGGGATCTCCAACGTGCTCGCCATCCGGGGTGATCCGCCCGGCGATCCGATGGGGGAGTGGATCGCGCACCCGGAGGGCATCCAGTACGCGAGCGACCTCGTCGAACTCATCCGGTCCTGCGGCGATTTCACCGTCGGCGTCGCCGCGTTCCCCTACAAGCACCCGCGCTCGGCCACGGTCGAGGACGACACCGCCCAGTTCGTGGCCAAGTGCCGGGCGGGCGCGGACTACGCGATCACCCAGATGTTCTTCCAGGCCGAGGACTACCTGCGGCTGCGGGACCGAGTCGCGGCCGCCGGGTCGGACGTACCGATCCTGGCGGGCCTCATGCCGGTGACCCGGATGGCGACGATCGATCGTTCCGAGCAGCTGTCCGGGGCGCCGTTCCCCGCCGCGTTGCAGGCCAAGTTCGCAGCCGTGGCCGACGATCCGGCCGCGGTTCGGGCGCTCGGGATCGAAGAAGCATCGCTGCTGGCGGATCGGCTGCTGGCCGAGGGGATTCCGGGCATCCACTTCATCACCTTCAACCGCTCCAAGGCCACTCGTGAGGTGTGGGGGAACCTGATCGGCATGCCGGC